>NZ_JBHVXW010000004.1:237785-497298 GCF_042881375.1 Streptomyces sp. NPDC058274
GATTTTGCTCATCAAATGTTTAATGCTTTTGTATACGGTTTTTACTATCCGGTGTATCTCCACATTCTCCATGTCTTTCGCCAGGGTGTCCTCGGCCGAGGACAGCCTGGCGATCGTCCGCGGCTGCGGAACCCGGAGCTCCTCGAACACCTCACGCATGAGGGCCTTGTTCCGGGAGGCGCGAATCGTGTCGACGTCGTTGTGATACAGCCCCAGTTCCCGCGCCAGGACGTCCGCCGCGATCACCGCGAACTCATTGCCCGCGGCCACCGCGTCGAACCGCCGCGCCCCGATCTGTGACAGCAGTTCCCCGGGCGAGTCCGACAGCGCCGGCACCCTGATCCACTCGTGGAGTGTGGTGACGTCGTCCCCGACCGTCGAACTCTCGATCGTCACGATCGTCAGCTGCCAGCCCTCACGGTCACAGACCTCGGCAACGCGTTCCAATGACCATTCGGCGACCGGGTGGAGGAGCAGGAAATGCATGTTCACGCACCTTTGGAGGCGTCAAGCGAGTCGAAGTACCGCTCGAATCCCACCATTTCCTTGCACCGCCGCACTACTTCGCGCTTGTAGTACTTCTCGTACAGGTCGGTTTCGTCCGTCGTGCAGTACGACGGCAGCAGTACGGTCCGTGGGCGGTCACTCGTGTTAGGGCCGCTGAAGTGGGGGGCCAGGGAATGGAACACCAGGACGTCACCGGCGTTCAGCGCGGGGACCTCGATGGTCGATGCGTCCAGCTGAGCCGGGTCGAAATCGCCTTCCGGATTGTCCGTGGGGCCGGGGAGCAGCTGCTGGTGGCTGCCGCGGTAGAACCCGATTCCGCCCGAGCGCTCGTCGCTGGGAAAGAGGTTGATGACCACCGTGCACAGGGTGTCCGGACCCTTGTCGAGCCACTTCCAGTACAGAAAGTCCTGATGGGCGGCGTAGCCCTGCACACCCGGCTGCTTCTGGATCAACTTGGCCTTGAGGAGCTTCGCGGGGCCGCCGAGGATGGTCGTGAGCGCGCCAAGCAGGGCCGGGTGTGTCGCGGCAGCGTTCAGCGGCGGCGAGATGTCGAGGACCGGGTCGAGACGGTCGAAGACGTACTCACCGTCGGGTCCGCGCCGGAACTCGGTGCGCAGGTTGAGGTCGTCGTTCAGCCCGTCGAGCGTCCAGAGGCGGTCGCATTCGCTCCGCAGGCCCTCGACTTCGTCCTCTCCGTACACGCCGGTCAGGACGGTGTAGCCGTCTTTCCAGTACTGTTCCGTCTTCTCCGCCAGATCCGTCGTCGCAAGCAACGCTGGACCTCCCCTTCTTGGTCGAAGATCTACCGTGCCGCAGCGCGTGCTGTGAACTCGGCCAGTTTTGAACGTAGTTGTGCCGCGGCCTCAAGCACGCGGCTCGGAGCCGTGCCCCCCTGGCTGTCGCGAGACGCGACCGAGGCATAGACGGTGATGTCCGGCCATTCGGAGAAGGCCAGCCGCTCGTCGACACCGCGACGCAGTTCCAGGGGCAGTTCACCGAGCGAGAGTCGGTGCTCCTTGGCCAGGCGCACCAGTTCGGTGACGAGGTGGTGCGCCTCGCGGAACGGGATCTTCCGCTCACGCGTCAACCAGTCCGCCAGATCGCCGGACGTGACGAAGCTGAGATCCGACGCGGCGCGCATCGCGTCCACGTTCGGCCGCATCAGGGTGGCGATGGAGATCGCCGCGTCCAGCGACAGCACCAATGTGTCCGCGGTGTCGAACAGCGGCTCCTTGTCCTCCTGCAGATCCCTGAAGTAGCTCAGCGGCAGCCCCTTGACCACCGTTTGCAGGGTGTGGAGGTTGCCCAGGACCCGGCCGCTCTTTCCGCGTATCAGCTCCGCCGCATCGGGATTGCGCTTGTGCGGCAGAGCCGCCGAGGAACTGACCAGTTCGTCGGGCAGCGAGATCAGGCCGACGGGCTGCGAGGACCAGAAGACGATCTCCGCGCCGAAGCGGGAGAGGCCGAGAGCCAGGGACGCACCGGCAGTCAGGAAGTCGAGCGCGAAGCCACGGTCCCCGACACTCTCCAGCGAGTTCGCGGTCGGCCGGGCGAATCCGAGACTCCGCGCCACGGACTCCCGGTCGATCGGGAATCCGGTGCCTGCAAGCGCAGCGGAGCCCATGGGGGACTCGTCCTGCAGGGCCAGTACGAAGCGCAGCCGCTCGGCGTCGCGCAGGAACGTCTCCGCGTAGGCGAGGCAGACATGACCGAACGTCACCGGTTGCGCGATCTGCAGATGAGAGAAACCGGGCATCACCGTCGCGCTGTGCTGCTTGGCCTGCGTGGCCAGCGCCTCTGCCAGCGCCAGGACCTTCCCGGTCAACACGCCCACCTGATCGCGGGTCCAGAGCCGGAGCGCGGTCACGGCGAGATCGTTGCGGGCGCGCGCGGTCCCGAGCCAGCCCGCGTCGGCCCCGATCTGCGTCTCCAGGTACTGCTCTATCGCGGTGTGTACGTCCTCGGCAGCCGGATCGAGCGGGTCGGCTCCCGTCTCGATCTGCTCCTTGAGCAGGTCCAGACCGCGGTGCAGCCCGGCCGCGGCATCCGCCGGAACGATCCCCTGCTTGTGCAGCATCGTGACGTGCGCCTGCGAGGCGGCGATGTCGTACGGCGCGAGCCGGCGGTCGTAGTGTGCGCTCGTACCGATCGCGTCCATCCGCCGGGCGGCCAGGGACCGCTCGTCGGCGCTCATGACAGGCTCCGGGAGGCCGGAAGTGCCGCGATCTCGTCCAGGTGGCGGTCGAACGCCTCGGTCGTTCCGGCGTTCGCGGCGGCCACCAGGTCCGCCCAGTCGGGCCGCAGGCAGTACAGCAGCAGGGCCCGGGCGATGTGCAGCCGGGCGACGGCCTCGTCGTAGATCACCGACTGCGGTCCGTCGATGACCTCGGGCACGACCTCGTCGCCCCGGTAGGCGGGAAGGTTATGGAGGAAGACCGCGTCCGGGCGGGCCTGTGCCATGAGGGCGGGGGTGACGCGGTAGGGAGCCAGGACCTCACGGCGCAGCTCGGCCTCGTGGGCCTTGTTCATCGGGATCCACGCGTCGGCGACCACCACGTGAGCGTCCTTGACGGCGGCCTCCGCGTCGGTGGTGGCGGTGAATCCGGCCAGCTGCGCGGTCTGGTCCGTCGGCAGCGCGAACTTCTCCGGCGTCGCACAGGTGAAGTGTGCGCCGACCTTGGCGGCGGTCTGTGCGAGCGAGAGGGCGATGTTCGTCCCGTCGCCGACGAAGGCGATGTTGATCCCCCTCACGGCGCCGAACTGCCGCTTGATGGTGAGGAAGTCGCACAGGGCCTGCGTGGGGTGGTGCTCGTCGCACATGCCGTTGACGAAAGGAACCGGGGACAGCGCACAGATCTGTTCCTGGGTGGCGAAGTCGTAGATGCGGCTCAGCAGCACATCGTTGAATCCGCCCGCCACCTTCACGAAGTCGGGCAGGTGCTCGGTCTTCGCCGCGTGGCGTCCGACGCGGGCTTCCGCGCCGTTGTAGTGGATCGCCTGGCCGCCCAGGTCCCCTATGGCCCGTTCGAACGCGGTCCGAGTGCGCAGCGATGTCTCGTCGAAGATCATGCCCAGACATTTCCCGCGCAACAGGGCGGGAAGATGGCCGAAACGCCTGCGGTGCTTTTCCAGGAGATCGGCGACCTCAATGATGTCCAGCACATCGGATGCGGTGAGATCGTCGATCGTCAGCAACTGCTTGTGAGTCATGCACACATTTCTCTCGCCTGGGACGTGAATCCGTCCGGAGGGTGTCTACGCCGGTGCAGTACGCGCGAATTTCGGTCTACGACACACCCTTGCGCACGTGTCCCAACTGGCGCAGCCGCAGAGCGTTGATGCGGATGAACCCGGTCGCATCCCGCTGCTGGTATCCGCCGCCCTCCTCGAAGGTGACCAGATCCTGGCTGTAGAGGGAGTTCGGGCTCTTGCGGCCCTCGACGATGACGTTCCCCTTGTAGAGCTTGAGGCGTACGGTTCCGGTGACGCGCTCCTGGCTCTTGTCCACGAGAGCCTGGAGCATTTCCCGCTCAGGAGCGAACCAGTAACCGTTGTAGATGAGTTCCGCATAACGCGGCATCAACTCGTCCTTGAGATGGGCTTCCCCGCGGTCGAGCGTGATGGATTCGATGGCACGGTGTGCCTGCAGCCAGATGGTCCCGCCGGGAGTCTCGAACAGGCCACGGCACTTCATTCCGACGTACCGGGTGTCGACGATGTCGATCCTGCCGATGCCGTTCTCCGCACCGAGTTCGTTCAGACGGGCCAGCAGGGACACCGGGTCGAACGTCTCACCGTCGATCGCAACGGGGTCGCCCTTCGAGAACTCGATCTCGATGGTGGTCGGCCTGTCGGGGGCTTCTTCCGGCGACTTGGTCCGGACCCAGGCTTCGTCCTCTGGTGTGACCCAGGGGTCTTCGAGCTCTTTGCCCTCGCAGGAGATGTGCAGCATGTTCGAGTCGGCCGAGTAGGGGGCCCCACCGCGCTTGTCCTTGGCGACCGGGATGCTGTGCAGGTCAGCGAACTCGATCAGCTGAGCACGGCCGGCCATGTCCCATTCCCGCCAGGGCGCGATCACCTGGATGTCCGGTGCGAGGGCGTAGTAGGCCAGCTCGAAGCGCAGTTGGTCGTTGCCCTTGCCCGTCGCGCCGTGGGCGACGGCGTCGGCGCCCACCTGGCGCGCGATCTCGATCTGCCGCTTGGCCACCAGCGGTCTGGCTATGGGCGTCCCCATCAGGTAATTGCCCTCGTAAGCAGCGTTCGCGCGATACATCGGGAAGGCGTACTCGGACATCAGCTCGTGCCGAAGATCTTCGATGAAAATGTTCTCGGGCTTCACGCCCAGTGCCAAGGCTCGTTGCCTGGCGGCTTCCAGTTCCTCGCCTTGGCCGAGATCGGCGGTGAACGTGACGATTTCGGCGTCGTACTCGATCTGCAGCCACTTCAGAATGACTGATGTGTCGAGTCCCCCGGAAAAGGCCAGGACAATTTTGCGCGGCTTGGTCATTACCTGAAAGTCCCTCAGCTTCAAGTGGCAATGGGGCGTCGACAGTCCGTGCGCGCGTGAGCACAGCGTGGCTAGCTCTTTGGCTGTCACGCCGTCCTGTCAGCGGCTCGCTGGACGACCCCGTTCCGTGGCAACGTTCTCGTGGAACGACAGGTGAAGAGTGTCGTAGCTTCCGATTCCCCCTGCTCTGCCCCACTGTGTAGAGCATGCCTCCGGAGATCAGACTGGATGAATGATCGTGTAGCTAGCAAGAGATCCTGGGGGTCTTCTCAGGATGCGAGACCCTTACGGTCGGCCGATTGGTTTCAAATGGGTTTAACTGTAGGCAAGTTGAAGATCTCGACTCCGACATCCTGACTATTCGTCAGCCAGTCGCCCACGCGAGCGGCAAAGGGTCTGTGTCTCCACGGTGCGGCGGACACGAGAGAAGCATCGGCGGTGCCGTTCGCCGCCTCATAGAGGGGCCCACCGATGCTTCCCGATCCGATCAACCGCCCGGCTGCTCGCCGCCTTGGAATCGCTGCGCGGCCGTTTGTCCTGCCCTACCATCGCTGGGGCCGACCTCAAGGACATCCAGGAAATGCTCGGCCACTCCTCGATCACCATCACGGCCGACACGTACACGAGCCTGCTCCCCGAGGCCGACCTGGCGATCGCCGAGGCCGCATCCAGGCTCGTCCCGCGCGCCCGCGCCACCTCCGAAAACACCGCCCCCGAAGCGGAGGCCGAGCCCGACGACGCGGAGCATCCCGGCCCGGAGCCCGTGCCGGATGATGCTGATCCGTCGGGAGAAAATCCGGAGGTCAACTCTCCGTCCGCTCACACACCGCTCACGCAAACGGCCCCGGACGAGACGTCCGAGGCCGAGTAGAAGCCCACCCTGGGGGAGAAATCCCAGGTCAGAGTGGTGACGCGTCGTGCCCCCGGCGGGGCACCAGACAGATGGGAACCATTACGGGTCGTGGTCCCTGGGGTCACGGATCGCCATCGAGTCCACTCTGTGCCTATGAATCGGCTCGGCCGTCGGCCGCAGGTTCGAGTCTTGGGTCTGAGTAGCACTCTGCCCGGGGCGCCGTCGTCTCCGAACGCGACTTGTTCATTCGTCGTCTGCGTCGTCCTCGTCGTCCGGGGAGGGGTCCCGTACGAAGGACAGATCGAGGACGTAGCGTTCGTCGACGGGACACCGGTTCCATGCTTGCCGGATCTGTTCGGGTGGCCAGTCGTCGTCGATATTGCTGAGGGTTTCGTCGTAGTAGGCGGAGGCCGCTGCGCGCCCGGCCCACCACGCGTATCCCTCGTACACGCCCGGGCGGGGCAAGGTCATCTCGCCGGCCGGGCCCAGGGTTAGCTGACCGAAGACCAGGGTGCCGGTCGCGGACTCGATGTTGACCGGGACGTGGCCCTCGGCGTCGGCGGGAGGCTTGGGGGGCGTGTCCCAGACGCGGACGGTGATTCGTACGTCGATGTCGGGCTGGAGACTGAGGAGGTACAGGTGGTAGCCATTGCCCGCCACCACCTGTACCTCCGCGGCGTCCATGGCTTCTTCGTCGCCCAGGTAGGCGTCGGCGTCGTAGACCTCGACGAGCCGGCGGTCGGGGCTTGCGGTGACGCTGAATTCGGCGAAGAGCGCCATGGGATGCCTTTCTGTCGGATCGTCCGTCAGTCGGTGATCTTCACGTAGAAGGCGTCGCCGTCCAGGACGCGGTTGGTGGTGTACATCGCGTCGAGCCGGTTGCCGCCGTTGCGGTTGTCCGTGCCGCTGATCAGGCGGACGGAGTAGCGGTTGTCGCCCTTGTTCGACCCTTCCTTGGTGCTGGCGAAGGGGTACTCGTCGCACTCCAACCCGCTGCCCGAATAGTCACCCCACACCTTCTTACACTCCTTGATGGACTTGGTGCGGTTGGCCTGCTGTTTGTCCTTGTCGATCAGCCGGTGAAGCGGGCCCTTCTCGCCGGGGACGGTCTTGCCCTGGAAGGACGGGAACGTGCGCTCCGGGCGCTTCAGCGCGTCGTAGATGTGCAGGGCGCTCTCCTTGACGGCGGAGTCCATGCGGCTCATCACGAGCTGTACGCGGGCCCCGGTGAGGACGGTGCCCAGGAACTTGCCTGCCACGGGGCCGGCGTAGTCGAAGCGGACGGCCGAGTGGTAGGCGTCGACCTCCTGGTACGGGGAGACAGTGGGCGAGGAGACGGTGAGGTCCAGGAAGACCGTCGCGGCGACCTTCTGCTGGTTGCCGTTGTTGTACTGGGCTCCCAGGTCGGGGGAGGTGTACGTGAGCGTCCACGTGGGCTTCGTGTCCCAGACACCGAGGAGTTCGTCCCGCGAGACCGTGTCCGGGGCGGTCACCTGCGGGTTGGGGTCGCTGGAGCTGGCGTTGACGCTGTGCCGGAAGAACTGGCCCACGCTCCACTTGGTGGCGTCCTCGGTGCCGACGGTCTGCACGCGGATGTTCTCGACGCTGGCGACGTAGTCGACTCGGCGGCTGCCGTCGTAGGCGAAGCCCAGGGTCCACATATCGAACCAGAGGCGGCCGATGGCTTCGGTGCCGTTCTTGTCGCGAAGGACCAGGTCGTACGGCTTCTTCTGGCAGCTCTCGAAGCGGCTCTTGATCCAGCCGGTCTGGGTCTTCGCGGCTGTCGCCTGATTCGCGCACTGCTGGCGCAGGTCGGTCCGGTCGTCGGCGGGTGCGCGTCGGAGTGTGCGGTCGAGCGGTACGTGCTCGCCGTGCCGGCGCTGGTAGGTGGCAAGCCGAACGGGGCGGTTCAGCTTTTGGAGTTCGGACTTGGGGACGGCCGAGGCGTTGACGAATCGTGCGGCGGTGGTCCGTCGAGGGGTGTTCGTCCGGTCAGTAGCCGCGGTGGCCGCGGTCGTGGTCAAGAGGGTCACGGCGCAGGCGGCTGCCGCCAGGCGGGCCCAACGGACCAGTCGTATTCGATGGTTCAGGTGCTGCATGTGGACGTGCTCCCTGTGAAGCGATGCGAAGTGGGGTGGCCTGGAAGGGGCGTTGGCTCGGGATGGCCCGTGACGGCCTTGGCCGACGGGGAGTTCCTGACCGTCTCCGGTCAGGAACGGCACATCCCGCCCCAGCACGCTTCGAGGAGCTGGCCGGTCTGGGCGGAGTAGATGGCGGTGAAGCCGCGGTAACGCCGGTGCTCCTCGTGCCCCAGCCCCGCTGTCATCTGCCGGGACGTGACGGTCCACGTCGTCTCCGCCTGCGCCGCGGTGCTCAGGGAGTGCTCACCGTCGGCGGACGACTGGGTCAGGCTGATCTGCCGCGGGTCGACGGCGAAGGAGCGTGCCGCGCGCTCGCGGAGGGATGCCGCGCTGGGGGAATCACCTGAGTCACCCGTCCCGGCTGCGGCGCGGGTGGTCATGGCCTGCGGACGAGCGTGCACTGCGACGGCGTTGCACACGCGGATGGTTCGCACACACTCCGACAGGCCCGGAACCGTCCGGAGGCAGCTGTCGGGGTCCTGGTCCAGGCAGGCGGACAGGGCGTTCTGGTCGACGCCGTTGAAGGTGGTCGGCACATCATCGGACTCCCGCAGGGAGGCCCACGACGAAGGCGCGGTCGTGGCCCGTGCCGCGGTGGTAGAGGCCGCCGCGGGTTTGCGCGGCTTGCTCACCGTCCACTGCGTGAAGTTGGTGTTGTCCGTCAGCTTGCTCTTGAAGCAGTACGGCGGCTTCTTCGTGCTGCTGCACGTGGCCAGGGAGAGGACCTTGGCGACGTTCTTGGTGGCGACCTGGTGCCAGGACTTGTTGCCGTCCATGAACTGCATGCGGCTGGAGATGTCCGGGACGTTCGTGTACTGCGGGCCGGTCACCTCAAGGCCGACGTCGATGCGGTTCGTGTTGCCCCCGACGACCTTGAGCTGGTCGGTGGTGCTGCCCACCGTGTTGAAGTCGTACAACACGTCCCACTGATTGCCGCTGGCCTTGCGGACCAGCATGTAGGTGTGGTTCCGCTTGTCCTGCTTGGTCGGGTTGACTCCGGCGGTGATGGCCTTGGTGCGTCCGCCGTTCGCGCCGAGCTCGGTCCAGCGGGGCCCGTACGTCATGGTGGTCTTGCCGGTCTTCTCGGCGTATAGGCCGATCTCGATGTTCCGGCCGAACTCGCTGCTGGACGTATTGGGCGTGAGGCGCAGATAGTTCGACGTCTGCACGGTCGCGCTGGTGCTGACCTGGTCGTAGGTGATCGGTACGTTTCGCCAGGTGGCGAAGCCGCCGATCATGGGTTCGCCCGGGCGGGCGCACGTCATGGCCCAGAACGTGATCTGGGCGCTGTACATGGTGTTGCAGGCGGTCTTCGGAGCCGCCGCCTGCGCCGGTGCCGCGCCGGTGAGCGGAAGGGCTATGCCCACGCCGACGGCGGATATGAAGGCCGCAAGTCTCGTACGTATGCGCAACGTTGTTCCCCCTGCGCGTGAAAGTGGTGGTCGCAGGCAACGTATCGAGCAGATGATCTAACAGTCTGCTCATAGGATCATGTCGCGTCGATCATGACGCGTGACAACCATCACGTGTAGCGGGTGCAGATGGTCGCGGGACCGTGCGGGTTCGATCACCTGCCGCCGATTGCCGACCAGACGGCGACCGTCAAGGCGGCGAGCCCCGTGAGTGCGCTGATGGTAGGGAGCGGCCAGCGGGTTCGCTCCAAGGCGGTTACACGGGCGTCGAGTTCGGCGATGGCCTTGTCGACCTGGTCGGATCGCTGGACCAGGAGCGCGAGTTGGCCGTCGATGCGCGCGAGCCCGACTTCGAGGGCGCGGCGGAGTTCGGCGAGCTCCAGGGCGATCTCTCTGTCGGGCATGGCGACTTCTTCGTAGGGGAGTCAGACGACGGGGGTGGAGGCCGGGTCGGTCTTGGCGGGGAGCCAGGAGGCTGTGCCGGTGCGGCCGAGGAGGGTGCCGACTGCTCCCTTCGCGACGGCGAGGCCGGCCGGGATCGCGGCGACGGCTGCCGACAGCACAGTGGACAGGTGGATGAGGGCGGTGGTGCCGGAGGCCAGGAGCAGTCCGAGGAACGCCTCGACGTACGCCGGTACGGTCCGTTCGGTGACGTCGGCGAAGAGCTTCCGGGCGCTGTTGTTGGGGGCCATGGGGTCACTCCAATGCTCGGCCACTCCTCGATCACCATCACGGCCGACACGTACACGAGCCTGCTCCCCGAAGCGGACCCGGCGATCGCCGAGGCCGCAGCCCGGCTCGTCCCGCGCGCCCGCGCGACCTCCGAAAACACCGCCTCCGAAGCGGCGACAGAGCCCGACGACGCGGAGCATCCCGGCCCGGAGCCCGTGCCGGATGATGCTGATCCGTTGGGAGGAATTTCGGAGATCAACTCTCCGTCCGCTCACGCACCGCTCACGCAAACGGCCCCGGACGAGGAGTCCGAGGCCGAGTAGGAGCCCTCCCTAGGGAAGAAACCCCAGGTCAGGGCGGTAATGCGTTGTGCCCCCGGCAGGATTCGAACCTGCGACACCCGCTTTAGGAGAGCGGTGCTCTATCCCCTGAGCTACGAAGGCGGGCGGATCTCGGTGAGACCCGGCGACCAGCCTAGCGGATGTGGGGGCGCGGTCGGAAAGGTTCCGGTTCTCGCAGGTCAAGGCCCAGGGAGGGGTAGGGAGGGGCGGCGGGGTCACACAAGGGGGACTCGGCTGAAGCGGCCTGCCACGTGTAGGTCCGACTCGATGCGGGTCGCGGCGGTGTGGAGTTCCGGGAGGACCTCCTCGACGCACTGCTCGGGGGTGCGGCGGCTGCTGTGCATGGCGACGTTCACCGCGGCGACGACCCGGCCGGTACGGTCCCGTACCGGTACGGCGATGGAGCGCAGGCCCTGCTCCAACTCCTCGTCGACCAGGGCGTATCCCTCGTCCCGTACGTGGTGCAGGGTGGCTCTCAGCCGTGCGGGGTCCGTGATCGTACGAGGGGTCAGCGGGGTCAGGTCGGGGAGCGTGGGGTCGGGGAGGTCGGCCAGCATGACCCGGCCCAGGGAGGTCGCGTACGCGGGGAGCCGGGTGCCGACCGTGACGTTGACGCTCATCACGCGCCGCGCGGCGACCCGGGCGGTGTACTGGATGTCGTCGCCGGCCAGGACCGCGAGCGAGGCCGAGTCCTGGAGCCGCTGCGAGAGCGCCGTGAGGTACGGGTGTGCGATCTGGGGGAGTGACAGCCGGGACAGAGGCGGGAAGCCGAGGCCCAGCACCCGCGGGGTCAGCCCGAAGACGCGGTCGTGGGACGTGACGTAGCCGAGGTGCTCCAGGGTGATCAGGGCGCGGCGAGCCGTGGCCCGGGCGAGCCCGGTGGCCTGGGCGACCTCCGTGAGGGTCAGTTCCGCGCGGCCCTCGCCGAAGGCGGTGAACACCGTCAGACCGCGGGCCAGTGACTCGACGAACTCCCGGCCCAGTTCCTGCTTGGACGCGCCCGTCCACACGGCGAGGCCCGAGCGCGTGGTGGCGGGCCCGGTGGCCGGTGCCAGGGCCGACTCCCGGCCCAGCTCCTCCTCCATCGCGTGCACCGCCGCCCGCAGCCGTGGCAGCAGCGAGTCCCGCAGGTCCGCCCCGGTGTGCCGGCTCGTGTGGCTCACCACGCTCACGACACAGGCGATCCGGCCCGTGCCGGGGTCGCGCACCGGCACGGAGAGCGCCACCAGACCCGGCTCGATCAGCTGGTCGTCCAGTGACCAGCCGGCCTCCCGGGCCTCGGCCGTACGCCGCTCGAAGTCGTCTCCGACGGTTGCGGAAGGAACGGAAGGGGTGGAAGAGGCAGAAGGGGCAGAAAGGGACGCACTCCGGCCGGCCGCCGCCCGACCCGCCCCAGGGACACCCTGGCCCGCCGCCCCGCCCGCCGCGTCCGCGCCCCGCGCGTCATCGCCGTCATCGCCGTCGTCCTCGTCCGCGTCGTCGATCGGCCGGCTCCGCGCCGGCACCGCCGGGAAACCGCGGTCCTCGGGGTCGGCCGCCCGGCGGGTGCGCCAGCGGGTCCAGGCCTCGGCGTCCCACTCGGTGGCGAACAGCGGTCCCGGCGCGGTGCGTTCCGCGGGCAGCAGGTCACCGATGCGGAAGCTCAGGGACATCGCGCGGCGCCGGGTGGCCTGGTGGATGAACCTGATCCCGTCGAGGTCACCGACGGCCAGGGACACCGACTCGTCCAGTTCGTCGGCCAGCGCGTCGGCGTGGGCGTCGAGGAGCCGGGGGAGGCGCAGGGCGGCCAGATAGGCGTTGCCGAGTTCCATCAGACGCGGCGCGAGGAGGGCGTCCCGGCCGTCCAGACGTACGTATCCCATGCGCGCGAGCGTGGCCGTGATCCGGTCGACGGTTGACCGCGCGAGCCCGGTGGCCCGTTCGAGGCCGCTGAGGCTGGACATCCCGTCGGCCTCGGTGAGCCGCCGCAGTACGGCGATGCCGCGCATGAGGGGAGCGACGGCCTCGGCGGGTACGGCGGTGTCGGGTGCCGACGAGACGGGCGAGACGTTCGATGGCATGGGCTCTCCGTTGCGGATCTCTGGTGAGACACCGTAGTGCTTGCCCGCCACCTCAGCAGATCGACGGCGCCCGGTTGATCACTTCGGCCGGGCGGTTCGCTGCGTCGCGGAGCGGGCCCGGGTCACGCGGCCGGCGGTCGGCGCCCCCGGCTAACGGCGCCCGAGTCACCGCCGCGTCACCAACACCCGGTAGTCCCCCGCCAGATCCGCACCCGCGATCGTCACGCGGACGCCGGTCTTCGGGTCCTGGAAGGACTCGCCGGGGACGAAGGGCGCGTCGGAGAGTTCGGCGTGGACGTTGGGGCTTCGGGTGCAGCCGCCGCTGTCGCGCTGGGAGTCGTAGACAGTGATGGGGCCGTTGCCGGTGTCCACGTCGGCGTCGACCTTGTAGATGAGGATGCCGGGGCGGCAGACCGTCTCGTCGTTGCCGGCGCGCGTGCGCAGCTCCAGCGCGTATCCGGTCTTCGCGTCGAGGGGTACGAAGACGAGCTTGGCGCCGCCCTTGGTGGCCAGCGGGGTCAGGGTGTACTCGGTGGTGCCGGGGACGGCGGCGCAGCGGACCTGGGACGTGTCGAGCCAGCCGAGCTTCCACTTGTGCCAGCCGAGCAGGTCGTTGTCGGCCCCCCAGTCCTCGCTCATGATGTCCCAATGGCCGACCGCGCCGCCGCCGTCCTGGGTGTAGAGGTCGGGCAGGCCGAAGGTGTGGCCGTTCTCGTGCGGCAGGACCCGGTAGCCGGTGTCGGTGTAGGAGCCGGAACCGTCGTCCTGGCGGCTGTAGACGAAGGACGCGTTGGAGACCGGGACGCCGTCGGCGACCGGGGCCTCGGTGTTGCCGGCGAAGGTCACCGACAGGACGGTGTCGAGCGCTGAGGGGCCCGCGTTCGGGGTGACCAGTACGTTCAGGATGTCGTACGAGCGGAAGTCCACCGTCGGGTCGGCGGCGGCCACGATGTCCTGGACCAGATCGCGGTAGCCGGGGTCGAAGGGCGCGCCGCGTTCTATGCCGTACGCCTTGAAGGACTTGGGCATGCGCAGCCAGTGTCCGATGGGGGCCTCGGGGCGGTAGTCGAGGCGGCCGTACGAGCTGGTGCGGAACCACTCCCGGGTCTTGGGGAAGAACTCCGCGAGGCGGTCGAGTGCGCTGCCCTGTCCGGGTGCGTCGGAGAAGTCGACCATCAGATTGAGGGCGTGGACCGTGCCGGTGGAGCGGGCGTAGCCGGCCGGGGTCGGGATGCCCTCCGACATCTGCACCCCCATCGCGCCGTTGATCATGCAGGAGCCGAGCGCCGTGGAGCGGGCCAGTGCGATGGAACCCGCCGCGGTCGAGCCCGCCGTGAGGTGTCCGGTGCCGGCGGAGGTGCTGACCGCCAGCGTCAGAGCGGTCACCGTGGCGAGCGCGGCCACACGGCGCGGGCGTATCCGACGGCTGGTCGGCTGCATGCATGGGCCCTTCGCTCCCCGGCAGCCGCCGGTCTCCGGCTGCACCCTTTCGATCACCCTCGGTGGAGGGATGCGGGGGCGCTCGCTGGGGGAGACCGAACGTGGGTTTATCGCCCGAAGGCATGTGACGCAGGTCACATGCGGCTGGGGAAATAACCGGGGATCGTTTCCCCGTTTAGCCAGGTGTCCGAGCGAAACGGGGAAACGATCCCCGGATCGCCCGGGGGCCACCGGACCGCGACGGCACCACCGCCGCGCGCCGGAGCCCTCGGATCGTGACGGCACCACCCGGCGCTTCGGAGTCCCGGAGCCAGGGGGCGCCCGGAGCGACGGAACCCAGCAGGACCCGGACAGCACTGCGTGAGCCCAGCAGGATCCGGACAGCACTACGTGAGCCCAGCAGGACCCGGACAGCACTACGTGAGGAGTACACCGTGGAGACCGCGACCCCCGTGCAGCGTCGAGCGCCCCGGCCGCGCGCCGATGCCCTGCGCAACCGGGAGCGGATCGTCGCCGCCGCGCGAGAGATGTTCGTCGAGTTCGGCGCCGAGGTGCCGTTCGACGAGATCGCCCGCCGGGCCGGCGTCGGCAACGCCACGGTGTACCGCAACTTCCCCGACCGCGACTCCCTGGCGCGGGAGGTCGTCTGCTCGGTCATGGACCGCACCTCGGAACAGATCGAGTCGGCGCTCGCCGTGGGCGGTGACCCGTTCGAGGCGTTGAGCCGCTTCGTGCACGCCGCTGCGGACGAGCGCATCGGCGCCCTGTGCCCGATGCTCTCCCAGGGCTTCGATCAGAACCATCCTGATCTGGTCGCCGCCCGGGAGCGCATCACGGAACTGGTCGAGGAACTGATGGGGCGCGCCCGCAAGGCCGGGCAACTGCGCCCCGACGTCGAGTTCGGCGACATGATGATCGCCCTCAGCCAACTCACCCGGCCGCTGCCCGGCACCGCGTGCCAGGGCATCGACCGCTTCGTGCACCGTCATGTGCAGCTGCTCCTGGACGGTATGCGGGCACCCGCCCGCTCCGAACTGCCCGGAGTGGCCGCGACCGTGGAGGACCTGCAACGAGCGTGAGCCCTCAGCCCGTCCCGTCCCGTACGGCAACCGACCCGAACCGCAGCACCGCAGACCAACAGCACCACAGTGACCCGTAGCGCAGCGCCGCTACCGACCCGATCACGGCACCGCGACCGATGAGTTCCGGCCCCGGCGCACGTCATCACCTCTGACGTCACCACCGACGACAGACTTCACGGCCGTCACCGAAGACGAGCCGTTCCGCTTCCCGGCCGTCACCGTCGACGAGCCGTCCCTGTTCACCGACGCGCATCACCTTCACGTTCACCTTCACGTTCACCGTCACCTTCTCCTTCACTTTCCAATTCTGCGAAGTCCCGAAGTGGGTACCCCCATGTCTGAAACAGTCCAGGCCACCGCCAAGGCGGCACCGCCCTCCGATGCACATGCCAACCGCTGGAAGGCGCTGACCTTCATCGCGCTCGCCCAGCTGATGGTCGTCCTCGACGCGACGATCGTGAACATCGCACTGCCCTCCGCCCAGCAGGACCTGGGGATATCGGACGGCAACCGCCAGTGGGTCATCACGGCCTACGCCCTCGCCTTCGGCGGGCTGCTGCTCTTCGGCGGCCGTATCGCCGACCTGTGGGGCCGAAAGCGCACCTTTGTCGCCGGTCTGATCGGCTTCGCCGGCGCGTCCGCCCTCGGCGGCGCGGCCACGAACGAGGCGATGATGCTCGGCGCCCGCGCCCTGCAGGGTGCGTTCGGCGCGCTGCTCGCGCCCGCCGCGCTCTCCCTGCTCGCCGTGATGTTCACCGAGCCGAAGGAGCGCGCCAAGGCGTTCGGCATCTACGGCGCGATCGCCGGTGGCGGCGGCGCCGTGGGCTTCATCCTCGGCGGTGTCCTCACCGAGTACCTCGACTGGCGCTGGACGTTCTTCGTGAACATCCCGTTCGCGATCATCGCCGCCACGGGCGCGTACTTCGTCATCCGTGAGCCGGCCGGTGGCCGCAACCGCTCGCCGCTCGACATCCCCGGCGTCGTCCTCTCCGTCCTCGGTCTGGTCACGCTCGTCTACGCCTTCACCCGCGCCGAGTCCGACGGCTGGGGCGACTCCGTGACGCTCAGCCTCTTCGCCGCCTCGGTGGTACTGCTCGCCGGGTTCGTCTTCACCGAGACCCGGGTCAAGGCCCCGCTGCTGCCGCTCCGCGTCATCACCGAGCGCAACCGCGGCGGCGTCTACCTCTCGCTCGGCCTCGCGATCATCGCGATGTTCGGCCTGTTCCTCTTCCTGACCTACTACCTGCAGATCGTGAAGGGCTACTCGCCGGTGAAGACCGGCTTCGCCTTCCTGCCGATGATCGGCGGCATGATGGTGGGCTCCACGCAGATCGGCACGCGCCTGATGACCCGGGTCGCACCGCGTCTGCTGATGGGCCCGGGCTTCCTGGTCGCCGCGCTCGGCATGCTGTTCCTGACCCAGCTGGAGATCGGCTCCTCGTACTCCTCGACGATCCTGCCGGGGATGGTGCTGCTCGGTCTCGGCATGGGTACGGCGTTCATGCCCGCCATGTCCCTGGCCACGTTCGGCATCGAGCCGCGTGACGCGGGTGTCGCCTCCGCGATGGTCAACACCTCGCAGCAGGTGGGCGGCGCGATCGGCACGGCGCTGCTGAACACGATCGCCGCCTCGGCGACCACCTCGTACATCAAGGACCACATCGCCGGTGCCGCCTCCAAGCCCCAGC
Source organism: Streptomyces sp. NPDC058274 (assembly GCF_042881375.1). Lineage (NCBI taxonomy): Bacteria > Bacillati > Actinomycetota > Actinomycetes > Kitasatosporales > Streptomycetaceae > Streptomyces > Streptomyces sp. NPDC058274. Next base: position 254,489 of record NZ_JBHVXW010000004.1, read on the forward strand.
AGCAGCTGGTCCAGCTGCAGGGCCAGGTGCACGGTTACACCAACGCGATCTGGTTCGCCGTCGGCATCCTCGTGCTCGCCGCCGCGGTCGCCGTGACCCTCATCAACACCGGACGCCCGGACGTCTCCGCGGTCTCCGGCGAGGGTGCGGACATCGAGGACGAGCTCAAGGTGCCGGTGGTCGCCCACTGACACCACGTACCCCTGGCACGTCAGGTTCTTCGGGTACTTCTCCGGGCACTTCGCGTACGGGCGGGGGGTGGGGACGCCTCGCCCGTACGACTCCCAGGGTCCGCCCCGGCTCCGAGCTCAACGGAGCCGGGGCGGACCTGCGTCCGGGGGCGTTGTGACCTACAGGGGTACGAGGCGGCGAGCTCCGGCCGGCCCACGGGCCCCGGGAGTCGGGGCTTGGGTCGGCGACTTCCTGCCGGCCCATGGACCAAGGGAGTTGGGCCTCGTGTCGCTTCCTAGCGCTTCCTACCGCAGCCAGGGCAGGTCCGCGCCCGCGTCCTTCGGCTGGAGCCCCTCCGCGACGATCCGCACCGCTTCGCCGAGCGCCTTCAGCTGGTCCGGGTCGAGCCGGTCGAAGAGGGCCTGGCGTACGGCCGCCACATGGCCCGGGGCGGTCCGCCGCAGCACCTCGTAGCCCTCGTCGGTCAGCACCGCGAACTGGCCTCGCTTGTCGGAGGGGCAGTCCTCGCGCCGCACCCAGCCGTTCTTCTCCAGCCGTGCGATCGCGTGGGAGAGGCGGGAGCGGGTGATCTTCGCCTTCATGGCCAGTTCGGTCATCCGCAGCCGTCTGCGCGGGGCCTCTTCGAGCTGCACGAGCAGCCCGTAGTACATGTGCGGCATGCCCGCGTCACGCTGCAGCTGGCGGTCGAGGTGGTCCTCGAGGAGGGTGGAGGCTGCCATGTACGCACGCCAGATGCGCTGTTCCTCGTCATTGAGCCAGCGCGGCTCTTCAGCGGATGCCGTGTTCATGTACCCCACTGTACGAGGTCCCTCCTTGAAACTTAAACAACCAAGGGGTATGGTTTGCGTTGTAGCTTGAGACTTCAACTATTTGGTCGGTGCGGGCGCGAACGCCGCCGTACGAGCCGTACGAGCACGAGACCGCCGTACGAGCGTGCGGGTACCCGTACGACCATGGAGTCGGGGAGACCGGGCGCGGTCGAGTGCCGGGTGTCCCCGAACGCCCGGAGGGAGCCGCCGTCATGTCCGCCGCCACCGAGGAGCGTGCCGTGCCCGAGCGCATGCCCGCCCTCTATCTGAGTCATGGTGCCCCGCCGCTGGCCGACGACCCGGTCTGGCCCGGCCAGCTGGCCGCCTGGTCCGCCGATCTGCCGCGCCCCAAGGCGATCCTCATGGTCTCCGCCCACTGGGAGGAGGCCCCGCTCGCGCTCGGTGCGGTGGAGACGGTGCCCCTGGTCTACGACTTCTGGGGCTTCCCCGAGCACTACTACCAGGTCCGGTACGCCGCCCCCGGAGCACCGGAACTCGCCGAGTCCGTACGCAAGTTGCTGCGCACCCCTGGCAGGCCGGTGCAGGACGTCCCGGACCGCGGCCTCGACCACGGCGCCTACGTCCCGCTGGTGGAGATGTTCCCCGCGGCCGACATCCCGGTCCTGCAGATCTCCCTGCCGACGCTGGACCCGGCCGAGCTGATGGACATCGGCCGCAAGCTCGCGCCCCTGCGCGACGAGGGCGTGCTGATCGTCGGCTCCGGGTTCTTCACGCACAACCTGCGCGCACTCAGCCAGGAGGGCCGGATCGCCTCGGTGATGGCCGAATTCGACGACTGGGGGCGACGGGCCCTGGACTCGCAAGACCTGGACGCCCTGCTCGACTTCGAGAACAAGGCGCCGGGGGGCCGCCTCGCCCACCCGCGCACCGAGCACTTCGCACCCCTCTTCGTCACCCTGGGGGCGGGCCACGAGGAGCTCTCCGCGCAGCGCACGGTGATCGACGGCTTCTGGCTGGGAATGGCGAAGCGGTCGCTGCAGATCGGTTGAGGCGGGGGCGGTTGATGGGCGGTCGGTTGCTGCGGGGGCGGTTGATGGGCCGGCCCCTTTCCGGGTTCACAGCTCCTTCTCGTACCAGGCCACATCCCAATAGCGGCCGAACTTCCGGCCCACCTGCCGGTACGTCCCCACGTGCCGGAACCCGAAGCGTTCGTGCAGTCGCGCGGACGCTTCGTTCGGCTGGGCGATGCCGGCGTAGGCGCGATGCAGGTCCTCGCCGGCGAGCGCCTCGAAGAGGGCCTTGTAGAGCAGGGTGCCGATCCCGCGGCCGCCCGCGTCCGGGGCGAGGTAGATGGTCACCTCCACGGAGGTGGCGTACGCGGGCTTGGGGCGGAACGCGCTGGATGTGGCGTACCCCAGAATCCGCTGTGAGTCCGTGTCGGTGGCAACCATCAGGCGGTGCGGGCCGTCTTCTGGGTGGGAGAGCAGCCAGGGCAGACGCTCTTCCGGCGAGAAGGCAGCCGTGTCGAATGTGATGGGCGTCTCACGTACGTAGTGGTTGTAGAGGTCCGTGAGGGCTCCGAGGTCACCCTCGACTCCTGGCCTGACCTGCACCTCTGTACGTTCCGACGACATCCTGTCTCCCTTTGTGGCGGCACAGGGTACTGCATGATCAGAAAAATCGAGGCGCCCCATGGGAATTCTGTCCGGATTCCAGTCGTTGTTTCCTTCGGATGCCGGGCACCCGGGAGGGTGAGGCCCCCAGCTTCCAGGACCACCTGCCAGCCACCATCGCAAGGGAGCACGCATGGCAACCCGTGCCGTCGCCCGTCGTAAGTCCGCCGCCGCCGGCGAGACCGACGCGGCGCGCAGTGTTCGCGCCGTAGGCGGCGAGATCGCCGATCGCGACCTGGTCGGCATGTATCTCGACGAGATCGCGCGTACACCGCTGCTCGACGCCGCCAAGGAAGTCGAGCTGTCCCAGATCATCGAGGCGGGTGTGTTCGCGCAGCAGATCATCGACGGCGAGGTCGACGACGCCAAGGCGGACGCGACCCGCGAGGAGCTCGAGGCGCTGGTCGCCGAGAGCGAGCGGGCCAAGGACGTCTTCATCCGGTCGAATCTCCGGCTGGTCGTCGCCGTGGCCCGCCGTTATCCGCGCAGCGGCCTGCCCCTGCTTGACCTCATCCAGGAGGGCAACGCGGGCCTGGTGCGCGCCGTCGAGAAGTTCGACTACCGCAAGGGCTTCAAGTTCTCCACGTACGCCACGTGGTGGATCCGTCAGGCCATCACCCGTTCCATCGCCGACCAGTCCCGCACCATCCGCCTCCCCGTCCACCTGGTCGAGGAGCTGGGCCGCATCCGCCGAGTGCAGCGCGAGTTCAACCGCGAGCACGGACGCGACCCGGAGCCGACGGAGATCGCCGCGGAGCTGGGCTCCAACCCGGACCGCGTCATCGACGTCCTGGACTGGGCCCGCGACCCGGTCTCGCTGAACATGGCGGTCGACGACCAGGGCGAGACCCAGTTCGGCGACCTCCTCGAGGACACGTCGGCGGTGTCGCCCGAGCAGTCCGTCCTGACGCTGCTGCGCAGCGAGGAGCTGGACGACCTGATCGGCCGCCTCGACCAGCGCACGGCCTCCATCATCAAGATGCGGTACGGCATCGAGGACGGCCGGGAGCGCACGCTCACGGAGGTCGGCAAGGAGCACGGCCTCACGCGCGAGCGCATCCGCCAGATCGAGAAGCACGCCCTGATGGAGCTGAAGAAGCTGGCCCGCGACACCGGTTTCGACGCGGCGGCGTGACGGCGACTGCCGCCCCGGCGGACGCCGTCCCGGAGATGGCCTGGTAAGGCCGCTTCAAAACACCGGGCTCGGGGCACAAGACTTCAGGGTCCCGACTCGAGGGTCCTTGCTCGAGAGTCCCGACTTGAGGGTCCAGGCTCGAGGGTCCATGCTTCGGAGCCCGGGTGCGAGTCCTGATCACAGGCCTCGTCCCAGGCCCCGGACAGCGAGCCCGGCCCGGCCCCGATGGCGTGTGCCCCGCGCCCACAACCCCATAGCCGAGTTCCGACGCGTTCCCCCCCCAGCGTCGGGACTCTTCCCGAGCCGAGCTCCGGCGCCTCCCCCCCCTGGCGCCGGGGCTCGGTTCCATTTGCTTGGGGGCGCACGCGCTGTTCGGGGCGGGGTGGGTGCGCTTTCGGGCGCGGGCTGTGAATCCCCTCGTGTACGGGCTGCTTGCGCCCTGCTATGGGCGGGCGCACCTGCCCGAGGCACCCCGGACCTGAACCCCGGGGTGACCCGGATGGCAGATTGTGCCACAGAGGCATAACCTGCCTGCCGTGACCGGTACCCACCGCGCCGGCGGCACTCCCGCCGAGCGCACCTCCCGCCCGGGCGAGGCGGCCGCGGATTCCGCTTCTTCGGCATCTGCTTCTTCGCCATCTGTTTCTTCGGCCGCTGCTTCTTCTGCTGCACCTTCCGCGTCCGCTGGGCGCGTCTCGCGCTCCGGCGGGGCTTCGGCTGCCTCTGCCGAGGGCTCGTCCCGGGCCGGCGGCCGGGGGGAGTCCCACGGTTCCGGGGGCCTCTCGCTGACCGAGCGGCGGAAAGCGGCGACCCGGATGGAGATCGCCCGCGCCGCGGCGGGGCTCTTCATGACGCACGGGCTACGGGGCACCCGCGCCGAGGACATCGCCCGCGCCGCCGGTGTCGCCCCGCGAACCTTCTACCGCTACTTCGCCGCCAAGGAAGAGGCCCTCGGACCGCTCTTCTCCGCCGGCGCACAGAAGTGGGCGGAGGCCGTACGCGACGCCCCCGCCGACCTGTCCGTCCCGGAGGCCCTCCAGCACGCCATCACCGCCACCCTGACGCCCGGCATCGGGGTCCGGCCCGAATCCCTGGAGTGGGTCCGCAACCTGCTCCGGCTCGCCGAACGCAGCCCCGCCCTGCTCAGGGTCTGGGGCGAGGCCTGCCAGGCCGCGGAACGGGAGCTGGCGGGGGTGCTGGCGGCGCGTGTGGCGGGTGTGGGTGCCGGCACCTCGTATGGGGTTGGCGGCGGCGGTGCGGGTGCGGGTGCCGGTGCTTCATATGCGGTTGGTGGTGGGGGAGTTGGTGGCGGCGGTGGCGGTGGTGCTGGTGCCGACGTTGACGCCGATACCGATACCGATACCGATACCGATACCGATACCGATACCGATACCGATACCGATACCGGGACCGGCGCCGGGGTCGATGAGCTGCCCGTCTCCCCGGGGCTCCGGCTGAGCGCCGCGGTCGCCAGCGCGGCGGTGCGGGTGGCGGTCGAGGCGTGGGCCGCGGGGGACGCCCCGCCCGACGGTCCCGCGAGCCCGGCCGCACTGGCGGCGCGCAACGTGGCGTCGCTGCGGGACTTTCCCTGGAGTGCCGTCTGAACTGCCCGCTTGGGGGCGGGAGTTCGGGAGTGCCGGGGTGCCTGGGTGCCCAGTGCATTCAAGGTGTTCCCCGTGTCCGGGTGTCCGGGTGTCCGGGTGTCCGGGTGTCGGTGTCGGTGTCCGGGTGTTCCGGTGTTCCGGTGTTCCCGTGCGTTCCGGAACCCCCGTCCCTCCTCAGCCCGCCGCTCGGGACAGGCGGCCCCCCAAGTCCCGTACGCAGCCGACCAGTTCGGCCGGCTCCCGGACGGTGAACTCGCAGTCGACCATCGCGAGCCGCACCGCCAGCCACTCCACGGAGTCGCCGGCGGCGCCGCGCAGCCGGCAGTTCTGGTCGTCGATCGGCTCGGGCGCGCCCAGCCACGCCGGCAGACGTGCCGCGACGAACAGTGCGGGTGCGGCGAAGGTGACATCGAACTCGTACGTCTCCTGCCGCCCGTACATCGACTGCCGCAGGAACTCTGCCGCACTCCCCGTCGGCAGCTCGCGCGGGGCGAAGCGTGTCCCCGTCGCGAAGGGTTCGCCGACCCGGTCGACGCGGAACGTGCGCCAGTCCTCGCGGTCGAGGTCGTAGGCGACGAGGTACCAGCGCCGGCCGGTCGACACCAGCCGGTAGGGCTCGGTCAGCCGCCGGGACGCGGTGCCGTCCCCCGACCGGTACGCGAACCGCAACCGCTCCCGCCCGGCGACGGTCGACGCCATCACGGTCAGCGTCTCGGGCGCGATGCTGGCGCCGTCCCCGCTGGTGAGCGGGGTGGTGGCCGCCTGCAGCGTGGACACCCGGTGCCGCAGCCGCGACGGAAGCACCTGCTCCAGCTTCGCCAGGGCCCGTACGGACGCCTCGTCGAGGCCCTCGACCGCGTGCCCGGCCCCGGCGCGCAGCCCGACGGCGATGGCCACGGCCTCCTCGTCGTCGAGCACGAGCGGCGGCATCGCCTTCCCCGCCACCAGCCGATACCCGCCGTCGGCCCCCTTGGTCGCCTGCACCGGATAGCCCAGCTCGCGGAGCCGGTCGATGTCTCGGCGGACGGTACGGCGGGACACCCCGAGCCGGTCGGAGAGCTCACCGCCGGGCCACTCGCGGGGCGTCTGGAGCAGGGAGAGGAGCTGGAGCAGCCGGGCCGGGGTGTCGGTGCTCATGAGGCCTCCCCGGCGCCGTCCCCGTTCCGTGCGGCGTCTTCGCGCCGGCCGTGGTTCCGTATGCCGTCGCGCCCTGGTGTGCCGTTGCCGAGGCGCTCGCCGCCGCTCCGCGAGCCTTTGCCATTCCGTGTCGTCATGCCGTACAGATTGCCGTAGATCTAGGACACGATCTGACCTATTGGCCGTCTAGATTCTGAGTATGAACTCCACCGAGACCCCTCTCAGCAGTCCGGATGCCGGCGCGGGAGCCGTGAAGAACCCCGGGCCGAACCCCGGGCCCGCCGAAGCGGCCACGGCCGACCGGCGGCGCTGGTTCGCACTCGCCATCGTGATGACAGCAGCTTTCATGGACCTGGTCGACGTGACGATCGTGAACATCGCGATCCCGTCCATCCAGCAGGACTCCGGTGCGTCGTTCAGCCAGATCCAGTGGATTACGGCGGGCTACGCACTCGCCTTCGCCGCCGGTCTCATCACCGGCGGGAGGCTCGGCGACATCCACGGCCGCAAGCGGCTCTTCCTCATCGGCATCGGCGGATTCACGCTCGCGTCGGCGCTGTGCGGCTTCGCCGCGAACCCGGAGATGCTCGTCGCCTCGCGCATCCTCCAGGGCGGAATGGCCGCGATGATGGTGCCGCAGGTGCTGTCGATCGTGCACGCGACCTTCCCGGCCCACGAGCGGGGCAAGGTGTTCGGTCTCTTCGGCGCGATCGTGGGCCTCGGTGCGGTGTCCGGTCCGCTCCTGGGCGCCCTGCTCACCGAGTGGAACCTGTTCGGCCTGGAATGGCGGCCGATCTTCCTGATCAACCTGCCGGTGGGAGTGGCCGGACTGATCCTCGGCCGGAAGTTCATCAGCGAGTCCAAGGCTCCGCGGGCCCTCAAGCTCGACCTCGTCGGCGTCGCCTTCGTCACGCTCGGCCTGCTGATGCTGCTCTACCCGCTGACCCGCGGGCGTGAGCTGGGCTGGCCGCTGTGGGGATACGTCTCGATGGCCGGTGCCCTCGTCGTCTTCGCGGCGCTGGTGGCGTACGAGAAGCGGAAGGCGGCGCGGGACGGTTCGCCGCTGGTCGAGCTGTCGCTGTTCAAGGTGAAGAGCTTCGCCGCGGGCATCGCCGTACAGACCGTCTTCGGTGTCGGTCTCGGCATCTTCTTCCTGGTCTGGACGCTGTACATGCAGGTCGGCCTGGGCTGGAGCCCGTTGCGCGCCGGTCTGACCGGCGTCCCGTTCTCCATCGCGGTCTCGGTGGCGGCGGGGATGTCCGTGCAGCAGCTGGTCCCGCGCTTCGGACGCAAGGTACTCCAGGCGGGCGCCCTGGTGATGGCGGCCGGCGTGCTCCTCTACATCTGGGAGTCCGAGCGGTACGGACTGGCCATCGCTTCCTGGCAGATGGCGCTTCCGCTGGTCGTGATGGGTGCGGGCATGGGCCTGATCGTGGCGCCGCTGACCGACGCGGTGCTGTCGGAGGTGCCGCGCGAGCACTCCGGCTCGGCGTCCGGCCTCATCAACACGGTGCAGCAGATGGGCAACGCGCTCGGACTCGGGCTCGTGTCCGTGGTCTTCTTCGGCACGATCGGGGACCGGCTCACCCCGGTCCAGATGGGCCCCGCCTTCGTGGACGCCTTCCAGAACGCGCTGTACTGGGTCGCCGGAGTCATGGCGCTCATCTTCCTGCTGATGTTCGCGCTGCCGAAGCGGCCGGCGCAGCATGTGGAGGGGGCGGAGGACGCGGTGGGCGTGCCCGCCACGGGGAAGCGGGAGGCGGAGCCGGAGTCGGAGCCGGAACTCGTCGGCTGAATCGCGGTGGTAAGGGGCGGGCCCGGCACTTCAGGTGTGCCGGGCCCGGCCCTTTTTGTTGCGGTCTTCTGTTGCGGTCTTCTGTTGCTGCCTTGTGATGCTGCCTTGTGTTGCGGTCTTCAGCTGCCGTGTTCTGCTGCCGCGCCTGCTCGGTTTGCCTTCGGCGGGCGCTTCCCTGCGCAGATGTCCGTTCATGTCCGAGTGGAGTCCGGGCCTGTTTACTTTCTGGAAATCTGGGCGTAGCCTCCCGCCGCAAACCACAGGGTCGGGCATCAGGCGGAGGCGAACGGACATGTACGCACCGGAGCGGCAGCAGGAGATCCTCCGGCTGGCCCGTGACGGCGGCCGGGTGGACGTGGTGTCCCTCGCCGAGGAGTTCCAGGTCACCGCGGAGACCATCCGCCGGGACCTGAAGGCCCTCGACCGCGCGGGTCTCGTACGCCGTGTGCACGGGGGCGCGATCCCGGCCGGGCGTCTCGACTTCGAGCCCGATCTCGCCGAGCGCGAGTCCACCGCGGCCGACGAGAAGGACCGCATCGCCCAGGCGGCCGTGGCCGAACTGCCCGGCGAGGGCACGCTGATCCTCGACGCCGGCAGTACGGTCGCCCGGCTGGCCGGTGCCCTCCCGCTGGAGGCGACGCTCACCGTCGTCACCCACAGCCTGCCCATCGCGGCCCGCCTCGCGGACCACCCGGGCATGCAGCTCCACCTCGTCGGGGGGCGCGTACGACACCGGACGCGCGCCGCCGTCGACGCCTGGGCGCTGCGCGCGTACGGCGAGATCCGCGCCGATGTCCTGTTCATCGCGGCGAACGGCTTCTCCCTCGAACACGGGCTGACCACCCCCGACCTCGCCGAGGCCGCCGTCAAGCGCGCGGCCGTCCGCGCCGCGCGCCGGGTGGTACTGCTCGCCGACTCCTCCAAGCACGGCCAGGAACACTTCGCCCGCTTCGGCGACCTGAGCGATGTGGACCTGCTGATCACCGACAGCGGGCTGAGCCCCGAAGACGCCACCGCCATCGAGCGCGGCGGCACGCAGGTGCTGAGTGTTTGAGAGCGGCGCGGATGCGCGGATCTGCGGATCTGCGGATGGACGGATGGGCGGATCTGCGGATGGGCGGATGGGCGGACCTGCGGATGGGCTGGGTGTGCTGGGTGTGCTGGGTGTGCTGGGTGTTCGAGAGGCGGCGCGGATGTACGGGTGTGCTGAGTGCCTGAGCGGCGGCATGGACGTACGGACGTGCCATGTGTCTGAGAAGCGGCGCGGAAGTGCTGTGAGTGCTGTGAGTTCTGGAAACGAGTGCGCATGATCCTCACCGTCACCCCCAACCCCTCCCTGGACCGCACCTACGAGGTCCCGTCGCTCGACCGCGGCGAGGTCATCCGGGCCACCGGCGAACGCATGGACCCGGGCGGCAAGGGCGTCAACGTCTCGAGGGCGGTCGCCGCCGCCGGACGGCGCACGGTCGCCGTTCTGCCCCTGGGTGGTGCGCCCGGCGCACTCGTCGCGGACCTGCTCGACGCACAGGGCATCGAGGTCGCGCCGGTCCCGATCACCGGGGCGACCCGCTCCAACATCTCGGTCGCGGAACCCGACGGCACACTGACGAAGATCAACGCGCCGGGCCCCGAACTCTCCGGCGCGGAGGCCGAACAGCTCCTGGAGACCGTCCGACAGCAGTACCGCTCCGGCGAGGCCCAGTGGATCACCTGCTGCGGCAGCCTCCCACGCGGGCTCGCGCCGTCCTGGTACGCCGAGCTGGTGGCGCGGGCGCACGCGGCGGGCGCCCGGATCGCGCTGGACACTTCGGGACCCGCGCTGCTGGCGGCGCTGCGCGAGCGTCCCGACGTGGTGAAGCCGAACGCCGAGGAGCTCGCGGAAGCCGTCGCGCGCCCCCTCACCACCGTGGGCGACGCGGTCAAGGCGGCCGAGGAGTTGCGCGCGCTGGGCGCGTGCGCCGTGCTCGCGAGCCTGGGGGCGGACGGGCAGTTGCTCGTGGACGGCGCGGGCGCCTGGTTCGGCAGCGCGCGCGTGGACGCCGTACGCAGCAATGTGGGCGCCGGTGACTCCTCACTCGCCGGCTTCCTGATCGCCGGCGGCCGAGGCCCCGAGGCGCTCGCCTCCGCCGTCGCGCACGGCGCCGCCGCCGTACAGCTGCCCGGCAGTGTGATGCCGGGCCCGGCCGACCTCGACCCCTCCGCCGTCACCGTGACCACGGAGATCCCGGTGGACCGCGTACTGACGGAGCCGGTGTCATGACGGCGCGCGGTTTCCCAGGGGCTGCGCTTGAGGGTGGGCGGGGTTTGCGTTGCTCCGGCTTCGAGGGGCTACGGGATCTTCCTGGTTGCGCCTCTGAGGGTCGGCGCGGTTTTCCTGGTTCCGGCTTCGAGGGGAGGCGGGGTTTCCCTGGCCCGGTCTCCGAACGGCGACGGGGTCTTCCTGGTTGCGTCGCTGACGGTCGGCGCGGTTTTCCCGGTTCCGCCTTCGAAGGGAGGCGGGGTTTCCCCGGCCCGGTCTTCCTGGGGAGGCGAGGTCTCCCCAGCCTCGCCTCCGTCATCCCCGTGTACCCCGCGTTCTGCGAGCGCGGCGCCCCCGTCCCCACCCCCGCCCGTATCTCCCCCCGGGCGGCACGCGTGCGAAGGAGCCCGCGATGAGCGAGATGATCACCGCGGACCTGGTCGACCTCGACCTGTCCGCCGTTACCAAAGAGGCCGCGGCACGCGCCCTCGCCGAGCGCATGGTGGCCCTGGGACGGGTCACCGACCTCGACGGCTTCCTGGCGGACGTGGCCGCCCGCGAGGCCCAGATGCCGACCGGCCTCGACGGCGGCATCGGCATCCCGCACTGCCGCAGCGAACACGTCACCGAGCCGACACTCGCCTTCGGACGCAGCGCGCCGGGATCGACTTCGGCGCGCCGGACGGGCCCGCCGACCTGATCTTCCTGATCGCCGCTCCGGCGGGCGCGGACGACGCGCACCTGACGATCCTGTCGTCGCTCGCCCGCCAGCTGATGAACGCCGAGTTCACGTCCGCGCTGCGGGCCGTGGACGACGCGGCGGCCGCAGCCGCGCTCATCCGCGGGGACGAGTCCCCGACGGCTGCGGGCGCGGGTGTGGCTGCGGCTGCGGGCGCGGGCGCGGGGGCCGCTGCGGGTGCGGGTGCGGCCGAGACCGCAGCCGGGACCGAGGCTGCGACTGAGACCGCAGCCGGGACCGAGGCTGCGACTGAGACCGCAGCCGGGATCGAGGTTGCGACTGAGACCGCAGCCGGGATCGGGGTTGCGACTGAGACCGCAGCCGGGACCGCGGCCGAGGACGCGGCCGCAGCCGGGGCCGAGACTGTGACCGACGCCGCGGCGGCGACCGCCTCCGATGACTCCGTGGCGGAGCCGACGGCGGCCTCCGGTGACTCCATGGAGGAGTCGACGGCGGCCTCCGCCGACAGCGTCGCGGACGGTGCGGCCCCGGCATCGGGCGCGGCCGTCGAGGACGGACCCGCCCCGGCGCCGGGCGCCACCGAGGCCGACGAACCCTTCCGTATCGTCGCCGTCACCTCCTGCCCCACCGGCATCGCGCACACCTACATGGCGGCCGAGTCGCTGGAGAACGCGGGCCGCGCGGCCGGTGACGTCGAGGTCGTGGTCGAGACACAGGGCTCGGCCGGCTTCACCCGGCTCGACCCGGCGGTCATCGCGGCGGCGGACGGCGTGATCTTCGCTCACGACGTCCCCGTACGCGACAAGGACCGCTTCGCCGGCAAGCCGACCGTCGACGTCGGCGTGAAGGCCGGCATCAACCGCCCCGCCGAGCTGATCTCCGAGGTCCGCGGCAAGGCGGAGCGGCGCGAGATCACGGCGGGCTCGGCCCCCGGTACCCCGGTCGAACGCACCGGTGAGTCCGGCGAGGGCTACGGCTCCAAGCTCCGCAAGTGGCTGATGAGCGGCGTGAGTTACATGGTCCCGTTCGTCGCCGCGGGCGGTCTGCTGATCGCCCTCGGCTTCGCGATCGGCGGCTACAAGGTCAACAAGGCACCCTCCGTCATGGACCACTTCATGTGGCTGCAGGCGGACAGCTGGGGCGCGCTGTTCTTCCAGATCGGCGGCGTGGCGTTCGGCTTCCTCGTCCCGGTGCTGGCCGGCTACATCGCGTACGGCATGGCGGACCGGCCGGGCCTGGTCCCCGGCTTCGTCGGCGGCGCGATCTCCCTCACCATCAACGCGGGCTTCCTCGGCGGTCTGGCCGCCGGTCTCATCGCCGGTGGCGTGGTGCTGGGGATCCAGCGGGTCAAGATCCCGGCGGCGTTGCGCGGGATCATGCCGGTGGTGGTGATCCCGCTGATCTCCGCGGCGATCGTCGGGTTCCTGATGTTCGTGGTGATCGGCAAACCCATCGCCTCGGCGCAGAAGGGGATGACCGACTGGCTCAACGGCCTCACCGGCACCAACGCCGTCCTGCTCGGCGCCCTCCTCGGCCTGATGATGTGCTTCGACCTCGGCGGCCCGGTCAACAAGGTCGCCTACACCTTCGCCACCGCTGGCATCGCCGTCGCCAACCCTAGCGACTCCGCGATGAAGATCATGGCCGCGGTGATGGCGGCCGGCATGGTCCCGCCGCTCGCGATGGCGCTGGCGACGACCGTGCGCGGCAAGCTCTTCACGCCGACCGAACGCGAGAACGGCAAGGCCGCCTGGGTCCTCGGCGCCTCCTTCATCTCGGAGGGCGCCATCCCGTTCGCCGCCGCGGACCCACTGCGCGTGATCCCCTCGTCCATGGTGGGCGGGGCGGTCACCGGCGCACTGTCGATGACCTTCGGCGCCACGCTGCGCGCCCCGCACGGCGGCATCTTCGTCGTGCCACTGATCGGCAACCCGTTCCTCTACCTCATCGCCATCGCCGCCGGCGTCTGTGCCACCACAACCCTGGTCGTCGTCCTGAAGGGCCTGCGCAGGACCCCCGACGGTGGCGCGACCACGGAGGCATCCGGCGACCCGACACCGGTCACCGCCGATACCAAGGAGCCTGTCGCCGCCTGAGTAGCGCGAATCTCCTTGAATCGGGCTGAATACTCCTGAACCGGCCTGCCAGTTGACCCCTTTAGGGCGACTGTGAGTTCTTCACCGCATCTGCGAGATGCGTCACGGTCCGGGACCAAAGTCCCGGACCGTGGTGTCTACTGGAGCGCATGCCTGAGCATGTGTCGATCCTCCAGCTGATAGGCGTGTCCGTCCTCGCCCTGGCGACCGTGATCTGGGTCGTCGGCCTCGTACGCCTGCTGCGCCGCAGCCGCTTCGAAGCCGCGGTGTGGCGCCACGGCGACACGCTCCGGGCCATCCCTCCCCAGCGCCAGTCCGGGCCCGGCGCCGAGTCGGTCGAACTGACTCCGGAGGAGCGCGCCGCTTTTGCGGGCCTGGTACGGCAGTTCAGCGACAGCCGGCGGTTTTAGCGGGGTGCGGAGCGGGGGTGCTGCCGCGCTGTGCGCTCGGAGCTGAGGCGCGGGGGGCGCGGGGGGCTTGCTGTGGTCGGTGTGCCGGTGTGCCGGAGTGAGGTTGTGCGGGGTGGCGGATTGCGCGCCGTACGCGCCGGCGTGAAGTGGACCGGGGATTCCGAACTGAGCCAGCGCGCGCCTGCGTTGATGCGCCCGCGCGAACTCGATCGAGTCACGCGCCCCGTGAGCAGACCCGCCCGGCGTGAGCGGAGCCGCCCGCGCCTCCCGGAGGGGAAACGCCCCGGCGCCGGCTGAGTCGCGCACCCGGCACCACCCGAGGGGTGTCGCGTCGGCGCTAGCTGAGATCCGCCCGGCGCCAACCGAGTCGAGCGCCCGGCGCCGACCCCGTCACGCCGCACCGGCGCCGACCGAGACACGCGCCCGGCGCCAGCCGAAACACGCGCCCGGCGCCAGCCAAAGCGCGCACCCCCGCTAGCCGAGTCGCGCAGCCCGGCGCTCCATCGCGTCGCGGGCCGCGTCCTCCGTCGCGTACACCTCGCACATGTGCCGTCGATCCGGCGTCGCCGTGTGCTCGACCTCCCACAGGGAGATCTCCCGCCCGTCGCGCAGCAGGAACGCGTGCTCGTAGAGCGAGAAACACAGCCGCGCCGCCTGGCCCGCCCGGCCGGGACGACCGAAGGCCTGCGTGATCTGGTGCGCGAAGGCCTCCCGCAGCAGCAGGGTGGTGAGGTCGGTGTCGGGCCCGTCCACGTTCTCCGCGCGGCGCAGCAGCCGGCGCGCGTGGTCGGCCGAGTCGTCGGTTGCGTACGTGTGCCGCGGCTCGGGGATCGGCGACAGCTGCACCAGCACAGGCAGTTCGAAGTCCGGCGTGTCCGCCGGCAGCGGCAGCCGGGCGGTCGCGGCGCGCAGCTCCTCCTCGTCCGCGTACACCTCGTGCTGGGCGTCGCTCCCGGGCGCGGTGTTGTGGACGAGCTCCCACAGCGTGACCGCCGAGCCGTCGGCGAGCAGCCACGTGTGCCGGTAGGTCTCGCGGTGCAGCCCCGCGCTGTGGTGCGCGGAGTGCAGAGAACTGTCGTGCGCCAGCGCGCAGTCGAGCGGCCGTATCGTCTCGTCCGGCAACTCGAAGGAGTTCAGGGCGCGGCCGAGGAGTCGCGCGAGATGCTCCTCCGGAGACTCGGGCGACTCGGGTGGCTCGTACGCTGCTGTCTCGTACGGAACGCTCAAGGCTTCTCCCGGCGTTGCTGCATGTCACCTTGTGGGTGCATACCGTAGCCCCTCGGTCGGACATCATGTCCGCGAACCGAGAAAACGTGCGGAGAGAAAACGGGCGGGCCGTGCGGGAGGTTCCCGCACGGCCCGCCGAGCTGTCAAAGAGCCCTCGTCAGACGGCACTTCCCGCGGTCCACGCGCTCCACGACATGTTCCAGCCGTTGAGCCCGTTGTCCGGCGAAACGGTCTTGTCGGGGGAGTTCTTGACCGTCACGACGTCCCCGACGAGAGAGTTGTCGAAGAACCACTTGGCGATCGTGTCGCCCTGCGCGCCCTGGACGTCGGCCAGTCCCACGCAGCCGTGGCTCGTGCCCTGCTGACCGAAGGGCGGATTGCCGCGGTTGTACCAGTAGTTGCCGTGAATGAAGGTTCCCGAGGCCGTCAGTCGCATCGCATGCGGCACGTCCGGGATGTCGTACTCGCCGCCGTAGCCGACCGTCGAGCCGTTCATGCGCGTCTGCGTAAACTTCTCGGAGATCACCATCTGGCCGTTGTACGTGGTGTGCTGCGGGCTGCCCGCGGAGATCGGGATGGACTTGACGGTCTTCCCGTCGCGCACCACCTTCATCGTCTGCGTGCTGACGTCGACCGTGGAGACCTGCGCGCGGCCGACGGTGAAGGTGACGGTCTTGTCCTGCACCCCGTAGACGCCGTTCGCGCCCTCCACGCCGTCCAGGTTGATCTTCATCGTGACCTTGGAGCCGGCCTTCCAGTACTGCTCGGGCCGGAAGTCGAGCCGCTGCGCGCCGAACCAGTGCCCCACGACCTGCTGCCCCGTGCTGGAGGTCACCTTGATGTGCGACTGCACGTCCTTCTTGTTGCTGATCACCTTGTCGAAGTTGAAGGAGACCGGCATCCCGACACCGACCGTGGCGCCGCCGTCGGGCGTGTACGTCCCGATGAAGCTGTTGTTCGTCGACACCGTCGTGAAGATGGAGTTGGCCGCGGCCGTGCGCCCGTTCGCGTCCTTGGCAGTCGCCGAGATCCGGTACTTCGTACCGCGCTCCAGCTGCTCCTTGGGCTTCCAGGTGCTGCCGCTCGCGGAGATCGAACCCGGTACGGCGGTCCCGGCCCCCGCCACCGTCATCTTCACGTCGGTCAGCTTGCCGTCGCTGACCTTCACCCCGGTGGCGTTGATGGACGCGCTGGTCGAACCGTCCTTGGCGGAGATGACGATCTTCGCCGTGGAGGTCTTCGACGAGCTCTGGCCGCCCTTGCCGTTGTCGGCGCTGGCGTCGCCGCCACAGGCGGTGAGGGTGAGGGCGCCGACTATCAGGGCGGCACACGCCCCCAGTGCGCGCCGCATAGATATGTCCGGCGTTGTCACGGGCTGCTCCAGGTTTTTGTGATGTGGGTGATCCGCTCCAGTGCGTGGAGAAAGAGCGCGCCGCGGCGCGAAGGGTTCCCTCCAGCCGCGGCGAACGCCATCACGTGACAGAACCGGGACAATCACCCACCCGCCAACTGCCGTACGCAGCCGCCCTCTCCGACGACCGCACGACACGCCCCCGCCTGCCGGACGACATCCCGCGGGTTGCCCCCAACAGCTCTCCTACCGCCGCCCGTACAGCTCCTCGTAAGAGGGCCACGCCCCGCCCGGCCCGTCCACCGACTCGGCCGCCCGTACCGCCCGTACGATCGCCCGCGTCACCGCATCGGCGCCCGCGGCGAGGATCTCGTTGAGCGCGAGGGGGTTTCCGGTGGCGAGCGGCCGGTCACCCGTGGCGAGCGCGAACACCGTGTCGCCGTCGTTGAGCAGGTGCACCGGGCGTACGGCGCGCGCGATGCCGTCGTGCGCCGTTCCCGCGAGCTTCTGCGCACGCGCGCGCGTGAGATCGGCGTCGGTGGCGACGACGGCGAGTGTGGTGTTCAGCGGGGGAGGGGCGTTTTCCGCGGCGAGGCCGGCCAAATGCTGCTGGGCTGCCGCGTGCGCCCCGGCCGACGGGTACGTCGTACGGCCGAGCAGCAACTCCCCGTACAGCGCCCCTGTCTCCGGCTCGACGACCGAACCCGCCGCGTTGGCCACCACCAGCGCGGCGACGGTGATCCCGGAGTCGAGTACGGCGCTCGCGGTACCGACTCCGCCCTTGATCTGTTCGACCACCGCGCCCGTGCCCGCGCCCACGCATCCCTCGGGCACCGGAGCGCCCGGCCGGCTCGCGTCGGCCGACTCGACCGCGGCCCGGCCAGTCGCCGCGTCGGGGCGCGCGTGGAAGTCGCCACCGCGCCCCAGGTCGAAGACACACGCAGCGGGTACGACGGGCACCACGTGCGCCGGGTCGGCTCCCACGCGCACTCCGCGCCCCTGTTCCTCCAGCCAGGCCATCACTCCCGACGCCGCGTCCAGCCCGTAGGCGCTGCCGCCGGTCAGGACGATCGCCTCGACCTTCTGCACCAGGTTGCGCGGATCCAGTGCGTCGGTCTCTTTGGTGCCGGGTCCGCCCCCGCGCACGTCGACCGCCGCGGTCGCGCCACCCGGCGGGGTGAGCACGACAGTGGTGCCGGTGAGCCATCCGTCGCCGGTGCGCGTCGCGTGTCCCACCCGCAGGCCCGCGACATCCGTCAGAGCGTCAACAGTCATGGTCTCAGTTTCCCCACGCCGGACCGTTCTCGTGCCGGAAGGGGCCCCCTCCACGCGGGTCTCGCGCCGGACCGTTCTCGTGCCGGAAGGGGTCCCCTCCACGCGGGTCTCGCGCCGGACCGTTCTCGCGCCGGACAGATCCCGATCCCCACCACGCGGGCCCGCGCGTCACTCGGTCCGCGTCTTCTCCCGCCCGACCATCCGCGACGTCAGTGTCACCCCGACGGCCACCGCCAGTGCCGACACGATGCCCGCCGTCAGGACCGCCCAGTCACCCAGGAACGTGCACAGGATGACCAGCAGCGCCGCCGTCGGCAGGACGAGCTGCTGAGTGATACCCACCTTGAAATGGCGCGAGTGCAGCACCCATACGGTCAGGAAGTACAAGGCGGTCGGCAGCGTCACCGCCGCGGACGCGGCCGGCGTCGAGATGTGCGCCTTCCCCACCGCTTGTTCCACGGCGACCTCGAGTCCCGCACCGATCGCGGCCGCCGACGCGAAGATCAGGTAGTGGCCGTAACCCCACAGGTACGCCTGCCCGTTGGACCGCAGATGCCCGTGGATGGGCACCACGAAGTAGATCCACCAGGCGGCGAACACGATCAGCAGCCCACCCGCGGCGATCGGCAACAGCTCGCCCAGGGCGTCGTTCTCGTCCAGGCCCGACTTCACGGCGACCGTGGCCGCGGCGATCGTCTCGCCGAGCACGATGATCGTGAACAGGCCGTACCGCTCGGAGATGTGATGCGGATGCCAGGGCGTGGTCGTGTCCTTCTCCGCGTACAGCGGGACGCACAGCTCGGCGATCGCCATCACCAGGAACACCCACGGCCGTCCGTGCTCGGGCAGGACGAGCAGGCCCAGCCAGCCGATCTGGCACAGCAGCACACCGCCGGCGTACCGCAGTGCCGTGGTTCTCTCGGGGCCCGCGGCGGACCGCGCGGCGCGCAGCCACTGGGCGATCATCGCGAACCGCATGATCGCGTAGCCGAGCCAGACGACCACGAAGTCGTGGTCGTTGAACGCTCGCGACACTCCGGCCGCGAGCACCAGCACACCGGCGATCTGCACCAGCGTCACGACGCGGTAGAGGGCGTCGTCGTTGTCGTACGCGGAGGCGAACCAGGTGAAGTTCAT
Source organism: Streptomyces sp. NPDC058274 (assembly GCF_042881375.1). NCBI lineage: Bacteria > Bacillati > Actinomycetota > Actinomycetes > Kitasatosporales > Streptomycetaceae > Streptomyces > Streptomyces sp. NPDC058274. The sequence goes on from NZ_JBHVXW010000004.1 coordinate 273,230, forward strand.
CCAGGCCCACCAGATCGCGAAGAAGATCATCGCGTAGTTCAGGATGCCCTCGCCCGTGTGCCCGTCGGCGACGGCGTGCACCAGCTGAACGCCGGCCTGGGCGATGGCCACGACGAAGCACAGGTCGAAGAAGAGCTCCAGGGGCGACGCGACCCGGTGGGCCTCGCCACGGCCGCGGGCGGTCATGGGACGCAACGGCCCACCGCCGGCCGGCCGCGGCTCCGGAGCGGATTCGGAAGCGGAACTGGTCGTCATGGAGCCAAGCACAGCAGAAAAGCTCCGGAAATTCTTGTGAATGCGTTCACAAGCGGACTTGGGTCCAAAGTCCCCCAGAAAAGGCCAGGCCAGGCGAGGTAGGGGGCGTCGTGCCCGCCAGGGCCAAGGACCTCCGGTCTCCGATCGGGGACCAATGCGGCCGCTCATGGCCTCCTCGCGGGCGTGCAATGGAGGCGTAGCGACCGAGCGAAGCGGAAGGTGCGCGCGATGACTGCCACTCCTGCGGAAAAGACGACCGGAGCCACGGCGGACCCGACGGTCCACGGGGCGGCCTGGGACGGTTTCAAGGGCGGGCTGTGGCGCGACGCCATCGATGTCCGCGACTTCATCCAGCACAACTACGCCCCGTACGAGGGCGACGGTTTGTTCCTCGCCGGCCCCACCGAGCGCACTGCCAAGGTCTGGAACAAGCTCCTCGCCATGTTCCCGGCCGAGATCGAGCGCGGCATCCACGACGTCGACGTGTCGACCCCGTCCCGCATCGACGCTTTCGCGCCCGGCTACATCGACCCGGACCTCGATCTCATCGTCGGCCTCCAGACCGACGCCCCGCTCAAGCGCGCCATCATGCCCAACGGAGGCTGGCGCATGGTCGAGACCGCCCTGAACGCCTACGGGTACGAGCCCGACCCCGCCGTCCGCGACATCTACACCCACCTCCGCAAGACCCACAACGACGGTGTTTTCGACGCCTACACCCCGGAGATCCGCGCCTGCCGCTCCTCCGGCATCATCACCGGCCTGCCCGACGCATACGGCCGCGGCCGCATCATCGGGGACTACCGCAGGGTCGCCCTGTACGGCGTCGACCGCCTCATCGAGGCCAAGCGGGCCGACAAGGCCGAGCTCGACACCGAGTGGCCCAGCGCGGATGTCATCCAGGAACGCGAGGAAGTCTGTGAGCAGATCCGGGCCCTCGCCGAACTCAAGTCCCTGGCCCGCTCCTACGGCCACGACATCTCCGGACCCGCCACCACCGGCCGCGAGGCGGTCCAGTGGCTGTACTTCGCCTACCTCGCCGCCGTGAAGGAGCAGAACGGCGCTGCCATGTCCCTCGGCCGCATCGACGCCTTCCTCGACATCTACCTCCAGCGGGACATCGAGGCGGGACGGCTCTCCGAGTCCGCCGCCCAGGAACTCATCGACGACTTCGTCATCAAGCTCCGCATCGTCCGCTTCCTGCGCACTCCCGAGTACAACGAGCTCTACTCCGGCGACCCCACCTGGGTCACCTGGTCCATGGCCGGCATCGGCGAGGACGGGCGCCCGCTGGTCACCCGCACCACCTTCCGCGCCCTGCGCACCCTCTACAACCTCGGCCCGGCTCCCGAGCCCAACCTCACCGTCTTCTGGTCCCAGCGGCTGCCCGAGGCCTTCAAGGCGTACGCCGCCCAGGTCGCCATCGACACCAGCGCCCTCCAGTTCGAGTCCGACGACCTGATGCGCCCCAAGTACGGGGACGACACCGCCATCGCCTGCTGTGTCTCCGCGATGGCCGTCGGCAGGCAGATGCAGTTCTTCGGTGCCCGCGTGAACGTCGCCAAGGCCCTCCTGTACGCCATCAACGGCGGGCGCGACGAGAAGTCCGGCAAGACCGTCGTCGACGGCTTCGAGCCCTTCACCGGCGAATACCTCGACTACGACGACCTCCTCGCCCGGTACGACGCCATGCTCGACTGGCTGGCCAGGACGTACGTCCACGCGCTCAACGTCATCCACTACATGCACGACAAGTACGCCTACGAGCGCATCGAAATGGCCCTCCACGACCGGCAGATCCTGCGCACCATGGCGTGCGGCATCGCGGGTCTGTCGGTCGCCGCCGACTCCCTCTCCGCCGTCAAGCACGCGCGCGTGCGGGTGATCCGGGACGAGACGGGCCTCGCTGTCGACTACGAGACCGAGGGCACCTACCCGGCCTACGGCAACAACGACGACCGCGCCGACTCCCTCGCGCAGTGGATCGTCCACCACTTCATGGAGAAGGTCCGACAGCACCCCACCTACCGCGACGCGGTGCACACCCAGTCGGTGCTGACCATCACCTCGAACGTCGTCTACGGCAGGAAGACCGGCAACACCCCCGACGGCCGCCGCTCCGGCACCCCCTTCGCCCCCGGCGCCAACCCCATGAACGGCCGCGACGAGCACGGCTACATCGCCTCGGCCCTCTCCGTCGCCAAGCTTCCGTATGACGACGCGGAGGACGGCATCTCGCTGACGAACACCATCACCCCGGACGCGCTCGGCCGCACTCCCGAGGAGCGCATCGTCAACCTCGCCGGCGTCCTCGACGGCTTCATGGCCAGTGACGGCTTCCACATGAACGTCAACGTGCTCGACAAGGCGACACTCCAGGACGCCATGGAACACCCGGAGAACTACCCGCAGTTGACCATCCGGGTCTCCGGCTACGCGGTCAACTTCGTCCGCCTCACGCGCGAGCAGCAGCTCGACGTCATCAACCGCACCTTCCACGGCGCCCTCTGAGAGGTCCCGATGACTGCCCTGCTCCAGTCCGCACCGGCCGCGGCACCCACCCCGGCCCCGGGATCGGCACCGGCCGGCCGGCGCACCCGTACCGGCTCCGCGGCCCTTGCGGCCACGGCTGCGGTCACCCCCGCCGCCGCGGCCACCCGCCGCCCCGTCGAGGGCTCCGTCCACTCCTGGGACCTGTCGACCGGCGTCGACGGCCCCGGCACCCGCTTCGTCACCTTTCTCGCCGGCTGCCCGCTGACCTGCCTGTACTGCCACAACCCCGACACCTGGCGGATGCGGAGCGGCAGGCGGACGGCGGCCGACCACGTGATCGCCGAGGCCGGCAAGTGCACGCGGTTCATCGCGGCCGCGGGCGGGGGTGCGACCGTCAGCGGCGGCGAACCCCTTCTGCAGCCGGTCTTCGCGGGCGAACTGCTGCACCGCTTCCGGCATGAACTCGGACTGCACACCGCCCTCGACACCTCCGGCTTCCTCGGCGTCCGCGCCACCGACGCCCTCCTGCGTGATGTCGACCTGGTGCTGCTCGACATCAAGTCCTCGGACCGCGAGACCTACAAGAAGGTCACCGGGCGGCCCCTCCGGCCGACCCTCGACTTCGCCCACCGCCTGGCCGGCCTCGGCAAGGAGACGCACGTCCGTTTCGTGCTCGTACCGGGGCTCACGGACGACCCCGCGAACATCGAGGGCGTCGCCGCCTTCGCCGCCTCGCTCGGCATCGTCTCGCGCGTCGACGTCCTGCCTTTCCACAAGCTGGGCGAGGCCAAGTGGCAGGCCCTCGGAATGCCCTTCTCCCTGCACGACACCCCGTCCCCGACTCCGGAGCAGACAGTCGTGGCACAGGACATCTTCACGGCCCATGGCCTGAAGGCGGTGTAGCACCCAATGACACTCGAACGGCCTACAGGACAGGCAACCGGACCGCGCCGTCCCTACGGTGACCCCATGAGCCCGTCCCCTTACGGCGGCCCCTCCCGCACGTCCGCGCCCGCCGCCCCCACCGCGTCCGGGAACGACACCTACCGGCCCGGATCGACGATCGACGAGTGGCGGCCGGAGGACGACTCCTTCTGGCAGTCCGTCGGGCGCAAGGTCGCCAACCGCAACCTCTGGATATCCATCCCGGCGCTGATGCTCGGCTTCGTCGTCTGGCAGGTGTGGTCCGTCACCGCGGTCCGCCTCAACGATGTCGGCTTCGGCCTCTCCACCTCCCAGCTGTTCTGGCTGACCGCCATACCCGGCATCACCGGCGGAACGTTCCGCGTGCTCTACACGTTCATCGGGCCGATCTTCGGAGAGCGGAAGTTCACCGCGTTCTCCACGCTCATCCTGATCGCCCCCATGCTCTGGCTGGGCTTCGCGCTCCAGGACACCGGAACCCCGTACTGGGAACTGGCCCTGATCGCCGCCGTCTGCGGCATCGGCGGCGCCAACTTCTCGTCGTCCATGGCGAACATCGGCTTCTTCTTCCCCAAGCGGGAGAAGGGCAGCGCCAACGGCCTCAACGGCGGACTCGGCAACCTCGGTGTCTCCGTGGTCCAGTTGGTTGCCCCGCTGGTCGTCACGGCGGCCGTCCTCGGCGCACCGGCGGGCGGCCCGCAGCGTGACACGGTCAAGAACACCGACGTCTGGCTGCAGAACGGCGCGTTCCTGTGGGTGCCGCTCCTGGTGATCATGGCCCTGCTCGCCTGGTTCTTCATGAACGACCTGAAGGTCGCCGCAGCCCCCTTCAGTCAGCAGAAGATCATCTTCAAGCGCAAGCACAACTGGCTCATGACCTGGCTCTACGTCGGCACCTTCGGCTCGTTCATCGGATTCGCCGCCGCCCTGCCGATGCTGATCAAGAACAACTTCGCCGACCAGGGCTACCAGGCCACCACCTACGCCTGGATCGGCCCCTTCATCGGCGCCCTCATGCGCTGGGCCGGCGGCTGGCTCTCCGACAAGATCGGCGGCGCCCGAGTGACCCTGGTGTCCTTCGTCGGCATGGCCGCCTCGCTGGTCGTGGTGATCAACGCGCTGCCGTCCGGCAGCGACCAGGGCAGCTTCTGGGCCTTCTACGTCGGCTTCCTGTGTGCGTTCGCCTTCTCCGGCGTCGGCAACGGCTCGACCTTCCGCCAGATCCCGGTGATCTTCCGGGACCAGCACCTGAAGAACGCGGCGGACCAAGGCCCGCAGGCACAGCAAGCCGCGCTCAAGCAGGCCGAGATGGAGGCCGGAGCGGTCAGCGGCTTCTCCGCCGCGATCGCCGCCTACGGGTTCTTCTTCATCCCCGCGATGTTCGCCAACATCTCCGTCACCAGCGCGCTGTGGCTGTTCATCGGCTTCTACGCCACCTGCCTCGTCGTCTGCTGGTGGTTCTACGCCCGCCCCGGCGCCGAGGCGCCCAGCTGAGCCGGGCCGGTCCACGACCCCCGCGGCGTACCCTGGACGCATGAGTGACGCCCCCGCCCCCGAACCGCGCGATCCGAAGCCGGCGCTGGTCTTCGACGACCCGCTGAGCCAGCAGTCCTCGGACGACACGGACCGCGGGTGGGGTGAGCGGCCCGGTGCCGACAGCGACAGCGCGGCAGACCTGAAGCGGTTCCTCGACGAGAAGCCGCCCCACCACATCTGAGCGTGACCGGCCGGACGGGTCCATGCCCGTCCGGCCAGGCGGAGGCCCGCTGCTACGGCTCGTTGTGCCCGGAGCCGCGCTGGGCCACCAGAGCGTCGCGGATCTCCTTGAGCAGCTCCAGCTCGGTCACCTCCAGCACCTCCTGCGTGCCCTCCTTCGCCCTGCGGCGGGCTTCCTGCCGGGCCAGGTACTTGGACATCGGCAGGACCATCAGGAAGTACACGACGGCCGCGGTGATCACGAAGGTGAGGGTGGCGCCCAGCACCGAGCCCCACATGATCCTGATGCCCTTCGCGGTGTCGCCACTGCCGGTGCAGGGGGCTTTGAGGCAGGAGTTGTAGCTGTCGAGGTTCTTCGTGCCGATCGCGCCCACCAGGGGGTTGATGACTCCCTTCACCACCGAGCTGACGATGTTCGTGAACGCCGCGCCGATGACTACCGCGACTGCCAGATCGATGACGTTTCCACGCATCAGAAAGGCCTTGAAGCCCTCCCAGATGCTCGGCTCCTTCTTCTCGATCACCAAGAGGCCCCTCTGCGCGCGTTGTGGAACAAGCTGTGGAACAAACAGCTCCGCAACCTACGTCAGGGCGTGCCGGACCTGTCCAATTGGGTCCCTCGATCGAAGGCCTTGACATCCCTTCGTCGCTCAGCACAGGGTCACCGCCAGCCGAGAGGTGGCGCCCGCCCCGGCCAGCCGTGCCGCCGCCGACCGTGGGACCGACAGCACCACCAGTGCGCCCGTCTCGGTAGCACCGACATCCGGCACATCGGTCACCCGCACCCCGGCCGCGACCACCCGCGCCGCACCAGCGTTGTCCGCCGCGACCACGTCCACCCGGTCGCCCGGCTGCAGCAGGCGCACCGTGGCCCCGTCGGCGATCCGCACCGGCGCCGTCACCATCTCGACCGCGCGCCGCTCACGGACGGACGCGGCGGCGGAAGGAGGAGAGGCGGCGGTCGGAAGCTCCCGCGCCCGGCCGGCGTGCCGGGGACCCGCCGCGACGAGCGCGGCAGCCGTCACCGCCAGCCCGGCCGCCAGGGCCCGCCTTCGATGCCGTAACAGACGCCGCAACGGCAGCTTCCCGGATCGCACCCGCACGGGGGCGAAATGCGGGACGTCGCACGTGGGCGGTGCGTCCGTGCCCAACGGGCGTACCAGAGGGGAGAGCTGAGCCATGGGTGCCACCACCTGCGACGAGAGATCGGCTTGCGATCCCACGATGAGGCCTCGTGACGAAGCCCGCCGGAGCCGGTGGACGACCGACGGGTTGTGGACAACTCCCTCACCCGAACGGGACGTTCCGCTCTACGGACGGCCCGAGCGTGACGTGCCATTGCCGTGACGGCACCCCGCCCCCGACGACACCCCGCCCCCGACGACACCCGGCCCCGACGACACCCGGCCGGCCCGGCCGGCACTCGCCCCCGTCGGCCACCGGCACCCCGCCCCCACCCCTACGGCAGCGGGAACCCCGGATCCATCCCGCCCAGCGCCGTCGTGCACAGGCAGTCCCGCGCATCGTTCGAGGGCAGGGCCGCGACCGCGTCGAAGAGGACACCGCGCAGCCGGTCCACGTTCGCCGCGAACACCTTGAGCACGTCCTCGTGCGAGACGCCCTCGCCGCTCTCGGCGCCCGCGTCGAGGTCGGTCACCAGGGTCATCGACGAGTAGCAGAGCTCCAGTTCACGGGCGAGCGCGGCTTCGGGGTGACCGGTCATGCCGACCACCGACCAGCCCTGCGCCTGGTGCCAGAGGGATTCGGCCCGGGTCGAGAACCGCGGCCCTTCTATGACCACCAGGGTGCCGCCGTCCACCGGCTCCCAGTCCCGCCCGCGCGCCGCCTTCAGTGCGGCCGCGCGACCGGTGGGGCAGTACGGGTCGGCCAGCGACACGTGCACGACGTTCGGCACATCGCCGCCGGGCAGCGGCAGTCCGTCGAAGTACGTCTGGGTCCGGGCCTTCGTACGGTCGACCAGCTGATCCGGTACGAGCAGGGTCCCGGGACCGTACTCGGGGCGCAGGCCGCCGACAGCGCAGGGGCCGAGCACCTGGCGTACGCCGACGGAGCGCAGCGCCCAGAGATTGGCACGGTAGTTGATGCGGTGCGGCGGCAGATGGTGGCCGCGGCCGTGGCGGGGGAGGAAGGCGACCCGCCGGCCGGCGATCTCACCGAGGAACAGGGAGTCGCTGGGTGGCCCGTAGGGGGTGTCGACCTGGACCTCGGTCACGTCGTCGAGGAAGGAATAGAAACCCGATCCGCCGATGACCCCGATCTCGGCCGTGACCGACGGCTGGGCTGTCTGCGCCGGGGCCACCGCACCCGCCGGGCTCTGTGCGTTCTCCGTGTTCGCCATGACCCGCACCCTAGCCGGGGCGGGAAACGCCGAAGACCCCGCCGTCACAGGACGACAGGGTCTCGCAGGAAAGCCTTACGCGGCGGTGCTGCCGGCCGAGGAGGAGCCGCTCGACGACCCACTGGACGAGCCGCTCGACGACGACTTCGAGTCCGACGAGGACGTCGACTTCGAGTCGGACGACGAACCCGACGTCTTCGTGGACGAGGCCGGGCTGGCGCTCGACGACGAACCGCGGCTGTCATTGCGGTAGAAGCCGGAGCCCTTGAAGACAATGCCGACCGCAGAGAACACCTTCTTCAGGCGTCCCTCACAGCTGGGGCACTCGGTCAGAGCGTCATCCGTGAACTTCTGCACCGCCTCGAGGCCCTCGCCACACTCGGTGCACTGGTACTGGTACGTCGGCACTTGTCTTCCTCCTGGCACTCTCACTCAGTGAGTGCTAACGACGGTCCATAGTGACGTATTCCTCGGGATCAGTCCACCGTCACCGGCATGCGGTGACCGACGCCACGTGCCACCGTGCGGGTGCGCGAGCGCGGCGCGAGGTGTGAACGCAGGGCCACGAGGGTCACCAGAGCCAGTGCCGTGCCGGCCAGCGGCACCAGGAATCCGGCGCCGTCCCAGAGGCGGTCCTCCAGCTGTCCGGCGACCGTGACGGCCGCCGCCTGGCCGAGCGCGACCGCACCGGTCAGCCAGGTGAAGGCCTCGGTCCTGGCGTTCGCCGGCACCAGGCTCTCGACGAGCGTGTAGCCGGTGATCAGGGCGGGCGCGATGCACATGCCGACCAGCAGGCCGATGCCGGCGAGCACGACCACCGAGTGGGCGGCCCACAGCCCCGAGGCGGTCAGCGCGAGCGCCGCGTACCCGAGGACGAGGCGCCGCTGCGGAGCCACCTTCCAGGCGACGGCGCCGCAGACGATGCCGGAGAGCATGTTGCCCGCGGCGAAGATCCCGTAGAGGACGCCGTTCAGGCCGGGCTCGCCGATCGACTCGCTGAACGCGGCGAGTGAGACCTGCATGCCGCCGAAGACGGAGCCGATGCCCAGGAAGGCCACGATCAGCACGCGCACCCCGGGGACGCTCAGCGCGGAAACGCGCTCCACGCGTGCGTGCCCCGTGCCGGAGGGGGCGACGGCGGGCTGCGTGCTCTTCTGCGCCGCGAACAGCAGCCCGCCGATCAGGGTCAGCGCGGACTCGGTCAGCAGGCCCGCTGCCGGGTCCAGGGCGGTGCACAGGGCGGTCGCCACCAGCGGGCCGAATACGAAGGTCAGCTCGTCTGTGACGGACTCGAAGGCGGCCGCGGTGGTCATCAGGGGCGAGTCCTGGAGCTTCACGCCCCAGCGGGCGCGCACCATGGGACCGATCTGCGGCACCGAGGCGCCGGTCGGGACGGCCGCCACGAAAAGGGCCCACAAGGGGGCGCCGGTCAGCGCGAGCGCCGTCAGGGAGAGGCCGGCCAGGGTGTGCACGAGGACACCGGGCAGCAGGACGGCGCGCTGTCCGTAGCGGTCGGCGAGTCGTCCGCTGTAGGGCGCGAACAGCGCCATGGAGACACCGGTGGCGGCCGCGACGGCGCCCGCGGCCCCGTACGAGCCGGTGGTGTGCTGGACGAGGAGCACGATGGAGATGGTGAGCATCGCGAACGGCTGTCGCGCGGCGAAGCCGGGGAGCAGGAACGTCCAGGCGCCGCGGGTGCGCAGCAGCTGTCCGTATCCCGGGCGGGAGGTGACCGTGGATGCCACGGCCCGTGCCTTTCTGCCGCCTGGTAGCGCGCCCGTGCGGGGGTGCCGAGAGCTGTCCTCTTGCGCGGAACTGCGGTAGATACCGGCGCCCACTGCGGGAGGGCGTCCCGGCCGCCATACGGTCGCGCCAGCTCTGCGTCAGGCAGAGTTGGTTCGATCAAGCAGAGTTGGTTCGATCAAAGTATGCCTTCATCGTACAGGGGTGAAGGCATAGGACGCCTGTGAAAACGAGCACCGTGGCGCTGCTCGCCTGCGAATGCATATCGTCCCTTAATGTCGCGTTTGGTGTTCCGTCCCGTTGGCCGCCGTGCCCAGCCAGCCGGCCAGCTTGCCGCCCTGACCCACCGCGCGCAGCCGCTGTTCGGCCGCGTCCCGGACCGGGTCGGTGGCGACGACGAGCAGCTCGTCCCCGAGCCGCAGCACGGTCGTGGGCAGCGGCACGAAGGACGTGCCCTCGCGCACCACGAGCGTCACGGCGGCCCCGGGAGGCAGCCTCAGCTCGTTGATCTCGACGCCATGCATCCGCGACCCCTTGGGGATCGCCACGGACAGCAGATGCCCGCGCAGCCGCTCCAGGGGCGCCGATTCGATCCCCAGGTCGGCGGGCCCCGCGGAGGCCCCCAGTCGCAGCTTGCGGGCCAGCCAGGGGAGTGTGGGCCCCTGGATGAGTGTGTAGACGACGACCAGGACGAAGACGATGTTGAAGATCCGGCGGCTCTCCTGGATGCCGCTCACCATCGGGATGGTCGCCAGGATGATGGGCACGGCGCCGCGCAGCCCGGCCCAGGACATCAGCGTCTGCTCCTGCCAGGGCAGCCGGAACGGCATCAGGCTGAGGACGACGCTCAGCGGCCGCGCCACCATGGTCAGCACCAGGCCTATGACCAGCGCGGGCCAGATGTCGTCGCCCATCTCGTGCGGCGTCACCAGCAGGCCGAGCAGTACGAACATGCCGATCTGGGCGATCCAGCCGAGGCCCTCCGCGAAGCCGCGCGTGGCGGGCCAGTGCGGCAGCTTGGCGTTGCCGAGCAGCATGGACGCGAGATAGACGGCGAGGAAGCCGCTGCCGTGGGCGAGCGCCCCGGCCGCGTACGCCGTGACCGCGATGGCCATGACCGCGATCGGGTAGAGGCCCGAGGCCGGCAGCGCCACATGCCGCAGTCCCCATGAGCCGAGCCACCCCACCGCGAGGCCGATGGCGGCGCCGATGGCCAGCTCCAGGGCTATTTCGCCGAGCAGCGCGTACCAGTGCTCCACCGGGCCCGCCGTGGAGAACGCGACGACCAGGATGACCACCGGAGCGTCGTTGAAGCCCGACTCGGCCTCCAGGACACCCGTCACGCGCGCGGGGAGGGGAATTCTGCGCAGTACGGAGAAGACCGCCGCCGCGTCCGTCGAGGACACCACCGCCCCGATGATGAGCGCCTGCCGCCATTCCAGCCCGATCAGATAGTGGGCGGCCGTGGCCGTCACTCCGACGCTCACCGCGACGCCGACGAGCGCCAGTGAGGTGGCGGCCGGCAGGGCCGGTCTGATCTCTTTCCACTTCGTGGCGAGGCCGCCCTCGGCCAGGATCACGACCAGGGCCGCGTACCCGATGACCTGGGTCAACTCGGCGCTGTTGAAGTGGATGTCGCCGATTCCGTCCTGGCCCATGGCGACGCCGATGCCCAGGTAGACGAGCAGGCTGGGGAGCCCGCTGCGCGACGAGATGCGAACCGCTGCCACCGCGATGAGCAGGACGAGCGAGCAGACGAGCAGGAGCTGGTTGAGGTGGTGGACAGTCAGCGGCCGTTCCCTTCCTTAGCTCACGCGTTTCAGGCGCGAGCTCACGTACTACGAACTCAAGTACTTCGTTACCTTACCTAACTCTTGACGATTTCTTGACACTTCCAGGTGCAAGATCGAACGCCCGTACTGCTGGGTTGCCGACTCCGCGTCAAGGCGCGGTTGGCCCTGCGCCTATGGTTGCTCCAGCGCTCAGTCAAATGCACAGCCCCGCCTGCCGCTCGCGTTAGGACAGCAAGGACAGCGATGCCCCCCAACACCACCGCCTCTTCCGGCCAAAAGCCCGGCAAGTCCGGCAGGAAGAAGGGGCGCAGAGCCCGTCTGCTCGTGATCGTTCTGGTTCTGGCCCTCGTCGGAGGCGTCGCCTACGGCGCGTACTGGAGCATCAGCACCGTCCGTGCCTCCTTCCCGCAGACGAAGGGCTCGATCCAGCTCGACGGTCTGTCAGGACCCGTCGACGTCAAGCGTGACAGCTACGGGATCCCGCAGATCTACGCCTCCTCGGACGAGGACCTGTTCATGGCGCAGGGCTTCGTACAGGCGCAGGACCGGTTCTACGAGATGGACGTCCGCCGTCACATGACCTCGGGCCGGCTGTCCGAGATGTTCGGCAAGGGCCAGGTCAAGGACGACGAATTCCTGCGCACCCTGGGCTGGGACCGGGTGGCGCAGAAGGAGTACGACACCAAGCTGTCCCCCGCCACGAAGAAGTACCTCCAGGCGTACGCCAAGGGGGTCAATGCCTACCTGAAGGGCAAGGACGGGGCGGACATCTCCCTGGAGTACGCCGCCCTCGGCTTCAGGAACGACTACAAGCCCCAGGAGTGGACCCCGGTCGACTCGGTGGCCTGGCTCAAGGCGATGGCCTGGGACCTGCGCGGCAACATGCAGGAGGAGATCGACCGCTCCCTGATGACCAGCCGCCTGGGCCCGAAGCAGATCGCCGACCTGTACCCGGAGTACCCGTACAGCCGGAACAAGACGATCGTCCAGGAGGGTCAGTACGACAGCGCCACCGGGTCGTACGCCCAGGGCGGCAGCACCGCCGGCGGCGGCTCCACGGGGTCCACGGCGGGCACCGGGCTTGCGGGGAACACCACGGCTCCGAACGGCCTGCAGAGCCAGCTGTCGGGCCTCTACGACGTCCTGGACGACGTCCCGACGGCCGTCGGTGTGAACGGCAACGGCATCGGCTCCAACTCCTGGGTGGTCTCCGGGGACCACACCATCACCGGCAAGCCACTGCTGGCCAACGACCCGCACCTGTCGGCGTCGCTGCCGTCGGTCTGGTACCAGATGGGGCTGCACTGCCGCAGCGTCAGCGACAAGTGCCAGTACGACGTGTCCGGTTACACCTTCGCGGGGATGCCCGGTGTGGTCATCGGCCACAACCAGGACATCGCCTGGGGCATGACCAACTCGGGGGTCGACGTCACGGACCTCTACCTGGAGAAGCTCACCGGCGACGGCTACCAGTACGACGACAAGGTGCTGCCCTTCACGACCCGCAAGGAAAAGATCAACATCGCGGGTGCCAAGAGCAAGACGATCATCGTCCGGGAGACCAACAACGGACCCCTGCTGTCCGACCGCGACGACGAACTGGTCAAGGTCGGCAAGAAGGCCACCGTCGACAGCGCGGCGCCCGACCGCGGGGACGGCTACGGCATCTCGCTGCGCTGGACCGCGCTGCAGCCGGGCAACTCCATGGACGCCGTCTTCGAGCTGGACAAGGCGAGCAACTGGACCGAGTTCCGCAAGGCCTCCCAGTCCTTCGACGTGCCCTCGCAGAACCTGGTCTACGCCGACACCGAGGGCCACATCGGCTACCAGCTGCCCGGCAAGATCCCCACGCGCGGCAAGGGCGACGGCTCGCTCCCGTCGCCCGGCTGGGACTCCAAGTACCGCTGGACCGGCTACATCCCCCAGTCCGCGCTGCCCTACGAGTACGACCCCGAGCGCGGCTACATCGTGACGGCCAACCAGGCCGTCGTCGACAAGGACAAGTACCCCTACACGCTGACCACGGACTGGGGTTACGGCACGCGCAGCCAGCGCATCACCGACCTCATCAAGACGAAGATCGACGGCGGCGGCAAGATCTCCACCGACGACATGCGCCAGATGCAGCTCGACAACAGCAGTGAGATCGCCAAGCTGCTGGTGCCCAAGCTGCTCAAGATCGACGTCGCCGACAAGAACGTGCGCGAGGCGCAGAAGCTCCTCGAGGGCTGGGACTACACCCAGGACGCCGATTCCGCGGCGGCCGCGTACTTCAACGCGACCTGGCGCAACATCCTCAAGCTCGCCTTCGGCAACAAGCTGCCCAAGGAACTGCGGGTCAAGGGGCAGTGCCTGTACGTCGAACCGGTCAACACCACCGGCCCCGTGGACGACGACCAGAAGGTGCGCGAGTGCGGCCAGCGTGACGCGGACCAGGCGCAACCGGACGGCGGCGACCGCTGGTTCGAGGTGGTCCGCAAGATCGTCGACGACGAGAAGAACGACTGGTGGAAGGCGCCCAAGACGCGCACCGACACCGAGGTCACCAACCGCGACCAGCTGTTCGCCCGCGCCATGAAGGACGCCCGCTGGGAGCTGACCGCCAAGCTCGGCAAGGACATCGACACCTGGAGCTGGGGCCGGCTGCACCGCCTGTTCCTGAAGAACCAGACGCTGGGCACCGACGGTCCCGCCGTCGTGAAGTACATGCTCAACCGCGGGCCCTGGAAGCTCAGCGGCGGCGAGGCGACGGTCAACGCGACCGGCTGGAACGCGGCGGGCGGCTACGGAGTCGTCTGGGTCCCGTCGATGCGCATGGTGGTCAACCTCGGGGACTTCGACAAGTCCAAGTGGATCAACCTCTCCGGTGCCTCGGGGCACGCCTACAGCGCCCACTACACCGACCAGACGGACAAGTGGGTCAAGGGTGAGCTGCTGTCCTGGTCCTTCTCCGAGAAGGCCGTGGACGGGGACACCAGGGACACGTTGCTGCTGAAGCCGTGACGCCGGGCGGATCGTGAAAAGGGCCCTCCACGCGTGCGTGGAGGGCCCTTTTCGTCCGTGTGCAGAAGGGGTGACGCCGGCCACGGTGGGGGCCGGCGCGAGGACGGTCAGCGGAAGCGCCGTACTCCCGCAGGGGTCACCGCCGCGTGCACCGGCCGGTCGTGCGCCTCGGCGGGAACCCGCTCGACGACCTCCGTGTCGTACAGCAGCACCACCAGCGCGGGACCGGCCCCCGCACGCTCCAGACGCGCCAGTACGCGGTCGTACGAGCCCCCGCCGCGCCCCAGGCGCATCCCGCGCGCATCCACCGCGAGGCCGGGCAGCAGGACCGCGTCGGCCTCCTGGACGGCCGCCGGCCCGAGCCGCTCGCCCGTCGGCTCCAAGAGGGCCATCTTCCCGCCGTGTTGGACACGAACGAGCGCGTCCTGCCCGGCGTACGCCCCCCAGTCCAGGTCGTTGTCCGCCATCAAGGCCGGCAGGAGCACGCGCACCCCGCGCGCGTGGAGCGCGTCCAGGAGCGCGAGGGTGCCCGGCTCACTCCCCACGGACACGTACGCCGCCACCGTGCGCGCGTGCGCCAGTTCCGGCAGCTCCAGGGCCCGGTCGGCGAGAGCCCCGGCTGTTTCCCGCACGTCATCAGCCGTCAACCGGCTTCTCACCGAGAGGATCTCTCGTCGCAACATTCCCTTGGCAGGCTCAGCCTCGCGTCCCAGGTGACTCACAGGTCGTTCCGGTACCTTTCGTAATGCGCTCATATGAGAATGAATTAACCGGAGCCTCAGTTTCCGCACATAGCCACCGGATATGGTTGCGGACATGACTGAGTCACACCCCAGGATCAGCAAGGCTGTCATCCCCGCAGCAGGCCTCGGCACCCGGTTCCTGCCGGCCACCAAAGCCACTCCCAAGGAGATGCTGCCGGTCGTCGACAAGCCGGCGATCCAGTACGTGGTCGAAGAGGCCGTGTCCGCGGGGCTCGACGACGTCCTCATGATCACGGGCCGCAACAAGCGCCCCCTGGAGGACCACTTCGACCGCAACTACGAGTTGGAGTCGGCCCTCCAGAAGAAGGGCGACGCCGGGCGGCTCGCCAAGGTCCAGGAGTCCAGCGACCTCGCAACCATGCACTACGTGCGCCAGGGTGACCCCAAGGGTCTCGGCCACGCCGTCCTGTGCGCGGCCCCGCACGTCGGCCACGAGCCGTTCGCCGTCCTGCTGGGCGACGACCTGATCGACCCGCGCGACCCGCTGCTCGCGCGCATGGTCCAGGTCCAGGAGCAGCACGGCGGCAGCGTCATCGCGCTCATGGAGGTGGCGCCCGAGCAGATCCACCTCTACGGCTGCGCGGCCGTCGAGACCACCGGCGAGGACGACCTCGTGAAGGTGACCGGCCTGGTCGAGAAGCCGGACCCGGCGGACGCCCCCAGCAACTACGCGATCATCGGCCGCTACGTCCTCGACCCGCACATCTTCGACATACTGCGCAAGACGGAGCCCGGCCGCGGCGGCGAGATCCAGCTCACCGACGCCCTCCAGCAGCTCGCCACCGACGAGAAGGTCGGCGGCCCGGTGCACGGCGTGGTCTTCACGGGCCGCCGCTATGACACCGGGGACCGCGGCGACTATCTGCGTGCCATTGTCAGACTCGCGTGCGAACGTGAAGACCTGGGCCCGGACTTCCGGACCTGGCTTCGCAGTTACGTAGCCGAGGAGATGTAGCAATTTGAGCAGCGCCGCGACCCACGTCACCGGCCAGGACCACCTCTGGTCGGTGACCGAACACCTGGAGGACATCCTCGCGACCGTCCGCCCCCTCGAACCCATCGAGCTGCAACTCCTCGACGCCCAGGGCTGCGTCCTGGTCGAGGACGTCACGGTGCCGGTCTCCCTGCCGCCGTTCGACAACAGCTCGATGGACGGGTACGCGGTCCGGGTCGCCGATGTCGCGGGCGCGAGCGAGGAGTACCCGGCCGTCCTGACGGTCGTCGGCGACGTGGCGGCGGGCCAGGCCGAGCAGCCGTACGTGGGTCCCGGTGAGGCCGCCCGCATCATGACCGGCGCGCCGCTGCCTCCCGGCGCCGAGGCGGTCGTCCCCGTGGAGTGGACCGACGGCGGCCTCGGGGAGGGCGCCGTCTCCGGGATGCGCGCCCACAGCACGGCCCCCGAAGGCGCCTCCGGCCAGGTGCACGTCCACCGTCCCGCGGAGGCACGCGCGCACGTACGCGCGAAGGGCAGCGACGTGAAGGCCGGCGACCGGGCGCTGGAGGCCGGCACGATCCTCGGCCCGCCGCAGATCGGCCTGCTCGCCGCGATCGGCCGCGGCACGGTCCGCGTGCGCCCGCGCCCGCGCGTGGTCGTGATGTCCACCGGCAGCGAGCTGGTCCAGCCCGGCGAGGCGCTGGGCAGCGGCCAGATCTACGACTCCAACAGCTTCGCCCTGTGCGCGGCCGCCCGCGACGCCGGGGCGATCGCCTATCGCGTGGGCGCGGTCGCCGACGACGCCGAGACCCTCCGCTCCACCATCGAGGACCAGCTCATCCGGGCGGACCTCCTGGTCACCACCGGCGGGGTCAGCGTCGGCGCGTACGACGTCGTCAAGGAGGCGCTGTCCTCCGTGGGCGACGAGGACGAGGCGGGCAGCGGCATCGACTTCCGCAAGCTCGCCATGCAGCCCGGAAAGCCCCAGGGCTTCGGCTCCATCGGCCCCGAGCACACGCCCCTGCTGGCGCTGCCGGGCAACCCCGTGTCGTCGTACGTCTCCTTCGAACTGTTCGTCCGCCCCGCGATCCGCACGCTGATGGGCCTCAAGGACGTCCACCGGCCCACGACCAGGGCGACGCTCGGCGTCGACAAGGCGCTGACCTCGCCCGCGGGCCGCCGGCAGTTCCTGCGGGGGACGTACGCGGAGGGGAAGGCGACACCCGTCGGCGGCGCCGGCTCCCATCTGATCGCGGCGCTCGCGCATGCCGACGCCCTGATCGTGATCCCCGAGGACGACACCTCGGTCGAGCCCGGTGCCGAGGTCGAGGTGGTCCTGCTCGGCTGAGCGGCCGGTCCGGGGAGAGCCTGCTCGGGCTGAGCCGCCCGCCCCGGGAGCGCCTGCTCGGCCGAGCCGCCGGTCCCGGGAGGGTCCTGCCCGGCCGAGCCGCCGGTCCCGGGAGGGTCCTGCTCCGCTGAGAGGTCCGAGTTGGCGGTACCGTGTCGCGCACAACAGGCCACGCGCCGCACCGCGACGGGCCCTGACCGGGAGCGCCACAGCAGATGACCGTATCTTCCCGGGGGGACACCCCCGGACCCCCTGAGCAGGACCGACTGACGCACATCGACGAGGCCGGCGCAGCCCGCATGGTCGATGTCTCCGGGAAGGACGTGACCGCGCGCACCGCCAGCGCCAGCGGCCGGGTGCTGGTCTCGCCCCGGGTGGTCGAGCTGCTGCGCGGCGAGGGGGTCCCCAAGGGTGACGCCCTGGCCACCGCGCGGATCGCAGGCATCATGGGCGCCAAGCGGACCCCGGATCTGATCCCGCTGTGCCACCCGTTGTCGGTGTCGGGTGTCAAGCTGGACCTGTCGGTCGCGGACGACGCCGTCGAGATCCTCGCCACCGTGAAGACCACGGACCGTACGGGGGTCGAGATGGAGGCCCTCACCGCGGTCAGCGTGGCGGCGCTCACCGTGATCGACATGGTCAAGGCGGTCGACAAGGGGGCGGTCATCACGGACGTACGCGTGGAGGAGAAGACGGGCGGAAAGTCGGGCCACTGGAGCAGGGCATGACCGCACAGCCGTACCGCGCGCTCGTCGTCACCGCCTCCAACCGAGCCGCCGCCGGGGTCTACGAGGACAAGGGCGGCCCTCTGATCGCCCAAGGGCTCACCTCGTACGGCTTCGAGGTGGACGGTCCGCAGGTCGTGCCGGACGGGGATCCCGTCGAGGCCGCGCTGCGGGCCGGCGTCGCGGCCGGGTACGACGTCATCGTGACCACCGGCGGCACGGGCATCTCGCCCACCGACCGGACCCCCGAGGCCACCCGGCGCGTGCTCGACCACGAGGTGCCGGGCATTCCCGAGTCCATCAGGGCCTTCGGGAGGGAGAAGGTGCCGACGGCAGCTCTGTCGCGCGGGCTCGCCGGGGTCGCGGGAGGGACGCTGATCGTCAATCTGCCGGGCTCCACGGGCGGAGTGAAGGACGGTCTCGCGGTCCTGGAGCCCCTGCTCGTCCACGCCGTCGACCAGATCCGCGGCGGCGACCACCCCAGATCCGGCGGCAGTGGGGGTGCGAGCTGAACAGCCCATCCTGGCCCGTCGAGCTGGTGGAAGGCGATGTCGTCCTCCGGCCGATAAAGGCGCGCGACCAGCGGGCGTGGCGCGAGGTCAACCGGCGCAACCGCGACTGGCTGCGGCCGTGGGAGGCGACGATTCCGCCGCCCACCCCCGCCGGTCCGATCGCGCACCGGCCGACCTACCGGCAGATGGTCCGGCACTTGCGCGCGGAGGCCAACGCCGGCCGGATGCTGCCCTTCGTCATCGAGTACCAGGGGCGGCTGGTCGGGCAATTGACGGTCGCGGGCATCACCTGGGGCTCGATGTGCTCCGGGCATGTCGGTTACTGGGTCGACGAGTCGGTCGCCGGGCGAGGCGTGATGCCGACCTCAGTCGCACTCGTGGTCGACCACTGCTTCCGCACCGTGGGTCTGCACCGCATCGAAGTCTGCATTCGCCCCGAGAACGGGCCGAGCCGCAGAGTCGTGGAGAAACTCGGATTCCGCGAGGAAGGCCTTCGGCCGCGTTATCTCCACATCGACGGAGCCTGGCGCGACCATCTCGTCTTCGCGCTCACCGCGGAAGAGGTGCCGGAGGGACTGCTCGCCCGCTGGCAGCGCAGACGCTCGCAGGGGCCCCGGCAGAACACTCCGGGGGACTCCTCCCCGAACGCTCCGCGGAACTCCGCGTAAGCCGTCCGGATACGTCGGCAGCCGGAGACAAATGAAATAGGTGTTCGAAATTGATCGGTGGGCGATCGTCTCGGGGCGTTAAATTCGCGCTCCCGGCGGCCTGCTGATCGCATCGGTCACAAAAAAAGCTCGAAATATCAGCCAGATCGTGCGACACACCGGCTCAATTGGCAGATGGCCTCACGCAAACCCCTCTACCGTGTGAGGCGTGAGCAGCAGCGGCCTCATCTACGCAGTCATCGTCGGGGCCTGGGCCGCCTACTTGGTGCCGATGTGGCTCCGTAGGCAGGACGAGCTGAACGAAGCCCGTCCGACGGAACGCTTCAGCACCGCCATCCGGCTGCTGTCCGGACGGGCGGGGATGGAGCGCCGGTACGCCAAGGACCTGCAGGCGCGCTCCACCGACGAGGCGGAGCCCAGCGCCGAACCGGACGGCGTCACCGACTCGGTGGACGTCCGGGCCTTCGCCGTGCCGCCGGCCGAGTCGCACGCGCCGGCGCAGAAGCGGGCGCAGGCACAGGCCCAGCAACGACAGCAGGTGCAAGCGCAGGTTCCGGTGGAACCCGCCGCTCAGCGGGAGGAGGCGCCGCAGTCGTACGGGAGACCCGCTTCCCGGGCGACGGAGCGGCCCGCGTCCCGGGCGGCCGACCGACACGCCTCGCGCGCGGACGATCATCACGGTGCCCGGGGAGCCGATCAGTCCGGTTCCAGGACGGCCGACAGGTCCGTACCGCGGCAGGCCGGCAAGTCCGCCAAGCCGTCCAACTCGTCGTCCGCACCGTCTGCTTCGGTGCACGCCGGGGCTTCGGCGCACGCCGGGGGTTCGCCCAAGCCGGCGGCCAAGGGTGTGCCGGCGGCGCGGCGGGCGTCCTCGGCGGAGGCCGCCGCGCGCGCCCGGCGCACGAAGGTGCTCGCGCGCCGGCGGCGTACGACCGTGATGCTCTTCATGGCCTTCACGCTCGGCGCGATCGTCGCGGCGGTCGGCGGGCTCGCGTTCCTGTGGGCGCCGGCGGCTCCCGCGGTGCTGCTGAGCACATACATCGCCTATCTGCGCGTCCAGGAGCGCCGGCGCTTCACGTACACGATGGACCGGCAGCGGGCCGAGGCGGCGGCGCAGCGGTTGCGCGAGCGGCAGCCCCGGCGGCGGCCGGCCGTGGACCCGGGCACCGACGAGCCGGACGACCTGCCCGAGCCGGAGGCCGACCCCGGTCTGTCGGCGCTCGCGGCCGACCGGCGCGCCCTGGTCGAGCAGACCGATCACGCCGAGTGGGTCGACCAGCAGCGTGAGCGGCAGCGGCGGCCCGGGCGCGGAGACAGCTGGGATCCGGTCCCGGTACCGCTGCCGACGTACGTGACCGCGCCTGTCGCGCCGCGGGCGACGTCCAGTGTCGATCTCGGTGCGCCCGACGCGTGGAGTTCGGCGCGGTCCAGTGCCGCCGAGCCGAGTGCCCCCGAGGCGGAGGCCGTTGCGGAGGACGGTGCGGACGGCGCGGAAGCGGCGGACGACGACGGCCGATGTGACGCGCGTCGCGCCGCGTCCGCCCGGCGTGCGCGCGAGCGCGGGCGCACGCCCCTCTTCGACCAGTACGAGGACGGGGACCGGCCGCGGGCGGCCAACGAGTAGCGGTCCCCGCGGGTCCCGGACCCTCGGTCGAGGCGACGGTCGTGGCCGCTCGGTCCACCTCTGTTGACCAGCCAGGAACGGATTTCCAAGCACCCGGATGGGGATGCTAGAGTTTCTCTCGTTGCAAGGGCCTGTGGCGCAGTCTGGTAGCGCACCTCGTTCGCATCGAGGGGGTCTGGGGTTCAAATCCCCACAGGTCCACCGCAATTGAGAACCCCGTCGGATTCGTCCGGCGGGGTTCTTGCATGGGCCCGGCGCCCCGGTTCGGCCGGGGTTACAGCGGCTTGGCGAAGCAGCGGCTCAGGGGGTCGTTGCGGTAGAGGCCGAACTTGGTGCAGGGCTCGTAGCCGCTGGAGACGTAGAGGGCGATCGCCTCCGGCTGCATGGTGCCCGTCTCCAGGACCATCCGGATGCGGCCGGCCGCGCGGGCGTCGTCCTCCAGGCCGGCCAGGATGCGGCGGGCCAGGCCGAGGCCGCGGGCCTCCGGGATCACGTACATCCGCTTGAGCTCGGCATCGCCGTCCGAGTAGCCCTCGGTGTTCTCGTTCTGGGTGCGCCAGCCGCCCGTCGCTGTCGCGCGCTCCCACTCGTCGTACGCCAGGAGATAGCGGCCGAGCGGTGGCTCGAACATCGACGGGTCGAGGGGTGTGAGGTCGCCCTCGTCGCCGTAGCGCTCGGCGTATTCGAGCTGCACCTGGTCATTGAGCTTGACGGCGTCGGGGTGGTCGAACGGGACCGGGCGGATATTCATGCGCAGTATCGTACATCTATGCGTCGGGAAGGGTGGGCGGATTAAGTATCGTGCCCGGGTGCTGACTGTGACCTCTGTGAACGTAAACGGGCTTCGGGCCGCCGCCAAGAAGGGCTTCGTGGAGTGGCTCGCCGGGACCTCCGCGGATGTGCTCTGCCTTCAGGAGGTGCGGGCCGAGCCGGCGCAGCTCCCGGACGGCGTGCGAGAGCCCGAGGGGTGGTACGTCGTGCACGCGCCCGCCGCGGCAAAGGGGCGCGCGGGCGTGTCCCTTTACACACGGCGTGAGCCGGACCGCGTGCAGGTCGGGTTCGGATCCGCGGAATTCGACGCCACTGGACGGTACGTCGAGGCCGACCTGCCCGGTGTCACCGTCGCCAGCCTCTATCTGCCCTCCGGTGAGGTCGGGACCGAGCGGCAGGACGAGAAGCTCCGGTTCATGGCGGAGTTCCTCGGCTATCTGAAGGGGCTGCGCGAGCGCGCCGCCGCCGACGGGCGCGAGGTCGTCGTCTGCGGCGACTGGAACATCGCCCATCAGGAGGCCGACCTCAAGAACTGGCGCGGCAACCGCAAGAACTCCGGTTTCCTGCCGGAGGAGCGGGAGTGGCTTGGGCAGGTGTTCGAGGAGGGCGCCGGGTACGTGGACGTCGTACGCGCCCTGCATCCGGATATGGAGGGGCCGTACACGTGGTGGTCGTACCGGGGGAGGGCTTTTGACACCAATGCCGGATGGCGCATCGACTATCACGTCTCGACGCCCGGGCTGGCGGGGAAGGCCGTCAAGGGCTTCGTGGAGCGGGCGGCGACCCATGAGGAGCGCTGGTCCGACCATGCGCCGGTGACGGTGGTCTACGACCTGTAGGGCGGATGCGGGCCTGTAGGGCGGATACAGGCCTGTACGGCGGATACGGGCCTGTAGGGCGGATACGGGCCTGTAAGGCAGGTGTGGCCTCTGGGGCCGAGCAGGGGTCGGCCCGCCGGGGGCGGCGACCGGGGGTGTTACGGCGTGCCTTCCGGATTGCGCAGGCGGCGGTCGAGTGCCATCGACAGTTCGGCCTCTACGACGCTCTTCGCCAGCGGGCGGAGGCGCTGGAGGTCTTCCGGGGTGCGGTCCTGGGTGAGGACCAGGTCGGTGAAGAGTTCGGCGAGGGCGTCCGTGTGCTCGCGTACGCGGCGGGCGGCGCCCAGGACGTCCGCGAGCGGGATGCCCTCGCGGACCAGGGCCGCCGACACGTCGAGGAGGCGGCGGCTGATGTGCACGATCTCCGTGCCGTCGGTGCCGAGGTAGCCGAGGTCGAGCGCGGCGGCGAGGTTCTCCGGGGTGGCCTGGCCGGCGAAGACGTCGGCCAGTTCCTCGGGGGAGAGGCGGACGGGGGTTTCCTCGGTGGGTTCGCCGAGGCCGAGCAGCTCGCGCACGTCCCGGCCGTGGTCGAAGGCCTCGGCGAGTTCCGCGATGCCGTTCAGGGTGTGGCCGCGCTCCAGTAGTGCCGAGATCGTGCGCAGGCGGGCCAGGTGGCTGTCGTCGTACCAGGCGATACGGCCCTCGCGGCGGGGTGGCGGGATCAGCTTGCGTTCGCGGTAGAAGCGCAGGGTGCGCACGGTGATGCCGGCTTCCTTGGCCAGCTCCTCCATGCGGTACTCGCGCTTGGCGGGCTCGGGGGGCGCGGATGTGCTGTCGCGCGCCCGCGCTCGCGCCTGTGCCTCGCGCCCCCGGTTTCCTGATCCCTCAGCCACGTCGGCACCCTACGTCGTACCTCGGGTAACTTTCCCCGCCCCGACCCCTACCCATGAGTACGAAGCTCCCTTACTCTCCCCATTGTGCCAGTGTTCACTGGCAGAGTCGTGCGGACCAGGGAGGCGTCGGGATGACCGAGCACGAGCATGTACGGGTGGCGGTGATCGGGTCCGGGTTCGGGGGCCTCGGGGCCGCCGTGCGACTGCGCCGCGAAGGCGTGACCGACTTCGTCGTCCTGGAGCGGGCCGGCAGCGTCGGCGGCACCTGGCGCGACAACAGCTATCCCGGCTGCGCCTGTGACGTGCCGTCCCACCTCTACTCGTTCTCGTTCGCGCCCAATCCCGACTGGCCGCGGACCTTCTCGGGCCAGGAGCACATCCGCGCCTATCTGGAGCACGTCGCCGACGTCTTCGGGCTGCGGTCGCACCTCCGCTTCAACTCCGAAGTGAAGATGCTGCGCTGGGACGCCCAGCAACTGCACTGGGAGATCGAGACGGCGAGCGGGACGCTCACGGCCGACCTCGTCGTCTCCGCCACCGGGCCGCTCTCCGACCCCAAGATCCCGGACATCCCGGGGATCGACACGTTCACCGGCGAGGTGTTCCACTCCGCCCGCTGGGACCACGACTACGACCTGCGCGGCAAGCGCGTCGCGATGATCGGCACCGGGGCCTCGGCCATTCAGATCGTGCCGTCCATCCAGCCCGACGTCGCGCGGCTGACGCTGTTCCAGCGCACGCCGCCGTGGGTCATGCCTCGCGTCGACCGCGCCATCGGCCCGGCGGAGCGGTGGCTGCACCGGCAGCTGCCGTTCACGACGCAGGCGAGGCGCGGACTGCTGTGGGGGATCCGGGAATTGCAGGTCCAGGCGTTCACCAAGCGTCCCGACCAGCTGGGTCTGGTGGAGCGGCTGGCCAAGCGGAACATCGCGCGCGCCATCAAGGATCCGGCGCTGCGCGCCAAGCTCACCCCGGGCTACCGCATCGGCTGCAAGCGCATCCTGCTCTCCAACTCGTACTACCCGGCGCTGGCCCGGCCCAATGTGGACGTGGTGGCCTCCGGTCTGGCCCGGATCGACGGTTCCACTCTGGTGGGCGCCGACGGCAGCGAGGCCGAGGTCGACGCGATCATCTTCGGGACCGGCTTCCATGTCACCGACATGCCGATCGCGGAGCGGGTCGTGGGCGCGGACGGCAGGACGCTTGCCGAGACCTGGAAGGACGGCATGCGGTCGCTGCGCGGTGCCACAGCGGACGGGTTCCCCAACTGGATGACGATCATCGGGCCCAACACGGGCCTGGGGAACTCCAGCATGATCCTGATGATCGAGTCCCAGCTGAACTACCTGGCCGACTACGTACGGCAGTTGGACGTCCTCGGCGGCCGGGTGGCCCTCGACCCGCGTCCCACGGCTGTCGACGGCTGGAACCACCAGGTCCAGGAGCGCATGAAGCGCACGGTCTGGAACACCGGCGGCTGCAACAGCTGGTACCTGGACGCGAACGGCCGCAACACCACCATCTGGCCCGGTACGACGACCGAGTTCCGCAACGCCACCCGGCGCGTGAACCTCGCCGAGTACGACGTGCTGCGCGCCCCTGAGGCGCCGGAGGCGCCGGCGCCCGGGAAGTCCCGTACGAAGAAGACGGTGGAGGCGGGGGCGTGAGCAGGCTGATGCATGTGGCGAGCGGGCCTTACGCGCCCCCTGTGCCGGCGCGCGTGCTGACCGTGGAGTCCCCGGACGGCGCCCGATTGCACGTAGAGGCGCACGGGCCCGAGGACGCGCCCCCCGTTGTCCTCGCGCACGGGTGGACCTGTTCGACCGCCTTCTGGGCGGCGCAGATACGGGACCTCGCGGTCGACCACCGGGTCATCGCGTACGACCAGCGCGGGCACGGGCGCAGTCCCGCGAGCGCCGCGTGCAGCACCGACGCGCTCGCCGACGACCTGGAGGCGGTGCTCGCCGCCACGCTCGCGCCCGGTGAGCAGGCCGTGCTCGTGGGGCACTCCATGGGCGGGATGACGCTGATGGCCGCGGCCGGGCGGCCCCGGTTCCAGGAGCATGCGGCGGCGGTACTGCTGTGCAGCACCGGCAGTTCGCGGCTGGTCGCCGAGTCGCTGGTGATCCCGATGCGTGCCGGGCGGCTGCGGACCCGTGTCACGCAGTCCGTGCTGGGTTCGCGGGCGCCGCTCGGGCCGGTCTCGCCGCTGGCGAAGCGGATTCTCAAGTACGCGACCATGGGGCGCGCTTCGTCGCCGGCCATGGTCGACGCGTGCGCGCGGATCGTGCACGCGTGTCCCCGGGGTGTGCGGCATTCCTGGTCGCAGGTGCTCGATCTGCTCGATCTCGACCATGGAGTGCGGGAGTTGCGGATGCCCACCGCGGTGGTGGTCGGTACGGCGGACCGGATGACGCCCGTCGTCCACGCGCGCGCCCTCGTTGCCGCGCTGCCGAACTGTGTCGGCATCACGGAGTTGCCCGGGCTCGGGCATATGACCCCCGTCGAAGCGCCGGAGGCGGTGACCGGGCGGATCCGGGAACTGGTCGGCGCGTATGTCCGGGGACAGGGACAGCATGTGCAGGGACAGATACAGGGACAAGAGGTACAGGGACAACAGGTACAGGGACAACAGGTACAGGGACAACAGGTACAGGGGGAGCAGGGGCAGGGAGCTGGCGAGGGGCCTGGGGTGGCTCCGGGGCGGCAACAGGCGCAGGCGGAGGCGCGGGCCGACGCGCAGGCGCCGGTGGATGTGCGGGACGAGCTGAAGGAAGCGGGCGCATGAGCAAGGTGAGTCTGGAAGGGCAGGTCGCGGTCGTCACGGGGGCGGCGCGCGGTGTCGGTGAGCTCCTCGCGCGCAAGCTCTCCGCGCGCGGCGCCAAGATCGCGCTCGTCGGCCTGGAGGCGGACGCGCTCAAGGAGGTCTCCGAGCGCCTGCACAGCGAGAGCGACCACTGGTACGCCGACGTCACCGACCACGAGGCGATGGCGCGGGTCGCCGAGGAGGTCAAGCAGCGGTTCGGGAAGGTCGACATCGTCGTCGCCAACGCCGGTGTCGCGAACGGCGGTCCCTTCGTGGACTCCGATCCGGTCGCCTGGCGGCGGGTCATCGAGGTCAACCTGATCGGCTCGGCGGTGACGGCGCGCGCGTTCCTGCCGGTGCTGATGGAGAGCCGTGGGTATCTGCTGCAGATCGCCTCGCTCGCCGCCATCACGCCGGCGCCGATGATGACCGCGTACTGCGCGTCCAAGTCGGGTGTGGAGGCGTACGCGCACAGTCTGCGCGCCGAGGTCGGCTACAAGGGCGTGCGCGTCGGGGTGGGTTATCTGTCTTGGACCGACACGGACATGGTGCGCGGTGCCGATCAGGACGACGTGATGCGGGAGTTGCGGCAGCGGCTGCCGTGGCCGTCCAACAAGACGTATCCCCTGGGGCCGGCGGTCGACCGCATCGTGGACGGGATCGAGCGCAGGTCGAGCCATGTGTACGCGCAGTGGTGGCTGCGGGGGATGCAGGGCATCCGCGGGTATCTCCCGGGGCTCATCGGGGCGGTGGGACAGCGGGAGATGCGGCGGTTCGACACGCGGCTGAACGCTGTCTCCCGGGGGCTCGTCGGTGCGGGCGGGGCCGCGGACGAGGCGGAGCGGCAGGGGACTTCACCGTGAGTAACTGATCGAAATGCGCGGTATGTCCGTGCGTGTCAATCTGGTCGAGCCCCGATCCCCTCACCCACTACGGGAGTGAATTCCATGGGCATCAAGGACCAGTTCCAGGACAAGGCCGAGCAGATGCAGCAGCAGGCGAAGAAGAAGTTCGGCGAGCAGCAGGACGAGGCGAGCGAGCGCTCTTCGCAGGGACGCGAGAGTGCCGAGCAGGAGATGGAGCGCGGTGAGCGCACCGCGCGGGAGCGTCTCGACGAGGACTACGACGTCTGACGCTGCGGCCGGCCTTGCCGGAAGGGGGGTGCCCTCGTGTAGTTGGGGGCGCCCCTTCTGCGCGCACGCTCCTTTGAGGGGCGTGCGCGTGAGGCGTGTGCGCCGCTTTGAAGGGCGTGCGGGCTGTTGAGGGGCGTGCGCGTGAGGCGTGTGCGCCGCTTTGAGGGGCGTGCGGGCTGTTGAGGGGCGTGCGCGCGAGGCTTGTACGCCTCATTGAGGGGCGTGCGGGCTGTCAACGGGCGTGCATGGCAGCTTGGTGCTCCGGTGGGCGCCTCCGTCAGTGCGCCGTGGCGCCCCGGTGCTCGCTCCTCGGCGCTAGCGCTCCGGTGCCCGACCCTTCACCCCCCACGCTCGCGCCGTGAGCGCGATCGATCCGTCGGGCGCCGTCGCGAGCGACGTGCGCAACGCCTCGCGTACGCGGTCCCGCGACTCCGGGTGAAGCGCGGCGACGTACCCGGCCGCCGGACCCTGACCGGCGAGGAACGGCTCCCACAGATCGGCGAACCCGCCGAAGTGGGTGGGCACTTCGATCGGCGTGACCTGTACGTCGTCCAGTCCCGCGTCCGTCCACAGCGCACGCAGGGGTTCCGGCCGGCACAGGGGGAAACGGTGTCCCTCGTCCAGTGGGGCCGCCGACGGGTCCACGGAGCTCGCCGCGTCCCAGAAGTGGCGCAGGAACGCCATGCCCTCGGCGTAGTCCCAGACGTACGCGCCGATCAGGCCGCCCGGGCGCACGGTTCGTACGATTTCGGACAGTGCGGCGGCGGGCTCGGGGAGGAAGTTGAGCACCAGGCCGCCGGCGGCCGCGTCGAAGGTCGCGTCACGAAAGGGGAGTGCCTGGGCGTCGGCCACAGCTGTGGCCCCACTGCCCGGCGCCATCGCTGCCGCCGCCACCTCCGCGAACGCCCAGGACCGGTCCACGCCCACGATCAGGTGGGGGCGGCATCGTGTGGTCACCGCGGACGTCAGCGCGCCGGTGCCGCAGCCGACGTCCAGCCACCGCAGGCCGGGGGCCGGGCCCACCCAGGCCACGAACCGCTCCGCGACCAGGCGGCTCCACCGGCCCATGTACCGCTCGTACGCGCCCCCGGCGGCCCACACGTCGTACTGCCCTGCCGATCGCGCGCCGTGCGCGCCCCGCGCCTCTCGCATCCCGTGCGCCTCCACTTCGCTCCACACGCCCCACGCGAATCGCATCAGGCGCGCCCACCCCCCTTCCCACGCCCCCACCCTCCTTCGTCCGCCTGCGCCCCTCCTTCCTCCGCTCACGCCCCCCGGTCCCCCACCCCTACCCCCTCCCAGGCAACCCCGGCCGGCTGCGGTCTGGGATGGAGGAGTGGTCCGGGGGAGAGGCTGCGGGGTGGGTGGAGAGGAGGTCGAGGGCGAGGCGGATGGCGTCGTCGAGTTGGGCGTGGCGGCCCTCTGCCCAGTCGAGGGGGGTGCGGAGGATCTCGAGGTCGGGGGAGACGCCGTGGTTCTCGACGGACCAGCCGTAGGCGTCGAACCAGGCCGCGTTCATGGGAACGGTGATGACGGTGCCGTCGCCGAGGCGGTGGCGGCCGGTCATGCCGACGACGCCGCCCCAGGTGCGCTGGCCGACGACCGGGCCGAGCTTGAGCAGTTTGAAGGCGGCGGTGATCATGTCGCCGTCGGAGGACGTGGCCTCGTCGGCGAGGGCGACGACCGGGCCGCGGGGGGCGTTGGAGGCGTAGGACACCGGCTGGGCGTTGCGGGTGAGGTCCCAGCCGAGGATTTTGCGGGTGAGCTTCTCGACGACCAGTTCGCTGATGTGGCCGCCGGCGTTGCCGCGGACGTCGACGAGGAGTGCGGGCCGGGACACCTCCATCCGCAGGTCGCGGTTGAACTGGGCCCAGCCGGAGCCGCCCATGTCCGGGATGTGGAGGTAGCCGCAGCGGCCGCCGCTCAACTCCCGGACGACTTCGCGGCGTTTGGCCACCCAGTCCTGGTAGCGCAGGGGGCGTTCGTCGATGAGGGGGACGACGGCCACCCGGCGGGAGCGGCCCTCGCCCTCGGCCGGGATGAAGGTCAGCTCCACCGTCGTACCGCCCGCGCCCGCGAGCAATGGGTACGGACCCGTCACCGGGTCCACCGGGCGGCCGTCCACGTGGGTCAGGACGGCGCCCTCGCGGATGCCGGAACCGGCAAGCGGGGAGCGGGCCTTGGAGTCGGAGGAGTCGCCGGGGAGGATGCGTTTGAGGGTCCAGTTGCCGTCCCGGCGGACGAAGTTGGCGCCCAGCAGGCCCTGCCGGCGCTGGTAGTGGGGCGGGCCCTCGTTGCGGCGGGCGGCGGAGACGTAGGCGTGGGAGGTGCCGAGTTCGCCGAGGACCTCGCGGAGCAGGTCGGCGAACTCGTCGGGGGAGGCGACGCGTTCGACCAGGGGGCGATACTGGGCGAGGACCGCGTCCCAGTCGATGCCGCACATGTCCGGGTCCCAGTAGTAGGCGCGGATGATGCGGCCCGCCTCCTCGTACGCCTGGTGCCATTCGGCGGGCGGGTCGACCTCGTGCAGGATGCGGCGCAGGTCGATCCAGACGGTCGAGTCGCCGTCGCCGGACTCGGTGGAGGGGACGGCGCGCAGGTCGCCCTCGTCGACGACGACCAGCCGGCTGCCGTCGCCGCTGACCGCGAACCAGTCGAGGTGGTCGACGAGTTCGGACTTCTTCGCCTTGGCGATGTTGAAGTACTCCAGGGTGGGGCGGCCGGTCATGTCGTCCGGGTTGGCGAAGGTCTCACCGAGGGCGCCGGAGATCGGCCAGCGCAGCCAGACCAGTCCGCCGCCGGCGACCGGGTGCAGCGCGGAGTACTTGGAGGCGGTGACCGGGAAGGGGGTCACCCGGCTCTCCAGGCCCTCGACCTCGACGGTGGTGGCGCTGCCGTCACCCGGCTCGTCCTCGACCGGGTCCAGGCCGCCGGCGACCGGGCGCCCGTCGGGGTTCAGGGCGAAGGGGGAGGGGGTGGCCGAGGACAGCGGGACGAGGTAGGGGCGGCAGCCCAGCGGGAAGGACAGGTCCCCGGTGTGCACGTCGTACACAGGGTCGAAGCCGCGCCAGGACAGGAACGCCAGATACCGCCCGTCCCGGGTGAAGACCGGATTCTCGTCCTCGAAGCGGCCGTTGGTGACGTCGACGATCAGCCGCGCGCCCGGTCCGTCGATCCGGGCCATCTTGATCTGCCGCAGGGAGCGCCCGATGCCGGGGTGCGACCAGGTCAGCCACGACCCGTCGGGCGAGAACGCGAGGTCCCGCACCGGCCCGTTGATGGACTGGATCAGCTCGGTCACCCGCCCGTTCGTCTCCCCACCCCTCACTCCGGCCGTCTCGCCGCCCCTCACTCCGGCCGTCTCGCCGCCCGACCCCTCGGTCCCGCCTCCCTCCGCCCCATCCGTCCTTCCACCCTCAGCCTCTCCAGCCTCTCCCGCCTCTTCAGCTGTACCAGTCCCCTCGGCCCCCTCAGTCCCGTCCGCCCCCTCAGCCCCCTCAGCCCCCTCGTCCTCCCCCGCCCCCTCAGCCGCATCAATAAGAAGCAGCCGCCCGTCATGCGAGGCAATCGCGAGCCGTTCCCCCTGCGGGTCGGAGACGAGTTCCAGTACGTGGCCCAGTTCGCCGGAGGCGAGCCGGCGGGGCTTGCGGTCGCCGCTGGCGCGCGGCAGGTAGGCGATCTCGACGGCGTCCTCGCCCTCCGCGTCGGTGACGTAGGCGACCTGGCCGCCCGAGCCGAGCATCTCGGGGAGCCGGACCCGTACCCCCGGGGTGTCCGTGATGGTGCGGGCGGGACCGTCGCGGTGGGTGAGCCAGTAGAGGCTGCCGCGTACGACGACGGCGCCGGCGCGGCCCGTCTCGTCGACGGAGATGCCGTCGATGTGCTGGGCGGCGGGCACCTGGTACCTGCGCCGGCCCGCGCGGGGTCCGCCCAGGCGGATGTCGAGGCGGCGCGGCTGCGAGTCGGGGGAGAGGTCGTCGACGATCCACAGGTCCCCGGCGCACTGGTAGACGACCCGGGCGCCGTCGCTCGCGGCGTGCCGGGCGTAGAAGGCGTCGTGGTCGGTGTGCCGGCGCAGATCGGAGCCGTCGTGGGCGCACGAGTACAGATTGCCGATGCCCTCGTGGTCGGAGAGGAAGGCGATGCGGTCGCCGACGAACATCGGTGAGTGCAGGTGGCCGTCGAGACCGTCGAGGATCCGCTGCCCGTGCAGCCACAGCCGTCCCGTCGCCCCGCCCCGGTACCGCTTCCAGGCGGCCGGCTCGTGCGGCGGGGTGCCGGTGAGCAGCAGAGTCCTGCGTTCGCCCGCCAGGTCGGCGACCTGGATCTCGGAGACCGGGCCCCAGGGCAGCCGGCCGCCGGGGTCGCCCGTGGTGGGGACGTTGTAGGCCCAGGTGAAGTAGGAGAAGGGCTGGCCGTGCGAGGCGACGGCGAGGATGTCGCAGTGGCCGTCCTTGTCGGGGGGTGTCCAGCCGCAGACCTGGGTGTCCGCGCTGCCCCAGTAGGTGAGCCGCCGGCCGGGGCCGCCGTCGACCGGTGCCAGATGGATCTCCGGGACGAGGCTGCGCCAGCTCGTGTACGCGATGTGGCGGCCGTCGGGGGAGAAGCGGGGGTGGCCGACCTTGGTGCGGTCGACGGTGAGCCGCCAGGCGCGCCCGGGCCCGTCGAGCGGGGCCACCCACAGGTCGTCCTCGGTCGCGAAGCAGATCCGGTCGCCGCTGAGGTGCGGGAAGCGCAGGTATCCGGGTGCGTTCTCCCCGGGGGTCGCCTTCTCGTACGCGTCGCTCACCTCCCCATGCTTTTCCGCCCGGCGGCCCCCGGCAACTCGTGCCCCCTCACCTCGTGGCGTCGAACCCGTGACCCAGCACACGTACGAAACGGTTTCGTTTCGCAGGTTCTCAGGGTATGTTCAGAGAGGCAGGAACCGGCACAGGAATCAAGCAGTCGAAGCAGAGGAAGGTGAGTGGGATGACTGAAGCCGCAACGGTGCGTCGCAGTCGGATCACACCCGAGCGCGAGGCCGAGTTGTACGCGGCTGTGCTCGATCTGCTTCGAGAGGTCGGCTACGACGCCCTGACGATGGACGCCGTCGCCGCCCGTACGCGGTCCAGCAAGGCCACGCTCTACCGCCAGTGGGGCGGCAAGGCCGAGCTGGTGGCGAGGGCGATGCGGCACCAGAAGCGGGCCGATTTCACCAACCTCGACACGGGATCCCTCCGGGGTGACCTCCACGCGCTCGTCCTGCGCGCGGACGACTGCCAGATGGAGCAGGACTCCGCGCTGATGCGAGGTCTGGCCATGGCGATGCACGGGAACCCCGATCTGCTGCGCGCCTTCCGTGAGTTGCTCATCGAGCCGGAGATGGAAGAGATGCGCGTGGTGCTGCGACGCGCCATCGACCGGGGCGAAGTCCGCCCGGACAACCCCGCGATGGCCTACGTCGTGCACATGATGGTCGGCGGCTTCGCGGCCCGGACCATGATCGACGAACTGCCACCGACGCAGGACTTCCTCACCTCGTACATCGACGCCGTCGTTCTCCCCGCGCTCGGCGCCTGATTCCCTCGACCCCCTCTCAAGCCCCAGCTGTTCAAGTGACATCCTGAAACCCCTTGTAGATCCACATCTGCAGACCCACCTGACGCGACCGCTCACGTCGTCGGGCTGATTCCCGCTGCCGTCCCCCACGTCCAGCGGGGATCTCACCAGCCCTCTGTCGTCCCACGACCTGACCGGGAGTACGCCCTCGTGGCCACGTTCCTCTACAAACTCGGCCGACTCGCCTTCAGGCGACGGCATTTCGTCGCCCTGATATGGGTGGCCCTCCTGACGCTCGCCGGCGTCGGAGCGGCCTCCGCCCCCACCGCGGGGACCAGTTCCTTCTCGATCCCGGGCACCGAGGCCCAGAAGGCCTTCGACCTGCTGGAGCAGCGCTTCCCCGGAATGAGCGCCGACGGAGCGACCGCACGCGTCGTCTTCCAGGCGCCGAGCGGCGAGAAGATGGCGGACGCGGCGAACAAGGCCGCCGTCGAGAAGGCCGTCGACGAGCTCGGCGACGGCTCCGAGGTCACCTCCGTCACCGACCCGTTCAAGGCCAAGGCCCTCAGCAAGGACGGCACGATCGCGTACGCGCAGGTGTCGTACAAGGTCTCCGGCATGGAGCTGAAGGACGCCTCCAAGGACGCGCTGAAGGAGGCCGCGCAGGACGCGCGGGGCTCCGGACTGACCGTCGAGGTCGGCGGTGACGCGCTCCAGGCCGTGCCCGAGACCGGGTCCACCGAGATCATCGGTATCGCGGTCGCCGCGGTCGTCCTGGTAATCACCTTCGGCTCGCTGATCGCGGCCGGACTGCCGCTGCTGACCGCGCTGGTCGGCGTCGGCATCGGCGTCTCGACCATCACCGCCCTGGCGAACGCGCTCGACCTCGGCACCACCACCTCCACGCTCGCGATGATGATCGGCCTCGCGGTCGGCATCGACTACGCCCTCTTCATCGTCTCCCGCTACCGCGCCGAACTGGCCGAGGGCCGGGAACGCGAGGAGGCGGCGGGACGCGCCGTCGGCACGGCCGGATCGGCGGTGGTCTTCGCCGGCCTGACCGTCGTGATCGCCCTGGTCGGCCTGGCCGTCGTCAACGTGCCGATGCTCACCAAGATGGGTGTCGCGGCCGCCGGTACGGTCGCCATCGCCGTACTGATCGCACTCACCATGATTCCCGCGCTGCTCGGCTACGTGGGCCGCAAGGTGCAGCCCGCGGGCCAGAAGAGCCGGCTGCTCGGCGGCGGGCGCAAGAAGGCGCAGCAGGCCGCGGCCGGTGAGCGCCCCAACATGGGTACGCGCTGGGCGCGCTTCGTCGTCCGCCGGCCGCTGGCCGTCCTGCTCCTCGGAGTCATCGGCCTGGGTGCCGCCGCGATCCCGGCGGCCTCGCTGGAACTGGGTCTGCCGGACGACGGCTCGCAGCCGACGTCCACCACCCAGCGCCGCGCCTACGACCTCCTGTCGGAGGGCTTCGGCCCCGGCTTCAACGGCCCGCTGATGGTCGTCGTCGACGCCAAGTCGAGCGACGCCCCGAAGGACGCCGTCACCACGGTGTCCGACAAGATCAGGGACCTCGACGACGTCGTGTCGGTCACCCCGCCGACGTACAACAAGGCCGGTGACACGGCGATGATCAGCGTGATTCCGGACTCGAAGCCGTCCTCGACGAAGACCGAGGACCTGGTGCACGCCATCCGCGACTCGGGCGGCACGGTCAAGACCAACACCGACGCGAACGTGCTGGTCAGCGGCTCGACGGCGATGAACATCGACTTCTCGCAGAAGCTCAACGACGCGCTGGTGCCGTATCTGGCGCTCGTCGTCGGCCTGGCCTTCCTGCTCCTGATCGTGGTCTTCCGCTCGATCCTGGTCCCGCTGAAGGCGGCCCTCGGCTTCCTGATCTCGGTGCTGGCCGCGCTCGGCGCCGTCGTCGCGGTCTTCCAGTGGGGCTGGCTGTCCGGGCTGATGGGGGTCGAGGAGACCGGCCCGATCATGTCGATGATGCCGATCTTCATGGTCGGTGTGGTCTTCGGTCTCGCGATGGACTACGAGGTGTTCCTCGTGACCCGGATGCGGGAGGCGTACGTCCACGGGGAGCGGCCGGGGCAGGCCATCGTGACCGGCTTCCGGCACAGCGCCCGTGTGGTCACCGCCGCCGCCGTCATCATGATCGCCGTCTTCTCCGGCTTCATCGGCTCCAGCGAGTCGATGATCAAGATGATCGGCTTCGGCCTCGCCATCGCCGTCTTCTTCGACGCCTTCATCGTCCGGATGGCGATCGTCCCGGCCGTGCTCGCCCTGCTGGGCAAGTGGGCCTGGTGGCTGCCGAAGTGGCTGGACCGCGCCCTGCCGAACGTCGACGTCGAGGGCGAGGGCCTGCGCAAGCACGACGCCGAGTCCGCAAGCGACGGGAACGAGGACCGGGAGCTGGTACGGGTCTGACCCGACCGCCCCTCTGACCAGACCGCCGGTGAGCGCCCCCTCACCGGCGGTCGCCTTTTGCCGTCAGTACGTCCGCCCAGACCGTCTTGCGCGGCGGCGGGCCCGGAGTGACACCCCAGCGGTCGGCGAGCGCGTCCACCAGGAGTAGCCCCCGACCCGACTCGGCGTCCGGGGGCGCCTGTTCGGGCAGCGCGGGCAGACGGTCACCGCGCGTGTCCGTCACCTCGATCCGGAGCGTGTCGCCGACCACGTAGAGCGTCAGCCGGAAGTCACGGCCCGACACCCGGCCGTGGGTCGCCGCGTTGGCCGCCAGTTCGGCGACGATCTGACTCGCCGGGTCCAACGGGAGTCCCCAGCAGCGGAGTTGTTCCACCGCGAGCAGCCTGCCGAGGCGGGCGCCGCGGGGCGTGGGGGACAGCAGGACGCTGAAGTTACGGATGGGCCGGCCGAGTTGGGGCCGCGCCCCGACGGTTTCCTGATTCACGTCACTCAGCGTGGCGGACCTTGCCTACTCTGAGCGGTGATCACGCCGGTGCGTACGGGGACTGTCCCGTCGTTGTCCCGTTCTGTCCTGGCTGTCCCGGGGGCCGTGCGGGTACGGGTGCGCGTTGGAGGTGGGTGGGTATGAACAGCGAGGGTGCGGACGAGCCCGGGTGGGACGTGAGTCCGGAGGACGAGATCGCTCCGGTGGTGGAGTCGACGGGTCGTCAGATCAAGCTCTGGCGCGAGGCGGCCGGGATGCGGGTGGCCGACTTCGGGGAAGCCATCGGATACGGCGAGGACCTGATCCGCAAGGTGGAGCGTGGGGCGCGCATTCCCCGCGCGGAGTTCCTGGACCGTGCGGACGAGGCGCTGAACGCCGGGGGCCGCATCAGGGCGTTCCGCGAGGACATGGAGAAAGCCCGGTATCCCAAGAAGGTGCGCGAGCTGAAGATGCTGGAGGAGCGGGCGGTTGAGCTCGTGGCCTACGGGGACCACAACCTGCACGGCCTTCTGCAGACGGAGGAGTACGCCCGGGCGCTCTTCGAGATGCGGCAACCGGCGTATTCGCGTGACGAGGTGGAGCGAGCGGTATCAGCGCGCATGGCGCGACAGTCGATCTTCGAGCGGGAACCAGCTCCAGCGCTCATCTTCGTTCAGGAGGAGGTGACCCTGCGACGCCCTCTCGGGGGGAGAATGGTGCTGCGCCGGCAGCTTGAACGGCTGCTGGAGGTAGGGCAGTTGCGGAACGTCACGATTCAGGTGATGCCGACGGACCGCGAGGAGCATGCCGGGATGCAGGGTGAGACCCAGGTGCTGAAGTTCGAGGACGGTACGGCGGTGGGGCGGTCCGAGGGTGCCTTCAACAGCCGCCCGGTTTCCGAGCCCAGGCAACTGCGAATCCTGGAATTACGGCATGGCATGATCCGGGCGCAGGCTCTCACTCCGCGGGAGTCGGCGGCCCTCATCGAGCAAATGCTGGGAGAGACATGACCCTTAAGCCCTCTGCCGGGGACGGCTCCGAGCTGAAGTGGCGCAAGAGCAGTTACAGCGACAGCAGTAACAGCAGCGAGTGCGTAGAGGTCGCCCCCACCCCCGCCACCATCCACATCCGGGACTCCAAGAACACCCGGGGTCCCCGCCTCGCCGTGGACCCCACCACGTGGACGGAGTTCGTGGCGTACGTCTCGGGCAGCTGAGTGCCTGACACAGGTGCCTAGGGGCGCCGGCGTCAGAGCCGTTGGCGCCAAGTGCTTGTTCCCCGGGATGGCCGTCGACCGGGCCGGGACGGCTTCGTAGCTGTCCGCTTCTCTGTTCGAGGCCGATTGCCTCATCGCCGAACGCGCGGAAATCTATGTTGGCCGGGGTAGACATTGGTGGGCCGTGTGGTTATGGTTTCTCTCGTAGCCGAGATCGACAGGGCCTGGCAGAAACGAACTGCCGGCCAGTAGTACACGCAGTTGCAGTGCGCAGGACGGTGCGGTGGTGGAGTTTCGAAGCCAGGGTTGTTGCAGGGCGGCGACGGGACTGACGACCGGACCGGGTGGCCCGCAGTGATCAGGGGCCGCCGTGAGCAGTACCGCAGTACGCGTAAGTGCAGTTCGCAGTACCCAGCAGCGGCAGTGAGTGAGCAGCACCTCGGTGAAGGCGTCGGCTGCGGACGCGCGCACCGGGAAGTTCGGCAGTGGGGTTCTAAGCCAGAGCAGACGCAGGACGGGCGACGGGGCTGGCTGCCGAAGAGTGGTGCTGTCGCAGGCCACTGAGCAGTTCGCATCACCAGCATTGTGCGGTAGAGCAGTTACGCAGTCGCAGTCCCCAGTTCGGCAAGCAGTTGATCACCGAGGGAAGAACGGAGGAGCCGAGCGCCATCAGGATCGCCCGGGTCGAAGTCTTGAGCCCGGGTACCGCAGGACATCGATAGTGGGGTGGTCTCCGGTCAAGCAACCGCGATCCCAGCACACCCGACAGCATCTCGGTCGGGTCTGCGGACACAGTAGGCCGGCGCAGTATCAGGGCCGGCGGATGGTGTAGCAGTTCCTTCGGGGCCCTGGCGACAATAGCGCCAGGGCCCCTCAACACGTTCCACAGAGAGGTGCAATGACAGCAGACGACTCGTTCGGCCGTCTCGATGACGACGACTATCCCGCGTACACGATGGGCCGGGCCGCCGAACTGCTCGGCACCACCCAGGGCTTCCTCCGTGCCATCGGCGAAGCCCGCCTCATCACCCCGCTCCGCTCCGCAGGCGGACACCGCCGCTACTCCCGCTATCAACTGCGCATCGCCGCCCGCGCCCGGGAACTCGTCGACCAGGGCACCCCCATCGAGGCCGCCTGCCGCATCATCATCCTCGAAGACCAGCTCGAGGAAGCCCAGCGCATCAACGCCGAACACCGCCGCGCCGCCGTATCGGCGAGCTCAACGGCCGCGGTCTGAGGCGGCTGCCCCGAGGCCCCCGCCGGCTTCGCGACTGCCTCCCACGCATGCTGCCCGGGACGCAAAGCGTTCCGGGCAACGTCGTAAACGGTCCGATCGGCCTGGCGGCACCTCGACTGCCAACGGGACGGGGTTTGCCGCTCGGAGATACTGAGCGGCAGCGTCAGTGCGGAACCGGCGTGGCCGCCACCGTGTACGTGCGCCGCAGGAACCGTATGAGAGCCTTCGCGTCGAACTGGACGACGGTCACGCCCTGGGGGGTGTGGAACTCCAGCACCGCCTGGACCCGGCCGCACGGCCAGATCTCCACGTCGCCGCTGCGGGCCGGTGCGCGCAGACCGCGTTCCAGCAGCTCGCGGGAGAACTCCCACTCGTGGGGGCCGGGCAGACCGATCCGGACGGAGCGCGGGTCGGTCTCGGGGTCGTAGCGCAGGACGACCGGGACGGCGTTCTCGCCTTCCTGGGTCTCCGTGACGATGTGGGCTCGTGCGTACTGTTCGACGACGGACATCGGACGGCTCCTCACGCTGCGTAACATAAACAGAAGCTGTGAATCCGCGCTCTTCATCCAATGTCGCACACTTCGCGGAACTCGCCCCTGGGCCGTCACCTGGCCGGACGCGACTATTCCTGGGCACACGCTCTTGCAAGCCGTTCGCAACAAGGCGCTATCCTCGAACGGTGCATGTGCCTGACGGATTCATCAACGCCCCGGTCTCCGCGGTCGCCGGAGTAGTCGCCGCCGGTGCCATCGCCGTGAGCCTCAAGGGGGCCCGCCGCGAACTGGACGAGCGGACCGCGCCGCTCGCCGGCCTGGTCGCCGCCTTCATCTTCGCCGTACAGATGCTGAACTTCCCGGTCGCCGCCGGGACCAGCGGACATCTGCTGGGAGGAGCGCTGGCGGCGATCCTCGTCGGCCCCTTCACCGGAGTCCTCTGTGTCTCCGTGGTGCTGCTGATGCAGGGCATCCTCTTCGCGGACGGCGGCCTCACCGCC
This sequence comes from Streptomyces sp. NPDC058274, assembly GCF_042881375.1. Classification (NCBI taxonomy): domain Bacteria; kingdom Bacillati; phylum Actinomycetota; class Actinomycetes; order Kitasatosporales; family Streptomycetaceae; genus Streptomyces; species Streptomyces sp. NPDC058274. The sequence goes on from NZ_JBHVXW010000004.1 coordinate 312,404, forward strand.
CTCGGCGTGAACATCACGGACATGGCGATCACCACGACGGTCGTGTCGTACCTCGTCTTCCGCGGGCTGGTGAAGGTGCTGCCGCGCAAGCGGCGTTCCGTCACCGTCGCCGCGTTCGTCTCCGCGCTGCTCTCCGTGCCCGCCGCGGCGGTCGTCTTCACCCTTATCTACGCGATCGGCGGCACCACCGACGTCCCGATCAGCAAGGTCGCCACGGCCATGGTGGGCGTCCACATCCTCATCGGCATCGGCGAGGCCGCGATCACCGCACTCACCGTCGGCGCCGTCATCGCCGTACGCCCGGATCTCGTCTATGGCGCGCGGGGCCTTCAGCAGCGGCTCAAGCTGCGGGTGCGGGGTGAGCTGGTCGACGTACCGGAGCCCGTCGCCGTGCCGGTCGCCGTCCGGACCTCCCGCCGCAAGGTGTGGGCCGTCGGACTCGTCACCTCCCTCGTGCTCGCCGGGTTCGTCAGCTTCTACGCCTCCGCCAGCCCTGACGGCCTGGAGAAGGTCGCCAAGGACCAGGGCATCGACAAGAAGGCACAGAAGCACGCCTCGGACGACTCCCCGCTCGCCGGGTACGGCGTCAAGGACGTCTCCGACGCGCGGATCTCCGGCGGTCTCGCCGGTGTGATCGGCGTCGGCGTCACGATCGTCGCGGGCACCGGCGTCTTCTGGGCCGTCCGCAGGCGCCGCAGCAGCGAGACCTCCTCCCCGGCCTCGCTTCCCGAAGGCGTCTGACGTGGGCGCGGGCCACACCCACCGGCTCTACCGGCACGGGCACTCGCCCGTGCACGCCCTGCCCCCGCACACCAAACTCGCGGCGGTCTTCGCCTTCGTGATCGTGGTGGTCTCCACCCCGCGCGAGGCGATGTGGGCGTTCGCGCTGTACGCCCTCCTGCTCGCCGGCGTCGCGTACAAGGCCCGCGTACCGGCCGGCTTCCTGCTCAAGCGGCTGCTGATCGAGATCCCGTTCGTCGCCTTCGCCGTACTCATGCCCTTCGTGGCCGAGGGCGAGCGGGTGGACGTGCTGGGCCTCTCGCTGAGCGTGAACGGCCTGTGGGGCGCCTGGAACGTGCTCGCCAAGGGGACACTGGGCGTCGCCGCGTCCGTCCTGCTCGCCTCGACCACCGAGCTGCGCGAACTGCTGCTCGGCCTCCAGCGGCTCAAACTGCCGCCGCTGCTCGTGCAGATCGCCTCCTTCATGATCCGCTACGGCGATGTCATCACCGGCGAGATGCGCCGGATGCGGATCGCCCGTGAGTCGCGCGGCTTCGAGGCCCGCGGTGTCCGGCAGTGGGGCGTCCTCGCCAAGTCGGCCGGCGCGCTCTTCATCCGCTCGTACGAACGCGGGGAGCGGGTGCATCTGGCCATGGTGAGCCGGGGGTACGCCGGTTCGATGCCGGTGATCGACGAGGTGACCGCGTCCCGGGCACAGTGGTCGTACGCGCTCGCCCTGCCCGTCGCCGCCCTCGCCGTATGTCTGCTGGGATGGACCCTGTGACCTCCACTGCTCTGCCCTCCCCCGCCGCGACCCCCTCGCTGGACGTGGCCGGGCTGGCCTTCGCCTATCCCGACGGCCACCAGGCCCTCTTCGGTGTCGACTTCACCGTCGGCCGCGGTGAACGCGTCGCGCTGCTCGGGCCGAACGGCGCCGGCAAGACCACACTCGTCCTGCACCTCAACGGCATCCTGAGCGGCGGCGCCGGGAGCGTGACGGTCGCCGGGCTGCCGGTCGGCAAGAAGCACATGGCGGAGATCCGGCGCAAGGTCGGCATCGTCTTCCAGGACCCGGACGACCAGCTCTTCATGCCGAGCGTGCGCGAGGACGTCGCCTTCGGGCCCGCGGCGGCCGGCGTGCGGGGCGCCGAACTCGAGGGACGGGTGGACAAGGCGCTGTCGCAGGTCGGCATGGCGGAGTTCAAGGACCGCCCGCCGCACCACCTCTCCTTCGGCCAGCGCCGCCGGGTGGCGGTGGCGACAGTGCTTGCGATGGAACCGGAGATCCTGGTCCTGGACGAGCCGTCGTCCAACCTGGACCCCGCCTCACGGCGCGAACTCGCCGACATCCTGCGGTCGTTGGACGTGACCGTGCTGATGGTCACGCACGACCTGCCGTACGCCCTCGAACTGTGCCCCCGGGCCATGATCCTCAGCGAGGGCGTGATCGCGGCCGACGGACGGACCGGCGAACTCCTCTCGGACGACGAACTGATGCGCACCCACCGTCTGGAGCTCCCCTTCGGCTTCGACCCGCGCTCCGTGACAATGGGCGCGTGACGAACGACGAGACGGGTTCGAGCGGTGTGGCGGGCGGCCCGGGCCGGGGGGTAGGTGCCGCGGGCGCGGGCGCCCGTCCGGTCCCGGGGGCGGGTGCCACTCCGGTCCGGGGGGCGGGTGCGACTCCGGTCCGGGGGGCGGGTGCGACTCCGGTCCGGGGGGCGGGTGCGACTCCGGTCCGGGGGGCGGGTGCGACTCCGGTCCGGGGGGTGGGTGCCGCGGGGCGGGGGACGGGGATCGCCCCGGTCCGTGGGGCGGGTGCTCCGGTGCGGGAGACCGGCTCGCCGGACAACTGGCCGGGGTCGCTGGTGCTCGACGAGCAGCTCTGCTTCGCGTTGTACGCCGCCCAGCGTGCGGTGACCGCCGCTTACCGCCCGCTCCTCGACGAACTCGGCCTCACCTACCCGCAGTACCTGGTCATGCTCGTCCTCTGGGAGCGCGGCGAGACCACGGTCAAGGAGCTGACGGGCAGCCTGCGCCTCGACTACGGCACGGTGTCGCCGCTGCTCAAGCGGCTGGAGTCGGCCGGTCTGCTGCGCCGCGAGCGCTCGGCGCGCGACGAGCGGTCGGTGCTCGTCGCGCCGACCGGGCGGGGCGAGGCGCTGCGCGAGCGCGCGGAGAGCGTGCCCCAGGCGCTGCTGGCGGCGACCGGCGTGGACGGGGGCGACGTCGCCCGGCTGCGCGAGGAGCTGTGGCGGCTCGCGGAACGGGCGGAGGGGGCGGCGACGCGGGGGCGTTGACGCCCGGGCGCTGCTACCCCTGATCCGAGCTTGACTCGGCGGTGTCGCCCGAGGCCGCTTCGGGTTTCGTGTGGAGGACCTCGCGGGCCTGCTCCGCGGCGCGGGTGAGGCTCTCGGAGACGAAGTCGAGGAAGCGGGCGACGTTCTCGAGACGGACGGCCGCCGGGGTGCCGGGGCCGAGGATGCCGACGCCCTGCCGTGCGGTCTCGACGACCTGGGCGGTGGACCGGGCGCTGGCGATCATCGACTGGTACCAGATGTCGTCGTCGACGACGTAACGCTCGCGGCGCCGCTCGTCGCGTTCCCGGCGGACGAGACCCTGACTCTCGAGGAACGCGATCGCTTTGGAGATGGACGCCGGGCTGACCTGGAGGCGCTGGACGAGTTCGGACGCGGTGAGGGTGCCCGCGTCGGTGGTGTAGAGGCAGGCCAGCACCCGGGACATCATCTTGGGCGCGCCCGAAGCCATGAAGACGGTGGTGAACACCTCCTCGTACTCGCGTACGGCCTCGGCGTCGCGTCCGTGGGCCTGCGGGGGCGCCTCCGCCCCCCGGGGCGCGGTCTGCCTGCGCCGGTGCGCGCGGTGTTCGGTGGCGCGGTGGGCGAGGTCGGCGCGGTAGGCGGTGGGACCGCCGTTGCGCATCACCTCGCGCGTGATCGTCGAGGTGGGGCGGTCGAGGCCTCTGGCGATCTCCGCGTACGCGAGGCCGTCGGCCAGTCCCAGCGCGATCTGCCGGCGTTCCTGCTGGGTGAGCCTGCCTCCCGGCATCGCGGTCTCCTTCGTGGTCGGTGGTGTCTCCAACATAGCGTTAACTTCCTCATCATTGCAACGATCGGGTCGGCGATTGTTGCGTTAGATTCAGAACCAACGCAACGATTACACGCCTGTGAACTGCGAATATGTTGAATAGACGCAACGAGTGTGTTGCCGTATCCGTGAACGCAACGTAGCTTTTCCCTCATCGGAAACAACGAACCAGACAACGAACCGAGGAGAGCACGATGCAGAAGTTCGACACCCCCGCTCCCGTCTCCGCCGTCCTCGACATCCCCGCCGGGCGCATCCGGTTCATCGCCGCCGACCGGGCCGACACCACGGTCGAGGTCCTGCCCGCGGACGCCTCGAAGGGCCGCGACGTGAAGGCGGCGGAGCAGATCACGGTCGAGTACGGCGACGGCGTCCTGCGGATCGAGGCCTCCCCGGCGAAGAGCCGGCTCCTCGGCAACTCCGGGTCGGTCGAGGTGACCGTCCAGCTGCCCGCCGGCTCCCGCATCGAGGCGAAGGCGGCCAGCGGCGAGTTCCGGGGCGTCGGGCGGCTCGGCGACGTCGCCTTCGAGGGAGCGCAGGGTTCGGTCAAGCTCGACGAGGCGGCGAGCGCGCGCCTCACCCTGCTCGCCGGTGACGTCTCGGTCGGCCGTCTGGGCGGCTCCGCGGAGATCAGCACCCAGAAGGGCGACCTCCGCATCGCCGAGGCCGTGCGCGGCACGGTCCAACTGCGCACCGAGGCCGGCGAGATCTCGGTCGGCGCGGCCCGCGGAGCCTCCGCCTCCCTGGACGCCGGCACCGGCTACGGCCGGATCCACAACGCCCTCAAGAACACCGACGGCGCCGCCGGCCTGAACATCCACGCGACCACGGGCTACGGGGACATCGACGCGCGCAGCCTCTGAGCCGGGCTCGGCGGCGCCGCCGGTTCGGCGCCCCCGCCCCAGGGCGACGCACTCCGACACCGCGTCGGCGTACGCCGCCCTGCCGGCGTCTCGACCGGTGTCGTTCACAAGTCCCTCGCGCGGACCTGACCGCCTTCGCCGGGTCACCCGGGCCGGAGAGCCGTGGGTTACCGGCGGTTTCTACCCCCGGGTAACAAGAGAGCCGTGCCGGTGGATAGCTTGTGCGCAATGTACTTGTGCACACTTGTCCTTGGGGAGGACCGGCCATGATCGACGGCGCCGCTGTCGACACGCGTCCCACGAAGATCATGTACGTCGCCGAAGCCACCGCGCACGGCGGCCGGGACGGCTATGTGACCAGCCAGGACGGCCAGTTGGAGCTGAGGGTGGCGATGCCGCCCGCCCTCGGCGGCGACGGCGCCGGGACCAACCCGGAGCAGTTGTTCGCCGCCGGGTACAGCGCCTGTTTCCACAACGCGCTCGTGCTCGTCGGCCGCCGCGCCGGCTACGACCTGTCCGGCTCCACGGTCGCCGCGAAGGTCGGCATCGGCCCCAACCAGCAGCGCGGTTACGGCCTCGCGGTCGCCCTCAGCGTCTCGCTGCCGGTCGTCGACCAGGAGCTCGCGGGCAAGCTGGTGGACGAGGCCCACCAGGTCTGCCCGTACTCGAACGCGACCCGGGGCAACATCGAGGTCACGATCCTGCTCGGCTAGGACAGGCCTCAGGACCCTGGGAATCCCGTGCGGTCGTTGGCGGTTGCATCGACTGTTGCCGGCGAGCGGGACCGGCAGGGCACGGCGGGACAGAGATGACCAGGGCGGGGGCGTGGGCGTGGACGTGAACGGCACAGTGGCCGAGGGCTTCGAGCCGGTCAGGGCGGCGTTCGTGCGCAACTTCGAGACGCTCGGCGAGCGGGGCGCGGCCGTGACCGTCTACCGCCACGGCCGCAAGGTCGTCGACCTGTGGGGCGGCACGCGGGACGTGGACGGCTCCGAGCCCTGGCAGCGCGAGACGGCGCACGTCGTGCACTCCGCGACCAAGGGCGTCGCCGCCGCCGTACTGCTCCTGCTGCATCAGCGCGGCCAACTGGACCTGGACGCTCCGGTCGGCGTGTACTGGCCCGAGTTCAAGGCCCGCGGCAAGGAGACGGTCCTCGTGCGGCACGTGCTGTCGCACCGGGCCGGCGTGCCGGTGGTGGACCGGCCGCTGACGCCGCAGGAGGCCGCCGATCCCGCCCGTACGGCGGAGGCGGTCGCGGGGCAGGCCCCCGCCTGGGCGCCCGGCGTGGACCACGGGTACCACGCGCACACCTACGGCTGGCTCGTCGGCGAACTGGTGCGCCGGGTCACCGGACGGGGCGTCGGTGACTGGATCGCCGACGAGATCGCCGGGCCGCTCGGGGCCGAGCTGTGGGTCGGGCTGCCGGACGCGGTGACCGGCCGGGTCGGCCGGTCGGGGCGCGTCACGTCGCCGGAGACGGCAGGCAGCGTGCGGATGCGGCCGAAGCGGTCGGTGGCCGACGCCTACGCCGATCCGTCGTCGCTGACCAGCCGCGCCTTCGCCGCGATCACCCCGCCCCCCGACGACAACGACCCCGCGTACCGGGCCGCCGCGCTGCCCGCCTCCAACGGGATCGCCACCGCGGAGGGCCTCGCCCGCTTCTACGCCTCCCTCATCGGCGCGGTGGACGGCCGTGAGCCCCTGTTCGCGTCCGCCACGGTCGAGGCGGCCCGCGCGGAGGAGTCCGCCGGGCCGGACCGCGTCCTCGTCATCAACACCCGTTTCGGCCTCGGCTACATGCTCCACGGCACGGCGTCCCCGCTGCTGGCCCCAGGCTCCTTCGGCCACCCCGGCCGCGGCGGCCCCCTCGGCTTCGCCGATCCCGACTCGGGCATCGCCTTCGGCTACGTCACCAACGGCTTCCGCAAGACGGTCACCGCGGACCCACGAGCGCAGGCGCTGGTACGGGGCGTGCGGGCGGCGATCGCCGGCTGAGGGGGCGCGGGGGTTCGGCGTGCGCGCCGTTTTCGGGGGCGCGCGAGGGGGCGGGCGTGTTCACCCACTGCGGGGGCGTACGGAGGTTCGCGCGCGCTGTATGCGGTGGTGCACAAGGAGCTTTGGTGGGCCCCCGGCTTGCGACGGGGGAGTGGGGGTTCAGCGCGCACGCCTGTTACGGGGGCGCAGATGTCCGGCGCGCACGCCCTTTACGGGGGCGCGGATATCCGGCGCGCACGCCCGTTACGGGGGCGCGAATGTCCGGCCCGCGCGCCCGCTACGGGGGCGCGGATGTCCGGCGCGCGCGCCTGTCACGGGGGCGCCCGCGGCCAGCTCGTACGCCCCCGTCACAGGGGCGCGAAGCCAGGCCCGCGCGCCCGCGCGCGACCCCGTCACCCCGCGTGCAGCATCAGGCCGATCCCCGCGACCAGCAGACCCGCCGCCGCCAGGCGCGGCGCTCCGAAGCGCTCCTTGAAGAAGACGGCGCCGATGGCCGCGCCGACGATGATCGACGACTCGCGCAGGGCGGCGATCGGCGCCAGCTCCGCGCGCGTCTGTGCCCACAGGACCAGGCCGTACGCCGAGACGGAGAGCACCGCGCCGAGCAGACCGACCGCGGCGAACGGCCGTAGGACCGTCACGAACTCACCGCGCCAGCGGTACGCCGCGTACGCCGGGATCGCCACGCCCTCCAGGGCCATCAACCAGGCGGTGTAGCCGAGGGAGGAGCCGGAGGCGCGGACGCCGAGGCCGTCGACGACGGTGTACGCGGCGATGGAGAGGCCCGTGGCCAGCGCCGCGCCGATCGCCGCCCAGTGCGGCCGGCTCCCGCGCAGGCCCCACAGGGCGACGCCGGTCAGCCCCGCGCAGGACAGTGCGATGCCCGCCGCCGCCCACCGGTCCGGGACCTCGTGCGCGAAGACCGCGGCCAGCGCGGTCACGACCAGCGGCGCGGTGCCGCGGGCGATCGGATACGCCTGCCCGAAGTCGCCGAGCCGGAACGAGCGCATCAACAGCACGTAGTACACGACGTGGATGACGGCGGACGCGATCAGATACGGCCACGCCCCGGACGCCGGGACCGCGACGAACGGGATCGCGGCCAGCCCGAGCAGCGTGCCGCCGCCCGCGATCAGCGTGAAGCCGACGAGCTTGTCGGTGATGCGGTGCGCCATCGCGTTCCAGCCCGCGTGCGTGACCGCGGCGAGCAGGACCGCAGCGGTGACGAGCGGGGTCACTTGGCCGGCTCGCGGATACCCGGGCCGTCGCCGTCCGGGGCATCACCGTCGTCACCGTCGTCACTGGCGTCCTGTTCACGGACGTCGACGAGCGTGCCGCCCGCGTGGGCGACCAGGGACTTGGGGTCCATCGGGAAGACGGCGTACGGCGTGCCGGCCGCGGCCCACACGGTGTCGTGGCCGAGCAGCGAACGGTCCGCCAGCACCCGCGTCCGCGTCCGGTGCCCGAAGGGCGGGACCCCGCCGATCGCGTACCCGGTCGTCTCCCGGACCAGGTCGGCCCTGGCCCGCGTGACCTTCGCGGCGCCCAGCTCCCGCCGTACGAGCTCCAGGTCCACCCGGGACGCGCCGTCCATGAGCACGAGCACCGGGACCCCGTCCGCCGCGAAGATCAGCGACTTGCAGATCTGGCTGAGATCGCAGCCGATCGCGGCGGCGGCCTCGGCGGCGGTCCTGGTGGCGTCCGGGAACCGGCGGACGCGGGGAAGCACCTCGCCGAGACCCAGCTCACGCAGGGCCTCGGCGAATCGGGGGTGAGCGGCGTGCTGCTGTTCGTCGGCGGTCATGCACGGCACGCTAGCGGTGGGTGTACGAGCCACGCGACCGGGTTCCAGGGAGCGGACGTCAGCTGCCGGCGCGCAGCAGGGCCGCCACGATCGGGCCCGCCGAGTCGCCGCCGTGCCCACCCTGCTGGACCACGCCCGCGGCCGCCAAGTCGCCCTTCCAGGCCGTGAACCAGCCGTTCGGCTCCTTCTGGCCGTCGACCTCGGCGGAGCCGGTCTTGGCGCCGAAGTCGGGGCCGAGACCGGACATGGCCTTGGCGGCGGTGCCGGAGGAGGCCGTGTACTGGAGCAGCTCGCGCAGCTGGGCCTGAGTGGTGGAGGTGAGGGAGCGGGAGCCCTTGGCGAGGGTGCGGTCGTCCACGGAGGGGGCGACCAGGTACGGCTGGTGGAAGGTGCCGGTCTTCGCCGTGGAGACCACCGACGCCATGTTCAGCGGGTTCATCCGGACCCCGCCCTGGCCGATCAGCGAGGCCGCCATCTGCGCGGCGCTCTGCACCGGCACCGCTCCGTCGAAGGACGGGACGCCGATGGACCAGTTGTTCATGCTGAGTCCGAAGACCTGCTGGGCCTGCTTGGTGAGGTCGTCGTTCTCGAGCTTCTTGGCCTGCGAGATGAAGGCCGTGTTGCAGGACGCAGCGAAGCTCGCCTTGAACGTGCCGTTCTTGATCTCGAACTTGTCGTCGTTCTGGAACTTCCAGCCGCCGTACGTCACGTACTTGGGGCAGGGGTGCGGCTTGTCCGCCGAGGCCAGGCCCTTGTCGATCAGCAGGGACGAGGTGATGATCTTCATCGTGGAGCCCGGGGCCAGGGAGCCCTGGAAGGCGGTGTTGAAGCCGTGGCCCGAGTTCGCCACCGCCAGGATCTCGCCGGTCGACGGGCGCATCACGACCGCCGACGCCCGCGGCTTGGTGGTCACCTGCTTTTCGGCGTCCGCCTGGAGAGCCGGGCTGAGCGTCGTACGCACCGTCCCCGGAGTGCCCTCGCTCAGCGCCACCAGCGTCTTGTCGGGGGTCTTCTCGGCGCCCTTCGCGGCGGCCTTGCGGACCACCCGGAGCTCGATGCCCGCCGTACCGCCCGCCTTCTTGCCGTACTTCTCGCGCAGTCCGTCCAACACCGTGCCCAGCGACGGGTACTTGGCGGTGGTCAGTTCGCCGCCGTCGCGGTCGAGGGCCTTGACCGGCGGGGTGCCCGACTCGCCGGTGACGAGCCGGTCGCCGTCCCGCAGGTCCGGGTGCACGACGGACGGCTTCCAGCCGACCAGCGCGACACCGTCCTCGGCCCGTCGCACGACGGTCAGCTTCGAGCTGTACGCGAGAGGCTTGCTCCTGCCCTTGTACGTGACGGTGGCCTTGACGGAGAACGGGACGGAGGCGCCCGCGCGCGTGCCGGACGTCAGGGTCACGCCGGTGATGTGGGCGTCCTTGCGGTAACCGGTCAGTGCGGCGGTCGCGGCCGCCGAGTCGTCGGTGGCGGCGGCCGCCGTCGCGACCTTGCCGTCCTGCCAGGCGGCGAGGAACGTGCGTGCGGCGGTGCGCACCTCGGTCGCCGACACCGGCCCGGTCTTGACCGCCTTGTGGTCGGCGGTCGCTGTCGTCCGGTCCTCGGCGGCGGCTCCACCGCCGCCGTAGAGGCTGTAGGCGCCGACCGCCCCGCCGCCGACGACCACGGCGATCAGCCCGCCGATGACGGCGGGCCTCTTCTTACCGCGCTCGGCGGCGCGCCCTCGCTTGCCCACAGCTACAGATCCTCCGCTGGTTACCCTGGTGCCCCCGTGCCCTCACGCTTCTCAACGAGAGGCACCACCCTAGGTTCCCGGTGTGACCGGAGTGACTTCAGCCACCAGTTCGTAGCACAGCTGCGACGATCGGACCGGCCGCGTCCCCGCCGTGCCCGCCCTCCTCGGTCATCGCCGCGGCCGCCATGTCCCCCCGGAAACCGGTGAACCAGCTGTTGGACTTCGCCTGTCCGTCGACCTCCGCGGAGCCGGTCTTGGCGCCGTAGTCCGGGCCGAGCCCGGCCATGGCCGTGGCGCCGGTGCCCTGGGCCGCGGTAAGGCGCATCATCTCCTTCAGCTGGGCGGAGGTGCCGTGCGAGAGGCCGCGTGCGGTGGCGAGTTGGCGGTCGTTGAGCTTCGGCGACACGAGATACGGCTGGCGGAAGGCGCCGGTGATGGCCGTGGCCGTGACGGACGCCATGTTCAGCGGGCTCATCTGGATGTCGCCCTGGCCGATCGCGTTGGCCGCGCGGTCCGAGCCGCCGGAGGCCGGGACACTGCCGTCGAAGGACGTGATCCCCGTCTTCCAGTTGTCCTTGCCGAGACCGAACCGCTCCTCGGCCTCGGTGGTCAGTGACTCGTCCGTCAGCGGCTTCTCGTCGACGAGCTTCACGAAAGCGGTGTTGCACGACCGCAGGAAGCTGTTGGCGAGCGTGGCGCTCTCGTTGGCCTTCATGCCCGTGAGGTTGTGAAAGGTCTGGCTCTGCCAGACGGCGGTGTCCGTGCACGGTGCCGGGCCGTTCATCGAGGTCACACCGTTGTCGATGAGCATCGCCGCAGTGATGATCTTCATTGTGGAGCCGGGTGCGAGCTCGCCCTCGAAGGCCGCGTTGAACTCGTCCTTGCGGTGGTTGGCGACCGCCAGCACCTCACCCGTGCTGGGCTTCACGGCGACCACGGACGACTCGGCGTAGTTCGTGACGGACCGTTCGGCCGCCGCCTGCGCGGTCGCGCTGATCGTGGTGCGCAGCCTGCCCGCCTTGCCCTTGGCGAGAGTCACCAGCGTCTTGGCGCCCGCGTTCGCGTCCGCGTGCCGGACCGCCAGCTCGACGGCAGGCGTACCGCCCGCCTCGTCGCCGTACTTGGCGCGCAGGACGTCCAGGATCGGGCCGAGCGACGGGTACTTCTCCTTGGTCAGGACAACGTTGTTGCGGTCCACCGCCTCGATCGGCGGGCTCGCCGACTCACCGGTGACCAGGGTGTCGCCCTTCTCCAGCCCGGGATACACGACCGACGGCTGCCAGTCGACCAGCGCCTTCCCGGTCGTCTGCCCGCGGACGACGGTCAGTTCGGAGTCGTACGCCAGGGGCTTGGTCTTCCCCTCGTACGACACCGTCGCCTTCACCGAGTACGACACGGTGGCGCCGGACGGCTCGGCCGGCGTGATCCGCACGTCGGTGAGATGCGCGTCGTCGCGGTAGCCGGCCAGCAGCGGCTGGGCGTCGGCCGCGTTGTCCGTGTAGTCCGCGGCGGCGGTCGCGCTGCCCTTCTCCCAGGCCGCGAAGAACTTGTCGGAGGTCTCCTTGACCTCGTCGCCGCTCGGCGGCCCGGTCCTGACGGCCGCAGGCCCGGCCGCACCGCCGCCCCCGCCGATCGCGGTCACCACGTTGTACGCGCCGTACCCGGCGCCCCCCACCATCACTGCGAACACACTGCCGACGATGGCAGCCTTGGCCCCCTTGCGCATGCGCGCTCCCCTCCCCGTAAGCGGTTGCACTCTAAGCGGGGGGAGTGACACGCGGGGAGGGAGTTTCCCCGATCGTTAGACCCTGGCGTGCCCTACACCCACGTATCCAGCCACATCCGCGACCGCCACTGGTCGATCGGGATCGCGGTGCCGGTGTAGATGGGCCAGAAGTAGATGAAGTTCCACGCGATCAGGAGGACGAGGACGCCCGCGCCGGCGGCGCCTGCGACGCGGCGGCGTTCGCTCGAACCCGGCGGGCCGAGGATCGCGCCGGTCATCATCGCCACGGCCAGACAGAGGAACGGGACGAAGACGACGGCGTAGAAGTAGAAGATCGTGCGCTCCTGGTACATGAACCAGGGGAGGTAGCCGGCCGCGATGCCGCAGGCGATCGCGCCCGCGCGCCAGTCGCGGCGGAACGCCCACCGCCACAGCACGTAGAGCAGGGCGAAGCAGGCCGCCCACCACAGCAGGGGGGTGCCCAGGGCGAGGACCTCGCGGGCGCACTTCCCGCCGGCGTCGGCCGGGCAGCCGTCGCTGCCGGGGGCCGGGGACTCGTAGAAGTACGAGACCGGGCGGCCGGCGACGAGCCAGCTCCACGGGTTCGACTGGTAGGTGTGCGGGGACGACAGCCCGACGTGGAACTTGTAGACCTCGTGCTCGTAGTGCCACAGGCTGCGCAGCCAGTCGGGCAGAAAGGCGAAGGTGCCGCCCTTGCCGTCGGTCGCCGCCCAGTTGCGGAAGTAGCCGCCGCTGCCGTTGGTCGGGGAGAGGATCCAGCCGGTCCAGGAGGCGAGGTAGACGGCGATGGCGACCGGCACCGTGGCCAGGAACGTGATGCCCGTGTCGTGCTTGAGGACGGCCGAGTACGGGTGCCGGGCGCCGGCGACCCGGCGCGAGCCGATGTCCCACAGCAGGGCCATCACGCAGAACGCGGCCAGGATGTAGAGCCCGTTCCACTTGGTGCCGATGGCCAGGCCGAGCATGAGACCGGCCGTCCAGCGCCAGGGGCGCCACCCCAGCCGGGCCGTCTCGGCGGTGTGTGCGTCGGGGCGCACGACTCCGTCCTCATCCGGTGGGAGCGCCGCCGCCAGCCGGGCCCGGGCCTTGTCACGGTCGATGACCAGACAGCCGAAGGCGGCCAGTACGAAGAACATCAGCACGCCGTCGAGCAGCGAGGTGCGGCTCATCACGAAGTGCAGCCCGTCCACGGCCATCAGGGCGCCCGCCAGGCAGCCGAGGAACGTCGAGCGGAACAGCCGGCGGCCGATCCGGCACAGCATCAGCACGGAGAGCGTGCCGAGCAGCGCCGTCATGAAGCGCCAGCCGAACGGGTCGAAGCCGAACATCAGCTCGCCGAGACCGATGACGTACTTGCCGACCGGCGGGTGGACGACGTACGCGGCGTCCGCGGGGATCGTCACATGGCCGTTGCCCTGCAGGATCAGGTCGTTGGCGTCCTTGGGCCAGTTGACCTCGTATCCGCGGTGGACCAGCGCCCAGGCGTCCTTGGCGTAGTACGTCTCGTCGAATATCACCGCCTTGGGGCTGCCCAGGTTCCAGAACCGCATCACCCCGGCGAGCAGGGTCACGAGGAGCGGACCGCCCCACGCCGACCAGCGGGTGACGCGTGCGGCGACCTCGTGGCGCATTCCCAGCGCGGCCCAGATGCGCGGGCTGGGCTCGGCGTACGGCGGCACGAGCCGCTCGCGGACGTCGCTGCGGGGCTTCGCCGTGTAGCCGAACCGGCGCAGCCGCTGCTGCCACGTCGGCGGCTGCTCTTCGGTGGCCTGGCCCTGCAGGGTGTCCGTGGAGGACGCGGTACTGGTCACCGCGCCATCGTAGGGAACCTCGCTGTGGGAGTCCCGCCCCCGGGCCCTGCGAGGATGGAAACGTGACAGGAACCCTAGTACTGGCAGGCACCCCCATCGGCGACGTGAGCGACGCTCCGCCCCGGCTCGCACAGGAGCTGGTGGCCGCGGACGTCGTGGCCGCCGAGGACACGCGACGGCTGCGCCGGCTCACACAGGCGCTGGACGCGCAGCCGACCGGGCGCGTGGTCTCGTACTTCGAGGGGAACGAGGCGGCCCGCACGCCGGAGCTGGTGGAGGCGCTGGTCGGCGGGGCGCGGGTGCTGCTGGTGACCGACGCCGGGATGCCGTCCGTCTCCGATCCCGGCTACCGGCTGGTCGCGGCCGCCGTCGAGAAGGACATCAAGGTCACCGCCGTACCGGGCCCGTCCGCGGTGCTCACCGCGCTCGCGCTGTCCGGGCTGCCCGTCGACCGGTTCTGCTTCGAGGGCTTCCTGCCCAGGAAGGCGGGCGAACGGCTGTCGCGGCTGCGCGAGGCCGCCGAGGAGCGCCGCACCCTCGTCTACTTCGAGGCACCGCACCGGCTCGACGACACCCTCGCCGCGATGGCCGAGGCGTTCGGCGAGGAGCGGCGGGCCGCGGTCTGCCGCGAGCTGACGAAGACGTACGAGGAGGTCAAGCGCGGCCCGCTGGGCGAGCTCGCGGCCTGGGCCGCCGAGGGCGTCCGCGGTGAGATCACCGTCGTCGTCGAGGGCGCGCCCGCGAAGCCGGCCGGGGACCTGGACGCCGGTGAGCTGGTGCGCAGGGTGCGCGTGCGCGAGGAGGCGGGGGAGCGACGCAAGGAGGCGATCGCCGCCGTCGCCGCCGAAGCGGGAATTCCCAAGCGCGAGGTCTTCGATGCCGTCGTCGCGGCAAAGAATGCGGCGCACAGCGCCCCATAGGAGGGCAAAGGACTATCGTGAAAGGCAAAGCTCAGGCCGTGGACCGGGGCCTTGCGGCAAGGAAAGGCCAAAACGGCTCCAACAGTCGACAGGCCTGATGCATTCACGCCGGGAGAAGCGTCCACTGGTCGAAGGGACGCACCCGTCCCTCGCCTTCGGTGGACGCAGTGGGATTCCGGGGGAATCCCGTCACGGAGGCGCTTGTCCAGCGGACAAGAGGAGCTGGAATGAGTGAGATCGCAGGGCAGACCGGTCGTCGCGTCGCGGCGGCGGACGTCGTTCATGAGTCGTATTCCTTCGCCTGCATGCGCTGCGGGCACGGCTGGGAGCAGTCGTACGAGATTGAGCACCACCTCGACGCCGAGGGCAGCGAGTTCGTGACGTACGTGGCGGACGGGCGGGTGGTGCCGTCGCCCCTGAGCCGGCCGACCTGCCAGAACTGCGACAACCACGTGGTGCGCATCATGCGCGCCGGACAGGTGTCGTCCGTGCTGAACTCCATGCAGCGTCAGCAGCAGCGCCAGGACCGGCAGCGGCGAGGCGTGCCGAGGCAGCCCGAGGAGGCCGGCGCGGAAGCGGAGCCGGGAGCACCGCAGGAGGCCCTCACCGGGGCCGAGGCGGCGGCCCTCAAGGAGCACCACCACTGGCACTTCTCGGATCTGCTGCACCCGTTCCACCACCGCAAGGCGGGCTGACACCGCCGGCCCCCGTTCCCCCACCGCTGTGCGGGACGGGCCCGCCGGACGGTGGGGTGGCCTCCTGGCTCCCCGCGAGATGAGGTCGGGCATGCCCCCTTCGTAGGATCGGGGCATGCCTTCCAACGCCGAAGCCCCACCCCTGCCGGACCCGTTGCGCGTCCCGGTCGCCGACTCGCACACCCATCTCGACATGCAGTCCGGCACGGTCGAGGAGAGCCTCGCCAAGGCCGCGTCGGTCGGCGTGAGCACCGTCGTCCAGGTGGGCTGCGACGTGAAGGGCTCCCAGTGGGCGGCGCGGACGGCCCAGGAGTACGACGCCGTCCACGCGACCGTCGCCCTGCACCCGAACGAGGCGCCCCGTATCGTGCACGGCGATCCCGACGGCTGGTCCCGGCAGGGGGCGCGGGTGGCGGGCGGTGACGCCGCACTGGACGAGGCGCTGGCCGAGATCGACCGGCTGGCCGGCCTCGCGCAGGTGAAGGGCGTGGGCGAGACCGGGCTCGACTACTTCCGCACCGGCCCGGAGGGCAAGGCCGCCCAGGAGCGGTCCTTCCGCGCGCACATCGAGATCGCCAAGCGGCACGGCAAGGCCCTGGTCATCCACGACCGCGACGCCCACGCCGACGTGCTGCGCGTCCTCAAGGAGGAGGGCGCCCCCGAGCGCACCGTCTTCCACTGCTACTCGGGCGACGGGGCGATGGCCCAGGTCTGCGCCCGCGCCGGCTACTTCATGTCCTTCGCCGGCAACATGACCTTCAAGAACGCCCAGCCGCTGCGCGACGCGCTCGCCGTGGCGCCGCTGGAGCTGGTCCTGGTGGAGACGGACGCGCCTTTCCTGACGCCGGTGCCGTACCGCGGACGGCCCAACGCCCCCTATCTCATTCCGGTCACGGTCCGGGCGATGGCGGCCGTGCGGGGCATCGACGAGGACGCGCTGGCGACGGCGCTCGCGGCGAACACGGCCCGCGCGTTCGATTACTGACGGATAACGCTTCCAGGGGTTTTCCCGGCGCCTACCTCAGGGCGTGTCGCGACACTGCGTAGCCGCGTTGCTTTGGAGAGTGACGACCACTCCGCTAGGTTCTGGTCGCCCGATCCCCCTGGAGCGTCGTCGTGAGCAACTCGCAGTACGAGACGTACGGACCCGCCGCACCCGTCGGAGCGGCGGCACCGACCCATGAGCCGCGCCCGGCGCCGTATGCCGCCCACGCCGCGCCGACCCTGCCCTACGGGCTCCTCGAGGACACGTACCAGCCCGCCTACGAGGAGCCCCGGCTGCCGCGGCAGAGCATCCCCGAGGGCGCCGCCCCGCGCTCCGGCGGCCGGGCCGAGGCCCGCCGGGCCGCCCGCCGCAAGCGCTCCGCCGTACGGCCCGACCCGCTGCGCCGGCTGCTGCCGCAGGCGCTGGTCGTGGCGTTCCTCGCGGGCGGCACCACCGCGTTCGTCGCCAAGGACAAGGCGATCGAGCTCAGCGTCGACGGGACGCCGCGCACGCTGCACACCTTCGCGGACGACGTGACCGAACTGCTCGCCGACGAGGGCGTCGAGGTGGGCGCCCACGACATCGTGGCGCCCGCTCCCGGCACCCCCCTGGCGAGCGGGGACGAGGTCGCCGTGCGCTACGGGCGGCCCGTGCACCTCACCCTCGACGGGCACCGGCGCAAGGTGTGGACGACGGCGCACACGGTGGACGGCGCACTCAGACAGCTCGGGGTGCGCGCGGAGGGCGCGTACGTGTCGACCTCGCGCTCCCAGCGGATCGGCCGGGCCGGGCTGGCGCTCGACGTCCGTACGGAGCGGACCGTCACGATCCTCGCGGACGGGCGGACCCGCACGATCCGCACGAACGCCGCGAGCGTCGGTGAGGCCGTCGAGGAGGCCGGGATCACCCTGCGCGGGCAGGACACCACGTCCGTCCCGCCGGGCAGTTTCCCGCGCGACGGGCAGACCGTCACCGTCATGCGGGTCACCGGGACCAAGGAGGTCCGCGAGGAGCCGATCCCGTTCGCGGTGGAGCGGACGCGGGACCCCTCGCTGTTCCGGGGGACCGAGGTCGTCGAGCGGGCCGGGCAGCCCGGGGCCCGCCGGGTCACGTACGCGCTGCGGACCGTGAACGGCGTGCGGCAGAAGCCGCGGCGGCTGAAGTCCGAGGTGGTGCGCGAGCCGCGGACGCAGGTGGTGAAGGTCGGGACGAAACCGCCGCCGGTCTCGGTCGCCGGGGCCGATCACCTCAACTGGTCCGGCCTCGCCGCCTGTGAGTCCGGGGGGCGGCCCGGGGCGGTGGATCCCTCCGGTACGTACGGCGGGCTCTACCAGTTCGACACGCGGACCTGGCACAGCCTGGGCGGTGCCGGCCGGCCGCAGGACGCCACGGCCGCGGAGCAGACGTTCCGGGCGAAGAAGCTCTATGTACGACGGGGGTCGAGCCCCTGGCCGCACTGCGGGGCGCGGTTGCAGGGGTGAGGGGGGGTTTCCGCTCTCGCGGGTTTCACCCCCGCCGCCCCTACCCGTCCCGTACCGGCGGCCGGCCCCCGGGCCCCCGCTCCTCGAACGCCGGAGGCGCTGGTTCGCTCCCCGCCGGGGCCAAGACCTGCCCTCCCACCCCCGTACCCTTGGTGCGTGACCAGCCCCACCTCCGACGCCCTCCTGGGCCCCGCCGACATCCGCGAACTCGCGGGTGCCCTCGGCGTACGGCCCACCAAGCAGCGCGGCCAGAACTTCGTGATCGACGCGAACACCGTCCGGCGCATCGTGCGGACCGCCGGCGTGCGGCCCGACGACGTGGTCGTCGAGGTGGGGCCGGGGCTCGGCTCGCTGACCCTGGGCCTGCTGGAGGCGGCCGACCGGGTGGTCGCCGTGGAGATCGACGACGTGCTCGCCGGGGCCCTGCCCGCGACCATCACCGCACGCATGCCCGAACGCGCGGAACGGTTCACGCTGGTGCACTCCGACGCGATGCAGGTGGCCGAACTGCCGGGCCCCGCGCCCACCGCGCTCGTCGCCAACCTCCCGTACAACGTCGCCGTGCCCGTGCTGCTGCACATGCTGGAGACCTTCCCGTCCATCGAGCGGACACTCGTGATGGTGCAGGCCGAGGTCGCCGACCGGCTCGCCGCCCCGCCCGGCTCGAAGGTGTACGGCGTGCCGTCCGTGAAGGCCAACTGGTACGCCGAGGTGAAGCGCGCCGGATCCATCGGGCGGAACGTCTTCTGGCCCGCGCCCAACGTCGACAGCGGGCTCGTCTCGCTGGTGCGGCGCGCGGAGCCCCTGACGACCACGGCCACCCGGCGCGAGGTCTTCGCCGCCGTCGACGCCGCGTTCGCGCAGCGCAGGAAGACGCTGCGGGCGGCCCTCGCGGGCTGGGCCGGGTCGGCCGCGGCCGCCGAGGCCGCGCTCGTCGCCGCCGGCGTCTCACCGCAGGCCCGCGGGGAGTCCCTGACGGTCGAGGAGTTCGCCCGGATCGCCGAGAACCGCGTCACCGCGAACCCGGAGCGCGCCGAGCACCCCGAGCACAAGGAGAGCGGTCAGTCGTGACGGTGACGGTGACGGTACGCGTCCCGGCCAAGGTCAATGTCCAGCTCGCGGTGGGCGCCGCCCGCCCCGACGGCTTCCACGACCTGGCCAATGTCTTTCTCGCCGTCGGTCTGTACGACGAGGTGACCGCGACCCCGGCGGACGAGCTGCGGATCACCTGCTCGGGACCGGACGCCGGACAGGTGCCCCTGGACCGGACGAACCTGGCGGCCCGCGCGGCGCTCGCGCTCGCCGAGCGGTACGGCCTCGCGCCCGACGTCCATCTCCACATCGCCAAGGACATCCCCGTCGCGGGCGGCATGGCGGGCGGCAGCGCGGACGCGGCCGGCGCGCTGGTCGCCTGCGACGCACTGTGGGGCACGAACGCCCCGCGCGACGAACTCCTCGCCATCTGCGCCGAGTTGGGAAGTGACGTGCCGTTCAGCCTGGTGGGCGGGGCGGCGCTGGGGACCGGCCGGGGTGAGCGGCTGCGGCCGCTGGAGGTCGGCGGCAGCTTCCACTGGGTCTTCGCGGTCGCCGACGGCGGACTGTCGACCCCGGCCGTGTACGGGGAGTTCGACCGCCTCACCGCGGGCCTTGCCGTCCCCGAGCCGGTCGCCTCGCAGGAACTGCTCGACGCGCTGGCGAAGGGGGACGCGACGGCTCTCGCGGCCGCCGTCTCCAACGACCTCCAGCCCGCGGCGCTGTCCCTGTTCCCTGCGCTGACGGACACCCTCGCCGCCGGACGCTCCGCGGGCGCCCTCGCCGGACTGGTCTCCGGTTCGGGTCCGACCACGGCCTTCCTCGCGCGCGATGCGGAGTCCGCCGGGACGGTCGCGGGCGCCCTGCGCGTCTCCGGGACCTGCCGCGCCGTACGGATCACCGAGGGACCCGCCCCCGGCGCGACCGTGCGCTGAGACCGCGGCGGGGGCGACGGCGGGCGCGGACTATCCTGGAGGGTCGATCGTCCCCCTCGTCAGGAGAGAAATGGCCGTCAACCTGGTCAATGCCGAGTCCGTCAGCAAGGTGTACGGCACTCGTGCCCTGCTCGACGGGGTCTCCCTCGGCGTGTCCGAAGGGGACAGGATCGGTGTGGTCGGCCGCAACGGCGACGGGAAGACCACCCTCATCCGGATGCTCGCCAAGCTGGAGGAGGCCGACACCGGACGGGTCACGCACTCCGGCGGCCTGCACCTCGGGGTGCTGACCCAGCACGACTCGCTCGACCCCGAGGCCACCGTCCGGCACGAGGTCATCCGGGACCTGGCCGACCACGAGTGGGCCGGCAACGCGAAGATCAGGGACGTACTCACCGGCCTCTTCGGCGGTCTCGACCTGCCCGGGTTCCCGCAGGGCCTGGACACGGTGATCGGGCCGCTCTCCGGCGGCGAGCGGCGGCGCATCGCGCTGGCCAAGCTGCTCATCGAGGAGCAGGACCTGATCATCCTGGACGAGCCCACCAACCACCTGGACGTGGAGGGCATCGCCTGGCTCGCCCAGCACCTGCGCGAGCGGCGGTCCGCACTGGTCTGCGTCACCCACGACCGGTGGTTCCTCGACCAGGTCTGCACCCGCATGTGGGACGTGCAGAAGGGCGATGTCTACGAGTACGAGGGCGGGTACTCCGACTACGTCTTCGCGCGGGCCGAGCGGGAGCGGATCGCCGCCACCGAGGAGGTCAAGCGGCAGAACCTGGTCCGCAAGGAGCTGGCCTGGCTGCGCCGCGGCGCCCCCGCCCGTACGTCCAAGCCGCGCTTCCGGGTGGAGGCCGCCAACGAGCTGATCGCGGACGTGCCGCCGCCGCGGGACACCAGCGAGCTGATGAAGTTCGCCTCGACCCGCCTCGGCAAGACGGTGTTCGATCTGAAGGACGTGACCGTCCAGGCCGGACCCAAGGTGCTGCTCAAGCACCTGACCTGGCAGCTCGGCCCGGGCGACCGGGTCGGCCTGGTGGGGGTGAACGGCGCCGGCAAGACCTCGCTCCTGCGCGCCATGGCCGAGGCCGCGCGCAGCGACGGGGACGTCCAGCCCGCGGCCGGCCGGATCGTGACGGGCAAGACCGTCAAGCTCGCCTACCTCTCGCAGGAGGTCGCCGAACTCGACCCGACCTGGCGGGTCCTGCAGGCCGTCCAGGCCGTGCGCGACCGCGTCGACCTCGGCACCGGGCGCGAGCTGACCGCCGGCCAGCTCTGCGAGACGTTCGGCTTCAACAAGGAGAAGCAGTGGACGCCGGTCGGGGACCTGAGCGGTGGTGAGCGGCGGCGGCTGCAGCTGCTGCGGCTGCTGATGGACGAGCCGAACGTGCTCTTCCTCGACGAGCCCACGAACGACCTCGACATCGAGACGCTGACGCAGCTGGAGGACGTGCTCGACGGGTGGCCCGGGTCGATGGTGGTGATCTCCCACGACCGGTTCTTCATCGAGCGGACCACCGACAAGGTGTTCGCGCTCCTCGGCGACGCAGCCCTGCGGATGCTGCCGCGCGGCATCGACGAGTACCTGGAGCGCCGGCACAAGATGGAGGAGGTCGCCGCGGCCGCCGTCCTCGCCGCCGCACCGGCCCCCGCGAAGTCCGGATCGGCCGCCGACGCCCGCGTCGCCAAGAAGGAGCTGCAGAAGATCGAGCGGCAGCTGGACAAGGTCTCCGAGAAGGAGACCAGGCTGCACGCCCAAATCGCCGACAACGCAACGGACTTCGGCAAGGTCGCCAAACTGGACGCCGAGCTGCGGCAGTTGACCGGGGAGCGCGAGGAGCTCGAGCTGCGCTGGCTGGAGCTCGCCGAAGACGCGTGAGCGGAGTGAAGGACGCGTGAAGGCGCGTAACGGCGGCATCACGGGCCGGTCCTCCCTTGGGAACAGGGGGAGGACCGGCCCTCTGTTCGAGGCCGGCTCAGTGATAGAAAGGGCCGTCTGAGAACAGTCTGAGGACCACTCCAGCGCGACCGTGGGTGGCTAAAAATCAGTGACAGAGGGGGAGCGCTGATGACTCAGCCGCCCAACCAGCCGCCTCAGGGCGGCTTCGGAGCACCGCACGACCAGCCGACGCAGTCCTTCGGGGGACCGCAGGACCCGGGCCAGAACCCGCCGCAGGATCCGCGGCAGGGAGCGACGCCTCCGCCGCCCGCGCAGCCGCCCCAGGCGCCGCCGCCCCCGCAGGGCCCGCCCGCCGGCGCTCCGGGGGCCCCGCCGGCCGGCCCTCCGCAGCCCGGTTACGGCTATCCGCAGCAGCCCGGCCCGTACGCCCAGCCGGGTCCGTACTCCCCGCCGGGCCAGTACGCCCAGCAGCCCGGCCCCTACGGGCAGCCCCAGCAGCCGGGCCCGTACGGCCAGCCCGGTCCCTACGGGCAGCCGCCGCAGGCCGGTTACGGCTATCCGCAGGCCCAGTACCCCGGCGGTCCTGGCACCCCGCCGCCCGGCGGCGGGTCCAGGAACCCCTTCAAGGGCAGGCCCGCGGTCATCATCGGTGCCGCGGTCGCCGCGCTGCTCGTCCTGAGCGGCGTGGTGTTCGCCGTCACGAGTGGTGACGACGGCGGCGACAAGAAGCCGGCCGCCGACAAGAGCCAGGACGCCAAGCCGTCCGCGTCCACCCCGGTCAACGAGGGTGACGGCAGCGGCGACGGCGGTGCGGACCCGGACAACCTCAACGACGGCCGCAAGCCCGGCGAGGCGAAGGTCCTCTGGTACAAGGAGGCGCCGGACGCGCCCGGTTCCGGAGCCGACGCCGACGGCATGTGGATCACCGGCAAGACGGCGGTGAAGGCGGCGTACAAGCAGCTCTTCGCCTACAACGTCGGTGACGGCAGGCCCACGTGGGACCCGGTCACGTTCGGGCAGAAGATCTGTGCGACCACCCCGCAGAAGACGTCCGACGACAAGATCGTCGTCGCGTACAAGAGCGGCAGCAGCGACAGCGCCAAGTGCAACCAGCTCCAGGAGATCGACCTCGCCACCGGCAAGAAGGGCTGGACCACGAAGGTCGCCGACGGCGGCCTGTTCGACAGCGCCCTCTCGATCGAGCTGACCCTCACCGGCGACACCCTGATGGTGGGCCGCTCGCAGTCCGGTACCGCGTACGACGCCGGCACCGGTAAGAAGCTGTGGGACAAGGAGAAGTACGGCTCGGCCTGCTTCCCCACCGCGTTCGCCGGCGGCAGCAAGCTGATCTCCGTCGCGTCCTGCGGCGCCAGCACCTCGAACGAGCACGACGAGGTGCAGGAGCTCGACCCGAAGACGGGCAAGGTCAGGTGGACCCAGAAGGTCGCCAAGGGCTGGCAGGTCGCCCGCACTTACTCCGTCGACCCCGTCGTCCTCTACCTCACCAACGAGGACAAGAAGCAGTGGAACATCTCCACGCTGAAGAGCAACGGGACGATCCGCTCGCAGGTCGACATCGACGAGTCGTTCGCGCCGGAGTGCGGCTGGGCGATCCTGGCCCGTGACCTCCAGGGCTGCACCGGTGTCGCGGCCGACGCCAACACCCTCTACCTGCCGACCGAGGCGAAGAGCGGGCCCAACGAGGTCGTCGCGATCAGCCTGGAGACCGGCAAGGAGAAGTGGCGCACCAAGTCGCCGACGGACCAGTCGATGCTGCCGCTGAAGCTGGACGGCGGCAACCTCGTCGCGTACGTCGAGCCGTCGTACGACGCGGGTGGCGAGATCGTCTCCATCCCGACCGGCGGCGGCCACAAGGCGACGAAGCTGCTGCAGAACCCGCAGGGCGCCGCCGACATCGAGAACAGCTTCTTCTCCAGGGCGATCGACTACGTGGACGGGCGCTTCTACATCTCCACGACCCGGCTGACGGGCAATGACGAATCGAAGGAGAAGTTGATGCTGGCCTACGGCAAGTGACCGCCGGCCAACGGAAATCGATCCTCCCGCCCGTCCTTTCGCGCCCCGCGCATACCGAGTACTCCGAGGTAGACACGTCATGAGCCAGCCGCCGCCCCCGCCGCCCAACCAGCCCCCGCCGGGCGGTTTCGGCGCACCGCAGGACCCGCCGCCGGGCGGCTTCGGCGCCCCCCAGCCCCCGCCCCCGGGCGGCTTCGGCGCGCCCCAGCCCCCGCAGGGCCCCGGTTACGGCTACCCGCAGGCACCGCCGCCCGCCCCGCCGCAGGGCCCGCCCCCGCAGCCGC
The DNA here is from genome assembly GCF_042881375.1 of Streptomyces sp. NPDC058274. Taxonomy (NCBI): domain Bacteria; kingdom Bacillati; phylum Actinomycetota; class Actinomycetes; order Kitasatosporales; family Streptomycetaceae; genus Streptomyces; species Streptomyces sp. NPDC058274. Next base: position 336,450 of record NZ_JBHVXW010000004.1, read on the forward strand.
CGCAGGGCCCGGGGTACGGCTATCCGCAGGCACCCCAGCCTCCGCAGGCGCCGCCCGCCCCGCCCGGCTACGGCTACCCGGGCCAGCAGCCCCAGCAGCCCTACGGCTACCCGCAGCCACAGACCTACCCCATGCAGCCGCAGGTGCCGCAGGGCGGCGGCCGGAAGGCCAGCCCGCAGCTGCTCATCATCGTCGCCGCGGTGGTGGCCATCGCCCTGATCGTCGGCGGCGGCATCTGGTACGCGTCCTCCTCCGGCAAGGACGACAACAGCAAGGACACCTCCGCGGGTCCGGGCAACCCCAGTGGTGGCTCCGACGGCGACGAGGACAAGGGCGGCGACACCGGCACCTCCGGCGGCGCCAAGGAGAAGGCGCCGGCCGACCCGAGCGCCGAGGTTCTCTTCCAGGTGCCGGCGCCCGAGGTCAAGGACAAGAACCAGATCGACAGCGTCGCGGGCTCCTGGCTCACCGACTCGGTCTACGCCAAGGCCGGCGTCTACAAGATCGTGGGCTACGACCCCGACAGCGGCTCCGCGAAGTGGACGCTTCCGCTGCCCGGCCAGACCTGCGCGGGCTCGCCCGAGATCACCGAGGACGGTGTCGCCGCGGTCGTCACCGAGGCGGCCAAGCGCAACAGCAAGGGCGACCACCAGTCCTGCACCCAGGTCACCGCCTTCGAGGTGAGCACCGGCAAGAAGCTGTGGACGAAGAGCGTCGACATCAGCGGCTCGAAGGTCGCGTTCGGCGAGATCACCATCAGCGGCAGCACCGTCGCGGTCGGCGGCGGCTACTCCGGCGGTGCCGCCTTCGACGCCACGAGCGGCAAGGTGCTGTGGCAGCCGAAGGTCGGCTCCTGCGAGGACGTCGGCTACGCGGGCGGCGACCAGCTCGTCGCGGTCCGCAAGTGTGGCGACTACGGCGACGAGAAGTACCAGGTCCAGCTGCTCGACCCGAAGACCGGCAGCGTCAAGTGGACGTACAACGTCCCCGCCGGCATCGACAACGCCAAGGTGATCTCCACCAAGCCGGTGGTCTTCGGTGTGGACGCCGGTGAGATCACCGCGTCCGGTGTCACGGACGTCTTCTCGCTCGACGGCAGCGGCAAGCTGCGCACCAAGATCACGCTGGCGGACGGCAAGTACGAGCACGACTGCGGTGTCGGCAAGGTCCACGACTGCAAGGGGATCACGGTCGGCAACGACAAGCTCTACGTCCCGACCAAGGAGCACGACGGCAGCGCCCAGTACAGCCAGACCAACGAGATCATCTCCTTCTCGCTGGCCACCGGGAAGACCACCGGGGACAAGATCGACGCGGGGGACGGCTACACGATCTTCCCGATGCGCATGGACGGCGGCAACGTCATCGCGTACAAGGACGGCCCCTACGACAAGGGAGCCCAGGTCATCTCCGTCAACGGCACCTCGCTGAAGGCGAGCGAGCTCCTGGAGACCCCCTCGTCCGAGAGCGTCCTGAAGGCGATCAGCAGCATGGTCCCGGAGTCCGCCGAGCTGCTCTACACCGACGGCCGGCTCTTCATGGGCAAGGAACTCGTCAGCAAGCCGTACTCCGCGGACGAGAAGGAATACACGGCGCTCGGATTCGGCGCCAAGTAACCGGCGTCGGCACCCCGGCCGACGGCCCCGCCCCTGCTCAGGGGCGGGGCCGTGCGCGTACCCCGCATCATTCGCGTATGGGAGGGATTTCGGTATTCCGGGCACTTCTCTCCAGTAGGGGAAGCGCAACGTCGAACAAGCGTGTAGCTTCCGGGGGATGGAGAGCCGGGGGGCTCCTTCCACGGGGAACCAGTGGGGATGCTCAGGGGGACTGGGGGGTTGCTCGATGGGGGTTCGGCTCATGGTGGTCGACGACCACCGACTGCTCGCCGAGGCGCTGGCCTCGGCGTTGAAGCTGCGCGGGCACCGGGTGCTCGCGGCGGCCGCGCCCGCGGCGGGAGCGGCGGAACTGGTGATCGCACGGGCACCCGAGGTGTGCCTGATCGGCACGGCGACACCTGACGAGCCGGGCATCTTCGACCCGGTGGTGAAGATCAAGAAGGAGCGCCCGCAGGTGGCGGTCCTGGTGCTCGGCCCGGTGCCCAATCCGCGGGGAATCGCCGCCGCGTTCGCGTCCGGTGCCTCCGGTTACGTACGGCACGACGAGCGCATCGAGGGTGTGGAGCGCGCGATCATGAAGGCCAGGGCCGGGGAGGCCGCCGTGGCACCGCAGTTGCTGCAGGGGGCCTTCAGCGAGCTGCTCAATCCGGCCGCTCAGCCCGACGACGAGGGCCAGCGACTGCTCCAGATGCTCACGCCCCGCGAGGTGGAGGTGCTGGTGAGAGTGGCCGACGGTGAGGACACCCGGCTCATCGCGGCGGGCATGGGGATCGCGCCCAGCACCGCGCGCACCCACGTCCAGCGGGTCCTGATGAAGCTCGGGGTGGGGTCCCGCCTGGAGGCGGCGGCGCTCGCCGCGCGGACGGGTCTGCTCGACCGGGCCGGGCCCCTGCCGACCTCTCTCGGAACGGCGGAGGAGCCGGGCCTGCACTGAGGGACTGAGGGACTGAGGTACTCGGAGGCGCGGCCTCTGCACAGGTGGCCCTTGCCGGTGCCACGCATGCGGGGCCGGAGTTCCGAGAGGGAACTCCGGCCCCGTGCAAGGGTGTTGCGTCGCGTTTCGCTCTGTTACTTCGAGGGTTCCTCGGCGGTGTCGGGCTCGACGGGCGGCACCACCACGGGGCGCAGCTTCATCCAGACCAGGAAGAACAGCCCCAGGGCGAGCATCGCGAGGCCCGTCCAGAGGTTGATGTTGACGTCCTGCGCCTTCTTGAGGTCGGCGTCGGACGGGTTGATCCCGGCGATCGTGACGATGATGCCGTAGACGACGAACAGGCCGCCGATGATCCGCCGGATGTCGAAGAGACGGGCGGCGGTGGTGGACTTGCTCTCCAGTTCGGAGACTTCGCGTTGCAGTTCGGACATGGTGTGTCTGCCTCCGATCGGTCAGAAGGAATACGGGATGTAGCAGAGGGCCGCCAGGACGACCGCGCCCCAGCCGAGCAGCGACGGCCTGCGGTACCAGGCGTCGTCGCCCGTGGCAGGCGGCTCCGCCATGCCCGGTGAGGTCGTTCCGTAGACCAGACCGGCCAGTTCGGCCTCCGGCTTCGGGGCCGTGAACAGGGTGACGGCGACCATGACGACCGCGCCCGCGACGAACCCGACGATCGCCGAGACGAAGTTGGCGCCCTGGTCGCTGGGGATGCTGATGACGCCCTGCTTGTAGATCCAGAAGTAGTTGACCATCGCGGCCGTGGTGCCCGCGAACAGGCCCCAGACACCGGACTTCATCGAAGCGCGCTTCCAGAACATGCCGATGATGAAGACCACGAACATCGGCACGTTGAAGAAGGAGAAGAGCGTCTGGAGGTAGCTCATGATGTTCGAGAAGCTGGACGCGATGAAGGCCGTGCCGATCGAGGCCAGCACGCCGACCGCGGTGATCAGCCGGCCGAACTTCACGTAGTAGCCGTCCTCGCGGTCCTTGACCACGTACCGCTGCCAGATGTCCGTGGTGAACACGGTGTTGAAGGACGACACGTTGGCCGCCATGCCCGCCATGAAGGCGGCGAGCAGACCGGTCACCGCGATGCCCAGCACGCCGTTGGGGAGCAACTCCTGCATGAGGTACGGGATCGCCTCGTTGTACTGGAGGCTCGATCCGCTGGTGCCGATCTTGGGGACCAGCACCGCGGCCACCAGGCCCGGGATCATCACCAGGAAGACGATGAAGATCTTCGGGAAGGCGGCGATCAGCGGAGTGCGCTGGGCGGCCGAGAGGTTCTTCGCGGACAGGGCGCGCTGCACCTCGGCGAAGTTGGTCGTCCAGTAACCGAAGGAGAGCACGAAGCCGAGTCCGAGGATGATCGTCAGCCAGTTCGCGCCGAGCGGGTTCGCGTGGCCGATGCCCGTACCGGCCCACGCCGACAGGAAGTTGTCGCCGTGACTCTTGGTGAGCGAGTCGCTGAGGCCGTCCCAGCCGCCGACCTTCTTCAGGCCGAGGATGGTGATCGGGATGAGCGCGGCGAGGATGACGAAGAACTGGAGTACTTCGTTGTAGATCGCCGAGGACAGACCGCCGACCGTGATGTACGCGAGCACCAGGAAGCCGGCGACCACGATCGCCACCCACTGCGGCCAGCCGAGCAGCGCCTCGACGACGATCGCCAGGGCGTACAGGTTGACGCCGGCGATGAGTACGGCGGCGAAGGCGAACAGGACCGAGCTCAGCAGGTGCGCGGACTTGTCGAAGCGCTGGAGCAGGAACTCCGGCACCGAACGGACCTTGGAGCCGTAGTAGAACGGCATCATCACCAGGCCGAGGAAGACCATGGCCGGGATGGCGCCGATCCAGTACCAGTGGACGACCGCGACGCCGTACTGCGCGCCGGTCGCCGCCATGCCCAGGATCTCGGTGGCGCCCAGGTTGGCCGCGATGAACGCGAGACCGGTGACCCAGGCGGGCAGGGAGCGCCCGGAGAGGAAGAAGTCGAGGCTGGTCTTCACCGAGCGGCGGGCCGCGAAACCGATGCCCAGGACGACGACGAAATAGATCGCCAGGATCGTGTAGTCGAGTCCGTTCGTCGGGAGACGGAGCCCTTCGGCCAGATAAGTGGGGGACTGCATAGGAGCTCGCTTCGTTGCGTGAACGTATCCGACCGGAACCTACGCCTCCATCTTTAGAAAATGAACACTTAGGGTGATGTTCTTTGTTTGATTGTGATGTTGACGTCCGTGGTGTCTTGTGGTTTGTTGTGTTCGGTTCTGTTTGATGGGTGCGGATGGGGAGTCCCACGTGAAGAAGACCTCGACCCGGCTGGCCGACGGTCGTGAGCTCATCTACTACGACTCACGGGACGACACCGTCCGCGACGCGGTCGACCGGCGCCCGCTCGACCCGACCGTCACCACCTCGGAGATCCGGCGCGATCCCCTGCTCGGCGACTCGGTCGCCATCGCCTCGCACCGCCAGGGCCGCACCTACCATCCGCCGGCCGACGAATGCCCCCTGTGCCCGTCCCAGGGCGAGCGGCTCAGCGAGATCCCCGACTCCTCGTACGACGTCGTGGTCTTCGAGAACCGCTTCCCCTCGCTGGCCGGCGACTCCGGCCGCTGCGAGGTCGTCTGCTTCACCTCCGACCACGACGCGGCCTTCGCCGACCTCACCGAGGACCAGGCGGGCCTGGTCCTGGACGCGTGGACGGACCGCACCGCCGAGCTGTCCCATCTGCCCTCCGTCGAGCAGGTCTTCTGCTTCGAGAACCGCGGCGCCGAGATCGGGGTGACCCTCGGCCATCCGCACGGCCAGATCTACGCCTACCCGTTCACCACTCCGCGTACGGCTCTGATGCTGCGTTCACTGGCAACTCATAAGGAGGCGACCGGCGGGGAGAACCTCTTCGACGAGGTCGTCGCGCGGGAACTCGCCGACGGCTCCCGGCTCGTCCTGACGAGCGAGCACTGGGTGGCCTTCGTGCCGTACGCGGCGCACTGGCCCTACGAGGTGCACCTCTACCCGCGCCGCCGGGTGCCCGACCTGCTGGGCCTCGACGAGGGCGCACGCACAGAGTTTCCCCAGGTCTATCTGGAACTCTTGAGGCGCTTCGACCGGATCTTCGGCGAGGGTGAACCCGCGACGCCGTACATCGCCGCCTGGCATCAGGCGCCGTTCGGTGCGCTGGAGGAGTTCGACGGCATCAGCCGGGACGACTTCGCGCTCCACCTCGAGCTTTTCACCATTCGCCGCACTTCCGGCAAGCTGAAGTTTCTCGCGGGTTCCGAGTCCGGCATGAGCGTGTTCATCAACGACGTGCCGCCGGAGACCGCGGCCCAGCGACTGCGAGAGGTAGCGAGTTCATGAGTGGGAAGTACCTGGTCACCGGCGGTGCGGGCTATGTGGGCAGTGTGGTCGCGCGGCACCTGGTGGAGGCGGGCCATGACGTCACCGTCCTCGACAACCTCTCCACCGGTTTCCGCGAGGGCGTCCCGGCGGGTGCCTCGTTCATCGAGGGCGACATCCGCGATGCCGCCAAGTGGCTGGACTCCTCGTACGACGCCGTCCTGCACTTCGCCGCCTTCTCGCAGGTCGGCGAGTCCGTCGTGAAGCCCGAGAAGTACTGGGACAACAACGTCGGCGGCACGATGGCGCTGCTCGCGGCGATGCGCGAGGCCGGCGTGCGCAAGCTGGTCTTCTCCTCCACGGCCGCCACCTACGGCGAGCCGGTGAACACCCCGATCACCGAGGCCGACCCGACCGCCCCGACCTCGCCGTACGGCGCCTCCAAGCTCGCCGTCGACCACATGATCAGCGGCGAGGCGGTCGCGCACGGACTCGGCGCGGTGTCCCTGCGCTACTTCAACGTGGCGGGCGCGTACGGCAGCAGCGGCGAACGGCACGACCCCGAGTCGCACCTCATCCCGCTCGTCCTCCAGGTCGCCCAGGGCCGCCGCGAGGCGATCTCCGTCTTCGGCGACGACTACCCGACGCCGGACGGCACCTGCATCCGCGACTACATCCACGTCGCCGACCTCGCCGAGGCGCACCTGCTGGCGCTGGACGCGGCCACCTCGGGCGAGCACCTGATCTGCAACCTCGGCAACGGCAACGGCTTCTCGGTCCGCGAGGTCATCGAGACCGTCCGCCAGGTCACCGGGCACCCGATCCCGGAAGTCATGGCCCCACGCCGCGGCGGCGACCCGGCCGTCCTGGTCGCCTCGGCCGCCACCGCGCGCGAGCGACTCGGCTGGAACCCGTCCCGCGCGGATCTCGCGGGAATCGTCGCGGACGCGTGGGCGTTCGCGCAGAACATCTCGGAGGAGTAGCCGGTGGGGGTTCGCGAAGGGTTCGAGGAGCTGTACGGGACCGCGCCGGAGGGTGTCTGGGCGGCCCCCGGCCGGGTCAACCTGATCGGCGAGTACACGGACTTCAACGAGGGGTTCGTGATGCCGCTCGCCCTGCCGCACACCGCGGTGGCGGCGGTGTCCCGGCGCGACGACGGCGTCCTGCGGCTGCACTCGGCCGACATCGAGGGACCGGTCGTCGAGCTGCACGTGGACGCGCTGGAGCCGCTGACCAACACGAGCTGGGCCGCGTACCCGGCCGGTGTGGTGTGGGCGCTGCGCGAGGCCGGGCACCTGACGGTCACCGGCGCGGACGTGCATCTGGCCTCCACCGTGCCCACGGGCGCGGGCCTCTCCTCCTCGGCGGCCCTCGAAGTGGTCACGGCCCTCGCCCTGAACGACCTCTGCGAACTGGGCCTCACCCGGCCCGAACTGGCCCGGCTGGCCCAGCGCGCGGAGAACGACTTCGTCGGCGTGCCCTGCGGGATCATGGACCAGACCGCGTCGGCGTGCTGCACCGAGGGGCACGCCCTGCACCTCGACTGCCGTGACCTGTCCATCCGCCAGGTTCCCTTCGACCTGGCCGCCCACGGCCTCGCCCTCCTCGTCGTCGACACCCGCGTGAAGCACGCCCTCGGCGACGGGGCGTACGCGGAGCGGCGCGCGGGGTGCGAGGAGGGCGCGCGGCAGCTGGGTGTGTCCCATCTGCGCGACGTGGCGTACGCGGGGTTGTCCGACGCGCTCGACCGGCTCACCGACGAGCGTGTGCGCCGCTATGTGCGCCATGTCGTCTCCGACGACCACCGGGTCGAGCAGGTCATCGGCCTGCTCGACGCGGGTGACGTCCGGGGCATCGGGCCCGTCCTGACCGCCGGGCACGCCTCGCTCCGCGACGATCTGCGCATCTCCTGCCCGGAGTTGGATCTCGTCGTGTCCGCCGCGAACTCGGCGGGTGCCGTCGGGGCCCGGATGACCGGCGGCGGCTTCGGCGGCTCGGCCGTCGTCCTCGTGGAGGCCGCCGACGTCGACACCGTCACGAAGGCGGTCACCGAGGCGTTCGCCGCCGCGGGCTTCACCGCGCCCCGGGTGTTCCCGGGGCTCCCTTCGGCCGGGGCCCGGCGCCTGTCCTGAGCCCTGGGTTGTCTCGCCCCCTCCGCCCCTGCCCGTCCCGTACCGGGGGCCAGCCCCCGGACCCCCGCTCCTCAAGCGCCGGAGGGGCTGAATTCCTTCGCCGGTGCGGAGAAAGTTCTTAGCCCGTCCGGCGATTGAGGACGAGCGCGTCAGCGCGATACGGGGGTCTGGGGGCGGAGCCCCCAGGAACAAGGGACGGGTAGGGGCGGCGGGGGCGAAAACCCCTCCGCTCAAGCCAACCGCTTCGTCAGCGTGTACTCCGTGATCCCCGGCGGGTAGTCGGGGATCACGCACACCACCTCGTACCCCTGCTTCTTGTAGAACTCGGGGGCCTGGAAGTCCCAGGTCTCCAGCCGGGAGCTGCGGCACCCACGCTCCTCGACGGAGAGCCGCTCCGCCGAGGCCAGCAGCCGCGACCCGAGACCGGCCCCCCGGTACCGGTCGTCCACCCAGAGGTACGTCACATGGAGCCACCCGGCCCAGGTGTACCCGACCAGCCCCCCGGCAACGGCATCCGCGTCGTCCAACGCCCAGACATGGAGCGGAACCTCACGCTCCCCGGGAGTCCCCCGCAGCGAACGCAGAACCGGCGACGCCCGGGTGTTGGCGTCCCGCAGCCGCACATGCAGCAGATCCCGCCGCTCCTTGTCGACTCCTGTCTCCATACGAAACATACGGCTCACCATAAACGGGCCCGGCCCATCAGTTCTGCGATTCGCCTTCCGCTCCCCGCTCCCGGCCCTACCCTGATGAACAGCGCCGGTGGGGGCCGGTGCTGATCAGGGGGCGAGACAGTCGGGTACGACGCCCGGTGTGGGGGTAGCAGTTCCAGCACGGCGGCGGCCGTGCGGCTGCGCCGGCCCACCCCGGGCCCTAGGGGCGTGGGGTCGCTCCGGGCGCCGTACCTGCCTCGGTCGTCCTCCGACAGTGGGGGTTTCAGTGGTTCGCATTCGAGTCCTGGTCGTCGACGACCACCGCATCTTCGCCGAGTCGCTCGCAGCCGCCCTGGCCGCCGAGCCCGACGTGGACGTGTCCGCCGCGGGCAGCGGGCCCGCCGCGCTGCGCTGCCTGGAGCGGGCGTCCGCGGAAGGCCGCAGATTCGATGTGATGCTCGTCGACGCCGACCTCGGCGGCAATGTGACCGGGATACGCCCGGCGGTACCCGTCCAGGCGAGCAACGAGGACGGGCTCGTCGACGGGATCTCGCTCGTCGCGGGGGTCCGCTCCGGTCAACCCGGTGTGCGTACGGTCGTGCTCGCCGAAAAGGACGATCCGCGCCGGGCCGCGCTCGCCCTGCAGGCCGGTGCCTCGGGGTGGGTCGCCAAGGACTGTTCGCTGTCCCGGCTGCTGACCGTCATACGGGGTGTCCTGCGCGACGAGACACATCTGCCGCCCGCCCTGCTCACCGGGGTGCTGCGCGAGCTGACGGCCGCCCGCAAGCACCGCACCGAGAGCGAGCGGCTGGTGGAGTCCCTCACGCCGAGGGAGCGGGAAGTCCTGCGGTGCATGGTGGCCGGGCTGGGGCGCAAGGCCGTCGCCGAGCGCCTGTTCCTCTCCCCGCACACCGTCCGTACGCATATGCAGAACGTCCTCGGCAAGCTCGGGGTGCACTCCACCCTGGCCGCCGTAGCCCTCGCGCGCCGCGCGGGCGTCGGGCCGGTCGACCTAACCGGGGATGTTGTCGAACGGGGCGGTCAACTGGCGTAGCAACCCGGCCAGTTCACCCCGCTGGGCGCGGCTCAGTTCCGCCAGGATCGCGCGCTCCTGGTCCAGCAGGCCGGCCAGCGCCTGGTCGGCGCGGTCGCGGCCCTCGTCGGTGAGCCGGACGAGCACGCCACGGCGGTCACTGGGGTCGGGCAGCCGCTCGACCAGGCCCTTCTTCGCCAGCCGGTCGATGCGGTTGGTCATCGTGCCGGACGTGACCAGGGTCTGGGTGAGCAGCTGTCCGGGGGAGAGCTGATACGGGGCTCCCGCGCGCCGCAGCGACGTCAGGACGTCGAACTCCCAGGGCTCCAGGGCGTGCTCGGAGAACGCCAGCCGACGGGCGCGGTCCAGGTGCCGGGCCAGCCGGCTCACCCGGCTGAGCACTTCGAGCGGTTCCACGTCGAGGTCAGGGCGCTCCCGGCGCCATGCTGCGACCAGCCGATCGACCTCGTCCTCCATGACGATCAGTGTAGTGGTTGTGTCGACATGAAGTCTCTTGACGTCAAGATACTTCGGGTGTGAGGGTGGAGACGTACCTCAGCCAGTGACGTCGAGGAGGCCCCGCCATGCCCGCTCCCACCTGGGATCCCGCCCAGTACCTGCGCCACGCTGACCACCGCGCCCGCCCCTTCGCCGACCTCCTCTCCCGCGTCCCCGCGCTCCCCGGGGAACCGGCCCGCATCGCCGACCTGGGCTGCGGCCCCGGGAACGTCACGGCCCTGCTCGCCGAACGCTGGCCCACCGCGCACATCACCGGCTACGACAACTCGCCCGAGATGCTCACCACGGCACGCGCCGGCCACGAGGGCCCCACCGCCGGCGGCGGACGCCTCGACTTCGCCGCCGCCGACGCCCGGACCTGGGTCCCCTCGGAGCCGTACGACCTGATCATCAGCAACGCCACCCTGCAATGGGTGCCCGGGCACACCGACTCCTTCCCCGCCTGGGTGCAGAGCCTCGCCCCCGGCGGCACCTTCGCCTTCCAGGTCCCCGGCAACTTCGACTCGCCCAGTCACCAGCTGATGCGCGACCTCGCCCACTCCACCCGCTGGAAGGACCGCCTCGGTGAGACCCTGCGCCACGACGACGCGGTCCGCACCCCCGCCGCCTACCTGGACCACCTGACCGCCCTCGGCTGCGCGGTGGACGTGTGGGAGACGACGTATTTCCATCTCCTCCAGGGCGAGGACCCGGTGCTGGACTGGGTGAAGGGGACCGGCCTGCGGCCGATCCTCACCGAACTCGGAGCGGAGTCGGAGGCCTTCCTCACCGACTACCGCGCCGCCCTCCGCGAGGCCTACCCGGCCACCGGACACGGCACGGTGTTCCCCTTCCGCCGCATCTTCGCCGTCGCCCGCAGGCCGGCCCGATGATCACCGCCGTCGACCATGTGCAACTGGCCGCGCCGCCGGGCTCGCAGGACGCACTGCGCGCCTACTACGTGGACGTCCTCGGCATGACCGAGATCCCCAAGCCGCCCGTGCTCGCCGCCCGCGGCGGCTGCTGGTTCCAGGCGGGCGCGGCCCAGCTGCACCTGGGGATCGAGCCGGACTTCCGGGCCGCGAAGAAGGCGCACCCGGGGCTGCGGGTGCGCGACATCGAGGCGTACGCCGCCCGGCTCCTCGCCCATCACGCGGCCGTCAGCTGGGACGACGGCCTCCCCGGCCACCGCCGCTTCTACTCCGAGGACCCGGTCGGCAACCGGCTGGAATTCCTGGAGCCGCTGCCGGAGCCTGGGCCCAGTGGCTAGGACTTGCGGTGGCCTATCAGGCGCGGTTTCGCCTCCAGGCCGTCCAGGCCGTGCCAGGCCAGATTGACGAGATGGGCGGCCACCTCGGCCTTCTTCGGACGGCGCACGTCCAGCCACCACTGGCCGGTGAGCGCGACCATCCCGACCAGGGCCTGCGCATACACGGGCGCCAGCTTCGGGTCGAAACCGCGGCTCTTGAACTCGCGGCCCAGAATGTCCTCGACCTGCGTCGCGATGTCCGAGATGAGCGAGGCGAACGTGCCCGTCGACTGCGGGATGGGGGAGTCGCGGACCAGGATCCGGAAGCCGTCCGTGTACTCCTCGATGTAGTCGAGGAGCGCGAACGCGGCCTGCTCGCACAGCTCGCGGGGGTGGCCGGCCGTCAGGGAGCTGGTCACCATGTCCAGCAGCCGCCGCATCTCGCGGTCCACCACCACCGCGTACAAGCCCTCCTTGCCGCCGAAGTGCTCGTACACCACCGGCTTGGAGACCCCGGCCTTCGCCGCGATCTCCTCCACCGACGTGCCCTCGAAGCCCTTCGCGGCGAACAGGGTGCGACCGATCTCAAGGAGCTGTTGCCGTCTTTCGGCCCCGGTCATACGGGTGCGGCGGGTGCGCCGCGGTTTCTCGTTGCCCGGGGTGCTGCTGGAGTCGGTCGCCACAGCGTCCATCATGCCGCGTCGGCGGATTCCGGCTTGCGTCGGTTGCCGGTCCCGTCCTGGTTGCGGCGGGAATCGATACGCGAGCGTGACGGCCAGCGCACGTCATAGGCCCAGCCGAGCTGCTCGCACCAGCGGATGATCCGGGCCGAGGAGTCCACCTGACCGCGGTCCACACCGTGCCGCGCCGACGTCGGGTCGGCATGGTGCAGGTTGTGCCAGGACTCGCCGCACGACAGCACCGCCAGCCACCACACGTTGCCCGAACGGTCACGCGACTTGAAGGGCCGCTTGCCCACCGCGTGACAGATCGAGTTGATCGACCACGTGACGTGGTGCAGCAACGCCACTCGCACCAGCGAGCCCCAGAAGAAACCGGTGAACGCGCCCCACCACGACATCGTGGCCAGACCGCCGATCAGCGGTGGCAGGGCCAGCGAGAGCATCGTCCAGAAAATGAACTGACGGGAGATCGCGCGGAGCGCCGGGTCCTTGACCAGATCAGGCGCGTACTTGTCCTGCGGCGTCCGCTCCTCGTCGAACATCCAGGCGATATGCGCCCACCACAGGCCCTTCATCAGGGCGGGAAGCGTCTCACCGAAGCGCCACGGCGAGTGGGGGTCGCCCTCCGCGTCCGAGAACTTGTGGTGCTTGCGGTGGTCCGCCACCCAGCGGACCAGCGGTCCCTCGACCGCCATCGAGCCGGCGATCGCGAGCGCGATCCGCAGCGGTCGTTTCGCCTTGAACGCACCGTGGGTGAAGTAGCGGTGGTAACCGATCGTGACGCCGTGGCAACCCAGGTAGTAGAAGAAGACCAGCAGGCCGAGGTCGAGCCAGCTCACTCCTCCCCAGTTCCAGGCGAGCGGCACCGCGGCCACCAGAGCGAGGAACGGAACGGTGATGAAGAGGAGAAGCGCGATCTGCTCGAGCGAACCCTTCTTCTCACCGCCCAGCGTGGCAGCCGGGATCGGGTTGTCGTCGTTCGCCTGCGGGGCGTCGTCGATCACATCGGATCTCGTGGTCATGGGCGTCCCCTGTGGGGTCGTGGGTGGAGACGGATGTCCGGGGTACGGATCCCGGGGGCGTCCCGGCAGCAGACGGGATTCCCTACGGTTCCGTAACCTACGGCGTCGTAAGTATGGCAGCGCGCAGGCCGGCGGCAAGAGCCCGAGAGTCTGCGCGTCCGCATGGACACCTATCCTTGGAGTCGGTCGGACAGCGCGGTCCGCTCTGATTTCTTCCCGGATGCCACGGTCCCTATGCGGCACCCGCCGCGCGGTCGCCACCCGGGTTCCCTCCCAGACGAGCTTCAGACGAGCTTCAACACTGCAAGGAGCCGCACCTGTGAGCAGTGCCGACGATCAGACCACGACGACCAGCAGCGAGCTGCGCGCCGACATCCGGCGTTTGGGCGACCTACTGGGTGAGACCCTCGTCCGGCAGGAGGGCCCCGAGCTCCTGGAACTGGTCGAGAAGGTCCGCAGCCTGACCCGCGAGGACGGCGAGGCCGCCGCCGAGCTGCTGCGCGGCACGGAACTGGAGACCGCCGCCAAGCTGGTCCGCGCCTTCTCCACCTACTTCCACCTGGCGAACGTCACCGAGCAGGTGCACCGCGGCCGCGAGCTACGCGCCAAGCGGGCCGCCGAAGGCGGACTCCTCGCCCGGACGGCGGACCGGCTCAAGGACGCCGACCCCGACCACCTGCGCGAGACCGTCAAGCACCTCAACGTCCGGCCGGTCTTCACCGCCCACCCGACGGAGGCCGCCCGCCGCTCGGTCCTCAACAAGCTGCGGCGCATCGCCGCGCTCCTGGAGACCCCGGTCATCGAGGCCGACCGCCGCCGCTACGACACCCGGCTGGCCGAGAACATCGACCTCGTCTGGCAGACCGACGAACTGCGCGTGGTCCGCCCCGAGCCCGCCGACGAGGCCCGCAACGCCATCTACTACCTCGACGAGCTGCACGCCGGCGCGGTCGGCGACGTACTGGAGGACCTCACCGCCGAGCTGGAACGCGTCGGCGTGACACTGCCCGAGACGAGCCGCCCGCTCACCTTCGGCACCTGGATCGGCGGCGACCGCGACGGCAACCCGAACGTCACGCCTCAGGTCACCTGGGACGTCCTGATCCTCCAGCACGAACACGGCATCAACGACGCCCTGGAGCTGATCGACGAGCTGCGCGGCTTCCTCTCCAACTCGATCAGGTACACCGGAGCCACCGAAGAGCTCCTCACCTCCCTGCAGACCGACCTGGAACGGCTCCCCGAGATCAGCCCCCGCTACAAGCGGCTGAACGCCGAGGAGCCCTACCGCCTCAAGGCCACCTGCATCCGCCAGAAGCTGGAGAACACCAAGAAGCGGCTAGCCACCGGGACCCCCCACGTGGACGGACGCGACTACCTCGGCACCGCCGAACTCCTCCACGACCTGGCCCAGATCCAGAGCTCCCTGCGCGAACACCGCGGCGCGCTGTTCGCCGACGGCCGCATGAACCGTACGATCCGCACGCTCGCCGCCTTCGGCCTCCAGCTCGCCACCATGGACGTACGCGAACACGCGGACGCCCACCACCACGCCCTCGGCCAGCTCTTCGACCGGCTCGGCGAGGAGTCCTGGCGCTACGCCGACATGCCCCGCGACTACCGCACCAAGCTGCTCGCCAAGGAACTGCGCTCCCGGCGCCCGCTCGCCCCGAGCCCGGCACCGGTGGACGCGGCGGGGGAAAAGACCCTCGGCGTCTTCCAGACCGTCAAGCGGGCCCTGGAGATCTTCGGGCCCGAGGTCATCGAGTCGTACATCATCTCCATGTGCCAGGGCGCGGACGACGTCTTCGCCGCGGCCGTCCTCGCCCGCGAGGCCGGACTGCTCGACCTGCACGCCGGCTGGGCGAAGATCGGCATCGTGCCGCTGCTGGAGACCACCGACGAGCTGCGCGCCGCGGACGTCATCCTCGACGACATGCTCGCCGACCCCTCGTACCGCCGCCTGGTCGCGCTGCGCGGGGACGTCCAGGAAGTCATGCTCGGCTACTCGGACTCCTCCAAGTTCGGCGGCATCACCACCTCGCAGTGGGAGATCCACCGCGCCCAGCGCCGGCTGCGCGACGTGGCCCACCGCTACGGCGTACGCCTCAGGCTCTTCCACGGCCGCGGCGGCACCGTCGGCCGAGGCGGCGGCCCCTCGCACGACGCGATCCTCGCGCAGCCCTGGGGCACGCTGGAGGGCGAGATCAAGGTGACCGAACAGGGCGAGGTCATCTCCGACAAGTACCTGGTCCCCTCGCTCGCCCGGGAGAACCTGGAACTGACGGTCGCCGCCACCCTCCAGGCCTCCGCGCTGCACACCGCACCGCGCCAGTCCGACGAGGCCCTCGCCCGCTGGGACGCCGCCATGGACGTCGTCTCCGACGCGGCGCACACCAGGTACCGCAAGCTCGTCGAGGACCCCGACCTGCCGACGTACTTCCTCGCCTCCACGCCGGTCGACCAGCTCGCCGACCTGCACCTGGGCTCGCGGCCCTCCCGGCGCCCCGGCTCGGGCGTCTCGCTCGACGGCCTGCGCGCCATCCCGTGGGTCTTCGGCTGGACCCAGTCACGGCAGATCGTGCCGGGCTGGTTCGGAGTCGGCTCGGGCCTGAAGGCACTGCGCGAGGCAGGCCTGCGGCAGGAAGGGGACACCGTGCTCGACGAGATGTACGAGCAGTGGCACTTCTTCCGCAACTTCCTCTCCAACGTGGAGATGACCCTCGCGAAGACCGACCTGCGGATCGCCTCGCACTACGTCGACACCCTGGTGCCCGACGAACTCAAGCACGTCTTCGACGACATCCGCGCCGAGCACGAACTCACCGTCCGCGAGGTCCTGCGGATCACGGGCGGCGAAAAGCTGCTGGACACCAACCCCGTCCTCCAGCAGACCTTCTCCATCCGCGACGCCTACCTGGACCCGATCTCCTACCTCCAGGTCGCCCTGCTCAAGCGCCAGCGCGACGAGGCCGCCGCGGGCTCCGCCCCCGACCCGCTCCTGTCGCGGGCACTCCTGCTCACCGTCAACGGAGTGGCGGCGGGACTGCGCAACACGGGCTGACGGCCCCAGAGGGCCCGCTTCCTCGGGCCCGCCTCCTGACATGACGGTGCCCCCTGCCCGGACCTGGGCAGGGGGCACCGTCATGTCTTTTGTACGGACCCGGCAGGGGCACCGCCATGTGACCTTCGGCGGCGCTCGGCGAGTGACGTCAAAGAGCCAGGAACGTGGCCGTCAGGAAGGCCACCCCCACGCCGGCCATCAGCCACGCCGCGCGCGTCAGCCGCAGACCCCCGGCCACCACGACCGAGGCGAGCAGCAGCGCCCCGGCCAGCGGAACCCACGCGTACAGGAGCCCCGCGGGGCCGGTACGGACGACATGGCTGCTGCCCGGCTTCACGGCGACCGTGTACGTCCGCCCCTTCCGCACCGCGACCGACCGCTCGATCACGACCCGCTCACGGGCCCGCGAACCGGCCGACGTCGGGGTGTACGGGCCCGTGCAGGTGTCCTCACCGCACGCCGTCACGGCCATCGCCCCCTGCTCGCGCCCCTTCGTCAGCATCACGTGCTGGGCGGTGCCCCAGGAACCCCAGACCCCCGCGACCAGAATCAGCGCCGCGACCGTGCCCATCACGGCGATCCGTCCGAACCGCAGCGCCGTGGACGCGCTCTGACGGGAGGACGCAGTGGCAGGCATGGCCGCGATCCTTGGCCATGGCGCTGCGCTCGGTCAACCCGAGCGGGAGGTGGGACGGGGACAAGTCGCCAGTTGTACGCGTACGTCGGGCGCCCGGCACGCGGGGGTCGGCGTCCGCACTCCCGGGTGTCGGCGGCGGGGAGGACGAAGAGGCTGGTCTGGTCGGCGATCGCGGCGGGGCGTCTGCGGATACCCGGCGGCGGCCGCCTGCGGCGCCGGCGTCCTGACCGTGCACCTGCTCCACCGCACCGGAGCCCGCGCCCTCGCCCACCGAACTCGCCCAGAGCCACACCCGAGGCAAAAGCGTCCTCCGGCCGGCCCGCCCCCAAAACCCCCTACAGGTTCAGGAGTTGTACGTGCCCTGCGCCCGCTCCAGACCCTCGATCACCAGACACTCCACGGCATCCGCCGCCCGGTCCACGAAGTAGTCCAGCTCCTTGCGCTCACCCGAGGCGAAATCCTTCAGGACGAAATCCGCGACCTGCATACGGCCCGGCGGACGCCCGATGCCGAACCGCACCCGGTGATACTCCGAACCCATCGCCTTCGTCATCGACTTCAGCCCGTTGTGCCCGTTGTCGCCCCCGCCCAGCTTCAGACGCAGCACCCCGTAATCGATGTCCAGCTCGTCATGCACCGCCACGATGCGCTCGACCGGCACCTTGTAGAACTCCCGCAAAGCGTTCACCGGACCGCCCGACACATTCATGAACGACATCGGCTTGGCCAGAATCACCCGCCGGTTCGCCGGACCCGGCGGACCGATCCGCCCCTCGATCACCTGCGCCTGAGCCTTCCCGGCCCGCTTGAACTTCCCGCCGATCCGCCCCGCCAGCAGATCAGCCACCATGAAACCCACGTTGTGGCGGTTCATGGCGTACTCGGGCCCCGGATTACCCAGCCCCACGATCAGCCAAGGGGCACTGGCATCGGTCGTCACGTCCGCGTCTCCCATACGTCCTTGATACGCGCCAGCCGCCGCCCCGGACGGGAGCGGCGGCTGACAGCTGAGAAATACGGAGGGATCAGGCCTCGGCGGCCGCGTCACCCTCGCCCTCGGTGTCCGCAGCGGCCTCCTCGGCCTGCGCGGCCAGAACCTGCAGCACGACCGCGTCGCCGTCGATCGCCAGCGTGGTGCCCGACGGCAGCGTGATGTCCTTCGCGTGGATGGAGGCACCGGCCTCCAGGCCCTCGATGGAGACGGTGACCGACTCGGGGATGTGGGTGGCCTCGGCCTCGACCGGAAGCGCGTTCAGCACGTGCTCCAGCAGGTAGGCACCCGGAGCCAGCTCACCCTCGGTCTGCACGAAGATCTCGACGTTGACCTTCTCACCGCTACGGACCAGCAGCAGGTCGACGTGCTCGAGGAAACCCTTGATCGCGTCACGCTGCACAGCCTTCGGGATGGCCAGCTGGCTCTTGCCGTCGATGTCCAGCGACAGCAGAACGTTCGGCGTACGCAGCGCCAGCAGCAGGTCGTGACCCGGCAGCGTGATGTGGACCGGGTCGGCACCGTGGCCGTACAGCACACCCGGAACCTTGCTCTCACGGCGGATACGACGGGCGGCACCCTTGCCGAACTCGCTGCGGGTCTCAGCGGCGATCTTGACCTCGGACATGTTCACTCCTCGTAGTACATGGGGAAGGTGGTCACCCGGCCACGAACGGCCTGCTACGAAGAGCGCGTCGATAACGGAGCACCACACAAAAAAGTGCGGCCTCCCTCGCCGAGCAACTTCAGCAGTCTACTCGGCAGGAAGGCCACACCCAAAAGGATCTTTACTGCTCCTCGAACAGGCTCGTCACCGAACCGTCCTCGAAGACCTCACGCACCGCGTTCGCGATCGTCGGCGCGATCGACAGCACCGTGATCTTGTCCAGCTCCAGCTCACCCGGCGTCGGCAGCGTGTCCGTGAACACGAACTCACTCACCTTCGAATTCTTCAACCGGTCCGCCGCCGGACCCGACAGCACACCGTGCGTCGCCGTCACGATGACATCCTCCGCACCGTGCGCGAACAGCGCGTCCGCCGCCGCACAGATGGTGCCACCCGTGTCGATCATGTCGTCCACCAGGACACACACCCGGCCCTCGACATCACCGACCACCTCATGCACGGTGACCTGATGGGCGACGTCCTTGTCACGACGCTTGTGCACGATCGCCAGCGGCGCGTCCAGCCGGTCGCACCAACGGTCCGCCACCCGCACCCGGCCGGCGTCCGGAGACACCACCGTCAGCTTGCTCCGGTCGACCTTCGCCCCCACGTAGTCCGCCAGGATCGGCAGCGCGAAGAGATGATCCACCGGACCGTCGAAGAAGCCCTGGATCTGATCCGTGTGCAGATCCACCGTCAGAATCCGGTGCGCACCCGCCGTCTTCATCAGATCCGCGATCAGACGCGCCGAAATCGGTTCACGCCCCCGGTGCTTCTTGTCCTGCCGCGCGTAACCATAGAACGGCACGATCACCGTGATGCTCCGAGCGGACGCCCGCTTCAGCGCATCGATCATGATCAACTGCTCCATGATCCACTTGTTGATCGGAGCCGTATGGCTCTGCATCAAAAAGCAGTCCGCACCACGCGCCGACTCCTGATAACGGATATAGATCTCACCGTTCGCGAAGTCGAAGGCCTTCGTCGGGACTACCCCGACCCCCAGCTTGTGGGCGACCTCCTCAGCAAGCTCGGGGTGGGCGCGGCCGGAGAAGAACATCATCTTCTTCTCGCCGGTCGTCTTGATCCCGGTCACAGCACTGTCTCCTCAGAGGTCTCTCAGCTGGTCATGCGAGGTGGTATCAGCTGGGGGTGTCGATGTGCACTTATCACGGTACGCCGTGTCAGACGCACCTGAATCCGGTCAGGCTTCGCCCTCCGGCTCCCGAGAAGCAACCTCCGCCGCCTTCGCAGCCGCGCTCCCCGGACGCTTACGAGCCACCCAGCCCTCGATATTCCGCTGCTGGCCACGGGCCACAGCCAACGAACCGGGCGGCACATCCTTCGTAATCACCGAGCCCGCCGCCGTGTACGCGCCGTCCCCGACCGTGACAGGCGCCACAAACATGTTGTCCGAACCCGTACGACAGTGAGAACCCACCGTCGTGTGGTGCTTGTCCTGCCCGTCATAGTTCACAAACACGCTCGCGGCACCGATGTTCGAGTACTCACCGATCGTCGCATCCCCCACATACGACAGATGCGGCACCTTCGTACCCTCACCGATCGACGCGTTCTTCGTCTCCACATACGTCCCCACCTTGGCCTTCAGACCAAGCCGCGTCCCCGGACGCAAATACGCATACGGCCCCACACTCGCCTGCGGACCCACCTCGGCGCCATCCGCCACCGTGTTGTCCACCCGGGCACCCGCACCCACCCGCGTATCCCGCAACCGCGAATTGGGCCCCACCTCCGCACCCGCACCCAGATGCGAACGCCCCTCCAACTGCGTCCCCGGATGCACGACCGCGTCCTGCTCGAACGTCACCGACACATCCACCCACGTCGACGCCGGATCAACCACCGTCACACCCGCCAGCATCGCCCGCTCCAGCAACCGGTCATTCAGAATCCGGCGCGCCTCGGCCAACTGCACACGGTTGTTGATCCCCGCGATCTCCCGGTGATCCGCCGCCACCGACGCCCCGACCCGATGCCCCGCCTCCCGCAGAATCCCGAGCACATCAGTCAGGTACTCCTCACCCTGACTGTTGTCCGTACGCACCTTGCCCAGCGCATCCGCCAGCAACTGCCCGTCGAACGCGAACACCCCGGAGTTGATCTCCCGGATCGCGCGCTGCGACACACTCGCGTCCTTGTGCTCGACGATCGCCGTCACCGCGCCGCTGGCCTCGTCCCGCACGATCCGGCCGTAGCCCGTCGCGTCCGGAACCTCGGCGGTCAGCACCGTGACCGCGTTGCCGTCCTCGCTGTGCGTGGCCGCCAGCCGCGTGAGGGTCTCCCCCCGCAGCAGCGGAGTGTCCCCGCACACCACGACGACGGTCCCCTCGACCCGGCCGCCCAACTCCTCCAGGCCCATGCGCACGGCGTGCCCGGTCCCGTTCTGCTCGGCCTGCACGGCCGTACGGACATCCGGATCGATCCCGCCGAGATGCTCAGTGACCTTCTCGCGGGCGTGACCCACGACGACGACCAGATTCCGGGGCTCCAACTCGCGCGCGGCGGCGAGTACATGACCCACCAGCGAGCGACCGCAGAGTTCGTGCAGGACCTTCGGTGTGGCCGACTTCATACGGGTGCCCTCACCCGCTGCGAGGACGACGACGGCTGCCGGGCGGTTGGCGCTCACGGGATGCCCTTCGGCTACTGATGGCGGGGTGGACATCCGCAGGATACCGGGGCGTATCAGGGGGGACATGAGAGCGGGCCCTGACTTGACTGTCAGGGCCCGCTCGCGCACAGCTCCCGGGGAAGGAATCGAACCCTCATTCAATGGACCAAAACCATTTGTCCTGCCATTAGACGACCCGGGATGGTCTACGCGTTATGTCCGATTCCGCTGATCGGCTTCGCGCGCGGACAACACTATGCCGTACCAAGCGCCTTCGATGCGACGGTAGAGGTCGGCGCTCTGGCGGACATTGACCGCCAGGCACCCGTGATAGGCCGCGCCCACGTTCTTGCGGACCGTCTTGGGATTGTGCTTTTTGAGCGTCGTCTTGTAGAAGGCGGAGGGTTCGGCTTCGACGAGGTTCGCCCAGTACTGTTCGGCGCCCGCGACGTCGGCGTTCTCGTGGATCATGACGGAGTAGCGGAGGCGGTCCCGCTCCACTCCGAGCAGGTCGAGCCAGCGCAGGAAGACCTCGATCATGCCGGGGTCGCTGTTGACGAAGGTGACCTTCTCGCGACGGTCGTACGACTTGTCCTTGGCGCCTTCGGCCCAGTACAGGCCGACCCCCAGGAGGAACAGCTCGCGGTCGGACAGGTCGCCGATCTCCGCGGCGGCGGCGGCTTTCGCACGCTGCCGCTCCTCGTCCCGTACTGCCAGTTCGTGCTCCCACCGCTTCCGTCCGGCAAGTCTCGCCTGCTCGGACGGATCCCGTCGCTCCGGCTTGGGCAGGTCCCGGACCCACAGGGAGATCGAGCCCTTCGAGCAGCCCAGTTCCAGCTGGATCCGGTCGTAGGTCCAGCCCTGGAGCCGCAGCTCGCGGGCCCGGTCGCGGAGGTCGTCCTTCGCGTTGGGGCGCTTCGTCCACTCCGGGGCCGGTTCGCCGTCGAGGAGGCGGTTGAGGATGTCGTTGTTGTCGACCTGGAGCCGGTCGCGGATCTGGCGCCGGCTGAGCCCCGCCCGTCGTAATGCCACCGCCCGTTCCCGTAGTCCTTCGAAGTCGGCGTATTTGCTGGGTGCGTGTGCCATAGGCATACCCTCGCGGCGGAATGGGGGCGTCCGGGTTCGAACGGTGAGCGAATCAGCAGTTCGAGGGATACCGGCAGGTTTCGCTTCTGTTCGATTACGGAGTGTGGTGTAGGCCAGTCCCCGAAACTCACCGGAAAACGGGCGGCCGGCGCCCGTAGGCTGGAGGCATGACCACGACGGGGGAAGACCACACCGCGGCCGGGAGAGGGCCGTGGTGGTGGGCGAGGTGGCGCAGTGCGGTGCTGGACGCGTGTCTGGCGCTGGCGTCGGCGATCGAGTGCGCGGCGGAGGGTTTTCCGTTCGCGCGGGACGCGGGTGTGCCGGTCGCGGCGGGGATGGTGTTCGGGCTTGTCGCCGGTTCCGTGCTGGTGTTGCGGCGGAAGTGGCCGATCGCGGTCGTGCTGGTGTCGATCGCCATCACGCCGGCCCAGATGGGTTTTCTGATGGGGGTTGTCGGGCTCTATACGCTCGCGGCGTCCGAGCTGCCGCGGCGGATCATCGGGGCGCTGGCGGGGATGTCCCTGGTGGGGACGCTGATCGTGACGTTCGTGCGGGCGCATCAGGATGTGGTGCGCGGCGATCTGACGATAGGTGACTGGTTCGTTCCGTTTCTTTCCATCACGACGTCGCTGGGGATGACGGCTCCTCCGGTGCTGCTGGGTCTGTATGTGGGGGCGCGGCGTCGGCTGATGGAGAGTCTGCGGGAGCGGGCGGATTCGCTGGAGCGGGAGTTGCAGTTGCTCGCGGAGCGTGCGGAGGAGCGCGCGGAGTGGGCGCGTAATGAGGAGCGGACGCGGATCGCGCGTGAGATGCATGACGTGGTGGCGCATCGGGTGAGTCTGATGGTGGTGCATGCGGCGGCTCTGCAGGCGGTGGCGCGGAAGGATCCCGAGAAGGCGGTGCGGAACGCGGCGCTGGTGGGGGACATGGGCCGGCAGGCGTTGACGGAGCTGCGCGAGATGCTGGGTGTGCTGCGTACGGGCGAGGCGGCGCGGGTGGGGGCGAGTTCGGTGGTGCCGTTGGCGGCGGTGGGGGTGGCTGCGGCGGTGGCGGCGTCGCGGGTGGTGGACGAGGTGGGGGACGGCCCGTCTCTGGCGGAGCTGGAGGAGTTGGTGGGGCAGTCGGCGGCCGCGGGGATGGTTGTGGATCTGTCGGTGGAGGGTGAGGTGCGTGTGTATGCGGCGGAGGTGGAGCAGACGGCGTACCGGGTGGTGCAGGAGGCGTTGACGAACGTGCACAAGCATGCGGTGGGTGCGAAGACGTATGTCCGGCTTGCGCATCGGTCGTCGGAGATCGCGATGCAGGTGGAGAACGAGCCGCCGCCGGAGCCGGGTTCGGCGTCGTCGGCGGGTCTGCCGAGCGGTGGGAACGGGCTGCTGGGGATGAAGGAGCGGGTGACGGCGCTGGGGGGCGTGTTCGTGTCCGGTCCGACGGATGCGGGGGGTTTCCGGGTGTCGGCGGTGCTGCCGGCGGCGGGTGGCTGAGGGTTCTCCGGCTGCTGGGGGCGGCGTGGCTGGGGTATCGCCTGGGTTTTTCCCAGGGGCGCGCGCCGGGTGTCGGGGTGGGGGTGTGGTGCTCGCCGGGGCGCGGCGGGCATGTGGGGTCCGGGGGTGTGGTGCTCGCCGGGGCGCGGCGGGCGAGTGGGGTCCGGGGGTGTGGTGCCCGCCGCGGTGCGGCGGGCTGGTCGCCCGGGGGTTTATGCGGCGGTGAGGCGTACGGGTTCGATGCCTGACAGCAGGGTGGTGAGGCCTTGGTCGATGTCGGGGCCGAGGTACCAGTCGCCGGTGTGGTCGAGGGTGTAGACGCGGCCTTCGGTGTCGATGGCGAGGGCGGCGCGGGTGTCGGTTTCCTCGCCGAGGGGGCAGACCTCGGTGTCGAGGGCGCGGCCGAGGTCGCCGAGGGTGCGGGCCATGTGGAGGCCGTGCAGGGGGTCGAGGTGCAGGGCGACGGGGGCGATGCGGCGGCCGGGGCCTTGTGCGGTGAGGAGGAGGCCGCCGAATTCGGCCCAGGCTTCCACGGCTGCGGGGAACACGGTGTGCCGGTGTCCGGCGGGGGAAACGTGTCCGCGCAGGGTGTCGGCCCAGTATTCGGCTTGTTTTATGTCCCAGCGTCCAGGCTGCCATCCGGCGGCGCGCAGTGCGGCGTCCACGGGGACGGAGAAGCGTGTGGTGGAGGTGCGGTCGGCGTGCATCTGCCCTTCGTTCGTCGAGTGCCGTGGGCCGGTGTGGCCGCCGTGGTGTGTGCGCGGGGGTGGGGGGGGTGTGTCCCTGCGTGGGGGCGGTGCCGGTGATGTGTCGTGTGCTGTGGGGGAGTTCAGTCGTCCTGGGCGCCGGGGTCGACGATGCGTACGCCGAAGTGGTCGCTGAGTGCGGTGCAGGAGTGGCAGGGCGCGGCGAAGCTGCCGTGCAGGGGGTCGCCGTCCTCGCGGATGCGGCGGGTGGTGAGTTTGGCCTGCTTGAGTGCTTTGCGGGCTTCGCCGTTGGTCATCGGTTTGCGTGCGGCGCGTTTGCTGCGGGCGGCGTCGACGGAGGCGATGTGGCGGGAGATGAGGATGGCTTCGGCGCAGCGGCCGGTGAAGCGGTCGCGCTGGGCGGTGCCGAGGGTGTCCAGGTAGTCCTGGACGAGGGGGTGGAGTGCGGGGGGCTGGTCGCCGCGGGCGGCGGTGCCGGTGAGGGTGGCGCCGCGTACGGAGAGGGCGGCGGCGACGGTGGGGAGTATGCCGTCGCGGCGGTGGAGGAGGTCGGGGGCCTCGGGTGTGCCGGTGCTGCTCCAGCCGACGCGTGGGTCCCCGGACGTGCTCGTCTGTGTCGCGTTCATGGTTGTCATCCCCTCCCAACCCGCGGTGGCGGCTACTGATGTGACCGTCCCCCGGTGCGGAGAGACAGACTGCCAAACGCCGTGGCGGGTGGGGAAGCTGGGGCGGCGCGACACGCCCGGTCTTCGGCGCACGGTCACTGCGGGGTGACGGCAGGTCACGGAACTGGAGGCCCGGTGACCGGTGTCGTCGTACCGCATAGGCTGTCGACATCCGCGATCCATACCGCCATACAGAACGCCGCAGGGGGCAACCGCCATGACGACAGGTCGGCTCGGGCAGCAAGCCGCGCCGCCGAATGCGGCTTACGCCGGGCAGGTCGTGCATTTCCCGGATCCGGTCCGGGCCGCCCGTCACCCTAGGGGTGTGCGGATCGATGAGCACGGGTTTCCCGACTTTTCGCCGTATGCGCGTGCAGCCGCGGAGATCGCGGAGCCTCCGGAGGGTTTCGGGGTCGACGAGTTGCGGCTGACGGACTATGTGTCCGCGAATGCCGCGCTCGCTGCCACGGGGCATGACCTGTGGGACACGATTCCGCCGGTGGCGACGCCGCACGGGTGGACGTGGCATCACGTGCCGGGTTCGCGGCGGCTGGAGTTGGTTCCGGTCGAGGTGAAGGCGTTGTTGCGTCATCACGGTGGTCTCGCCACGGCGGCCGTCGACCAGGACAAGCGGGGCACGCGGCCGCTTCAGGAGACGCGTCCGGCGCATTTCGGGCTGCCGAAGGCGTCGGTGGCGGTGACCGAGCAGCAGGTGCTCGGTGTGGAGGAGGACTTGGGGTACCGGCTTCCGGGTGCCTATCGGTCTTTCCTGAAGGCGGCGGGTGGTTGTGCGCCGGTGGGTGCCGCGCTCGACGCGGAGCTGGGTCTGCTGGTGGACCAGCCGCTGTTCACGGTGCGGGACGAGGCTGCGGTCAATGACCTCGTGTACATCAACAAGTGTCTGCGCGACCATCTGACCAAGGACTATCTGTGTGTCGGGTTCGTGCAGGGCGGTCTGCTGGCCGTGAAGGTGAAGGGCGACCGGATCGGGTCGGTCTGGTTCTGTGCGTACGACGATGCCCGTGACCAGGACGCGTGGCCGCCGGCCGAGCGGGTGCAGCGATTGTTGCTGCCGTGCGGTGATGACTTCGACCAGTTCCTGTCCCGGCTCGCGGGTAATCCGCCGGAGCTGGAGACCGTGGCGAACCTGATGGTGGACGGTGGCTTCGCGCACGCCGTGGCCGTCTCTTCGGTGGGGGAGTGAACGTCCGATGGTGACCTTCGCGCAGGCGCAGGAGCGCGCGGAAGAGTGGATCAACGGGGATGTGGCCTCGTATCAGCATCGTGAGGTGCGGGTGCGGGAGTTCGATCTCGGGTTCGTGGTCTGGGCGGAGGACCGTGCCGAGGGTCCGCGTTCGGACGGTGGTGCGCAGCGGCTCGTGATCGCGCGGGACAGTGGCGAGGCGACGCTGTGGCCGGGTCTGCCGGTGGGTGAGGTGATCCGCCGGTACGAGGAGGAGTACGGGGCGCCGGACGCGGCCGCGGAGCCTGCGCCGGCGCCTGCGGCACGGGTGGATCTGAATCAGACGTCGTTCCTGTTGAGCCCGCCGGAGTGGCTCCAGGAGGCGGCGGACAAGCTGGGTATTCCTGATCGTCGTGCGGGTGCGTCGGACGGGGCCGGGAGGTCTCATGGGGCCGGCGTGGGTGCCGGGTCCAACGGGGCTTCCGCGGGTGGCGGTTCGGGGGCCGGTGCGCCGGGTGCGTTCCGTGATGCGGGGGCGCGCGACGGTGTTGGTGCGCCTGCGGATTCCGGTGTGCGCGGGGGTGCTGCTGCGGGTGTGGATTCGGGGGCGCGCGGTGAGGCCGGTGCGCCTGCGGATTCGGGCGTGCGCGGTGATGCGGGGGCGCACGGTGTGCCGTCCGCGCCGGGGGCGCACGCTGCGTCTTCGGGAGCGGGCGTGAGCGCCGCGTCCGCGGGTGCCGGCGCGACCGGCGGGTCTTCCGGCGCGGGGGTGCCCGTGGGGTCCTCCGGCGCCGGCGCGCCCGCCGCTCCCGGCGGTGCCACGCCGTGGCCTGCCGCCGCCGGCGAGGCCGACGATGTGCAGGACGCGCCGCCTCAGGACGCGGCTCCGCGGGACCGGGTGCCGTCGGCCGCACCTCCTCCCGGGGCGACGCCCTGGGCGGGGACCGACACCAACGCCGAGGCGGGCGAGGACCGTTCCGTGCCGCTGCCGGCGACCGTGTTCGCGCCGCAGCTGCCCGACCTCGGCGACGAGCCCACGCCGCCGCCCGGGGTGACCCCGGACGCGAAGACCGCCCTGATCTCGGGCGGCAGCCAACTTCCGCGTACGGCGCTGGCGCCCGCGCTGGACGACCCCGACGCCTCGGCTCCGTCCGGTTCCCCGCAGGGTCCTGGCGCGGAGGGTCCTGGCGCGCAGGGCGCGGGCGCTCAGCCGCCGGCTCCCGGTCCGCAGGGCACGCCTGCGCCGGGCGGCCCGACGTACGGCTATCCGCCGAGTGCGGCGGGGACCCCGCAGGCGCCGGGTGCTCCCGGTACGCCTCCGGCCGGTGCGTCCTCCTACGGCTACCCGCAGGGTCCGGGCGCGGCGCCTGGAACTCCGCCTCCCGGGGCGCCCGTTCCCGGTGGTCCGCAGGGCACGCCTCCGCCGGGTGACCCGTCCTACGGACACCCGCACGCTCCCGGCGCTCCCGGTGCGCCGCAGTCGTCCGCCGGTTCGGCCGCTCCCGGGCGTCCGCTGCCGCCGAACGCCGGTGACATCGCGGACGCCGCGACGAGCAAGGCGCAGCGGCCTCCGCGGGGCGCGCGAGGCAGTGGTGCGGGCGCGCCGCCTCCGCCGAGCGCCCCCGGGGTGCCGGGTGCGCGTCCTGGCAGTACGCCGCCGCCGTCCGGGCCCGGTGCTCCGGGCACGCCGGCGGGTGGTTACGTGCCGACGCAACTCGTGTCGCAGCTCGGCCCGGACGGGCCCGAGGGACTCGCGGGGCCGGGTGCGCCTGGCGCGCCCGCGGCTCCCGGCGCCCCCGGGGGCGCTCCCGGTCAGCCGGGCGCCCCGGGTGTGCCGTCCGCGCCGGGCGCGCAGGCGCCTCCGGGCGCCCCCAATCCGCCTGGCAGTACGCCTCCGGGCGGCGTCCACCATGCCGCGACCATGCTGGCCGGTCCCGCAGTCGGCGGTCCCGGCGCTCCCCTGCCGCCGGGTCCGCCCGGCGCACCGGGTCAGCCGGGCGCCCCGGGTGTGCCGTCCGCGCCGGGCGCGCAGGCGCCTCCGGGCGCCCCCAATCCGCCTGGCAGTACGCCTCCGGGCGGTGCCCACTACGCCGCGACCATGCTGGCCGGCCCCGCAGTCGGCGGTCCCGGCGCTCCACAACCGCCGGGCGCACCCGGCGCACTCCGGCCCCCGGGCGCCCCTGGTGCACCCGGAGCGCCCGGCGCACCAGGCGCCCCGGGCGCCCCCGTGCACCATGCCGCGACCATGCTGGCCGGCCCCCCGGTCGGCGGCCCCGGCGTACCCCCACCGCCGCAAGCCCCCGGCATGCCCCCGGCCGCGCCTCAGCCGATGCCGGGGCAGCCGATGCCCCCGCAGCCCATGCCGGGGCAGCCGATGGGCGGGCAGCCCATGCCTGGTCAGCCGATGCCGGGACAGCCCATGCCCGGGCAGCCGATGCCGGGGCAGCAGCCTCCGGCGTACGGCTACCCGCAGGGTGGGCAGCCGACGGTGGGGCCCGGTTATCAGGCCGTGCTGCGTTTTCGGGCGCAGGACGGTTCCGAGCAGCAGCTGATCCGGCGTTCGGCGCCGGGCACCCCGCACCCGGAGTGGCAGATCCTGCACGAGCTGCGGGCGATGAACGTGCCGCCGCAGCAGGTGCTGGAGCTGCACACGGAGCTGGAGTCGTGCGAGCTGCCGGGCGCGTACTGCGCGCGGATGATCCGGGAGACCTGGCCGCAGGCGCGGATCACCAGCATCGCCCCGTACGGCACGGACCATGCGAGCCGTCAGCAGGGGATGCACCAGCTCATCGCGCACCAGGGTGAGTTGCACCAGGTCGCGGACGGTCCGGCCCGGCTCGCGCCGGCGCGGGCGCCGATCCCGCCGGTGCAGCCCGCGCCGCCGATCCCGCCGGAGGGTGTCGCGCAGGAGCTGGCGGCGGCGTTCGGGCCGGGGGTCTTCCACTTCGACCAGGCGGCGGTCTCCCGGCAGGGCGTACCGCCGATCGTGGCGCACACGCTGGTCGTGGCCGGGCTCCCGGTGGACATGGGCCCGTTCTTCTGGGCGCAGGCGCAGCCCGGCCGCCCCGTGCCGACACTCGCGGAACTGGCGCAGGAGCGAGGGGTGCAGCCGGCGTCGGACGCGGGCTCGTACCTCGTCATGGGCAGCGACTTCGGCAAGGCGATCTGTGTGCAGTACGGCACGGCGAACATCGTGGCCGTGCCTGTGGAGGCCGGTCCGCGCGGCACTCCGGTGCCGCCGCAGTTCGTGAACACGGGGCTGCCCGAGTTCGCGCGGTGTCTCGCGCTGCTCGGCCGGATGTGGCGGCTGCGGTTCGGGCTCAACCAGGAGCAGGCGGGCCGTTGGACCGTCGACTTCCAGGCGCAGCTCGCCTCGCTCGACCCGGCGGCCCTGGGCTCCCCGGAGAGCTGGTGGTCGGTCCTGCTGGAGCAGATGTGGGACGGCCTGCTGTGACGTCGCGGCGCTGAGCGTCGGCGGACCGCACGCAAGGGGCGGACCCGGTTATATGACCGGGCCCGCCCCTTTTCTTATGCAACTCGACCGCAATGGATGGGCGGAGTGTCGCGTTATGAACACTTCTGTGTGATCCATCAAGATGTGCGCGAAATCGTTCGTCATTTCGTGTGTGTCCGGCGGAGAGGGGTTCCAGGATGAACAGCGCATCGATGTCGCCGCACGACTTCGTGGCCGTACGGCGGGGTTACCGTCCCGAGCAGGTCGACGCGTACGCCGAGGCGCTCTCCCAGGACCGTGACGCCGCCTGGGAACGCGCAGCCCGGCTGACCGTGCTGGCCAGGGAGATGGAGGCCGACGCGGAGCGGCTGCGCGAGGCCGTCGCCCAGCTCGCCCCGCAGTCGTACGAGACCCTCGGTGAGAGCGCCCGGCACCTGTTCGCGCTCGCCCAGGAGGAGGCCGACGGCGTACGGGAGAACGCTCGCCGGGAGGCGCAGCGGATCGTCGGCGAGGCCGAGGAGGCGGGCCGGCGCCTGCGGGACGAGGCCCAGGCGTACGCCGACGAAGTGCTCGGCGAGGCCGACGAACGCGCCAGGCACCGGCTGCTCGCCGCCCGCGCCGAGGCCGATGACCTGCGTATCTCCGCCCGCCGCGGGGTGAAGGAGGGGCGCGGCGAGGCGCTGGCCGCGCTGCGCGAGACGCGGCAGCGCGCGGAGGTGCTCCTCGCCGATCAGGAGAAGGAGCACGCCGAGCGCTGGGAGGAGGCCGAGCGTGCGGCCGCCGAGCGGGCGGCGGCGCTCGACGCGGACCACGAGGAGCGGGAGGGGCGCGCCGAGGCCGCCCTCGCCGAGGCCGAACGCGCTCTGGCCGAGGCCGAGGAGTCGACCGGGCAGTCCCAGCGGGACGCCGAGGCGCGCGCCGCCGAACTCCTCGCCGAGGCCCGGATCCGCGAGGACCGCATCGCCCGCGACACCGAGCGCGTACTGCGGGAGCACGGCGAGGAGTGGGACGACGTACGCGCCCAGATGGACCACGTACGCGACAGCCTCATGACCCTGACGGGCCGGGCGCCGGCGGAGTGACGCCCGCGGCGGGCGCCCACCGTCGGGTGACGGCTTGGGCCGGCCGGGTGCCCGCCGAACGAGTCCTCGACGGCGACCGGGACGAGGGCTACGGGGTACATCCCCGCCCCGCCCGCGCCCTGTCAGCGAGGCCGCCCGCCCCCGCCTCATCAGCGAGGCAGCGCCCCCGCCTCATCAGCGAGGCCCCGCCCCCGCTCCGTCAGCGAGGCCGCCCCGCCTCGGCCCGGCGTACGGCGCCCGCGAGGATCCAGCCCTCCACTGCCTCGTACTGGCGTCGCTGTTCCTCCGACTTGCGGCGGCCGGAGGCCACGGTGCCGAGCCAGCCGTAGGCGAAGCCCAGGGGGATGGAGACGATGCCGGTGGTGGTGAAGGGGAACCAGTTGAAGTCGGCCTCGGGGAAGGCGGATACGGGGGAGCCGGAGACCAGGTTGGTGCCGGTCATCAGGACCAGGACCGTGAGCGTGCCGCCGATGAGGGTGCACAGCAGGCCCGCCCGGGTGTAGCGGCGCCAGAAGAGGCTGTAGACCAGCGCGGGCGCTATCGCGGAGGCGCCCAGGCAGAACGACAGCGTGACCAGCGGTTGCAGGCTGTGGTGCTGGACGAGGGTGGCGAGCAGGATCGCCGGTACGCCGACCGCGAGTGCCGATACCCGGGCCAGGGTCATCTCGCGGCGCGGTGACATCTCCTGGACGCGCGCGGCGAACACGTCGTGGGCGAGGGAGTTGGCGCAGGCCAGGATCATTCCGGCGACCGAGGCGAGCACCGTCAGGAAGATGGCCGTGGTGACCGTCGTGAACAGCAGGGTCTCGGCGGTGGAGACGTCGGGCCCGAACGCGGCCCGGGAGCCGAGCAGATAGGCCGTGTTGCCCTGGGGGTCGGCGGCGGCGATCGTCTCGCGGCCGATCAGCGCCGTCGCGCCGAAACCGACGACCGACAGGACCAGGACGAACAGGGCGACGGCGGGCACCGCCCAGGACATCGAACGGCGCACCTGCCGGGCGCTGTTCGCGGTGTACATGCGCATGGTGATGTGCGGCAGACACGCGCCGCCGAGTACCACGGTCAGCTCCGAACTGATCATGTCCAGGCGGGGGTTGGGGCCGCCGGAGAACTGCAGTCCCGACCGCAGGAAGGCCGGTCCGACACCGCTGCCCTTCGCGGCGGCGTCGAGCAGGGCGCCCGGATTCCAGTCGAAGCGGTTCATGATGAGGACGGCGACCACGGCACCCGAGCCGAGCAGCATCACGATCTTCATGATCTGGATGAGAGCGGTGCCCTTCATCCCGCCGATCGCCGCGTAGCTGATCATCAGGGCGCCGAGCCCGATGACGCAGCCGGTCTTCAGTGAGTCACCGGAGAAGCCGAGGATGAAGGCCATGAGATCGCCCGTGCCGGCGAGCTGGACGAGCATCAGCGGCAGCAGCGCGGCGATGGTCGCGCCGCACGCGGTCATCCGGACCGCACGCCCCGGCATCCGTCGCGCGAGGGCGTCCCCCATGGTGAACCGGCCCGCGTTGCGCAGGGGTTCGGCCAGCAGGAACATCAGCAGCATCAGGGACAGCGCGGTGCTCAGGGCGAGGACGACACCGTCGTACCCGGCGAGCGCGATGATGCCGCTGGCGCCGAGCACGGTGGCGGCGGAGATGTAGTCCCCGGCGATGGCGAGGCCGTTGCGCAGGGGGGAGAGCGAGCTGTACCCCGTGTAGAACTCGTCGAGGTCGTCGCGGTCGGGGCCGGTCATCACGCACAGCAGCAGCGTGATGGTGGCGACGGCAGTGAAGGCCACCAGGGACATGGCCTGGGCGGAACTGCTGAACCCGGTCATCGCGCGGCCTCCCGCTTCGCGTCCAGCTCGGACTGTTTGCGGATCCGGTCGGCGATCGGGTCGACGCGCCGGTGCGCCGTGTGCTCGTACAGCCAGATCGCCAGGCAGGTGACGGGCACTTGGAGCAGGCCGAGCAGCAGCCCGGTGGACAGTCCGCCGGAGACGGTGCTGGTCATCAGGGACGGCGCGAACGCGGAGAGGAGGAGGAAGAGGGTGAAGTAGCCGAGCGCCGTGAAGGTGGCCACGCGCCGCTGCCAGCGGTACGCGCTGCGCAGGACACGGATGTCGCTGTGCTGCCCGAGGGCCTGGTGGCGCGGCCTGCGCCGGTGGCCGGGCTCGGGGACCGGCGGCTGCCAGGGGTAAGTGGCGTATTGCGGGGACGAGTTGGGCGGGGACTGCTGGTGGCGCGGCTGGTACTGGGGCGGTTGGTACTCGGGGGACGAGAACGCGTCTGGCATCCCGTATCTCCTTGCGCGGCTCGGGTCCGGGGGCGGACCGCAGGGAGCTGGGCGGTGAGCGAGGCACGCTACGCGTTGCCGGCGCGGGCGCGAAGCCCTTTCACCAAACTGATCGGTCGGTACGCGCTTGCTGCGGTGACCTGCGGTGTTACCCGCGTTTACCCCTCTGTGGCTGTGCGTCTGCTGTGTTTCGGTTGTGACTGGGGCGTGAGGAGGGCCTCACCGAACTTCCTTGGTGAACCCAGGGACCCGTCAGGCGGGCGTGCCGTTCACTCCCCGGGGGTGTCGAGCACCGGGAAGCGGCGCGGGGCCAGCAACAGCAGGACCAGGAAGGCGAGTCCGGCCGCGCAGGCCGCGCCGAAGTAGACCCAGTGGACGGCCGCCGCGACCGCGCGGCGCAGTTCCTCGCCCGGGGTGCCCGAGTCCAGGGCCTTCGTGACCGAGTCCAGGTCGCCCGCGCCGCCGAGCCGGGAGGCCAGCACCCCGTTGGCGACCGCGCCGAAGAGCGCGGCGCCGATCGTCTGGCCGCTCTGGCGGCAGAAGAGTACGGACGCGGTGGCCGTGCCGCGCTCGGACCAGCCGACGGTCGACTGGACGCCGACGAGCAGGGGGAGTTGGAAGAGACCGAGCGCGCCGCCC
The DNA here is from genome assembly GCF_042881375.1 of Streptomyces sp. NPDC058274. Classification (NCBI taxonomy): domain Bacteria; kingdom Bacillati; phylum Actinomycetota; class Actinomycetes; order Kitasatosporales; family Streptomycetaceae; genus Streptomyces; species Streptomyces sp. NPDC058274. The sequence goes on from NZ_JBHVXW010000004.1 coordinate 370,192, forward strand.
AGCAGGAGCATGAGGAGAGTGGGCTGCCAGGCCTCGCCGGGGTACGGGAGGAAGGGGAAGGCGAACAGGATCAGGGTGGCCGTGCCGATGCCGAGCATCGCCGTGTTGCGGAACCCGATCCGCCGGTAGACGTGCTGGCTGAGGGCCGCCGACACCGGCCAGCTCAACGTCCATACGGAGAGCACGAATCCGGCGGTGATCGGGGCGAGGCCGAGCACCGACTGCGCGTACGTCGGGAGGAAGACCGTCGGGGCCACCATCAGCAGGCCCAGCGCGCCCAGCGCCAGGTTCACGGCGGCGATGGTGCGGCGGCGCCAGACCCAGCCGGGGATGATCGGTTCGGCGGCCCGGCGCTCGATGAGGACGAGGGTGGCGATCAGCGCGAGTCCCGTGCCGAACAGGGCCGTTGAGGGTGCCGAGAGCCAGGGCCAGGCCACGCCGCCCTGCACCAGCGCGGTCAGCAGTATGCCGCCGCAGGCGAAGACGGTGAGCGCGCCCGCCCAGTCGATGCGCGGGCGTGCGAGCCTCGCACGCCGGGGCTCGTGGAGGTGGCGGACCAGCAGCCAGAGGGCGACCGCGCCGAGCGGCAGGTTGATGAGGAAGATCCAGCGCCAGTCGGCGTACGCGGCGAGCACCCCGCCGAGCGCCGGGCCCGCGACCGCCGAGGTGGCCCAGACCGTGGACAACCTGGCCTGGATCCTGGGCCGTTGGTCGAGCGGGTAGAGATCGGCGGCGAGGGTCTGGACCGTGCCCTGTAGGGCACCGCCGCCGAGGCCCTGGACGATCCGGAACGCGATCAGCGCGGCCATGTTCCAGGCGCCCGCGCAGAGCAGTGAGCCGAGCAGGAACAGGACCGAGCCAGCTATCAGGACCGGCTTGCGGCCGAAGGTGTCGGAGAGCTTGCCGTAGACGGGCAGGGTGACCGTCACGGCGAGCAGATAGCCGGAGAACAGCCACGAGAAGACGGAGAAACCGCCGAGGTCGCCGACGATCTGCGGGACGGCCGTCGACACGATCGTGGAGTCGAGCGCCGCCAGGCCCATGCACAGCATGAGGGCGGCGACGACGGCACGGCGTGAACGGGGGCTCGGGGAGCGGTCCGTCGCCGCCGCTCGCAGACCGGGTGTCGCGCTGTCCACCGGGTGCCTCCCCCTCAGCCCTGGGGGCTTGATTCTTTCCCCCTGCATCTATCTGCCGCACCACAGCTTCCCACTTGACCCTCACGTCGCGGGAGGGTGGACGCTGAAGGGGCTCGAGGGTGGAGGCGACCCCGAGAAAGGATCCACCGATGGGTGGACAGCCCCTAGGGGTCTCTCCGTACTACGGCCCGGGGAGGGCTCGTACCGACGGAGGACGAGAAGGGCCGGGCCCGTCCTTAACCTGGCTTTATGCCGCTGGGGAGCGGGCCGCGACCGGGCCGGGTCGTACGGACCGCACCTTCGGGGGTGGGGTTTTCCCCAGCAGAAGACTGCGCTGAGCACCAGCGCGCCGGACCCCCTCCCGCGACCAGACTGATCCGCGTACGGCACGTGGATCAGTCGCTGACCGATCCACGTACGGCACAACCGCGAACCATCCGCTGACCGATCCGCGTACGGCACGTGAATCAGTCACTGACCGATCCACGTACGGCACCACCGCGAACCATCCGCGAGCGATCCGCGTACGGCACCACTCTGAACCATCTGCTGACCGACATAGGAGACTTACCGTGACATCGGCTGTGACCATTCCCAGGCACGGGGGCACTGGAGGGCGTACGGCCGTTGCCGCGCGAGCGCGGCAGGTCGTGAAGGCGTACGGGTCCGGGGAGACCCGGGTCGTCGCCCTCGACCACGTCGACGTGGACATCGCGCGGGGCCAGTTCACCGCGATCATGGGCCCCTCGGGGTCCGGCAAGTCCACGCTGATGCACTGCCTCGCCGGGCTCGACACCGTGACGAGCGGGCAGATCCACCTGGACGAGACGGAGATCACCGGCCTCAAGGACAAGAAGCTCACGCGGCTGCGCCGGGACCGGATCGGCTTCATCTTCCAGGCGTTCAACCTGCTGCCGACGCTGAACGCGATAGAGAACATCACGCTGCCGATGGACATCGCCGGGCGCAAGCCGGACAAGGGCTGGCTGAGCCAGGTCGTGGAGACGGTCGGGCTCGCCGACCGGCTCAAGCACCGGCCGACCGAGCTCTCCGGCGGCCAGCAGCAGCGCGTAGCCGTGGCCCGCGCCCTGGCCGCCCGCCCCGAGATCATCTTCGGTGACGAGCCGACCGGAAACCTCGACTCCCGGGCCGGCGCCGAGGTGCTGGGCTTCCTGCGCCGCTCCGTCGACGAGCTCGGCCAGACCATCGTGATCGTCACGCACGACCCGGTGGCCGCCTCGTACTCGGACCGGGTGCTGTATCTCGCGGACGGCCGGATCGTCGACGAGATGTACCAGCCGACGGCCGATCAGGTCCTCGACCGCATGAAGGACTTCGACGCCCGGGGGCGCACGTCATGACCGTCCTGAAGACCTCGATGCGCAACTTCTTCGCGCACAAGGGGCGGATGGCCCTGTCGGCCGTCGCCGTGCTCCTGTCGGTGGCGTTCGTCTGCGGCACCCTGGTGTTCACCGACACCATGAACACGACGTTCGACAAGCTCTTCGCCGCCACCTCCTCCGACGTCACGGTCTCCCCGAAGGCGGCCAAGACCGACGACACCCCGCAGAACGGCAAGCCCGAGTCGATGCCCGCCTCCGTGCTGGCGCAGGCGAAGAAGGCACAGGGCGTCAAGTCCGCCGAGGGCGCGGTCAGTTCGATGAACGTGACCGTCGTCAACAGTGACAACAAGAACATGGGCTCCACCACCGGCGCCCCGACGATCGCCGGCAACTGGACGAAGAACGACCTGCGTTCCATGGAGATCACCCAGGGCCACGCCCCGCGCGGGCCCACCGAGGTGATGGTCGACTCCGACACCGCCGACAAGCACCACCTGAAGATCGGCGACGAACTGCGCACCATCGCCGTCACCGGTGACTTCAAGGCGAGGATCGTCGGTGTCGCCTCCTTCAAGGTGACCAACCCCGGTGCCGCCGTCGTCTACTTCGACACCGCGACCGCGCAGCGCGAACTGATCGGCGAGAGGGGCCGGTTCACCCACATCAACCTCGCGGCCGCCACCGGTGTCAGCGACGCGCGCCTCAAGCAGAACGTCATCGCCTCCCTCGACGGCACCTACAAGGTGCAGACGCAGAAGGAGACCGCGGACGAGAACCGCTCGGGCGTCGGCTCGTTCATGAAGGTCATCAAGTACGCCATGCTCGGTTTCGCCGGGATCGCGTTCCTGGTCGGCATCTTCCTGATCATCAACACCTTCTCGATGCTGGTCGCCCAGCGCACCCGGGAGATCGGCCTGATGCGGGCCATCGGCTCCTCCCGCGGGCAGGTCAACCGCTCGGTCCTGGTCGAGGCGCTGCTGCTCGGCGTGTTCGGATCCGTCCTCGGTGTCGGCGCGGGCGTCGGCCTCGCCGTCGGTCTGATGAAGCTCATGTCGTCGATGGGCATGGAACTGTCGACGGCCGACCTGACCGTGAAGTGGACGACCGCCGTCGCCGGCCTGGCGCTCGGCATCATCGTCACCGTCCTCGCCGCCTACCTCCCCGCCCGCCGCGCGGGCAAGGTCTCTCCCATGGCCGCGCTGCGCGACGCCGGCACCCCGGCGGACGGCAGGGCCGGCCGCGTACGGGGCCTGATCGGGCTGGTCCTCACCGTCGTCGGCGGCGGCGCCCTCTACTGGGCGGGCACCGCGGACAAGGCGGCCGACGGCTCCCGGGTCCTGGGCGCGGGTGTGGTGCTGACCCTCATCGGGTTCGTGATCATCGGCCCGCTGCTCGCGGGCGGTGTGGTCCGGGCGTTCAGCGCCGTACTGCTGCGGGCCTTCGGTCCGGTCGGCCGGCTGGCCGAGCGCAACGCGCTGCGCAACCCGCGGCGCACGGGCGCCACCGGTGCGGCCCTGATGATCGGCCTCGCACTGGTCGCCTGCCTGTCCGTCGTCGGCTCCTCCATGGTGGCCTCGGCGACCGAGGAGCTCGACAAGACGGTCGGCGCGGACTTCATCGTCCAGGGCAATCAGCGCATCGTGCCGCAGGCCGAGAAGGCCATGCAGTCGACGCCCGGCCTGGCCCACGTCACGCGCTACAAGGACGTCGAGGCCAAGCTGACCGCCCCCGACGGGGTCACCGAGGACACCTCGGTGACCGCCGCGGACCCCTCGTACGCCGACGACCTCCGGCGCGAGACGACAGCCGGTGACCTGTCCGCCGCCTACGGCAAGAACGCGATGTCGCTCGGTTCCGACTACGCGACGAAGCATCACGTCAAGGTCGGCGACACGATGACGGTCGCCTTCAAGTACGGGAAGACGGCCGAGCTCAAGGTCGCGGCCATCACGGATGACGACACCTCCATCGACCAGGGCGCGCGTTACCTGAGCCTGGCGACGATGGAGCGGTACGTCCCCGCGGACAAGATCCCGCCGAACGAGATCATGTTCGCCGAGGCCAGGAAGGGCCAGGAGAAGCAGGCCTACGCGGCACTGAAGAAGTCCATGGAGCCGTACCCGCAGTACCAGGTCCGCGACCAGACGGACTTCAAGCAGGAGCTCAAGGACCAGATCGGCCAGCTCCTGAACATGGTCTACGGCCTCCTCGCCCTGGCGATCATCGTGGCGGTCCTCGGTGTGGTGAACACCCTGGCCCTCTCCGTGGTCGAGCGCACCCGCGAGATCGGCCTCATGCGCGCCATCGGCCTCTCCCGCCGCCAGCTCCGCCGCATGATCCGCATGGAGTCCGTCGTCATCGCCCTCTTCGGCGCCCTGCTCGGCCTGGGCCTCGGCATGGGCTGGGGCGCCACCGCCCAGAAGCTCCTCGCCCTGGAGGGCCTCAAGGTCCTCGACATCCCCTGGCCCACCATCATCGGCGTCTTCATCGGCTCGGCCTTCGTAGGCCTCTTCGCCGCCCTCGTCCCGGCCTTCCGCGCCGGCCGCATGAACATCCTGAACGCCATCGCCACCGATTAGCCACCGCGTACGGGGGTCGCGGAGGAGGAAGCCCGGCCCCGGAGAGCTTCGGCTCTCCGGGCCCGGGCGGGTTTTTGCGGTACGAGCCCGAGCCGGTCTTTGCGGTACGAGCCCGAGCCGGGTGATCCAGCCCGTCCGGGATCTGCCCACGCTGGGGCTGGGCGGGACCTCCGGGCGTCGGTGGGGAGGGGTTTTCAGTCCGTCTGGGACCTGCCCCACGCTGGGGCCGGGCGGCACCTTCGGGCGCCGGCGGGGGGATTTTCAGCCTGTCCGGGACCTGCCCCACGCTGGGGCAGGGCGGCATCTCCGGGCGCCGGCGGGGAGAGATTTCAGCCCGTCCGGCGTTTGAGGACGAGGCCGCCAGGCCGACCGGGGGTCCGGGGGCGGAGCCCCTGGGGACACCAGCCCCGGACAAGGGGCACTCGAAGACCGGGGGCACCCGAAGACACAGGGGGCACCCGAAGACAGGGGGCACCCGAAGACCGAGCCGAAACCCGTGCGGGCCCCGGGGCCAGGAGCACGTTGTCCACAGGTCGAGGCACCGTCGAGCCCACCGACGTACGCTGGAGGCCCCCGGCCAGAAACTCGCGCCGGGCGCTTCGCGATGCCCACCCCCGGACGGGAAAGCCCTTCATGAGCCTGCACGGTCTGCTCGACGCCGTCGTCAAGGACGCCGCACTCGCACAAGCGGTGAAGGCGGCAGCCGACGGTCACCGGATGCACGTCGACCTGGTCGGCCCGCCCGCGGCCCGCCCCTTCGCCGTGGCAGCCCTCGCGCGCGAGTCCGGCCGCCCGGTGCTCGCGGTGACGGCGACGGGCCGTGAGGCGGAGGACCTGGCCGCCGCGCTGCGCACCCTCCTGCCGGCCGACGGAGTCGTGGAGTACCCCTCCTGGGAGACGCTCCCCCACGAGCGGCTCTCGCCACGCAGCGACACCGTGGGCCGTCGCCTCGCCGTGCTGCGCCGCCTGGCGCACCCGCGCACCGACGACCCGGAGACCGGCCCGGTCTCGGTCGTCGTCGCCCCCGTACGCTCCGTGCTCCAGCCGCAGGTCAAGGGCCTCGGCGACCTGGAGCCGGTAGCGCTGCGCACGGGCCAGAGCGCCGACCTGGGCGAGATCGTCTCAGCGCTCGCCGCAGCCGCGTACTCCCGGGTCGAGCTCGTCGAGAAGCGCGGCGAGTTCGCGGTCCGCGGCGGCATCCTGGACGTCTTCCCGCCGACCGAGGAGCACCCGCTCCGCGTGGAGTTCTGGGGCGACGACGTCGAGGAGATCCGTTACTTCAAGGTCGCCGACCAGCGGTCCCTGGAGGTCGCCGACCACGGCCTGTGGGCACCCCCCTGCCGCGAGCTGCTGCTCACGGACGACGTACGGGAGCGGGCCGCCGCCCTGGCCGAGGCGCACCCGGAGCTGGGCGAACTGCTCGGCAAGATCGCCGAGGGCATCGCCGTGGAGGGCATGGAGTCCCTCGCGCCCGTCCTCGTCGACGACATGGAGCTGCTGATCGACGTACTGCCGAAGGGTTCGATGGCCGTCGTATGCGACCCGGAACGGGTGCGGACGCGGGCCGCGGACCTGGTGGCGACGTCACAGGAGTTCCTCCAGGCGTCCTGGGCGGCGACCGCCGGCGGCGGGGAGGCCCCCATCGACGTCGACGCGGCCTCGCTCTGGTCCATCGCGGACGTCCGCGAGCGGGCCCGCGAGCTGGACATGATGTGGTGGTCGGTGTCGCCGTTCGCGGCCGACGAGACGGACGAGACCGTCGAAGAGGCCGACACCCTGAAGCTCGGCATGCACGCGCCCGAGACCTACCGCGGCGACACCGCCCGCGCCCTCGCCGACACCAAGGGCTGGATCGCGGACGGCTGGCGCACGGTGTTCGTCACCGAGGGCCACGGCCCGGCCGCCCGCACCGTGGAGGTCCTCGGCGGCGAGGGCATCGCGGCCCGGCTCGACTCGGACCTGGCCGACATCAGTCCCTCCGTCGTCCACGTCGCCTGCGGCTCGATCGACTACGGCTTCGTGGACCCGCGGCTCAAGATCGCCGTCCTCACCGAGACCGACCTGTCCGGACAGCGCTCGGCGGTCAAGGACGGCGCCCGGATGCCGGCCCGCCGCCGCAAGACCATCGACCCGCTCACCCTGGAAGCGGGCGACTACATCGTCCACGAGCAGCACGGCGTGGGCCGCTACATCGAAATGGTGCAGCGCACGGTCCAGGGCGCGACCCGCGAGTACCTGGTGGTGGAGTACGCGCCCGCCAAGCGCGGCCAGCCCGGCGACCGCCTCTACATCCCCACCGACCAGCTGGAGCAGATCACCAAGTACGTCGGCGGGGAGGCGCCCACCCTGCACCGGCTGGGGGGCGCGGACTGGACGAAGACGAAGGCGCGCGCCAAGAAGGCGGTCAAGGAGATCGCCGCCGACCTCATCAAGCTGTACTCGGCCCGGATGGCGGCCCCCGGACACGCCTTCGGCGCGGACACCCCGTGGCAGCGCGAGCTGGAGGACGCGTTCCCGTACGTGGAGACGCCCGACCAGCTCACCACCATCGCCGAGGTCAAGGAGGACATGGAGAAGACGGTCCCGATGGACCGCCTCGTCTGCGGCGACGTGGGATACGGCAAGACGGAGATCGCGGTCCGCGCGGCCTTCAAGGCGGTGCAGGACGGCAAGCAGGTGGCCGTACTCGTCCCGACGACGCTGCTCGTCCAGCAGCACTTCGGCACGTTCTCCGAGCGCTACGCCCAATTCCCGGTGAACGTAAGGGCGTTGTCGCGCTTCCAGACGGACACCGAGGCCAAGGCGGTCCTGGAGGGGCTGCGCGAGGGCTCGGTGGACATCGTCATCGGCACCCACCGGCTCTTCTCCTCCGAGACCAAGTTCAAGGACCTGGGCCTGGTCATCGTCGACGAGGAACAGCGCTTCGGCGTCGAGCACAAGGAGCAGCTGAAGAAGCTCCGCGCGAACGTCGACGTCCTCACGATGTCCGCGACCCCCATCCCCAGGACCCTGGAAATGGCCGTCACGGGCATCCGCGAGATGTCGACGATCACCACCCCGCCCGAGGAGCGGCACCCCGTACTGACCTTCGTCGGACCGTACGAGGAGAAGCAGATCGGCGCGGCCGTCCGCCGCGAACTGCTCCGTGAGGGACAGGTCTTCTACATCCACAACCGGGTCGAGTCCATCGACCGGGCGGCCGCGCGGCTGCGCGAGATCGTCCCCGAGGCGCGCATCGCGACGGCGCACGGCCAGATGGGGGAGCAGGCCCTGGAGCAGGTCGTCGTCGACTTCTGGGAGAAGCGGTTCGACGTCCTCGTGTCGACGACGATCGTCGAGTCCGGCATCGACATCTCCAACGCGAACACGCTGATCGTGGAGCGCGGCGACAACTTCGGTCTCTCCCAGCTGCATCAGCTGCGCGGCCGCGTGGGCCGAGGCCGCGAGCGCGGTTACGCGTACTTCCTCTACCCGCCGGAGAAGCCCCTCACGGAGACCGCGCACGAACGGCTCGCCACCATCGCCCAGCACACCGAGATGGGCGCAGGCATGTACGTGGCCATGAAGGACCTGGAGATCCGCGGCGCGGGAAACCTGCTGGGCGGCGAGCAGTCGGGCCACATCGCGGGCGTCGGCTTCGATCTGTACGTCCGCATGGTCGGCGAGGCGGTCGCGGACTACCGCGCCTCCCTCGAAGGCGGCGTCGAGGAAGAGCCGGCGCTCGAGGTCAAGATCGAGCTCCCGGTCGACGCGCACGTCCCGCACGACTACGCGCCGGGCGAGCGGCTGCGCCTCCAGGCCTACCGGTCCATCGCCTCCGCCAACACGGAGGAGGACATCAAGGCCGTACGCGAGGAACTGGTCGACCGCTACGGCAAGTTGCCCGAGCCGGTCGAGAACCTGCTGCTGGTCGCGGCTCTGCGCATGCTCGCCCGCGCGTGCGGTGTCGGCGACATCGTCCTCCAGGGCAACAACATCCGTTTCTCACCGGTGGAGTTGCGCGAGTCGCAGGAGCTGCGCCTGAAGCGGCTCCACCCGGGAACGGTCATCAAGCCGACCGCCCACCAGCTCCTCGTCCCCCGCCCGAAGACGGCGAAGGTCGGCGGAAAGCCGCTGGTCGGACGGGAGTTGCTGGGCTGGACCGGGGAGTTCCTGGCGACGATTCTGGGGTCGTAGCGGGGGTTGTGACGGTTGTTCGTAGCCTCGGTTGAGGTGGTGTGGCGACCGGTCGTGGCCTCGGTTGGCGTGGCGTGGCGACCGTTCGGAGGAGCGGTTGAGGTGGTGTGACGACCGTTCGCGTCAACCGTTGGCGTGGCGGCGGGCTGCAGCGGCGCGGTGTGAGGCCGAGCCTGGCGTGAGTCCAGCGTGAGTCCGGCGTCGGGCGGCGGGTTGTGAGTCCGGCGCCCGAGGTGGGACAGGTGCGCCCGAGGTGAGTCCGCTGCGCGAGGTGGGCCCGGGGCGCCCGATGCGGACCCGGCGTCCCTCAGCCCGGCCGGAAGAGCAGTCCCGTCAGGGCGTGGAAGACCTCCTCGGGGTCCTGGTCGCCGACCGGGCCGTCCAGGTTGTGGCTGAGGAGCAGCGTGGCGAAGCCGTGCGCCAGTGACCACGCGGCGACACCGGCGAGCCGGCTGTCGGAGCCGCGGCCCCCGGCCGGTACGGCGGCGACCGCGGCGCGCAGCCCCTCCGCCGCGAGCGCCTTGGCCGTCGTCAGCTCGACGTCGTTCTCCCGCAGCAGGCCCGGCGTGAACATCACCTGGAAGTGCGCGGGGTGTTCGCGCGCGAAGCGTACGTAGCGGACGCCGGCGTCCCGCAGGTCCGCCGCCTCCGTGAGGCCTGACGACAGCAGTGCGAAACCCTCCGCCGCGATGGCCGTCAGCAGGCCCGTGCGGTCCTTGAAGTGGTGGGCCGGCGCCGCGTGCGAGACGCCCGCCCGGCGGGCCAGGTCGCGCAGGCTCAGCGCGGAAGGGCCGTCGGAGGCGATGACATCCAAGGCCGCGCCGAGGATCGCGCGCCGCAGATTGCCGTGGTGGTAAGGGCGGCGGTCGCCGTCCTCGGAACTGGTCATGGACAGCAGCGTACGCGGGATCTAGGCATTGACAAGTTCGAGGAGTGTCGGGCAATCTTGTCAGTGTCAAGTTGTGGAGCGAGTGAGAGCGCGACGAAGGGGGACGGGGTCATGTCGGAGAGCGTCAGCGGGACACGTACGGCCGGCGAGGCGGGGGCGGTCGAGGCGAGCGGCGTGAGCGAGCCGGGGCGGACCGGCGGCGTGGAGCTCGGCCGGGTGCGCCAGATGTGGCACCTGCTGGAGCCTTTGCACGCCGTGGTCTATTACGCGCCGGAGGTCTTCGAGGAGTCGGCCGCGCTCGGGTATGCGACGCGGGAGCGCTGGCCGAGCTACTTCCCGTTGCGCGCGGCGCCGTTGGGGCCCGTCGGCAGCGAGCGCGTGGCCTCCGCCTTCTACAGCTTCAGCCCGCGCATGGTCGCCGAGCACATGGACTCGGCCTGGGGCACGGCGAGCCCGGGCGACATGCTGAAGGCGCGTGAGCGGGGGATCGACCGGGCGTACGCCGCGATATTCGGCGACCGCATCACATCTCCCGAACTCGCCGAGGCCGCCGCCCTCGCCCGCCGCGCCGCCGAGGCGGTGAACAGGGCGGGCCGCCCCCTGGCCGCGGCCAACGCGGAGTTGGCCTGGCCCGTGGCCCCGCACCTTCAGCTGTGGCACGCGGCGACGATCCTGCGGGAGCACCGCGGCGACGGGCATCTGGCGGCACTCCTCGTCGCCGGCCTGGACCCGGTCGAGTCGCTGGTGTCGTTCGCCGGGATTGGCGCGGCCTCGGCGGAGCGCTTCGAGAGCCGCGGCTGGAGCGCCGGGGAATGGGCCGCAGGGCGTCAACGGCTCGTCGGGCGCGGCCTCTTGACCGAGGAGGGCACCGCCACGGAGGAAGGCCGTGAGCTGCGCCGCCGCATCGAGCGGCACACGGACGAACTCGCCGCCGCACCCTGGCAGGCCCTGGGCCCGGACGACACCGCCCGTCTCGCCGAACTCCTCGGCGAGTTCTGGGTTGCGGTCCTCGGCTCCGGTCTCCTGCCGTCGGAGACGACGCTGGGGATCGGGAAGGTGTGACGTAGGGAAAGGTTGGGCACCTGAGGGCAGCGGGTCCGATTGAGTCCCACCAGAACTCCCACCTGGGGTGGCTCTTGACCCGACAGCGCCCCCGCGTGCTCCGATTGCCCATCGAGGGCCGGTATGGCCAAGACCCCCTGGCCGCTACGGTGGGGCCAGGGGAAACCGCCTGTGCGGAGGCGGATCGGAAGCAGTCGGAAGCCAAGGGGAGGGGCGTCGTGGTGCGTCTGAGGGGTGGGGTGGCCGCTGCCGCTGTGCTGTTCGCCGTCAGTGGGTGCGTGGAGCAGACGCCGGGTTCGGTGGGACAGGAGGGGCCGCAGCAGACGGCGGCCGGCGGGGCCGCCCTCGCCGCGGTGGACTCGCTGACCGTCAAGGGGCGTGCGCCGAAAACGGGGTTCGAGCGGGACCGGTTCGGCACCGCCTGGGCCGACACCGACTCGAACCGGTGCGACACCCGCGACGACATCCTCAAACGGGACCTGGAGGACGTGAAGTTCAGCGACGGGAAGTGCAAGGTCTCCTCGGGGACGCTCGACCCGGATCCGTACACCGGCAAGGAGGTGACCTTCGCGCGCGGTCGCAGCCAGGTGGACATAGATCACCTCGTCGCCCTCTCGGACGCCTGGCAGAAGGGCGCCCAGAAGTGGGACGCGAGCAAGCGCATCGCGCTCGCCAACGACCCGCTCAACCTCCTCGCCGTCGACGCCGGCCGTAACCGCAGCAAGGGCGACGGGGACACGGCGACCTGGCTCCCGCCCAACAAGGGCTACCGCTGCACGTATGTCGCCGCCCAGGTGGCCGTGAAGAAGAAGTACGGGCTCTGGGTCACCGGCGCCGAGAAGGACGCCATGAAGCGGGTGCTGACCGGGTGCCCGGGCCAGAAGCTCCCGTCGGGCGGCAATCCCACGCGGGCACCGGAGCGGTTCCACGCGGGCTGACCCGTCACTCCGGGCCGGCGCCCGGACAGGGCGTCAGCCGCCCAGCTTGTCGAGGTCCATGACCTTGCCGCTGGGGGCCTTGGCGGGCACCGGCTTGTTGTAGTCGGTGAAGGTGAGGGTCCCCGGGTCCTTGGCGGACTTGCTGATGACCTTCACCAGGTAGGGCTTGCCCTCGGTCGCGACGTAGAGGGTGTAACGGTCCTTGCCGTCCTTCTCGTTGAGGACGATCGCCGGGGTGCCCTCGACCGTGGTGGTCTTGCCCCGGGTGGCGTCGGAGTTCACGTCCTCGGCGCCCGACAGCACCGTGTCGAGGTCGCAGAAGCTCGCGAGGTCCTTGGCGTCCGAGCCGGTCGCGGACATCTTGGTCCACTTGTCGGCGAGCAGTTCCACGACACCGTCGGTCTCCTCCTTGGACGAGCCCTTGTCCTGCGCGCGCAAGAAGGCCTCGTCGTACTTCATGTAGAGGGTGTCGCCGGTCTTGATGAGGTCGGCCTTGCCCTGGCCGCCCAGGCTCATCGTGCCGGCGCACTCGCCCTTCTTGTTCAGGGCCATGTCGATCTGAATCGTGCCGCCGTCCTCCTCGTCGGGGACATCACCCGTCATGCGAAGCGACTTGGCGCCCGTGCTGGCCTTCACGGCCCGGTTGGCGATCTCGCCCCCGGTCAGCCCGGCGAACGGGCCCTTCGGCTTGCTGTCCGCCTTGCCCTCGTCCGGCAGGCAGCCGGTGAGACCGACGGTGGCAGCGGCGGCGAGGCAGAGAGCGGCAAATGCGGTACGGCGCATGGGAATTCCTTCAGGTGAGGTGAGGTGAGGTGAGGTGAGGTGAGGTGGCGCAGGCGTCGGCGTCGGCGTCGGCGTCGGCGTCGGCGCAAGACAAGGCAAGGCAAGGCAGGACAGGGCAGTTCAGGTGACGTAGGTGGTCCGTGGTGGCGGTGCCGGGTGGACGGGCGGTGGGCCAGGTGGACCGGATCCCCGTGCCGTCGGACCGGGTTCGCGTGTCGGCGGACCGGGTTCGCGGCCGGTGGACCGGATCCCCGTGCCGTCGGAGCGGGTTCGCGTGTCGGCGGACCGGATCCCCGTACCGGCGGACGGGCCGCGCGTCACGTGACTGAGGTCCGCGTGCCGGGCGGGTCAGGTCCCGTCCCGATTCAGGTCCCGTCCTGCCTCAGGTCCCCCTCGCGTCAAGTCCCGCTCCGCGTCAGGCCCCTGCGCCTCAGGACGTCTTCTTCCAGTCCTGGCAGCCCGTGGTCTTGAAGTAGGCGTCGCCGGCGCTGATGGTGACGACGGCGGTGCCGGTCACGTTGTCGTTCGCACGGATCGAGTAGATCGAGTGCAGGGCGTCCTTGGCGCGCTCCCAGTAGCAGAGGTCGTCCGAGTTGCCTGTGGACCTGTAGGTGCCGGGAGCGATGTCGAAACCGACTCGGTACATACCGCCGTCGCCCTCGAACCGCGTGGCTGCCGGGCTCTTCGTCTTCCCGGTCCGCCCGTCCACGGCTTCCCAGTCCTTGCAGCCGCTGGACTTGAAGAGCTTGTCGCCGGCCTTGACAGTGACGTAACTCGTGCCGCTGACATTGTCGTTGGCGATGAGTGAGGCGACCTCGCCGGAAGCGTTCTTCGCGCGCTCCCAGTAACACATGCCGTCCGTGTTGCCGGTGGTCCGGTAGGTGCCGGGCTTGATGTCCGTGCCGACCTCGAAGGAGCCGTCGCCCCGGAACGCGACCTTCTTCTCGGCGTCCGGCGCCTTGGCCGACCGCTCCTTCGCGGACCGTTCCTCGGCTGTCCGCCCGTCGGTGTCCGTCTCCTTGCCCGGCTTCCGGCCGGCGGAGGCGGACGAGCTGCTGTCCCCGTCGCTCTGGTGACCGCCGCCGCCGTCCGCCGAGTTCACCGATACCGCGCCGATGACGGCCACGCCGACCACGGCGCCGAGCGCGATCTTGCCCTTCATACCCATGACAGGTCCCCCCTGTGCCAGTGATCGCGTTCTGTGCGGCGATCACCCTGTTCGGTGGGTCAATAACAGCAGAGGCTGTGAACCGAGTCAACACGGTTCACTGAATCAGTTGTGTACACGGCCGTGAATCGGGGGATCTTGCGCACGTCGGTATGCTCGACGCCACACACCAGGTAGAGGGGAGCCGGGCGGGTGCAGGAGAACGGGACAGAGGTGACCGCCGCGGGCATCGCGCGGCTGGCCGGGGTCGGCCGTGCGGCCGTCAGCAACTGGCGCCGCCGCCATGCCGACTTCCCCAAGCCCGTCGGCGGCACCGAGACCAGCCCGTCCTTCGCACTGGCGGAGATCGAGGAATGGCTGCGCAGGCAGGGCAAGCTCGCCGAAGTCCCGCTGCGCGAGCGCGTGGGGCAGCACCTCTCCGGGCACCCCGAGGGCCCCGTCGCCGCGCTGGTGCACGCCGGCTGTGCGCTGCTGCTGATCCATGACCGCCCGACCGTGTGGCTCGAGCTGAGCGCCGGCTCCGACGAGCGCCTCGCCGCCCTGCTCCCCGCGGCGCTCGACCAGGTGATCACCCCGCGCTTCGGCCTGATCCGCAAGCGCGCCGTGAACACCCCGTCCGCCGCGGAACTCCTCCCGTCGGCCCCCCTGCTGCGCGGCGCGGCCGAGCTCGCCGCCGAACTGGGCGCCCGGCAGACGTACGAGTTCCTTCTCGGGCGGCACCTCGATGCCAACCCGCGCCAGTACACGCTCACCCCGGGCGGCCTCGCCGCGCTGATGGCCGAACTGGCCGGGCCCGCCCGGACGGTGCTCGACCCGGCGTGCGGCACCGGCGCACTGCTGCGCGCCGTCGCGCCCCGTCCCGACCAGGAGTTGTACGGCCAAGACACCGCCCCCGAGCTCGCCGCGCTGACCGCGCTCCGCCTTGCCCTGCACACGAAGGCCACGGTCCGCAGTGCCGTCGACGACACCCTGCGCGCCGACGCGTACGAGACGCTGCGCGCCGACGTGGTGCTGTGTCACCCGCCGTTCAACGAACGCAACTGGGGCCACGACGAGCTCGCCTACGACGCCCGCTGGGCGTACGGCTTCCCGGCCCGTACGGAGTCCGAACTGGCGTGGGTCCAGCACGCGCTGGCCCGTCTCAGGGACGGCGGCACCGCCGTCGTACTCATGCCGCCGGCCGCCGCCTCCCGCCGTTCGGGCCGCCGTATCCGCGCGGACCTGCTGCGCCGCGGCGCCCTGCGCGCGGTGATCGCCCTGCCCGCCGGCGCGGCGCCCCCGCACAACATCCCGCTGCACCTGTGGGTACTGCGCCGGCCCGACAAGTCCCCCGCGCAGCCCGAGCTGTTGCTCGCCGACACCGCGGCCCTGTCCGCCGACGGCCGCGGCGGCTTCGACTGGCAGGCCGTGCACGCCGCCGTCCTGGACGCCTGGCGGCCCTTCGAGCGGGCCGGTACGGCGACCGAGAACCCGGGCCTCAGCCGTTCGGTCGCCGTCATCGAACTCCTCGACGACGACGTCGACCTGGCTCCCGCCCGCCACCTTCCGCCGCCCGCCGGGGCCGGGGGCGCGGAGCAGCTCGCGACCGTCCGTGAACGCCTCGGCGAGACCCTCCGGCTGACCGCCGACCTCGCGCCGGCGGCCGTCGACGAAGAGGGGCGCGCGCGCTGGCCGCTCACCACCGTCGGTGAACTCGCGCGCGGGGGCGCGCTCTTGCTGCGCGCCGGCGGGACGAGCGCCCCCGCGCGCGTGCCGGTGCTCACCGACCAGGACGTTCTCTCCGGAACCGCCCCCTCCGGCACGCTCCCCGAAGGCGAGGAAGAGCCCGTGCTGGTCGAGGCGGGCGACGTCGTCGTCCCCGTGCTCGGCGGCGGGTCCGTCGCGCGCGTGGTGGACGAGAAGACCGCCGGAGCCGCCCTGGGGCGCAACCTCACGCTCCTGCGCCCCGATCGCACGGCGCTCGACCCCTGGTTCCTGGCCGGCTTCCTGCGCGGAACCGCCAACAACCGGCAGGCCAGCAGCTACGCGTCCACCGCCACCCGGCTCGACGTGCGCCGCCTCCAGCTGCCCCGGCTCCCGCTCGACCAACAGCGCCGCTTCGGCGAACGGTTCCGCGCGCTGGCCGAGTTCGAGGAGACGCTCAGGCTCGCGGGGCGCCTCGGTGAACAACTCGTGCGCGGTATGTACGACGGGCTGACGGACGGGACGGTCGCGCCCGGCTGAGCCCCCGTGAGGCGGACGGGGTGATCAGCACGACAACGGTTCGGTACAACCCGTGACCGCTTGTCCTTGTCGGCCTATACGCTCGGACTTCCACCTCGTACGTCCGTCCCCATCAGGCCTCCGGGAGCAGCCATGCACGGCCACGGCTACGCGCCGCCACCGCCGAAGCGACCCTCTACGGGGGCGCTGGTCGTGCTGCGCGTGATCTTCGCGGCGCTGCCCCTGCTGAGCATCGGGTTCCTGGCCTGGGGCGCGACACTGCGGGTGGCCCTCGTGACCCACCGGCGGGCGGACTGGTGGGTCTTCCTGGCGTCGCTCGCGGTCCTCGGCACGAGCTTCGCCTTCCTCAGCACCGACCACACCGACGACTTCAGCAGCCGCAACGGCAACATCGGCATGATCATCCTGCTGCTGAACGCCGCGGCCTGTGCCGGCTATTTCCTGTACGCGGACATACGCCACCACCACCGGCTGCGCCCCGCAGGCTTCCCGCCGCTCCAGCACCCGGCCGCGCACTACGGCTACCCGCAGTCCGCTTCGCCGTACGGGGCCACGCACCAGCAGCCGACGGCATCGGTGATCCACACGCCCGTGCCCCCCACGCAGGCGCCGCAGACCCCCGTGCCGCACACCCCCGCGCCGCCCCCGCAGCCCGCGCGCCCCGCGCCCGCCCGGATCGACCAGGTGCGCGCCGAGCTCGACGAGCTCAGTGACTATCTGCGCAAGCACGAGAGCAACCCCGAGGACGGCCGGTGAGCGTGGCGACAGGGCGGGTGGTCGCCGACCGCTATGAACTGTCCACGCTCATCGGACAGGGCGGCATGGGCCAGGTCTGGACGGCCTACGACCGACGCCTCGACCGGCGCGTCGCCGTCAAGCTGCTGCGCCCCGACAAGGTCGCAGGCCAGGAGGCCGACGAACTGCGCCGCCGCTTCGTGCGCGAGTGCCGGGTCACGGCGCAGGTCGACCACCCCGGACTCGTCACGGTCCACGACGCGGGCAGCGAGGGCGAGGAGCTCTTCCTCGTCATGCAGTACGTCGACGGGGCCGACCTCTCCGACCATCTCGCCGAGCACGATCCCTACCCCTGGCAGTGGGCCGTCGCGGTCGCGGCACAACTGTGCGCCGTGCTGTCCGCCGTGCACGCCGTGCCGATCGTCCACCGTGACCTCAAGCCGCGGAACGTGATGGTCAAGCAGGACGGCACGGTCACGGTTCTCGACCTCGGCGTCGCCTCCGTCATGGACACGGACACCACCCGCCTCACCCACACCGGTTCGCCCATCGGCAGCCCCGCCTACATGGCCCCCGAGCAGGCCATGGGTGGCGCGGTGGGCCCGTACACCGATCTGTACGCGCTCGGTGTGCTGCTGCACGAACTCCTCAGCGGGGACGTGCCGTTCTCCGGTTCGACGGCCCTGGGGGTGCTGCACCGGCACCTCTACGAGCCGCCGCTCCCCGTGCGCCGCCTGCGCCCCGAGGTCCCCGAGGCCCTCGAGCGCCTGGTGCTGCGCCTGCTCGCCAAGGACCCGCAGCACCGCCCGTCCTCCGCGCAGGAGACGTACGAACAGCTGCTTCCGCTGCTCCCGGCGCGCGGTATGCCGTCGGGCGCCCCCCTGGATCCCACGCGCCCATTCCTGCGCCCGCACGCCCCCTGGCCGGACCGGGCGCGCACGCCCGCGCCCCAGCCCTCCGTGTCCGCCTCCCCGCCCGCGGTCGAGAAGCCCGACGTCGCCGGAGCCGTCGACGAGGTCAAGCGGCTGCTCGGCGAGGGCCGCATCACCCAGGCCGTCGACATCCTGGGCGCGATCCTGCCCACCGCCGCCGCACAGCACGGTGAGCACTCACCCGTCGTGCGCACCCTGCGCAAGCAGTACGCGGCGACGCTGATGGACGACGGTCAGTACCGGCGCGCGCTGCCCGAGTTGCGCCGTCTCGCCGACGAACGCGCCGCCGAGGCAGGCCAGGCCGACCCGCAGTCCCTGCGCTTCCGTTACGAGGCCGCCCAGTGCCTCGAACAGCTTGGTGAACCCGCCGCCGCGCTCGCGGAGTACCGCGCGCTGCTGCCGTACTACGAGAACCAGTACGTCGCCGGTGACCCCGAGCTCGCGCTCGAAGTCCGCCGGCGCATCGGCCACCTGCTGCTCGCGCTCGGCGACCGGGCCGCGGCCCACGACACCCTGGCACGGCTGCTGCACGACGTGGAGCGGCTGCGGGGCCCCGGGCACCCGCTCGCTGCGGAGATCCGCCGGACGCTGCAGTGGCTGGGCCAGGTACGCGGCTGACCGGGACGGTCCCCGGGTTTCGCAACCGCCTCACACGCGTGCCGTACGTTCCGGGCGGCACGCGCGCGTGCCATGCGTTCCGGGCGCCACGCGCGTGTGCCGTGACAGCAAGGTGAGCCGCGTGGTGGTTGCGCGATCGCCGTGGGCCGGACGCGTGGGACGCGTGGGACGCGCCGGAGGTGATCACGGGCTGACCTGCAGCCCGGCGGGGCGCGGGGGAGTGGGTGGTCCGGGGACAACGTGCGGCCCGTGGGCGGACTTGCCGGTGCGAGGGTGCCCGAAGTCCTCGCGAATCGTTGGTCGAATGGGTGGCCGAGAGCTGGGCCACTGCCTAACATCGATCACCGCAAGACCTTGTGCGCCCGCCCGTCGCCCGACCGCCACCCTTTAGTGAGACGGCGCGTGTCGTACCTGTCTTCACCATCTCCTCGGGAGGCTTCCTTGCACCGCCGCCGTCGCACCGCGCTCGCCTTCTCCGCCGCGATCCTTGCCGCGGCCCCTCTCCTCACCGCCTGCGGGAGCGACGCCCACCCCGGCGCCGCGGCCGTCGTCGGCGGCCAGCGGATCACGGTCGGCCAGCTGGAGAGCCGGGTGAACGAGGTACGCACGGCGCAGCGGGCCGCCACCAAGGACGACGCCCAGTACGAGCAGGCCATCGCCAAGACCGGCAGCCTCACCCGCGACACCCTGCACAGCCTGGTCCTCGACCGGGTCCTGGACCGTGCGGCCAAGGACGCCGGCGTGACCGTCTCCCGCAAGGACACCCAGCAGATGCGCGCCGGCCTGGAGCAGCAGGCGGGCGGCGCCAAGGAGCTGGAGACGGCCTGGCTCCAGCAGTACGGCGTGGCCCCGCAGCGGCTCGACGACAGCCTCCGGACCGAGATCCAGGCCCAGAAGCTCGCCGCCGCGCTGGGCGCCGACATGAACACCGAGGCGGGCAAGGCCTCGTTCTGGAAGGCGATGTCCGAGGCCTCCAAGAAGCTCGACGTCGACCTGAACCCGCGCTACGGCACCTGGGACGTCGAGAAGAGCAGCCGCGTCGACGCGAAGACGCCCTGGCTGCGCGAGGTCACGACGGCGGCCCAGCAGACCGCCTAGGACCCGTCCGGGACACCGACGCGGTTACGGCGTCCTCAGCCTGTGGACAAACGGTTCGGCACCCGGGCGGTGCACCCTCGGCGGGTGCGGCCGGAACCTGTGCACGGGCACGTCGGCCGCCCGGCCTGTGGATAACCGCTGGTGGCGTCGGACGGGTGGGTTACGTTCGAAGGGTGAACGCAACCAGCCTCGACGGCGACCCGCACGGGACCGGTCCCGACGCCACCGCCCCCCGCCCCGACGCCACCGCCCCCCGCCCTGACGCCGGCGCCCCCGGACAGGACGCCTCCGCGCCCGGCCGCATTGTCCTGCTCACCACCAGCCACCGTGTGGCGCCCGGGCTGCTGTCCTGGCCGGCCTGGCAGGCGCTGCACGGCGCCGACCGGGTCCTGTGCGCGGACGGGACGCACCCGCAACTGCCGTATCTGCGCGAGGCGGGCATCTCTGTCGACGAGGCCTCCCCGACCGCCGAGGAGCTGGTCGACGCCTGCGCCGGCGGCCGTACGGCGGTCGTCGTCGCCACCGGCGAGGGTGAGCCGCGGCTGACCGACGGCCTGGCCCGGCTCGCCGGTTCCGGGCGCATACAGATGCCGGAGCTGGAGCTGCTCCCCGCCTCCTACGACCTGCCGGGCGCCCGCCTCCTGGACCTCGTCCAGGTGATGGACCGCATTCGCGCCGAGTGCCCCTGGTCGTCCCGCCAAACCCACGAGGGCCTGGCGAAGTACGGCATAGAGGAGGCGTACGAACTGGTCGAGGCGATCGAGGAGGGCGACCGCGACGAGCTGAGGGAGGAGCTCGGCGACGTACTGCTCCAGGTCGTCTTCCATGCCCGTATCGCCGAGGAAGGCCGCCCGGAGGACGGCAGCGAGCCCTTCTCGATCGACGACGTGGCGGGTGGCATCGTCGCGAAGCTCATCCACCGCCACCCGCATGTCTTCGGCGACGAGACCGCCTCGACCCCCGAGGAGGTCAAGGAGCACTGGCTGCGCACGAAGGCGGTCGAGAAGCAGCGGACGTCCGTGACCGAGGGGGTTCCGCTGGGGCAGCCGGGTCTGGCGCTGGCGGCGAAGCTCTCCTCGCGGGTGCGTACGGCGGGCCTCGACGTGGCGCTTCCGCAGGGCGAGGGGGTCGGCTACGAGTTGCTGGCGGCAGCCGCGGGCGCGGAGGCGGCCGGCGTGGATCCGGAGGCGGCCCTGCGCGCGGCGGCGCGGGCGTACCGGGATGCGATCCGGGCGGCGGAGGCGGCCCGGGCGGCCCGGACGGGCTCGTCCGGGACGTGACCCCGGCTGGTCCGGGCTGATCCGGACGGCGCGGCACAGGACCTGCTCCGGGGCAGGTCCTAGTGGCCCGGTTCGCGGCCCGCCGGGTTGTGCCAGCTCGGCTGGGGGCGGGCGAGGAGCCACTCGGCCGCGCCCCGGGGGCGGGGCTCGTCCTGCCCGGTGGGCGGCAGGAGATCGTGGAAGATCCGCTCGGGAAGCGTGCCGAGGGACGGGAGGGCGTCACCGATCTCCTCGACCAGCTTGGGCGGGCCCGCGAGATAGACGTCGTGCTGGGCCCAGTTGGCGCGGTTGCCCAGGGCGGTGAGGAGGCGGTCGGTGGCCTGCGCCTTGGGCCGGCCGGGCGCGGGGGTGATGAAGGTGACGACGAGACGGGGGAGCCGTGCCTGCAACTCCTCGATGGCGTCCCGGTCGTAGACGTACGCGAGGTCCCGGGCGACGACGAAGAGCCGGGAGTCGTACGGGGCCCGGTCCTGGGCCGGGTCGAGCCGCTCCGCCTGCTCCAGCTGTTCCAGGAGCGCCTTGACGGGTGCCCATCCGGTGCCGGCCGCTATGAAGGTGATGGGCCGTTCCGCGGGGGTGCGCAGGACGAGTCCGCCGCCGGGCGCGCCGAGCCTGAGAAGATCGCCCGGCCTGGTCTGCCGGACGAGGGCGGTGGAGAGGACGCCTTCGGCGACACGGCTGATGTGCAGGTCGACGGTGTGGTCGGGCCGGGGCGCGTTGCCCAGCGAGTACGGGCGCCAGATGCCAGGTAAGTGGGGCGAGTTGACGCTGGCGTACTGACCCGGGAAATAGCGGAGCGGACGGTCGGGCCGCAGGGTCAGCACGACCAGGTCGTCCCCGTGGCGCCGGCGGGCGACGACCTCGGCGTCCCACCAGGGCGGCTCCCCCTCGTTCTCGGCCTCCCACGCGCCCTGGAGCATCGCGTCCATGACGGTCGTGTAGGCCTCCGCCCAGGACTTCTCGACCTCGGTGTTCCAGGCCGAGCCCGCGACGGCGGCGAAGGCGGCGATCAGACTCGTCCCCACGGCCGCGTAGTGCTCCGGTTCGGCGAGATACTTCCGGTGGTCCCGTCCCAGATCTCCCAGGTAACCGGCCAGCGCCGGATCCCCGAGCCGCCTCACGACGTGCGTGAGCGCAGCGAACAGCCGGTCCCGCTGCCGTTCCATGTCCTCCGGGAAGTCCAGCGGGAAGAGCCCGCGGACGTCCGGGTTGTGCCGGAACAGATGCGCGTAGAAGTACTTGACCGCGAACTCGGCCCGTCTCTCGACGACCGCGAAGCTGGATCTGAGTATTTCGGGGTCCACGGGCGGAATGTAGGGAGTCATCGAGCCCTGGAGTCAAGTGCCAGGCGATTTCCGGACAGCCCGGGAGGAACCGCTCAACGGCCGGGATGCGATGGCCGGCGGACGCCACCGCGTCTGGCGGTCGCCTCGGTGGGCGGGCGGCCCGTGCGAGGAACCCGGACAACCCGCGCCGGGAGCTAGGACGGCCCGTGCGAGGACCCCGGACGGCCCGCGCCGGAAGCGCCCGTGCGAGGACCCCGGACGGCCCGCGCCGGAAGCCCGGACGACCCGGATACCGTCGGGGGCGTGACCGAGCACCCTGCCCAGCCCTCCGCCCAGCACCCTGCCCAGCCCTCCGCCCAGCCTTCCGCCCAAAATCCGGCTCCCGAGCTCTTCACCTGGGAGTTCGCCACCGACCCGTACCCGGCGTACGCCTGGTTGCGGGAGCACGCGCCCGTGCACCGGACGCGGCTGCCTAGCGGGGTGGAGGCCTGGCTGGTCACCCGCTACGCGGACGCCAAGCAGACCCTCGCCGACGGACGGCTCAGCAAGAATCCGGCTCACCACGACGAGCCGGCCCACGCCAAGGGCAAGACCGGCATTCCCGGCGAGCGCAAGGCCGAGCTGATGACCCATCTGCTCAATATCGACCCGCCGGACCACACCCGTCTGCGCCGGCTCGTGAGCAAGGCGTTCACGCCCCGGCGCGTGGCCGAGTTCGCGCCGAGGGTGCAGGCGCTCACCGACCAGCTCATCGACCAGTTCGCCGACAAGGGCTCCGCCGACCTCATTCACGAGTTCGCCTTTCCGCTGCCCATCTACGCCATCTGCGATCTGTTGGGCGTCCCGCAGGAGGACCAGGACGACTTCCGGGACTGGGCGGGGATGATGATCCGGCACGGGGGAGGACCGCGCGGCGGGGTCGCCCGGTCCGTGAAGAAGATGCGCGGATATCTCGCCGAGCTG
The DNA here is from genome assembly GCF_042881375.1 of Streptomyces sp. NPDC058274. NCBI lineage: Bacteria > Bacillati > Actinomycetota > Actinomycetes > Kitasatosporales > Streptomycetaceae > Streptomyces > Streptomyces sp. NPDC058274. The sequence goes on from NZ_JBHVXW010000004.1 coordinate 393,404, forward strand.
ATCCACCGCAAGCGAGAGGCGCTGCCCGACCGGACGGCGCCCGGCGAGGACCTCATCTCCGGTCTCATCCGCGCTTCGGACCAGGGTGAACACCTCACCGAGAACGAGGCCGCGGCCATGGCCTTCATCCTCCTGTTCGCCGGCTTCGAGACGACCGTCAACCTCATCGGGAACGGGACCTACGCCCTCCTCACCCACCCCGAACAGCGACAGCGGCTGCAGACCTCCCTCGCCGCCGGGGAGAGCGGCCTGCTGGAGACCGGCGTCGAGGAACTCCTCCGCTATGACGGGCCCGTCGAGCTCGCCACCTGGCGTTTCGCCACCGAGGCCGTGCGGATCGGCGGCCAGGACATCGCGGCCGGCGACCCCGTGCTCGTCGTGCTCGCGGCCGCCGACCGTGACCCCGAGCGCTTCGACCGGCCCGACACGCTCGACCTCTCCCGCCGGGACAACCAGCACCTCGGGTACGGGCACGGCATCCACTACTGCCTGGGCGCGCCCCTGGCCCGGCTGGAGGGCCAGAGCGCGCTCGCCACGCTCCTCACCCGGCTGCCCGACCTGCAACTCGCGGCGGACCCCGCCGATTTGCGCTGGCGCGGCGGTCTCATCATGCGCGGACTCCGCACGCTCCCGGTGCAGTTCACGCCCCGCGCCTAGGCGCGCGCCGCACCATCGAGCGCGCGCCGTGCTGAGGGGCGCGCGAGTCGCGCAGAGGGCGCGCGCTCGCCACTAGCCGCCCCGCGGCCCGCCCTGGGGCGCGCGCCCCCCACCAACGCACCCCTCACCAACACGCCCCCCACCAACACGCGCCCCTCACCAGCGCGCCCCCCACCAACACGCACCCCTCACCAACACGCCCCTCACCAACACGCACCCCTCACCAACACGCCCCCCACCCAGGCCCGCGCCCCACTCGCACGGCGCGCGAGCCTTTCCCCAGCGCCCCCACCACAAGCCGCCCGCCCCACCACAAGTCAACCCGCCCCCGCCACAAGCCGCCCGCCCCACCACAAGTCAACCCGCCCCCGCCACAAGCCGCCCGCCCTCAACGGCAACGCATGCCCCCCAACGGCAACGCACCTCCCCCCGACGGCAGCGCACCCCCCGATCCGCACCCCCGCCAACAGCCGGCTCACACGCAGGTGACAGACACACGGACCGATCGAAAGCTGACACACCGTCAAAGATGTGATCTTCACGTGATCTACGCTGCATCGACTTGTGACAAGCGTTCGAGTGCGGCTACGTTCACGCATCAGCGCGATGGATCTTTCGTCGCGCCCCTCACTGCTGTCACCGAAAGGCAACCGCATGCTCTCCGGGAACGGTCGTCACCGTCGCCCCCGTCAGGCTCCGGCCCTCCTCGTCGCGGCAGGAGTGACCGGGTCGGCCATCGCGATCCCCTTGCTCGGCGCCACCGGCGCGAGCGCGGCCGACGGCACCACGTGGGACCGGGTCGCGGAATGCGAGAGCGGCGGTACGTGGAGCGCGGACGACGGCAACGGGTACTACGGCGGGTTGCAGCTGACCCAGGAGAACTGGGAGAAGTACGGCGGTCTCGCGTACGCGCCGAGCGCCGACCAGGCCAGCCGCTCCCAGCAGATCGCCGTCGCCGAGAAGGTCCTCGACGGCGAGGGTCTGGCCGTCTGGCCCACCTGTGGGCCGCTCTCCGGGCTCAGCAAGGACTCCGGCTCGGTCGAGGTCGACACGGGGGTGGCGGGCGACTCCTCGTCGTCCGACGGGTCCGGGTCGACGGACTCGTCCGGCACGTCGGGTTCGCTCGACTCCTCGCCGGCCGATTCCTCCAGTTCCTCTCCGTCCGAGTCCCCCTCGCCCGATTCGTCCTCTTCTGGCGCTTCTTCGGATTCGGCTGAAAACTCGACGAAGTCCGACGCCTCCTCGGGTTCGAGCGGCAGCTCGGATGAGGCGAGCACGGACGCCGGTACGGCAAAGGGTGACGACTCAGACAAGTCCGGGCAGAGTGGCGACTCTTCGGAGGCGACCGACGCGACCGGGACCGGCGCGGCCGGCTCGGGGCGCCACCGCGGTGACAGCGCCGACGGCAGCGATGCGAACGGCTCGTCCGACGGGCGCGACGTGGGGGCGGCCGGGCGGCATGCCTCACGCGACTCCGGTGCGGCCCGTGACGCCGCCGACGGCTCCTACACCGTCCGCCCCGGCGACAGTCTCTGGACCATCGCCGACTCCCTTGACCTCCAGGGCGGATGGTCCGAGCTCTACGCCGACAACAAGAAGTCGGTCGGCGCCGACCCCGACCTCATCCTGCCCGGTCAGAGCCTTGAGCTCGGTAGTGACTAAGTAGCTGTCAGCTGGCGAATCGGGTACAAATCAGCGGCAGTTCACGTCATGATTCGACGTGTAATGTCCGGTTTGGCGAGATGAGACAAGGGTCTCAGAAGCCCTGATCGTCTTTGAAATTCCGTCGGTCGCGTGTCTACGGTCGTGACCGCTCGCCACAGCGGGCCCCGATGGTCGCAACGCCGAATCCTGCCAGCGGCCGTACGGGAACAGTCGTCGCTTCAAGCGCCGTAGGCAGGAGCGGGGGACCCAAGGTAAGTGCCGCACCGGACAGTTGACCGGGACGGCTTGGGGTTAAGCCGCGCACTGAAGAGTGCGCGGCCGGGCAACTCACTCGGCCCGAACCCGACAGCTCACCTCGCAGGCGTCGGTGAGGGGATCACTTCATGCTGCTTTCCAGCAAGGGCAAGCACCGTCGCCCGTCCAAGGCCACCCGTGTCGCCACGCTCGCCGGCGTCACCGGCGTCGCCATCGCCGCCCCCCTGATGGCGGCCGGCAACGCCTCCGCCGCCTCCACCTCCGAGTGGGACACCGTCGCCCAGTGCGAGTCCGGCGGCAACTGGTCCATCAACACCGGCAACGGCTACTACGGCGGTCTGCAGTTCTCGTCCTCCACCTGGGCCGCGTACGGCGGTACCTCGTACGCCTCCACCGCCGACCAGGCCTCCAAGTCCCAGCAGATCGCCGTCGGCGAGAAGGTCCTCGCCGCGCAGGGCAAGGGTGCCTGGCCGACCTGCGGCACCGGCCTGTCCGGCGCCTCCCCGTCGAACTCGGGCAGCTCGCAGAGCACGACCCCCTCGCAGCAGCAGAGCACCCAGTCGCAGGAGCAGCGCGCCTCCCGCTCGCAGGAGCGTCCCGCGGCCAAGAAGACCGTCGAGACCCCGACCGGCAAGAAGGTCAAGAAGGGCGACGGCGAGTACAAGGTCGTCAAGGGTGACACCCTCAGCTCGATCGCCGAGAAGAAGAACGTCAAGGGCGGCTGGCAGAAGGTGTTCAAGCTGAACAAGGACATCGTCGACGACGCCGACTTCATCTTCCCGGGCCAGCAGCTCCACCTGAGCTGACACCCCTGAGCCGAAACAGCCCCCCGGCCGGCCGGCGGACCGGTCGCGAGGCTGGGGAAGCTCGCAGCTGAACCACAGCGCCCTCACATCCGTGACCTCCATCGTGGAGGTCACGTGAGGGCCCCCCGTCCCCCACGGGCTGCCCCGCCCCGGTGCGTTCTCCCCCGTACGCACCGGGGCGGGGCTTTTTCGTGTCCGGGGGTCGCATTCTTGTAGGGGGCAGGTTTTTGTTCCGTTCGGAAACAATTTACTCTCGGTTCCGTCCATGGGTTGGTCGACCGGCTGGCCGATCGCCCCGAGCCGGTTAGGCTCATGTCGCGGAGCCGACCGCGGCTCCGTGCTTGGGGGGCCGAGCGGCCCCGCGTACCCGCGTCACATCCAAGAAGGAGATGCTCGTGCCGTCCATCGACGTCGTCGTAGCCCGGGAAATCCTCGACTCGCGAGGCAACCCCACCGTCGAGGTCGAGGTCGGCCTCGACGACGGCAGCACGGGTCGTGCCGCCGTCCCGTCCGGCGCCTCCACCGGAGCCTTCGAGGCCATCGAGCTGCGTGACGGTGACCCCAACCGCTACGGCGGCAAGGGTGTCGAGAAGGCCGTCCTCGCCGTCATCGAGCAGATCGGCCCGGAGCTCGTCGGTTACGACGCCACCGAGCAGCGGCTGATCGACCAGGCGATGTTCGACCTGGACGCCACCGACAACAAGGGCTCGCTCGGCGCCAACGCCATCCTCGGCGTCTCCCTCGCCGTCGCGCACGCCGCCTCCGAGGCCAGCGACCTGCCGCTCTTCCGCTACCTGGGCGGTCCGAACGCGCACCTGCTGCCCGTCCCGATGATGAACATCCTGAACGGCGGCTCGCACGCCGACTCGAACGTGGACATCCAGGAGTTCATGATCGCCCCGATCGGCGCGGAGTCCTTCTCCGAGGCGCTGCGCTGGGGCGCCGAGGTCTACCACACCCTCAAGAAGGTGCTGAAGACCAAGGGCCTGTCCACCGGCCTCGGCGACGAGGGCGGCTTCGCCCCGAACCTGGAGTCCAACCGCGCCGCCCTCGACCTCATCGTCGAGGCCATCAAGCAGGCCGGCTACATCCCCGGTGAGCAGATCGCGCTCGCGCTCGACGTCGCCGCGTCCGAGTTCTACAAGGACGGCAAGTACGAGTTCGAGGGCAAGTCCCGCTCGGCCGCCGAGATGACCGAGTACTACGAGGAGCTCGTCTCCGCGTACCCGCTCGTCTCCATCGAGGACCCGCTGTACGAGGACGACTGGGCGGGCTGGAAGGTCATCACCGACAAGCTGGGCGACAAGGTCCAGATCGTCGGCGACGACCTCTTCGTCACCAACCCGGAGCGCCTGGCCCGCGGCATCGAGGAGGGCTCCGCCAACGCCCTGCTCGTCAAGGTCAACCAGATCGGTTCGCTGACCGAGACGCTGGACGCCGTCGAGCTGGCCCAGCGCAACGGCTTCAAGTGCATGATGTCCCACCGCTCCGGCGAGACCGAGGACGTCACCATCGCCGACCTCGCGGTCGCCGTGAACTGCGGCCAGATCAAGACCGGCGCCCCGGCCCGCTCGGACCGCGTCGCCAAGTACAACCAGCTGCTGCGCATCGAGGAGATCCTCGACGACGCCGCGGTGTACGCCGGCCGTAGCGCCTTCCCGCGGTTTCGCTCCGCGAACCAGTAAGCACAGCAAGGGTTGAGCCTCAGCCGCGTAGGAAGCGTCGTACGTACGTCCCCGTACTCGGTCCCGTACCGTGTGCGGGGACGTACGCACGTGACGGGCTTGTTCCGGGGAGGCGGGATTCATGGCCGTGAAGGACCGGGACCGGTTCTCCACCGCGACCAGGCTGCGGGCGCTCGGTGAGCAGACCGCGGCCCGGGTCTACCGCTCGCAGACCAAGCGCCAGGCCCGCCGCTCCCGGCTCACCAGCCGGGCGGCGCTCCTGGCGCTCGTCCTCTGCTCCCTGATCGTGGCCCTGGCGTACCCGATAAGGCAGTACGTGTCCCAGCGCGCCGAGGTCGCCGACCTGGAGCGGCAGCAGGACCAGGCCAGGGAGCGGGTCGAGCAGCTGCGCGACCTCAAGGCACGCTGGCAGGACGACGCGTACGCCGAGCAGCAGATCCGGCTGCGGCTGCACTATGTGATGCCGGGCGAGACCGGCTACATCGTGATCGACCCGGACGCCGCGAAGCAGTCCCGCGCCGACCAGGGGGCGGCCGCCCGTCCCTGGTACGCCAACGTCTGGGACGGTGTGGACAAGTCCGACCGCGCCGCCCGGTGAGCGGGCCGGCGCCCCGGCCGCTCACCCGCTCCGACCACTGAACTGACTAGAGAGACAAAAGCACAGGCATGGAAACCCCTCCGCCGCACACCCCGCGCACCGAGCCGACCGACGCGGACGTCGAGGCCTTCAAGCAGCAGCTCGGCCGGCCGCCGCGCGGACTGCGTGCGATCGTGCACCGCTGCCCCTGCGGTCAGCCCGACGTGGTGGAGACGGCCCCCCGGCTCCCCGACGGCACGCCGTTCCCGACGACGTACTACCTGACGTGTCCGCGCGCCGCGTCGGCGATCGGCACCCTCGAGGCGAACGGCGTCATGAAGGAGATGACGGACCGGCTGGCGACCGACCCCGAGCTGGCCGCGGCCTATCGTGCCGCCCACGAGGACTACATCGCCCGCCGCGACTCCATCGAGGTCCTGGAGGGCTTCCCGAGCGCGGGAGGCATGCCGGACCGGGTGAAGTGCCTGCATGTGCTCGTGGCGCACTCGCTGGCCGCTGGCCCCGGTGTGAACCCCCTCGGCGACGAGGCGATCGCGCTGCTGCCGGAGTGGTGGCGCAAGGGCGCGTGTGTCGTGCCGGCCGGCGAGAGCTGACCCCCTCCGGAGCCGCCCGCCCGTTTCCGGCCCCTCCGGCGTCTGAGGAGCGGGGTCCGGGGCGGAGCCCCCAGGGACGGGCCGGGGCGAAATCCATCACGACAGGAGACCGAACGCATGACCAGGGTCGCCGCCATCGACTGCGGTACCAACTCGATCCGTCTGCTCGTCGCGGACGCGGACCCGGCGACCGGTGAACTCGTCGACCTGGACCGCCGGATGACCATCGTCCGGCTCGGCCAGGACGTCGACCGGACGGGACGGCTCGCGCCCGAGGCGCTGGAGCGGACCTTCGCCGCCTGCCGTGAGTACGCGGCGGTCATCAAGGAGCACGGCGCCGAGCGGATCCGCTTCGTCGCCACCTCCGCCTCCCGCGACGCGGAGAACCGCGACGAGTTCGTACGAGGGGTCCTGGACATCCTCGGCGTCGAGCCGGAGGTCATCACGGGCGACGAGGAGGCGGAGTTCTCCTTCACCGGTGCGACCAGGGAGCTGACCGGGCGGGACGACCTGGACAAGCCCTACCTGGTGGTGGACATCGGCGGCGGTTCCACGGAACTGGTCGTCGGGGAGGACCACGTGCGCGCCGCGCGGTCGGTCGACATCGGCTGCGTACGGATGACCGAGCGGCATCTCGTGCACGACGGGGTGGTCACCGACCCGCCCACGGCCGCGCAGATCGAGGCCGTGCGCACCGACATCGAGGCCGCGCTGGACCTCGCCGAGCGGACGGTCCCGCTGCGCGAGGCCCGCACCCTGGTCGGCCTCGCCGGCTCGGTCACCACGGTCGCGGCGATCGCCCTGGAGCTCCCCGCGTACGACTCCACGGTGATCCACCACTCCCGGGTCACCCTCGACCGGGTCCGCGAGATCAGCGACTGGCTGCTCGCCTCGACGCACGCCGAGCGGTCGGCCATCCCCTCGATGCACCCCGGCCGCGTGGACGTCATCGCCGCCGGAGCCCTCGTACTCCTCGCGATCATGGAGCGGACCGGGGCCCGCGAGGTCGTCGTCAGCGAGCACGACATCCTCGACGGCATCGCCTACCGGGCCGCGGAAGAGGCGCAGGGGGCGAGGGCCTGAGCGGCCGACGCCGGTGCCCGCAGGGCGCTGCGGAAGCGATCGGGACTGCTTCGGAACCGACCTTTGCTACCCATTGGTAGCCCTCGGCTGAGCAGGTCATATAACGTATGAGCGCGCCCGAGGGGCCTTGGGGACCCCCTCGGTGACGTGCCGTCGGGAAAGTTCGTGAAGTTCTTCACAAGGAAATCAGCCCTGTTGGGCGCGGATTTCGGTCCATGAGCCCCTCCCGGTGCCCCCATAGGCCTTCAGGGGTACCCGCGGGGGTGTTCCGGGGGTGTTTCGGGGGTGTGAAACGAGGGCCTGGTCCAGCGGGTCCGAAGGGCCGGAGCGGCAGCTCACGCGGTGTTGACAACGGTCCGCGCGGCACGCTGGTTCCCCGCCGCGGGCATGACCTGGGTCACGTGAGCCGCGCAGTGTAGCAGAGGCCCCACCCAAGCTTGTGAAGGGGCGCACGAGCGACCCCCCAGATGCAGGTGGATACTCGATGGCATGAGCACCACGGAGCGTCCCAGGATCCTCGTAGTAGGCGGTGGGTACGTAGGCCTGTACGCAGCTCGGCGCATCCTCAAGAAGATGCGCTACGGCGAGGCGACCGTCACGGTCGTCGACCCCCGGTCGTACATGACCTACCAGCCCTTCCTCCCCGAAGCCGCCGCCGGCAGCATTTCGCCTCGGCACGTCGTCGTCCCGCTGCGACGCGTGCTGCCCAAGGCGGAAGTTCTCACCGGCCGCGTGACCACCATCGACCAGGACCGCAAGGTCGCCACGATCGCCCCCCTCGTGGGCGAGGCGTACGAGCTGCCTTTCGACTACCTGGTCATCGCGATGGGCGCGGTCTCCCGCACCTTCCCGATCCCCGGCCTCGCCGAGCAGGGCATCGGTATGAAGGGCATCGAGGAGGCCATCGGCCTGCGCAACCACGTCCTCGAGCAGCTCGACAAGGCCGACTCCACGACCGACGAGGACGTCCGCCGCAAGGCGTTGACCTTCGTCTTCGTGGGCGGTGGCTTCGCCGGTGCGGAGACCATCGGTGAGGTCGAGGACATGGCCCGCGACGCGGCCAAGTACTACTCCAGCGTGTCGCGCGAGGACATGCGCTTCATCCTCGTCGACGCCGCGGACAAGATCCTTCCCGAGGTCGGCCCCAAGCTCGGCCAGTACGGCAAGGAGCACCTGGAGAGCCGTGGGGTCGAGGTCTACCTCTCCACCTCCATGGACTCCTGCGTCGACGGCCACGTCGTCCTGAAGAACGGGCTCGAGGTCGACTCCAGCACGATCGTGTGGACGGCCGGCGTCAAGCCGAACCCGGTGCTCTCCCGCTTCGGTCTGCCGCTCGGCCCGCGCGGTCACGTGGACACCCAGGCCACCCTCCAGGTCCAGGGCACGGACTACATCTGGGCCGCGGGCGACAACGCCCAGGTGCCGGACATCGCCGCCCGCAAGGCCGGCGTGGAGAACGCCTGGTGCCCGCCGAACGCCCAGCACGCGCTGCGGCAGTCGAAGGTCCTCGGTGACAACGTGATCTCCGGTATGCGAGGCTTCCCGCAGAAGGAGTACGCGCACGCCAACAAGGGTGCGGTGGCCGGGCTCGGCCTCCACAAGGGCGTCGCGATGATCGTCATGGGCAAGGTGAAGATCAAGCTCAAGGGCCGGCTGGCGTGGTACATGCACCGCGGCTACCACGGCCTGGCGATGCCGACGTGGAACCGGAAGATCCGCGTCGTCGCCGACTGGACGCTGCAGATGTTCCTCAAGCGCGAGGTCGTCTCGCTCGGTGCCATGGAGACTCCGCGCGAGGAGTTCTACGAGGCCGCCAAGCCGGCGCCGGCCGCGGCCAAGGCGGCCGAGGCGAAGCTGCCTCCGGCGAAGACCGAGACCAAGGCCGAGGCGAAGACCGAGGCGAAGGCCTCCTGACCGCCGGTCACTGACCGCCGGTCGCCGGACTGCCGGTCACTGACCGCCGGTCGCCTGACTGCCGGTCACTGACCATCGGTCGCCCGACCGCCGGTCTCCTGGCCGCCGGTCACTGAACGCCCCGAAGGGGCCTCCCGCCATCCGTGGTGCGGGGGGCCTCTTCGGCGTTTCCGGGGGGCCCCGGGCCCTCTTGGTCCAGGGGTCCCGGGGCGCCAAGCGCATGGCATCTACAGGTATTTTGCTCAGCCGTAACGCGGAAGGGGGACTGCGCGCGGGGGCGGTTGGTGTTTACGTGGTGTTGGACGTTCCGGGATCTGTTGTCACGGAGGTGTGGCCATGCCCGACGCCGCGCTGCGGCTGAAGAGCCTTTTCGAGCAGTTGCTGGGGACTCCCGTCCCGGTGCGTATTCGTGCCTGGGACGGCTCGGAGGCAGGGCCCCCGGGCGCCCCCGCGCTGGTGCTCAGGAACCGCAGGGCCCTGCGCCGACTGCTCTGGAAACCGGGCGAGTTGGGGCTCGCCCGGGCCTGGGTCGCCGGGGACCTCGGGGTGGAGGGGGACCTGTACGCCGCGCTGGAGGTGATGGCCGGGCTCGTATGGGAGCGCGGCGAGGGCGCCAAGGGGCTGCGTGAGGCCCTGCGGGACCCGGGCGTACGGGCCGCGGTACGCGGGCTCGTCCGGATGGGCGGCCCCCCGCTGCCGCCCGCCCCGCCCCGCGAGGAGGTCCGCAGACGCCGTCATCTGCACACCAAGCGCAGCGACAGACGCGCCATCAGCCACCACTACGACGTGGGCAACGACTTCTACGAGATCGTCCTCGGCCCGTCCATGGTGTACTCCTGCGCCTACTGGGAGGAGGCCGGCACCCTGGAGGAGGCCCAGCGCGACAAGCTCGACCTCGTCTGCCGCAAGCTGGCCCTGAAACCGGGTCTGCGGCTGCTGGACGTCGGCTGCGGCTGGGGCTCGATGGCCATCCACGCGGCCCGTGAGTACGGCGTCTTCGTCGTCGGCGTCACCCTGTCGCAGGAACAGGCCGCGTACGCCCGTAAGCGGGTCGCGGACGAGGGGCTGACCGACCGGGTCGAGATCCGGGTGCAGGACTACCGGGACGTCACCGACGGGCCGTACGACGCCATCTCCTCCATCGGCATGGCCGAGCACGTCGGAGCCGACCGCTATCTGGAGTACGCCCGGGTGCTGCACGCCCTGCTGAAGCCGGGCGGCCGGCTGCTCAACCACCAGATCGCCCGTCGCCCGCAGATGGACGAATCGGCGTACAGCGTCGACGAGTTCATCGACGCGTACGTCTTCCCGGACGGTGAGCTCGCGCCCCTCGGCACCACCGTGATGCAGCTGGAGCGGGCCGGTTTCGAGGTGCGCGACGTCGAGGCCCTCCGCGAGCACTACGCGCTCACTCTGCGCCGCTGGGTCGCCAACCTGGAGGCACAGTGGGTGCGGGCCATACGGCTCACCAGCCCCGGCCGCGCCCGTGTCTGGCGCCTCTACATGGCCGCCAGCGCCCTCGCCTTCGAGCGCAACCGCATCGGCGTCAACCAGGTACTGGCGGTCCGGACACCCGAGCCCGGCACGTCCGGCCTGCCGCTGCGCGCCCGCACCTGGAACCCCGGGACGTAGGGGCACGGAACAGAGGAACGGAACAGACAAGGGGCCCCGCCCGGCATCCGGACGGGGCCCCCTGCCGTGCACCGCTACTCCGACTTGATCGCCGCCAGCATGTTCAGGCGGGCCGCCCGGCGGGCCGGCCACAGCGCGGCCAGCACACCGACCGTCGCGGCCAGCAGCAGGAAGACGGCCATCCGGCCCCAGGGCACGACGAGTTCGTACGTCGCCATCCTGGTGCCCAGCAGCTCACCTGCTGCCCAGCCGAAGAAGACGCCCAGGCCGATGCCCAGCACCCCGCCGAAGAGCGAGATCACCAGGGACTCCAGCCGGACCATCCGCTTGATGCCCTTGCGGTCCAGGCCGATCGCGCGGAGCATCCCGATCTCCTGCGAGCGCTCGAAGACCGACATGGCGAGCGTGTTGATGACGCCGAGGACGGCGACGATGACCGCCATCGCCAGCAGGCCGTAGAGCATGTTCAGCATCAGGGTGAACATCTGCGCGATGTCGTTGGAGATGTCCTTCTTGTCCTGCACCTTGATGGCCGGGTTGTTGCCGAGGGCCTTCTCCAGCCTGTCCTTGGCCTGGCCGGAGGCGCCGCCGGACGTCTTGAGCATGACCTGCATGTCCTGCGGGTCGCTCTGGTGCGGCGAGAGGACCGCGTTGTCGAGCATGATGCCGCGCATGATCTCGGTGCTCCGGTAGACACCGGCGATGCTCAGCTCCTGCTTCTTGCCGTCCTCGTACGAGACCGTGAAGCGCGAACCGGTCTTCCAGCCGTGGGACTTCGCCGTGTCGTCGTCCACGACCACCCGGCTGCCGCCGACCTTGAAGGCGCCCTCGTCGAGGGTCAGGTCGGTGAGGGAGGTGATGGACCCGCCGTTCACACCCGTCAGGTACTCGGTCTCGCCGTCGATGCGCGCGGGCGCGTCGCGCAGCGGACTGGTGGCGGTGACCCCGTCGGTGGCGGCGAGCTTCTTCTCGACGGCCGGGGAGAGCATGTTGCCGTTCGCCATCGACACCACGTAGTCCGCCTTGACGGCGGAGCTGGCCATCTTGTCGATCGCCGACTGCAGACTGCCCGCCATCACCGTCATGCCGGTGATCAGGGTGAGCCCGATCATCAGCGCCGAGGCGGTGGCGGCGGTACGGCGCGGATTGCGCACCGAGTTCTGGCGGGCGAGCTTGCCGGAGACACCGAAGGCGCGCAGCACCGGCGCCGCGGAGGCGATGAGCGGGCGCGACAGCAGGGGCGTCAGGATGAAGACGCCGATGATGAGCAGCACCGCGCCGAGGCCCATCGGGGCCTGGCCGTCGGAGCCGTCCATGGTGGTGGCGTAGAGGACCACGGCGACACCGGCCGCAGAGAAGAGCGCGCCGAGGGTGTTGCGTACGACGAGGGACTTGGTGGTCGCCTTGGCGTGCACGCTGCTCATCGCGGCGACCGGCGGGATCTTCGCGGCGCGGCGGCCCGGCAGCCAGGCGGCCAGCATGGTGATCAGGACGCCGACGAGCAGCGCGGTGGCGATGGTGCCCGGCGAGACGACCAGCGGACCGTCCGGGACGGTGGCGTCGAACGTGCCCATCAGGGCGCGCATTCCGGCGCCGATGCCGATGCCCGCGGCCAGACCGGTGACGGCCGCGACCGTGCCGACCACGAACGCCTCGAGCAGCACCGAGCGCGTGACCTGCCGGCGGGAGGCGCCGACGGCGCGCAGCAGCGCCAGTTCCCTGGTGCGCTGGGCGACCAGCATGGTGAAGGTGTTGGCGATGATGAACGTGCCGACGAAGAGCGCGATGCCGGCGAAGACCAGCAGGCCGGTCTTCATCCCGCTCATCGCCTCGGAGATCCGCGTGGCCTGGTCGTCGGCGAGCTGCTTGCCCGTGGTGGTGGAGGCGACGTCCTTCGGCACGACCTCGTCGAGCGCGCCCCGCAGTGCGGTCTGGGTGGTGCCGGCCGCGGCCTTCACGTCGATCTCGTCGTACTCGCCCGCCGAACCGAAGAGCTGCTGCGCGGTCGCCGTGTCGAAGAGGGCGAGGCTGCCGCCGGCGGCGACGTTGCCGTCGTCGGTGGTGAAGATGCCGGTGATGACGGGCTTCAGGACCGGTCCGTCGACGGAGAGCCGTACGGTGTCGCCGACCTTGTAACCGGCCCGCCGTGCGGTCTCCGAGTCGACGGCCACCTCGTTCCTGCCCTGGGGCGCGTGACCGCTCGTCAGCGGATAGCGCGGGTCCTTGTCGCCCCAGTAGTTGCCGCCCTGCGACTGGAAGCCGCCGCCGATCAGCTTGCCGTTCTTGTCGGCGATGGCGGTGAAGCCGTTCACGACCCCGACGGCGGACTCGGCGCCGGGCACCTCGGCGGCCTTGGCCAGCAGGGCCTGGGTGAGCTTCGGCTCCTTGCCGATCGTGTCGCCCTCGTCCTGCCGGCCCTCGGGCTGGATGGCGACGTCGACCTGGTCGAAGCCCTTGGCGGAGCTCTTCTGGTAGGCGTCCGAGATGGTGTTGGTGAAGACCAGCGTGCCGGACACGAACGCCACGCCGAGCATCACGGCGAGCACGGTCATCAGCAGCCTGGCCTTGTGCGCAAAGACATTGCGCAAGGCGGTACGGAACATGGGTTTTCTCAGTCCAGGGAGAGTAGAGGCTCGTGTCCGCCGCGGCCGGGCGTGTGTCGGAGGGAAGGCGCGCCGGGCGGTGTGTGCGGAGGGAGGGGCGCCGGGCGGCGGGTACGGAGGGAGGGGGCGCCGGGCGCCTCAGCTCGTACGGCCCTTGGCGTCGAACTGCTTCATCCGGTCCAGGACCGCGTCGGCGGTGGGCTCGTACACCTCGTCGACGATGCGTCCGTCGGCGAGGAAGACGACGCGGTCGGCGTAGGCGGCGGCCACCGGGTCGTGGGTGACCATGACGACGGTCTGCCCCAGCTCCCGGACGGAGTTGCGCAGGAAGCCCAGGACCTCCGCGCCGGACCGGGAGTCCAGGTTTCCGGTGGGCTCGTCGCCGAAGATGATGTCGGGCCGGGAGGCGAGCGCGCGGGCCACGGCGACCCGCTGCTGCTGGCCGCCGGAGAGCTCGGAGGGACGGTGGCCGAGCCGGTCGGCGAGCCCCACCATCCCGATCACGGTGTCCAGCCACTGCTTGTCCGGCTTGCGGCCCGCGATGTCCATGGGAAGCGTGATGTTCTCCAGCGCGGTCAGCGTCGGCAGCAGGTTGAACGCCTGGAAGATGAAGCCGATCTTGTCCCGGCGGAGCTTGGTGAGCTGCTTGTCCTTGAGGGACCCGAGCTCGGTCTCACCGATGCGCACGGAGCCGGAGGAGAAGGTGTCCAGGCCGGCCACGCAGTGCATCAGCGTGGACTTGCCCGACCCCGACGGACCCATGATCGCGGTGAACTCGGCCTGCCGGAAGTCGACGGTCACCCGGTCCAGGGCGACCACCTGGGTCTCGCCCTGTCCGTAGACCTTCGACAGTTCCGTGGCGCGGGCGGCCACCGCGGTGGTCCGGCCGGCGAGGGGAGTGGTGGTCACGGGAGGGTGCTCCTGTCGGGACGACGACGTTCTGGGACGTCACCCATCCTCACGGCCGTACGGCGCCGTGTAGTCAGCCGTTGTTCCGGTTCCCGGGGCAGACTCGGGGCGGACCGGGGGCGGTTGTGTCATACCTGGGGATGACGGCCACCCCTGAGGGGCGATCAGCCTCGCGCGTGGTGAACGTTCACGTCCGGGCGGTGAAATTCCGTCATTCCGTGTGCGCGGCGTTCGGCGACCAGAAAGGCTATTGGCAAGTGCGGATGGCCCGTACCCAGTGCTGATGCACCCTCAGACGTCAATAAAATAAGACAACATCGGGTCACTCTTTGACCGTTCGGGGGATGGTCCCCGATAGGCTCGGAACCTCGATGCGGAGCCCATGGCCTGCCCGGATGGTGGAATGCAGACACGGCGAGCTTAAACCTCGCTGCCCCTCGCGGGCGTACCGGTTCAAGTCCGGTTCCGGGCACCTCCGACCATCACGCGGACGAAACCACCGCTATGGGCGCAAGGGTCGTGTTCCGAGACAGCGTAGACGCGCTGATCGCCCCCATTGACAGTCGGCCAGGGTCGTCCGACACTCGGAGTGTTCAGTGAAAGAAACTTCACTGGACGAACGACAGCGAACAAGGCCGAGCGGGGCTCAGGAACAAGGGGCGTTTCGATGCGTACCACCGTCGGGATCATCGGGGCCGGACCGGCCGGACTGCTGCTGGCGCGGCTGCTGCACAACGCGGGGATCGACTCCGTGGTCCTGGAGAGCCGCGACCGCGCCTACGTGGAGCACCGGCAGCGCGCCGGAATCCTGGAGCAGGGCACCGTCGACGTGCTGCGCGCGGCCGGGGCCGGGGAGCGCATGGACCGGGAGGGCCTGCGGCACGACGGCATCGAGCTGCGCTTCGACCGCAGGCGCCACCGCGTCGACTTCCCCGCCCTGACCGGCGGCAGCTCCGTGATGGTGTACGCGCAGACCGAGGTGTGCAAGGACCTCATCGCGCTCCAGCTCAAGGAGGGCGGCCCGCTGCTCTTCGAGGCCGAGGCGCTCGCCGTGGAGGACGCCGCGAGCGAGCGGCCGCGGGTGCGCTTCCGGTACGAGGGCCGCGAGGACGTGCTGGAGTGCGACTACGTGGTCGGCTGCGACGGCTCCTGGGGCGTCGCCCGCCGGGCGGTCCCGGCCGAGCTCTCCCGCGTCTTCGAGCGGACGTACCCCTTCGGATGGCTGGGCATCCTCGCCGACGTCGCCCCCTCGCACGACGAACTCGTCTACGCCCGCCACGACCGCGGTTTCGCGCTGCTCAGCATGCGCTCGCCGGTCGTCTCCCGCCTCTACCTCCAGGTCCCCGAGGGCACCGACGCCGAGGCATGGGGCGACGAGGAGATCTGGGACGAATTGGAGCGGCGCTTCGAGACCGCCGACGACTGGCGCCTCCGGCGCGGCCCCATCACCGCCAAGTCCGTGACCCCGATGCGCAGTTACGTCCACGAGCCGATGCGGCACGGCCGGCTCTTCCTCGCCGGGGACGCCGCGCACATCGTGCCGCCCACCGGAGCGAAGGGCCTGAACCTCGCGGTCGGCGACGTCGTCACCTTCGCCCGCGCCCTGGCCGACCTCCGGGACACCGGATCGGCCCAGCGGCTCGACGCGTACTCGGAGACCTGCCTGCGCCGCGTCTGGCAGGCCGAGCGGTTCTCGTACGACATGACGACGCTGCTGCACCGCGCCCCCGACGCGACCCCGTTCGAGGACCGGCTGCAGCTGGCCCGTCTGGAGCGGGTCGCCACGTCGCGCGCGGCCGAGACGGACCTCGCGGACGCCTACACGGGGTTTCCGCTGGACTGAGCGGGCAACAGGAGGGTGCCGGGGTACCCCGGAGCGCCCTTGTCACGGCTTAGTACCAGTGCTCGCCGGGCAGGGGGCGGCCGCGTACCTTGGCAGCAGAAGGGAAAGATCCTCCCCAAGCAGTAGGGTCATTCCTTTGCCTACCTATTACTCTTGAGCCAAGGCCACGCAGGGTGGCCATGGAGGAGTGAAATGAGGAGCAGCAACCCGGTCTTCTCGCGACGGGGGTTCAGCCGCGACAACGGCTACGCGGGCTTCAACACCGCGCCGCAGGCCGGGGGAGCAGCAGTCGGCACGCAGGGCAACCCGTACGCCCAGCAGGGCGGCGGCAACCCCTACGCGCAGAACCCTTACGCGCAGCAGGACCAGTACGGCCCCGGCGTCCCGCCGCAGGCACCGGTCACCACCGGCCGTATGACGATGGACGACGTCGTCATGCGCACGTCCATGACGCTGGGTACCGTCGCCGTCGGCGCGATCCTCGCCTGGGCGCTGCTGCCGGTGTCGTCGACGAGCTACGGGCTGGCCATCGGCTCCGCCCTCGTGGCCTTCGTGCTGGCGATCGTGCAGTCCTTCAAGCGCAAGGCCTCGCCCGCGCTGATCATCGGCTACGCGGCCTTCGAGGGTGTCTTCCTCGGGGTCATCAGCGAGATGTACAACAGCAGGTGGTCCGGCGCGCCCTTCCAGGCGGTCCTGGGCACCATGGCGGTCTCCGGTGCCACCCTGCTCGTCTACAAGGCGGGCTGGATCCGGGTGACCGCGCGGTACGCGCGCATCGGCATGGCCATCGCCATCGCCTTCGTCCTGGCCATGGCGGTCAACCTGCTGCTGGTCGTCTTCGGTGTCGCCGACGGCGGCGGACTGCGCAGCATGGGCCCGCTCGGTGCGATCGTCGGCATCATCGCGATCATCCTCGGCGCGTTCTTCCTGACCCTCGACTTCAAGCAGATCGAGGACGGCATCGCGTACGGCGCACCCCGCGACGAGGCCTGGCTGGCCGCGTTCGGCCTGACCATGACCCTCGTGTGGATCTACGTCGAGATGCTGCGGCTGGCCGCCATCTTCAGCAGCAGCGACTAGCGCCCGTCCGGCACACGCGCCCGCAGGGTGCACAGGTAGTCCGAAGGGCCCGCGAACCACTGGTTCGCGGGCCCTTCGTCGTCGGATCCGATGTCATCTCGGTGGTGCGCGCTCAGAGCAGTTTGCGCGCGGCCCTCCTCAGGTCGTACTCGTGAATGATCGCTTTGGCGTGGCCGTACGCGAGATTGTGCTCGGCGCGGAGCCAGCTGACCTTCTCCTCGAAGCGGAAGAGAGCGGGGCCGTCGTCGACGGTGCGAAGCCAGTCGGAGATCTCACGACCGGTGCAGTGGGGGATGCGGGCGAGCAGATTGCGATGGGTCTCCTCAGAGAAGACTTGGGACATCGGCGCCTCCGGACGCAATGGGATGTAAGCCGATCCTTCACGCCACGGTGCCTGAGGGTTGGGGTGTTGGCAACAGTCCTGCTGCGGCGCGTAGTCTCGCGGCGTGCTTGATACGACGCCGCTGACCCGAGCCGTGGACCATTTCGCCGACCGACTGCGGGCCGCGTCGCAGAGCCGGCTGCAACGGGGAGCGGCCACCGAGGCACTGGGTCTGGCCAGGGAGTTGGCACTGCGTGCCCAGCGTCTGGAGGACCCCTACGGCACCCCCCGGGAGATGCCCGACGCGGGCATGTTCGCGGCCGCCGACCAAATCACGGTCGCCGGGCACGATTTGGCGCTCGCACTGAAAGACGAGGACGAGCTGGCAGAAGCCGTGACACTCGTGGCGGAGGCACAGAAACGCGCCGGAGTCTGATCGACTCCGGCGCGGATGCGTTGCCGGGGGTACGGAGTGAGCGCGGGCGTTCCCGCAGCACCTACGGTCCCTTACGGGGACCTACGGCGGCCTACAGAGACGCTATGACGCGGTCCGCGAGGATGTACACGTTCTCCTCGCCGCACGCGAAGGTCAGGGCGTAGGCGCCCGAGACGCCGGAGCCGCCCAGCAGCACGGGGGTGTGGCCCGCCTGCAGGGCCGCGGCCAGCTGCTCCGCGGTCTCCCGGTGGCCCGGGGTCATGCACAGCGTCGTACCGTCCGCGAACACGTAGACGTCAAGGGTGCCGAGCGGGCCCGGGCGGACGTCGGCCAGTTCGGTCCGGGACTCGGCGAGCTCTTCGAGGCAAGCCACCGTGCGCTCATGGTCGTTCACGACGGGTGACTGGACCGGGACGAAGTCGGGGTGCGAGGGGTGGCGGCGGCGGGCCGCGGCCAGCTCCGGGGACTCACCGGTGAAGTCGTCGGCGTCCAGGCCCGGCTCGGTCACCGGCTCCAGGTGCTCCAGACCCACGAAGTCCGACTGACGCGGCAGGAACAGCTCGCTGTCGGGCAGGCCGAGCAGCGAAGGCGCGTCAGAGGCGTCACGCGCCTCCTGGGCGGCCCAGAAGGCCCGCGCCTCGGCGAGCTCCCGCTCACGCTCCTCGGCGAGCGCCTCGGCCACCGCGGACCGTATCTCCTCGGCGTCGGTGGTGGAGCGGGCGGCGGGCACGAGTCCGCGCGCGGCGGAGGCGCGGTTCTCGGCGAGCTCGGTGTGCAGGGCTGCGACCTGCCGGCGCAGACCCCGCAGGGTGCGCAGAACGGCGACGCCCACAGCCGCGGTGGCGGCTGTGGTGAGCAGCAAAGCAATCGGCATGGCGCTCACTGACGTACTCCCGGTTCAAAGTCGACCCCCGACTTCCTACATCAGCTTGAAGGGCGGACTAACCAGCTGTCAGTGCGTAACGTCACGAATAGGACAGGACTTTGGGCCCGGGGTTTACTCGTGAAACGGCTCTGACCTGCGTAAATCGCTCTCCGAAGGGAGATAGGTCACATCCTGGGGGAGATTGGATCACAAAACGGCCCAGAGCCCCGAAGTTTCCGGGGTTCCGGGCCGGTTCGGTCACGGAGGGTTCAACTGCGGTTACCCATCCGGGACTAGAGATGTCCTAGCTGAGGCGCTCGATGACCATGGCCATGCCCTGGCCGCCGCCGACGCACATCGTCTCCAGGCCGAACTGCTTGTCGTGGAACTGGAGGCTGTTGATGAGCGTGCCGGTGATGCGGGCGCCGGTCATGCCGAAGGGGTGGCCGACGGCGATGGCGCCACCGTTCACGTTCAGCTTCTCCAGCGGGATGTTCAGGTCGCGGTAGGAGGGGATCACCTGGGCGGCGAAGGCCTCGTTGATCTCGAAGAGGTCGATGTCGTCGACGGTCAGGCCGGCGCGCCCCAGGGCCTGCTTGGACGCCTCCACCGGGCCGAGGCCCATGATCTCGGGGGAGAGGCCGGTGACACCGGTCGAGACGATGCGGGCGAGCGGGGTGAGGCCGAGCTCGCGGGCCTTGGTGTCGCTCATGATGACGAGGGCGGCGGCGCCGTCGTTCAGCGGACAGCAGTTGCCCGCCGTGACCAGGCCGTCGGGGCGGAAGACCG
Source organism: Streptomyces sp. NPDC058274 (assembly GCF_042881375.1). Classification (NCBI taxonomy): domain Bacteria; kingdom Bacillati; phylum Actinomycetota; class Actinomycetes; order Kitasatosporales; family Streptomycetaceae; genus Streptomyces; species Streptomyces sp. NPDC058274. Next base: position 413,139 of record NZ_JBHVXW010000004.1, read on the forward strand.
GCTTGAGGCCCTGGACGCCTTCGAGGGTGACGCCGGCGCGGGGGCCGTCGTCCTTGCTCACGACCGTGCCGTCGGGGGTCGTGACCGGGGTGATCTCCCGCTCCCAGAAGCCGTTCTTGATGGCTTCCTCGGCGAGGTTCTGCGAGCGGACGCCGAACTCGTCCATGTCCTGGCGGGTGACGCCCTTGACGCGGGCGAGGTTCTCCGCGGTCTGGCCCATCGCGATGTACGCGTCCGGGAGCAGGCCGTCCTCGCGCGGGTCGTGCCAGGACGCGCCCTCGCTCTGCGCGACGGCCTGGGTGCGGGCCTCCGCCTCCGCGAAGAGGGGGTTGCGGGTGTCGGGGAGGCTGTCGCTGTTGCCCTTGACGCTGCGGGACACCACCTCGACGCCGGCCGAGATGAAGACGTCGCCCTCGCCCGCCTTGATGGCGTGCAGGGCCATGCGGGACGTCTGCAGCGACGAGGAGCAGTAGCGGGTGATGGTGCAGCCCGGGAGGTGGTCCATGCCCATCTGTACGGCGACGATGCGGCCGAGGTTGAAGCCCTGCTCGCCGCCGGGCAGGCCGCAGCCCAGCATCAGGTCGTCGATGTCCTTCGGGTCCAGCTCCGGGACCTTGGCGAGGGCCGCCTGGATGATCGTGGCGGTCAGGTCGTCGGGGCGCACGTCCTTCAGGGAGCCCTTGAAGGCGCGGCCGATCGGGGAACGGGCGGCTGAGACGATCACGGCTTCGGGCATCACGGCTCCAGTGGGACGGGGGTTGTGCACGGCTGCTTGGAAGTTACCCGGCCGTACCCGCTCGGTCACCGATATTGGCGTGTGACTCGGGACGCACTTTCCAAGCGCTTGCTTTTCGCTGGCGTGGGCGCCTTGAGCGGGGTCCGGGCTTGGCCCCCTGACCTGGTTCCGCCGGTCCCGTCCCGACCTGGGGCTCCGCCCCGGACCCCGCTCCTCAAACGCCGGAGGGGCTGAATATCACTCCCCGAGTTCATGGGTGCCTGGTGAGGGAAAGGGGTTCAGCCCGTCCGGCGATTGAGGACGAGGCCGTGCAGGCCGATGCGGGGGTCTGGGGGCGGAGCCCCCCAGGGGGTCAAGTGGACGGGGCGGACGGGGCCGGCGTAGCGGCCGGGTCGGTGGCGGGGAGGCGCCGGCGGCGGCGGCGCTTGAGGAGGGCCCAGGGGCCGCGCGGGCCCGTGGGCATCGCGGCCGTGACCTCGGTACCGGGCTCGGACGCGGCCTCCGCGGCGGCCCGGGCCACCGGCAGGAAGCCCTCGCGGCGGGAGACGTCCGGCCGCTCCTCGTCCGCCGGCCAGAGGCCGAGCGCGGCACACACCGTGGGAAGGACCGCCATCGCGGCCGTCGCGTACCCCTCAGCGGAGGGGTGGTAGTTGTCGGGCCCGAACAGCTCCCGGGGGTTCGCCTCGAACTCGGGGCCGAGGAGGTCGCCCAGCGACACCGTACGACCGCCCTGCTCGACCGTGCCGATCGTCTGGGCGGCGGCCAGCTGCCGGGAGGCGCGACGGGCCAGCCAGCGCAGCGGCTGCTGGACCTGCTCGACGGTGCCGAGGTCGGGACAGGTGCCGACGACCACCTCCGCACCCGCGGTCCGCAGCCGCCGTACCGCCGAGGACAGATGGCGGACGGAGCGGGTCGGCGGCATCCGGTGGGTGACATCGTTCGCGCCCACCATGATCACGCAGATATCGGGTACTCGGCCGGTGTCCGCGAGGGCGAGCGCTACCTGGCGGTCCAGGTCGTCCGACTGGGCCCCGGGCAGCGCCACATTGACCAGCTCCACCGGGCGTTCCGCCACCGCGGCGAGCCCGGAGGCCAACAGCGCCCCCGGTGTCTGGCGGGCCCGGTGCACCCCCTGCCCCGCGGCCGTGGAGTCACCGAGCATGGCCAGCCGCAGCGGAGTCTCGTCGAGACCGGCGTACGCGTGCCCGTAGAGTCCGTCCGCGCGCGGCGGATGACTGTGACCGTTTCCCACATGGCGTTTCGCCAGCTGCACCTCGGCCAGCACGACACCGACCGCTGCCGCGCCCACCAGCCCGATCCCGCCGCCGCCGTACGCCGCTCCCGCCGCGATGCGCCGGGCCACCCTCGCCCTCGACAAGCTCGACATGCGTAGCCGCCACCTCCTCGTAGCCGTACAACCACTGCTTGCCCCGTAGAGCGGGTCGGCCAATCTCAACGGCGTGTGCGGCACCTTCCGGAAGCAACCGTGGGACCCCCCTCCCACGTGGGGCCTTAGGCTGGCTGAACCATCCCTTGATACACAGCTCCGGAGACAACGGTGCAATTCCACGACTCGATGATCAGTCTCGTCGGCAACACCCCGCTGGTGAGGCTCAACAACGTGACCGCGGGCATTCAGGCGACCGTCCTGGCGAAGGTTGAGTACTTCAACCCCGGCGGATCCGTGAAGGACCGCATCGCGCTGCGCATGATCGAGGCCGCGGAGGAGAGCGGCGCCCTCAAGCCCGGCGGCACCATTGTCGAGCCGACCAGCGGAAACACCGGTGTCGGCCTCGCCATCGTGGCGCAGCAGAAGGGTTACAAGTGCATCTTCGTGTGCCCTGACAAGGTGAGCACCGACAAGATCAACGTGCTGCGCGCGTACGGCGCCGAGGTGGTCGTCTGCCCGACGGCCGTCGACCCCGAGCACCCGGACTCGTACTACAACGTCTCCGACCGGCTGGTGCGCGAGACGCCGGGCGCCTGGAAGCCGGACCAGTACTCCAACCCCAACAACCCCCTGTCGCACTATCACTCCACCGGCCCCGAGCTGTGGGAGCAGACGGAGGGGAAGATCACCCATTTCGTGGCGGGTGTGGGCACCGGCGGCACCATCTCCGGGACCGGGCGGTACCTGAAGGACGCCAGTGACGGGCGGGTCCAGGTCATCGGCGCCGACCCCGAGGGGTCCGTGTACTCCGGCGGGTCCGGGCGGCCGTATCTCGTCGAGGGCGTCGGCGAGGACTTCTGGCCGACGGCCTACGACCGGACCGTCGCCGACGAGATCGTCGCCGTGTCCGACAAGGACTCCTTCCAGATGACGCGGCGGCTGGCCAAGGAGGAGGGGCTGCTGGTCGGCGGCTCCTGCGGAATGGCCGTCGTGGGCGCGCTGCGGGTGGCCGAGCGGCTCGGCCCGGACGACGTCGTCGTCGTCCTGCTGCCGGACAGCGGCCGCGGTTACCTCAGCAAGATCTTCAACGACGAGTGGATGGCCGACTACGGCTTCCTCGAGGACACCGGGCCGAGCGCCCGCGTCGCCGACGTGCTCAGTGACAAGGCGGGCGGCCACATCCCCTCGCTCGTCCACATGCACCCGGACGAGACGGTCGGCGAGGCCATCGAGGTGCTGCGCGAGTACGGCGTCTCGCAGATGCCGATCGTGAAGCCCGGCGCCGGTCACCCGGACGTCATGGCGGCCGAGGTCGTGGGGTCCGTCGTGGAGCGGGAGCTGCTCGACCACCTGTTCACCAAGAAGGCCTCGCTCGACGACCCGCTGGAGAAGCACATGTCGGCGCCGCTGCCGCAGGTCGGCTCCGGCGAGCCGGTCGGGGACCTGATGTCCGTGCTCGGTTCCGCCGACGCGGCGATCGTGCTGGTCGAGGGCAAGCCGACCGGGGTCATCAGCCGCCAGGACCTGCTGGCCTTCCTCGCCAAGGGCGGCGCCAGGCAGTAGTGACACCGCGGGAGACAGGACGAGATCTCCCCCGTTCCGCGCCGAAAGGGATCTTCCGGCCCTTTCGGCGGGGAACTTCGCGGAAGTGGTACGAGCGCGTCACGTCCGCGCAGCACCCGCTTAACACGGGTCCGGCACATTGGTGGTTGTCGGCAAGGGCGGGAGCGGCTCCCCGCCCCGGCCGACACCAAAACGGCGTCAAGGACCTCCGGAGCGGCTCCCGGACCTCCATGGACGCCAAGGACGCGCCAGCCCGGCCCTGACCCGGCACGCGTCCCTCGCGGGGACCGCCGTCGTCCCGCCCCCCGGCAACGGGGGTGCGGCGGTCCCCGCGCCAACTCTTTTCGGCCCTCTTCCGGGCTCCTGGCTGCCGCCTTCGCGGCCCCGCCCCGTCACCCCGTGCGGCTCGTCGCCCAACTGCCCAGCAGCGCCAGGCGTTCGGCCGTCTCCGAGCCCGGCTCGGGGGTGTAGACCACGAGCAGCTGATCGGACTCCGAGGGCAGCGCCAGCGTCTCGTACGGGAAGGTCAGCAGACCCACCTCGGGATGCTGGATGCGCTTCACGCCGTACGTCTTCTCCTTGACCAGGTGGTCCGCCCACAGCCGGCGGAAGTCCTCGCTGCGCAGCGAGAGTTCGCCGACGAGCGCGCACAGTTTCGCGTCCTCGGGATGGCGGGCCGCGTACAGGCGCAGATACGCGACGGACTCGGCGGCCACCGCCGGCCACTCCGGGTAGAGGTCGCGGGACGCGGGGTCGAGGAAGACATGGCGCGGGATGTTGCGCTCCTCGGACGTCATCCTGCTGTAGCCGGTGACCGCGTCGCCCAGCGTGTTCCAGGCCAGCACGTCGAGCCGGGGGCCGAGGACGAAGGCGGGGGCCTGTTCCACGGTGTCGAGCAGGAGTTGCACACCGGGGCGGACGCGGAGCGCGGCCGGGCGGGCCGGGTTCCTGGCCGGGCGGGCCACCGTGTGCAGATAGGCCCGTTCCGTCTCGTCCAGGTGCAGCACCCGCGCGATCGCGTCCAGGACCGCGTCCGAGACTCCTCCGGACTTCGTCCGGGCGGCACCCCCGGCACCCCGGCCCTGTTCGAGCCGGATGTAGTAGTCGACGCTCACGCCCGCAAGTTGGGCGACCTCCTCGCGGCGCAGGCCCGGGACGCGGCGCCGTCCGTGCGAGGGCAGCCCCACCTCCTCGGGCTGGATACGAGCGCGGCGCGAGCGCAGAAAGTCCCCGAGATCCCCGTCCATGCGTTCGATGGTAGAGGTCGCGGCCGGAACGCAGCCTGGTACTGGCAGACCCAGGAAAAGCTCAGCCCTGGGTAGCCGAGGTGCGGACGGCCAGGGTGGTTCTCGTCGCCGGGAGAGACCGGGCGACGGGAACTCGGGGAGTACTCACATGTCGTACGAGACACTGGCCGGCCGCACCGCCGTCGTCACCGGAGCCGCGAGCGGGATGGGCGCCGCGACCGCGCGGCTGCTCGCCGCGCAGGGGGCGCGCGTCGTTCTGCTGGCCCGGCGCGAGGAGCGCCTTGCTGAACTCGCCGCGAAGATCGAGGCCGACGGCGGCCGGGCGCTGGCCGTGGTCGCCGACGTCACGGACGACGCGTCGGTCCAGGCAGCGGTCGAGCGGGTCCACGAGGTGTACGGGGGCGTCGACCTGGTCGTGAACTCCGCGGGCGTGATGCTGCCCAACCCCATCGAGGGCGGGCGGATCGACGAATGGCAGCGGATGCTCGACACGAACGTGACCGGAGTGCTCAGGGTCATCCGCGCGTTCAACGGTGATCTGCTCGCCGCGGCCGCCGAGGGGCGCACCGCGGACCTGGTGAACATCTCCTCGATCGGCGCGCACGTCGCCTTCCCCAACTACGCGGTGTACGGCGCCACCAAGGCCGCGCTGACCTATCTCTCGCAGTCCCTGCGCACGGAACTGGGGCCGCGCGGGGTGCGGGTCACCAACATCGAGCCGGGGCTCACGGAGTCGGAACTGCGCGGTCACATCGACAACGCCCGGCTCTTGGAGGAGCTGGACGGGATGTTCGGGGCGATCGACGCGCTGTCGGCGGAGGAGATCGCGGACGTCGTCGCGTACGTGACGAGCCGGCCGCCCCGCGTCAACCTGCGGCAGGTCATCGTCCTGCCGACCACTCAGGCGTAGCTCCGGTGGGCTACGCCTCCCAGTCCGAGCCGGACTTCTCGCCGGGCCTGCGCAGCGGGAGGCCGGTGTGGCGCAGGGCCTGGACCGCGTTGACGCCCACGATGCCCACCCAGGCGACCAACAGGCCGGGCAGGCCCGCGACGCCGCCGCCGATCGCGGACAGCGGGACCGCGAGGACGAGCGAGACGATCCCGAAGCCGAAGCGCTCGCCCCACGAGTCGGCCGACTGGGGTGAGCGGGCGCCGCGGGCCACCACCATCTGCTGCTCCGCGAGCTGCCGGCGCACCCGGCGGTCGACCGCTCCGTCGAGGCGCTGCTCGACCTTCTCCAGGAACGACTCGACGAGTGCGGGCTCGTAGTCCTCGCCCAGTTCCCTGCGCGCGTGCAGGGTGGCGTCGAGTTCCTTCTTCAGTTCGGCGTCAGGGGCTTCCATACCGGTCATGGGACCCAGATTAGGGAGCCGGGACCCCGGTGACACTGGGGATAGCCCCCCTGTTGGAGCTGGGCTGCACCCCCGCCGGCAGGACCCCGACCGACTCCAGCACATGGCGGTGACCCCGCTCGACCCCGGTGATCCTGACCTCGATGCCCCGGTCGCGCAGATCGCCCACGGCGTCCTTGAGGGCCAGCGCGCCCGTCGCGTCGACCGCCGTGAGCCCCGACATCCGCAGATCCACCGCCGTGACCCCGTGCAGCTCCGCCAGACCGGCCCGGAAGCGGTGGGCCGCGGCGAACAGGAGCGGGCCGTCGAAGCGGTAGGTGACGTTCGCGCATCCCGGTGCCTCGTCGGCCGCGGCCGGGGTGAGCCGGCTGCCCCGTACCGCCGCTCGCAGGGCCAGCAGGACGGACACCGCGAGCCCGAGCAGCACCGCCCGCACCAGGTCAAGGCCGAGCGTCGCGCACGCGGTCAGCGTCAGGACCAGGGCGTCCCCGCGGGTCGCCCGCGCCATGGCCCGTACGGCGTCCGTCTCCACCATCCGTACGGCGGTGGCGAGCAGCACGCCGGCCAGCGCGGCCAGCGGGATCCGGGCCACGAGCGGGGCAGCGGCGGCCACGATCCCGGCGAGGATCACCGCGTGCGCCAGCGCGGCCAGCCGGGAGACCGCGCCGGTACGGACGTTCACCGCCGTACGGGCGATGGCGCCCGTCGCCGGTACGCCGCCGAAGAGCGGGGCCGCGAGGTTGGCGACGCCCTGGCCGAACAGTTCCTTGCCGGGGTCGTGGCGTTCACCGGGGCGCATGCCGTCCGCGACGGAGGCGGAGAGGAGGGACTCCAGGGCGGCCAGGGCGGCGACGGCGGCGGCCGGGGCGAGGAGGGACGGCACCCGGGCCGGATCGAAGAAGGCGAGGGAGGGGGCGGGCAGGGAGGACGGCAGGGAGCCGATCCGGGTCACGTGCAGGCCGAGGCCCTCCGCCGCCAGGGTCGCGGCCGCCACCGCGACCAGCGAGAAGGGCAGGCCCGGCTTCCAGCGGGCGCCGGCGAGCATCACCGCGGCCGCCCCGAGGGACAGCGCGAGCGCCGGCCACCGCGGTGACCGGCCGAACTCCTCGGCCGCCCGCAGCGCCACCGCCGCGACCTGTTCCCCGTGCGGCACGGGCACGCCCAGGGCCGACGGCATCTGTTGCAGCGCGATCACACAGGCGATGCCGAGGGTGAATCCGGCGATGACGGGCGCGGGCACGTACGCCATCGCCGCGCCGGCCCGCGCGAACGCGAGGACCAGCAGCAATGCGCCCGCGATCAGCCCGACGGTCAGCACTCCGTCGGCGCCGTAGCGGTGGACGATCGGCACCAGGACGACGGTCATCGCCCCGGTCGGCCCGCTCACCTGCCGCGCCGAACCGCCGAACAGCGCGGCGAGCGCCCCCGCGACGATCGCGGTGACCAGCCCCGAGGCGGCCCCGAGTCCGGACGTCACCCCGAATCCGAGGGCGAGGGGGAGGGCGACCACGGCGACGGTGAGCCCGCAGAGGAGGTCCCGGCGCGGCGCACGGCCCATGGACCGGAGGTCGGATACCGAGGGCAGGACGGCCAGGGCCCGGGAGAGGGCGGGAGTTTGTTTCATGGGGGATGCGTGACTTCTTCGGGTGCGTGGGGGCAGGGGGAGCCGTCCGCGGGCCTGCCGTGGGCAGTCGGGCGGCGGGGGAAGGCGGGCGCGGCCGGCGGTGACGGCGCTGCCCTGGTGACGGCGGCTCAGGGCAGCAGGCCGACGATTCCGGTGTCGAGGTCGAAGCGGGCGGCGGTCACCGTGGCGGGGGCGAACGCCGGGTCCGCCCGGATGGCGTCGCGCACCCACCGCGTGTGGGCCCGTACGGTGTGGTCCGCCCAGTCCCCGGGCAGGCCCCGGGTCCGCCGCGCGGCCGGGACGATCTCGTCCACCAGCAGGGCGAGATGCCCCGGCACCGGCGCTCCGGTCCGCAGATGCCCGAGCGTCGCCGCGACGGCCCCGCACCGCTCGTGCCCGAGCACGAGCACCAGCGGGATGCCCAGCTCCGCCACCCCGTACTGGATGGACCCGAGCACCGCCTCGTCGAGCACCTGGCCGGCTGTCCTTATGCAGAGCAGGTCCCCGAGCCCCTGGTCGAAGACCAGCTCGGGCGGCACCCGGGAGTCGATGCACCCGACGACCACCGCGAAGGGGTGCTGTCCGGCGGCGAGGACCTGCCGCCGGGCGCGCCCCTCGTCCGGATGCCGCGAACGCCCGGCGGCGTACCGCCGGTTGCCCGCGAGCAGTTCGGCGAGCGCGGCCGGGGCGTCGGCCGGACGGGGATGCGGTCCCGGACCCGGGGCCGGGCGCGGGCCGGGGCCCGGAAGCCGGTCCGGTGGGGGAGCCGGACGTGGGTCCGGTGGCGACGTGGAAGCGGCCGTGGCCACCGGGGTCGTGGTGATCGCGGCGGCGGCCGAAGCCGGGGGCGCCGCGAGTGTGGCGGTGGTCGCCGCCAGAAAAGCCCTGCGGTTCGAGGGCATGACGCTCCCTCAGGAGATGTGCTTGTAGCGCTCACTCACCGTACGCACGCACATGTCACCCTGAGTGTCCGTTTAACGACACTTGGTTGATTCGTCGTCAGATCATCGCTCCCGCGATACCGGCTCTTGATCGGGAAGCGGCGCGTCCGCCGTCCGCTCCGGGATGTGCGCCGTGTGGCGCCGTGCGAGCAGCCAGTACAGCAGCGCCGGTACGACGAGACCGACGATCCACGACACGTCCGCACCGCCCAGCGGCGCCACGAACGGCCCCGTGCAGAAGCTCGTGGCGAGGAACGGGAGTTGGGCGAGCAGTCCCGTCGCGTAGACCCCGAGCGCGTCCCAGCGCCACGCTCCGTAACGGCCGTGGGGGTCGAAGAGGGCCGGGATGTCGTACCGCTCCCTGGAGATCAGGTAGTAGTCGACCAGGTTGATCGCCGACCACGGGGTGAAGAAGGTCAGCAGGAAGAGCAGGAAGTCCTTGAAGGAGGAGAGGAAGCTGTCCTTGCCGAGCAGGGCGACCGCGGTGCCGGCCGCCATGATCACAGCGATGTACACGGCCCGTCCGCGCTGGGACAGCACCCGCCGGCCGCGGAACCCGCTGACGCTCGTCACCATCGACATGAAACCGCCGTACGTGTTCAGCACGTTGATGGTCAGCTTGCCGAGCGCGATCACGAAGTAGAAGAAGGACGCGACGAGGCCGGTGCCGCCGAGGGCGACCACGTAACCGACCTGGCTCGCCAGGAACTTCTCGCCGGCCGTGGCCGCGACCAGCACACCGAAGGTCATCGACCACTGCGAGCCGAGCGCCGAACCGGCCAGCGTCCACCAGAAGGTCGCCCGGCCCGACGTCGTCCGCGGCAGATAGCGCGAGTAGTCGGCGACATACGGGCCGAACGCCAGCTGCCAGGAGGCCGACAGCGACACCGCGAGCAGGAACACGGGCAGGTCGAAGTGGGCGTCGCCGAGCAGGGCGGAGAGGTCCACGCGGTCCAGCAGCCGGATGCCCAGGTACACGAACGCCAGCGCGCAGATCACGCTCGCCACCCGGCCCAGGGTGTGGATGACCCGGTAGCCGACGGCCGCCGTCACCGCGGTGACGAGCGCGAAGAGCACGATGCCGGCCGTGTCGCCGGTGTGCGTCAGCTCGCCGACCGCCTGCCCGGCCAGCACACTGCCGCTCGCGAAGAACCCGACGTACATCAGGATCACCAGCAGCAGCGGAACGACCGCCCCGCGGACGCCGAACTGCGCCCGCGACTGGATCATCTGCGGCAGTCCCAGCTTCGGGCCCTGCGCCGAGTGCAGGGCCATCACGGCGCCGCCGAGCAGATTGCCCGCGAGCAGTCCGACGGCCGACCAGACCACGTCACCGCCGAAGACGACCGCGAGTGCGCCGGTGACGACGGCGGTGATCTGCAGGTTGGCGCCGAGCCAGAGGGTGAACTGGCTGAACGCGGTGCCGTGGCGCTCCTCGTCGGGCACCACGTCGATGGAGCGCCGCTCGATGAGGGAGCCCGCCCTCACTTGGCCAGCCCGTGCTGCTTCGCGTACGTGTTCGCCACGTCCTCCGGGTCCTTCTTGTCCTTGTCGACCTGGCGGTTGAGCTCGGTGAGCTGGGCCGTCGTGAGGACGTTGCCGAGTGCGGCGAGCGCCTTGCGGACCGTGGAGTCGGCCTTGCGGTCCGCGATGAGCGGGACGACGTGCTGACCCGGGACCAGGTTCTTCGGGTCGGTGAGGACGACCCAGTGGTTGGCCTGGATGTCGGTGTCGGTGGTGAACAGGTTCGCCACGTCCACATCGCCCTTCCTCAGGGCGCCCTTGACCAGCGGCCCGGACGAGTCGAGCGACTTGAACTCCTTGAACTCCACGCCGTAGACGTCCTTCAGGCCGACCACACCGACCTGGCGCTTCTTCACCTCGGCGGCGGCGCCGATGACGAGCTTGCCGTTCTGCTTGCGCAGATCGGCGAGGGAGGTCAGGCCGTACTTCTGTGCCGTTTCCCGGGTGACCACGAACGCGTCCGAGTCCTCGGCCATGCCGTACGGCAGGATCTGGAGTCCCTTGGGCAGGGCGATCGCGAGGGCGTTCTGCATCTCGCCCTCCTCCGTGGCCTTCGCCTTCGGGTCGAGGTAGTGCAGCAGGGCGCCCTGGTACTCGGGCAGCAGATCGATGTCGCCGCCCTTGAGCGCGGGGATCAGGATCTCGCGGGTGCCGAGGTTCGGACGGACCTTCGTCTGCACACCGGCCGCTTCCAGGACGGCCGCGTAGAGATAGCCGAGCACCTGGTTCTCGGTGAAGTTGGCGGTGCCGATGGTGACACCGCCCTTGCTGGAGCCACCGCCGCTGCCGCCGCCTCCCTGACCGTCGAGGGAGGTGATGCCGCCGCTGCACGCGGCGAGGGCGGGGACGGAGGCCGCGGCGAACAGGCCGCCGAGGAGAGTACGACGATTCACGGGTTCTCCCTGCGCGGTGCGATGGGGGTCCCCCCGGTCGAGCGAAGTCGAGAGTGGGGGAGGAAGAGGAAGCGCTGCAGGCCGCTCAGGGCCAGGTCCAGGACGACGGCGACCACGGCGACGAGCACCGCGCCTCCGAGCACCTGGACGAGGTCGCGCTGGGCGAGCCCGTCGAAGACGTAGCGGCCGAGACCGCCGAAGGAGACGTACGCGGCGATGGTGGCCGTCGCGACCACCTGGATCAGCGCGAGCCGCAGGCCGGTCATGATCAGCGGCAGGGCGAGGGGCAACTCGACCTGAAAGAGGACCTGGTGCCAGCGCATGCCCTGGCCGCGCGCCGCGTCCTTCACGTCCGGGTCGACGGCGGTCATTCCGGCGTAGGTGTTCGTCACGATGGACGGGACCGCGAGGGCGACCAGCGCGATGTACACCGGCCACATCGACAGACCGCTGGCCAGGAAGACCAGTACCACCAGGCCGACGGTGGGCAGCGCCCGCCCGAACGACGAGAGGTTGATGGCGAGGAACGCGCCCCTGCCGGTGTGCCCGATCAGCAGGCCGACCGGCAGCGCGATCGCGGCCGCGACGAGCGTGGCCAGCAGGGAGTACTGGAGGTGCTCGGCGAGGCGGTGGGCGATGCCGTCCGTGCCGGCCCACTGGTCGCCGCTGACCAGCCATTTGCCGAGGTTCTTGAAGAGTTCGTACATCAGGCTCGCCGCCTCGTCCACGGAGTAAGTACGTACTGCAGCGCGACCAGCAGCGCGTCCGCCACCAGGGCCAGCAGGAGCGTCAGGACGACACCGACGATGACCGGCGTCGGGAAGTTGCGCTGGAAGCCGTCGGTGAAGAGCTGGCCGAGGCCGCCGTCGCCGATGTAGGTGGCGACCGAGACGAGCGAGATCGACATGACGGTCGCGATCCGGACGCCCGCCATGATCACCGGGAGGGCGAGGGGGAGTTCGACGGTGAGCAGCGTGCGCAGCGGGCGGGTGCCCATGGCCTTCGCGGCTTCCTTCGTCCTCGCCGGGACCGAGTCGAGGCCCTCGACGGTGTTCCTGAGCAGGACCACCAGGGTGTAGATCGTCAGGCCGGTCACCGTGGTGGTGCGGGTGAGGCCGGAGACCGGCAGCAGCAGGACGAAGACCGCGATCGACGGGATCGTGAACAGGACGTTCGAGAGCCCGAGCAGGAAGCCGCGCAGCGGGCGGACCCGATGGGCCAGCACGGCCAGCGGGAGGGAGACCAGCAGTCCGAAGAAGACGGCGGACAGGGCGGCGGAGAGGTGGGAGAGGGTGAGCGTGGTGAGGTCGTCGGTGTGGTCGCCGATCCACGACCAGTCGATGGTCATATCGCGGCGCTCTCGCTGCTCGGGGAGTCTGCGGTGCCGGTGCCGGTGCCGGTGCCGGTGACCTTGCTCGCTGTGCCGGCGCCCGTGCCCGTCGTGCCCGTGCCCGTCGTGCCGGTGCCCGCCGTGCTGTGGGCCCGGCCCGCGTACTCGTGCACGGCGTCGCGCGAGGTGACGCCGGTCAGCGCACCGTCGGCGTCGACGCGGGCGACCAGGCCGGTCGGCGAGGCGATCGACTCGTTGAGCGCCGCGAGCAGGGAGTCGGTGTCCTTGAGCGGCCGTACGGGGAGTTCGTCGTCCTTGGCGCGCCAGTGCCGGGGCCTGCGGGCGTCGTCCAGGACGAGCTCCCAGGGGCCGCCCTCGGGGAGGGGGGTGCTGGGGACGTCCTTCAGGGTCGTCAGGGAGAGCAGCTTCAGGCCCCGCTCGGCGCCCAGGAAGTCGGCGACGAAGTCGTCCGCGGGCCGGGCCAGCAGCTCGGCCGGTGCGGCGCACTGCACCAGATGCCCGCCGGTACGGAAGATGGCGATCTGGTCGCCGAGCCGGACCGCCTCGTCGATGTCGTGCGTGACGAAGACGATGGTCTTGCTCAACTCCTTCTGCAGGCGCAGCAGTTCGTCCTGGAGCTGGGTGCGCACGACGGGGTCGACCGCGCCGAACGGCTCGTCCATGAGCAGGACCGGCGGGTCGGCGGCGAGCGCGCGGGCCACACCGACGCGCTGCTGCTGGCCACCGGAGAGCTGGTGCGGGTAGCGCTTGCCCGCGTCGGCGCTCAGGCCCACGGTCTCCAGCAGCTCGGCCGCCCTGGCCCGCGCCTTCTTCCGGCCCCAGCCCAGCAGGAGCGGCACGGTCGCGATGTTGTCGAGCACCGTGCGGTGCGGGAAGAGCCCCGACTGCTGGATGACGTAACCGATGGATCTGCGCAGCTCGGCCGCGTCCTGGCGCAGGACGTCCTTGCCGCCCACCCGGATGGTCCCGGACGTCGGATCGACCATCCGGTTGATCATCCGCAGGGTGGTCGTCTTACCGCAACCGGAGGACCCGACGAGGACGGTCACGCCGCCTTCCGGCATCTCCAGGGAGAGATCGTGGACTGCTGTGGTGCCGTTCGGGAAGCGCTTGTGGACCGCGTCGAACTGGATCATGAGGTGTCCCTTGCCCGGCCTGCATATCGTCATGCAGAGTTCTCGGTGTCTGAATAGGTTGTCAATGCTCCGGCGTTAATCGCTGGTTACTTATGGCCGACCGGTAAGACCCGTTGTCGCGGTTGAGGGGAGTTTGCGCGTGATGTCGTCTCGAATCGTGGACGCGGTGGACGCGGTGGCGGGTCCGGACGCGGCCGGGCCCGTGGTCCTGGACGGGTGCGGTGTCAACGCCGTCGACGTCGTGCGTCTCGCCGACGGGGTCGCGCGTCCCGTACCCGCCGCCGAGGCGATGAAGCGCGCCGAGGAGTCCTGGGACGCGGCCCGGCAGATCGCCGCGACCGGCAGGGTCTACGGCCGCTCGACCGGCGTCGGCGCCAACCGGAACGAGGACGTCCCGACCGAGGCCGCCGCCGGCCACGGCCTGCGCCTGCTGCGCAGCCACGCCGGCGCCATCGGGGCGGAGCTGCCGGCCCGCGAGGTCCGGGCGATGCTCGCGGTGCGGGCCAACCAGGTCCTCGCCGGCGGGGCGGGCCTGCGGCCCAGCGTGGTCACGGCCCTGTGCGAGGCGCTGGAGAGCGGCGCGTATCCCGTGGTGAACGAGTTCGGATCCGTGGGCACGGGGGACATCGCGGCACTCGCCCAGGTGGGGCTGGCGCTGGCGGGGGAGCATCCGTGGCGGGCACCGGGCGGGGTGGCGGACGGGGTGCGGGGCGGGGCGCCGGACAGGGCACCGGACGGGGTGCCGGGCGGGGTGCCGGGCGGGGCGATGGACAGGGCACCGGACGGGGTGTCGGCCGGGGTGGCGGACGGGGTGCCGGGCGGGGCGACGGACAGGGCACCGGACGGGGTGCCGGGCGGGGCGACGGACGGGGTGCCGGACGGGGTGCCGGCCGGGGTGGCGGCCGGCTCGGCGATCGGTTCGGCGATCGGTTCGGCGCCCGGGGTCGCGTCCGGCCCGGTGGCTCTCGCCGTGCCGCCGGGGGGCGACCGGCCCTCGGGGCCGGGGAGCGGGGCGCAGGGCGTGGCGCCGGGTGCCGGGCTCGGTGGGGACCGGGTTCGACGGGTGGCTTCCGGGGGCCGGGTGAAGGGCGCGCCGCCCGCGCCGCAGGCCCTCGACAACAACGACGCCCTCGCGCTCATCAGCAGCAACGCCCTGACCCTGGGGCAGGCCGCGCTCGCGCTGGACGAGTTGCGGGGCCTGATCGTCGCCACGCAGGTCGTCGCGGCGCTGTCGCTGGTCGCGGTCGACGGATCGCACGAGGCGTACGCGGCTCCGGTGCATGCCGCCCGCCCGCATCGCGGGTCCACCGAAGTGGCCCGGCGCATGCGGGAGTTGATCGGGGCCGCCGACCGGCCCACCCCGCCCCTGGGGCGGATCCAGGACCCGTACGGCTTCCGGTGCATCCCGCAGATCCACGGGCCCGCGCACGACGCGGCGGACGCGCTCGACGAGGTCCTCACGATCGAGATGAACGCCGCCGCCGAGAACCCCCTCATCTGCGCCGAGGACCTGGCCGCCTACCACCACGGCGGTTTCTACCAGGCCCAACTCGCCCTCGCCCTCGACCACTTCAGGCTGGCCGTCACCCAGGTCGCCCGCCTCTCGACCTCGCGGCTCTCGACGCTGAACGAGCCCGCCTACACCCGGCTGCGCCCCTTCCTCGCCGACCAGGAGCCCGCGTCCTCCGGCGTGATGATCCTGGAGTACGCCGCCGGGGCCGCCCTCGGCGACCTGCGTGCCTTCTCCGCGCCCGCCTCGCTCGGCCACGCTGTACTCTCCCGGGGCGTCGAGGAACAGGCCAGCTTCGCCTCGCTCGCGGCACGCCAGACCCTGCGGGCGTGCGGTGCGTACCGTCTCGTCGTCGGCTGCGAACTCGTCGCCGCCGTACGGGCCTTGCGCCAGCGCGACCTGCGGCCCGACCCGGAGCTGCCGGTCGGCCGGGCGCTGGAACTCGCCGAGTCGGCACTCGACCCGGACCAGGCCGACCGGCCGCTCACGGACGACGTGACGACGGCGGCCGCACTGCTCGACCGGTTCACGGACATCTGGAGGGGGACCACGCAATGAGCGTGACCGACAGCCCTGCCGCGCGGCTGCAGGCGCTCTTCGAGGGACGCCGGCTGACGCCGACGCAGCGGCGCATCGCGCACAGCATGGTGCGGCGCGCCGCCGACGTGCCGTTCCTGTCGAGCGTCGAGCTCGCCGAACTCGCCGGCGTCAGCCAGCCGTCCGTCACCCGCTTCGCGGTCGCGCTCGGCTTCGACGGCTACCCGGCCCTGCGCAAGCACCTGCGCGAGGTCGCCCCCGCGGAGCCCGCCGTGGACACCGCCTCGTACAACGAGTACCAGCAGGCCGTCGAGGCCGAGATCGAGAACCTGAAGCATCTCGCCGAGGTGCTGGCCGATCCCCGGCCGGTGGCCCGCGCGGGCCGGCTCCTCGCCGCCTCCCGGCCCCTCCCGGTCCTCGGCCTGCGGGCCGCCGCCTCCCAGGCATACGGGTTCGCGTACTTCGCCGCCAAGGTCCATCCGGACGTACGGCTGCTGCACGAGGGCGGCACGATGCTGCACGACCGCATCGACGCGGCCGTGCACGCCGGGGCCACCGCCCTGCTGTGCTTCGCGCTGCCCCGGCACCCGCGCGAGGTCGTGGACTCGCTCGCCTACGCGAAGGAGGCCGGGCTGACCGTCGTCACCGTCGCGGACTCCGCCTTCGCGCCGGTCGCGAAGGTGTCGGACCTGCTGCTGCCCGCCGCCGTCGGCACCGGCCTCGCCTTCGACACCGCCTGCGCCCCGATGCTGCTCGGCCGCGTCCTGCTGGAGGCCATGTGCGACGACCTGCCGGACGCGCAGGCGCGGCTGGAGGAGTTCGACGCGCGGGCCGCCGCCCGCTCCCTCTTCGTGGAGTAGGGGGCGTGGCAGGACGCGGTGAGCCAGGAAGCGGCAAGCAGGGTGCCCGGAGTCGTCGGGCGGCCGCGGATTCTCAGATTCGTTTCACCTTCCCTCGCTAATCTGCCCGCCGGAACAGGCGGAGACGGGAGGCGGACGTGGTGCGCGGAGGGCAGGGACTGGCTCGGGTGGCGGTCGTCGTGAGGGCCGGGGCGGCACCGCTGTGGTGGTGCGGAGTGTTCGCGGCGGGCATCGGCGTACTGCCGCCAGGAGTGACGGGGCGCCGGATCGGGGTCATGGCCGGAGCCGCGCTGTTCATCGTCGCGGCGGCCGTCGTGACGTACACGCGCAGGAAGCGGTATGGGTCGCTGGCCCGTTCCGCGGCCCGCGCGGGCAAGCACGATGTGCTCCAGGACCGTGCCGTGTCCGTACGCAACTGGCGCCGGGGGCACCGCTGGTGGCTGCTGCTCGCCTTCGCCGCCGCGCTCGGCAGCTCGTTCGCGGTGCCCGCGGCGGGCGGTCTGCTGCTGGCCGGCGCCGCCGTGGGCCTGTGGCTGAAGGCCGCCTGGCTCGGTCGCCGCGAGCGCGCCGGCCAGGCCCTGCTGTGGGTGCGCGTGGACTGGCTCGGCCGACGCGCCGGCGCCCCGGCGGGCAAGCCGGTCAAGGCGTACCGCTCCACCGGCATCGCCGCGGGCGACGCGGCACCGGGCGGCTCCCGCCGGCGCACGGACGCCCTCGTCTAGGGTCCGCGCCACCGGTCTTCCCGGCCGCGGGAGGCTCGCACCGCGGCGCGATGCCTCCCGCGGCCCGCGACGCACCCTCGGGTACGCCCTACACCTCCAGGTCCGCCTCGATCCGCTTCAGCTGATGCCGGGCCATCGCCAGGTTGGCCCGCTTGGAGTCGAGGACCAGGTACAGGAAGAGGCCGTTGCCGCCGCGCCCCTTCATCAGCCGGATCAGGTGGTACTGGTCGCTCAAGGTGATCAGAATGTCCTCGATCTCGGCCTTCAGGCCGAGGTGTTCCATCGTGCGCAGCTTGGCGCGTACGACATCGGTGTTGCCGGCCGCGGCGACCGTGAGGTCGAAGCCCTTGCTGCCGCCGATCGTGCCGAGCGCCATTCCGCTGGTGTAGTCGACGAGCGCGGCTCCGGTCGCGCCCTCGATGGAGGCCAGTGCCTCTTTCAACGCCGTTTCGGTGTTGGTCATGATGATCTCTTTCCCTTCAACTTTCCGTGGTGGTAGGGGCTTTGCCGGTAGGGGTTCCGGTAGGGGTCTTGGTCGCGGGGGTCTGCGGGGTGCGGGCGGCCGGTGCGGTGCGCGGGGTCCTGGTCCGTGCGCCGGTGCTCCGGGCGGCCGGCTTCGCGGCGGCCCGGGCCGGCCCCGCCGGTTCGCCGCGTGCCGTCGCGGCGTCCACGAGCTCACCGATCCGGGTCCCGGCCCGGCGTCCCTCCAGGTGGAGCCGGCCGACGTTGACCCGGTCCTGGGCCAGCAGGGTCAGCACGGCCGAGCCGCCGGCCGCGTACGTCGCGACATAGCCGTACACCCCGCGCACGAGCAGCTCGCGGAAGTCGCCCTGCCCGGTGGCGTCCGTCATCCGCAGGGCGACACCCAGCGCGGCCGCGGTGAGCGCGGCGACGCCCTCCGGCTCCACTCCGGGGGTGTCGTGGGCCAGCACCAGTCCGTCGGCACTGGCCGCGAGCGCACCGGTCACCTGGGGTACCCGGGCTCTCAACCGGTGCAGTTCTTCGAGTACTTCGGTCTCCGCCGCCATCAGCAGTCTCCTTTCGGCACGCTGTCGGAGCGCGCGGATCACAGGGCCTCCAGGGCGTCTCTGAGCCGGCGCAGCAGGGCGACATCGGGGTCGTCGGTCGTGCCGGTGAGCAGGGCGGCCACGACGGGCTCGGGAGCCTGCGCCGACGCGTGCGGCGCCGTGATGATCCCGGCGGCGGCCAGTCTGCGCAGGTCGACCAGGGTGTGGAAGGCGGGCCGGCCCAGGGCGAGTGAGATCTCCGCCGCGGTGCGGTCGCCGTCCACCCGGTCCAGTACGGCCTTCTGGCGCGGGGTGAGCGCCGGTTCTGCGAGCCCGCGGGAGCGGACCAGTGGGGCGGTGTCGGTCGCCGGGTCGGGCCAGATGCGGTGCAGCAGCTCCCGGCGGCGCAGCGTCTCGCGCTCCAGCGCGGCCACCGGGACCGGGCGGACGGAGCCGAGCCAGTGCGCCGCTCCGTAACGGAAGCGAGCCGGGGAACTGCTCGGGCCGAGCACGAAGTACGCCGCGTCGTACAGCGCCCCGAGATGGCACAGCTCCAGCGCGCCCTCGGCGATCCGGCCGCTGTCGACCAGGAACCGCCCGACCCGGCGGCGCGCTCCGGCCTCGGCGACCGCCTGCCGCCAGACCTCGGCGTGCAGGGCCCCGCGGACGGTGAGCAGGACGTCGAGGCCGGGGGTCGCCGGGCTCTCGGCGTGCACCACCTCACCGTCACAGAGGTAGAGCGTGCCGCGCTCGCGCATCAGCACGCCGGTGGCCCGCTCGGCGGCGAGCCGACTGAGCATGGGCGAGACGGCCGCACGGGTTCCGGTCGGAGCGCCCGCCCTGGTTCCGGTGGGAGTGCCCGCATCGGTTCTGGTCGGAGTGCCCGCACTGGTTCCGGTGGGAGTGCCCGTACCGGTTCCGGTGGGGGTGCCCGTACCGGTTCCGGTGGGGGTGCCCGTACCGGTTCCGGTCGGCTTGTCCTGAGCTGCCGTGTCCCGCGAGTCGTCCCGCACGGGGGCGGGCGGGGGAGGCGTTCTGACCGTGCTCATCCCAGCACCAGCCGTCCGGCCAGCTCCCCGAGTCTGATGCGGGCCAGCGCGAGATTCCCGTCCGCGCGGCCCAGCCACACATGCAGGAAGACGCTGCTGTCGAACGTCGTCCGCACGAACCGGAGGACGTGATAGCTGTCGCGGTTGCTGATGATCAGGTCCTCGACCGGTGGTTCCCGCTCGGACCAGTCGGAGCCGTCGGCCGGTGCGAAGGCGTGGTGCTCCGCGGCGAGCCGGGCCAGCTCCGCGGCCTCCGCCGCGGTTGTCTCGTGGTCTCCGCCCGGGGCGTCCCCGACCGTGCCCAGCGCCAGCCCGCTGGTCCAGTCGACCACCGCCGCGCCCCGCGCACCGGGCAGCCTCATGGCTTCCAGCAGGCACTCGTCGATTCCGGGCACCCTGTCCCCTCCCGCCTCGGGTTCGGCTGAGTGACGCAGAGGCTACGCAACGTGTGCGCGAGGGGTGAGGGTTCCGGCATTTTCCAGTGGAACATGCCCGGACTGACTAAGGTGGGTCAACTGCCCTCAATTACCGGCAAGTTGACCATGCCCGAACGGGCCTCTGGTCAGGCCTCCGAGCAGGCCTCCGACCAGGCTGTGCGGGTGCGGGTGCGGGTGCGGGTGCGGGTGCGGCACGGTCCGGGTGCGGCACGGGTCCGGGCACGGGCGCGAGGACCGCGCCGAAGTCGCGCCCCCGGCGCCCCGGCAGGGGCCCCGCTACAGCCCCGTAAGCCCCGCCGCATGGTCCCCGCCCGACTCCGCCACGATCTCATCGAGGGTCTGCGGTTTCCTCACGACCGCGAATCGCACCCCGCCCTCGCCGTCCGGAGCGAAGCCGTAGATCCCGGGACGGGCCAGGGAGTTGTACGCGTAGTGGTGGGCGAAGTAGTACGCGCCCGTGTCCAGCACCGCCGCGTGGTCGCCCTGTTCGAGCAGCGGGAGCGCGCGGCCCTCGGCGAGGAGGTCCCCCGCGAAACAGGCGGGACCCGCGACGTCCTGCACGACGTCGGGACCCGGCTTGGGGCGCCCCTTCGCGTCGTACGCGGCGATCCGCAGCGGCCAGGCGGCCGGCGCGTACACCGTGCGGGCCGCGATCTGCACACCGGCGTGGGTGACCGCGATGGAGCGGCCCCCGGCGCTCTTCGTGTACTCGACCCGGGCGAGCACCGTCCCGTGCTTGGCGAGCAGGGAGCGGCCGAACTCGGTCACCAGCCCGTACCGCCCGTCGAAGAGTCCCGGCACGGCCTCGGCGAGCAGACGTGCGTACTGCGCGTAGGTCGGCGCCGTGGCCTCGGAGCCGAAGTTGACCGGGAGTCCGCCGCCGATGTCGAGGGTGTCGATCTGCCGTCGGCCGATCCGCCCGTTGATCTCCTCGGCGAGCGCGTACGTCTCCGCCACGCCTTGCGCCAGCAGGGAGAGGGGCATGCCCTGCGAGCCGGAGTGCGCGTGCAGCCGGGTCAGCCAGGGCCGGTCCAGATACGCCTGGACGATCCACTCACGGGCTCCCTCGTCCCGCAGTGCGACCCCGAACTTGGAGGTCGCCGTCGCCGTGGACAGTGCCTCGATGGAACCGCCGCCGACCTGCGGGTTCACCCGTATCCCGAGGGGGGAGCGGGTGGCGGCCGAGCGCACCAGGCCGTCGATGCGGGCCAGCTCCTGCGGATTGTCCGCGTTGACGGCGATGTTCAGCGCCAGCGCCTCGCGCAGCTCGGCCGGGGTCTTGGCGGGCGAGTCGAGGACCGTCCGGGCCGGCGGGATGCCGGCGGCCCGGGCCAGGGCCAGCTCGCCGGGGCTCGCCACCTCGGCGCCGATGCCCTGCTCGCGCAGCAGCCGCAGCACCGGCACGAGCGGGGTCGCCTTCACCGCGAAGGCGTGCAGCACCGGTGTGCCCGGCGCGGCCACCGCCTCGAAGGCGGTCCGCAGCGCGGCCGCCGAGGCCCGGATGCCGGGCACGTCGAGAAGCGCCACGATGGGGGCAGCCGTCCCGAGCAGCCCCTGCTCCACGGCGGCCCGTACGGCGTCGTCGCGCCGAGTGATCCGGTCGCCGCCCCGCTCGCCCCCGCCCGCTGAAGACGTCCCCGCAGACGTCCCCGAAGGCGTCCCCGAAGGCGTCCCCGAAGACGCCGCGGTCCTTTCCACCCCGTTGCCCACCGAATCCCCCGTCGTGTCCGTGTCCGCGCCCATACATCCCAGCCAAACACCCGCGGCGCGCCCTCGCTGACGTACGAACGTATTGACTAGCTCTATTCAGGAGTCCAGGATGTGAATAACCACTGCAACTATCCGCATGCCGCAGCCCGCGTGCGGCAGTCCGCCAGGAGGCAGACCATGTCAGGACCCCGCCCCGTCCGAGCGCCGCGCGGTACGGAACTGAGCGCCCTGGGATGGCAGCAGGAAGCCGCCCTGCGGATGCTGCAGAACAATCTCGACCCCGAGGTCGCCGAGCACCCCGACAAGCTCGTCGTCTACGGCGGCACCGGCAAGGCCGCGCGTGACTGGCGCTCCTTCGACGCCATGGTCCGCACGCTGCGGACCCTGAAGCAGGACGAGACGATGCTCGTCCAGTCCGGCCGGCCCGTCGGCGTCATGCAGACCCACGAGTGGGCCCCGCGCGTCCTCATCGCCAACTCCAACCTGGTCGGCGACTGGGCGAACTGGGAGGAGTTCCGCCGCCTGGAGGCCCTCGGCCTCACCATGTACGGCCAGATGACCGCCGGTTCCTGGATCTACATCGGCACCCAGGGCATCCTCCAGGGCACGTACGAGACCTTCTCCGCCGTCGCCGCCAAGAAGTTCAACGGCACGCTGGCCGGCACGATCACGCTCACCGCCGGACTCGGCGGCATGGGCGGCGCCCAGCCGCTCGCGGTGACGATGAACGACGGCGTCGCGATCTGTATCGACGTCGACCCGCGCGCCATCGAGCGCCGTATCGAGCACCGCTATCTCGACGTGAGGGCCGACTCCCTGGAGCACGCCCTCCAGCTCGCCGTCGAGGCCCGCGACCAGCGCAGGCCGCTCTCCATCGGCCTCCTCGGCAACGCGGCCGAACTGCTGCCGCGGATGCTCGCCGAGGGCGCCCCCATCGACATCGTGACCGACCAGACCTCGGCCCACGACCCGCTCGCCTACCTCCCCGTCGGCGTCGACTTCGACGACATGGCCGACGCGGCCGCCAAGGACCCGGCGGGCTTCACCACCCGCGCCCGTGAGTCCATGGCGAAGCACGTCGAGGCCATGGTCGGCTTCATGGACGCCGGCGCCGAGGTCTTCGACTACGGCAACTCGATCCGCGGTGAGGCCCAACTCGCAGGGTACGAGCGCGCGTTCGCCTTCCCCGGCTTCGTCCCCGCCTATATCCGGCCCCTCTTCTCCGAGGGCAAGGGTCCCTTCCGCTGGGCCGCCCTGTCCGGCGAGGCCTCCGACATCCACAAGACCGACAAGGCGATCCTCGACCTCTTCCCGGAGAACGAGTCCCTGCACCGCTGGATCAAGCTGGCCGGCGAGCGCGTCCACTTCCAGGGCCTGCCCGCCCGCATCTGCTGGCTCGGCTACGGCGAGCGCGACAAGGCCGGCGAGCGCTTCAACGACATGGTCGCCTCCGGCGAACTCGCCGCCCCCCTCGCGATCGGCCGTGACCACCTCGACTGCGGCTCGGTCGCCTCCCCGTACCGCGAGACCGAGGCCATGCTCGACGGCTCCGACGCGATCGCCGACTGGCCGCTGCTCAACGCCATGGTCAATGTGGCGTCCGGTGCCTCCTGGGTCTCCATCCACCACGGCGGCGGCGTCGGCATGGGCCGCTCGATCCACGCGGGCCAGGTCTCCGTCGCGGACGGCACGAAGCTCGCCGGTGAGAAGATCCGCCGCGTCCTCACCAACGACCCCGGCATGGGCGTCATCCGGCACGTCGACGCCGGCTACGACATCGCCGAGACCGTCGCCGACGAGCGCGGTGTCCGCATCCCGATGCGCGAAGGTGACGACGCGTGACCTTCCACAGCATGTGGGCGGAGCTGCTGCCGATCGGCCGCAGTTCTGCCTCCGGCGGGTACCGCCGGTTCGCCTGGACCGGGGCCGACGCCGACTGCCGGGCGTGGTTCAGGACGCAGGCCGAGGCGCGCGGGCTGACCTACGAGCTGGACCGGAACGGCAACCAGTGGGCCTGGCTCGGCGACCCCACCGCGGGTGACACCGTCGTCACCGGGTCGCATCTGGACTCCGTGCCCGACGGCGGGGCCTTCGACGGGCCCCTCGGTGTCGTGTCCTCGTTCGCCGCGCTCGACGAACTGCGCGCCCGCGGAGCCGAGTTCACCCGCCCCCTCGCCCTCGTCAACTTCGGTGACGAGGAGGGCGCCCGCTTCGGGCTCGCCTGTGTCGGATCGCGGCTCACCGCGGGCGAGCTCACCGTGGAGCAGGCGCACCGCCTCACGGACGCGGACGGCGTCACGCTGCCGCGGGCGATGGAACAGGCCGGATACGACCCGGACGCCATCGGCCCGGACCCCGAGCGGCTCGACCGCATCGGCGCGTTCGTCGAACTGCACGTCGAGCAGGGCCGCGCGCTGGACCTGAGCGGCGACCGCGTCGGCATCGCCAGCGCCATCTGGCCGCACGGCCGCTGGCGCTTCGATTTCCGGGGCGAGGCCAACCACGCGGGCACGACCCGGCTCGTGGACCGCCGCGACCCGATGCTGTCGTACGCGGAGACGGTCCTGGCGGCCCGTCGCGAGGCCCAGCTCGCCGGTGCCGTCGCCACCTTCGGCAAGATCGCCGTCGAGCCGAACGGCGTGAACGCCATCCCCTCCCTGGTCCGCGGCTGGCTCGACTCCCGCGCCGCCGACCAGCCGACGCTCGACACGGTCGTCACCGGCATCGAGAAGGCGGCCCGTGAGTACGCGGACGCGCACGGCGTCGAGCTCGACGTCGTCCGCGAGTCGTTCACCCCCGTCGTCGAGTTCGAGCACGCCCTGCGGGACGAGCTCGCCCGCATCCTGGGCAAGGACCGGAACGCGGGGCTGAACGTCCCCGTCCTGGGCACCGGCGCGGGACACGACGCCGGAATCCTCTCCGGGAGGATCCCGACCGCCATGCTGTTCGTGCGCAACCCCACCGGTGTCTCGCACTCCCCGGCCGAACACGCGGCCGAGGACGACTGCGAGGCCGGGGTGACCGCGCTCGCCGACGTACTGGAAGGGCTGGCCTGCAGGTGACGCAGACGTACTGGCTGGAGCACGCCTGGCTCGACACCCATGTCGAGCCGGGGGTCGTCCTGGAGGTCGCGGACGGACGCATCACCACCATCGCCACCGGGACCGACGGGCCGCCGCCCGGCGCCGAGATCCTCCGCGGCCTCACCCTGCCCGGTCTGGCGAACGCCCACTCGCACGCCTTCCACCGGGCCCTGCGCGGGACCGTCCAGGTCGGCTCCGGCACCTTCTGGACCTGGCGCGAGGTCATGTACTCCTTCGCGGACCAGCTGACGCCGGACACCTATCACGCGCTGGCCCGCGCGGTGTACGCCGAGATGGCGCTCGCCGGCGTCACGGCCGTCGGTGAGTTCCACTACGTCCACCACGCGCCCGGCGGCACCCCCTACGCCGACCCCAACGCCATGGGCGAGGCTCTGATCGCCGCGGCGGGCGAGGCCGGGATCCGGATCACCCTCCTCGACACCGCCTATGTCTCGGCCGGCTTCGGGCAGCCCCCGAACCGCCACCAGCTGCGGTTCTCCGACGGGTCGGCGGAGGCCTGGGCGGAACGCTGTGCAGTTCTCAAGGAGCGGGATCACGCACGGATCGGGGCGGCCATTCACTCCGTACGGGCCGTGCCCGCCGAGCAGTTGGCGACGGTGGCGCGGTGGGCCGAGGAACGGCGGGCACCGCTCCATGTGCATCTGTCCGAGCAGACCGCGGAGAACGACGCCTGCCGGGCCGCGCACGGCCGCACCCCCACCCGGCTGCTCGCCGACCACGGAGTCCTCGGCCCGCGCACGACCGGCGTCCACAACACGCACCTCACGGACGAGGACATCGCCCTGCTCGGCGGCTCCGGGACCGGCACCTGCATGTGCCCGACGACCGAACGGGACCTGGCCGACGGCATCGGACCCGCCGTCGCCCTGCAGCAGGCCGGCTCGCCCCTGTCACTCGGCTCCGACAGCCACGCCGTGATCGACCTCCTCGAAGAGGCCCGCGCGATGGAGCTGAACGAGCGGCTGCGCTCCCGCACCCGCGGCCACTGGACGGCCGCCGCCCTGCTGCGCGCCGCCTCGGCGGACGGCCACGCGGCCCTCGGCTGGGACGACGCGGGCACCCTGGAGCCCGGCGCGCTCGCCGACTTCACGACGATCGCGCTCGACTCGGTCAGAACCGCGGGGCCAGTGCCGCGACTCGGCGCCGAGACAGCCGTATTCGCGGCGACCGCGGCCGATGTGCGGCATACCGTCGTGGCCGGCCGGCAGGTCGTGCGAGATGGTGCGCACACCCTCGTACCGGATGTGGCGACGGCGCTGGCGGACGCCGTCGAAGCCTTGCGCGCCTGATCCAGGCACCCCGCCGCGCTCCCGCCGACGCCCGGGCAGCCGGACGAGCCGTCGGACCCGACAGAACCCGCAGCCCCGTCACAGCCGACCGCCCCAACAGAGCCGACAAGGCCCGCGAGGATGCCATGAGCAGCACGACCGCCATCACCAACATCGCCAGTCTGGTCACCAACGACCCCTCCCTCGGTGACAATTCCCCCCTCGGTCTGATCCACGACGCGGCCGTCGTCATCGACGGCGACCGGGTCGCGTGGATCGGTGAATCAAGCAAAGCACCCGCCACTGACAACCGGGTCGACGCCGAGGGCCGGGCGGTGATCCCGGGCTTCGTGGACTCCCACTCGCACCTCGTCTTCGCGGGCGACCGCACCGAGGAGTTCAACGCCCGGATGTCCGGCCGCGGTTACACGGCGGGCGGCATCCGTACGACGGTCGCGGCGACCCGGGCCGCGAGCGACGAGGACCTGGAGCGCAACCTCACCCGCTATCTGCGCGAGGCGCTCCGCCAGGGCACGACGACCTTCGAGACCAAGTCCGGCTACGGCCTGACCGTCGAGGACGAGGCCCGCGCCCTGCGCATCGCCGCCCGCCACACCGACGAGGTGACCTACCTGGGCGCGCACATCGTCTCGCCCGACTTCGCCGACGACCCCGCCGCGTACGTGGCCCTCGTCACCGGCGAGATGCTCGACGCCTGCGCGCCGCACGCCCGTTGGATCGACGTGTTCTGCGAGAAGGGCGCCTTCGACGGCGATCAGGCCCGCGCGATCCTCACGGCGGGCAGGGCCAAGGGCCTGCACCCGCGCATCCACGCCAACCAGCTGTCGTACGGACCGGGCGTGCAGCTCGCCGTCGAGCTGGACGCGGCGAGCGCCGACCACTGCACACACCTCACGGACGCGGACGTCGACGCCCTCGCCCAGGGCAGCACGGTCGCCACGCTCCTCCCGGGGGCCGAGTTCTCCACCCGCGCCGAGTGGCCGGACGCCCGCCGCCTCCTGGACGCGGGCGCGACGGTCGCCCTGTCCACCGACTGCAACCCGGGCTCGTCCTTCACGTCCTCGGTCCCCTTCTGCATCGCCCTCGCCGTCCGCGACATGGGGATGACACCGGACGAGGCTCTCTGGTCGGCCACGGCCGGCGGCGCCGCGGCCCTGCGCCGGGACGACGTCGGCCGCCTCGTCCCCGGCGCCTACGCGGACCTGGCACTCCTCGACGCGCCGAGCCACGTACACCTGGCCTACCGGCCCGGAGTCCCGCTGGTCGCGGACGTGTGGCGGCGGGGGGTGCGGCAGCCCGGGACGTGAGCCCGCGTCACGCGCGTCCCGCCTGCCACCGCTGGTTGTCGCGGTCCCACGCCTGGGTCAGGAACAGGCTGTCGCCGTACGGGGTGACCGCGTGGTCCGGGGCGATGGCCGGGCGGATCAGCCCGCGGTCGTCCACCTGGAACATCAGGTTCCTGCCGTTAGAGCTGTACACGGCCTGGCACTCCCAGATCCCGACGCCCCGGTCCGTGGAGCCGCGGCTGTCGAGGCAGTAGTCGGGGTCGGCCGCGGACTGGAGGACTCCGCGGCGGGTGTCGACGCGCCAGCGCTGGGTGCGGGACGAGGTGCAGCGGACGGTGATGACGTCGGTGCCCAGGTCCAGCACGCCGTCGCGGATGTCCAGGCACAGGCCCGAGTCCACGTTGACCACCTGGGCGTAGGTGCCGTTCGGGGGGTGCGGCGGGGTGCGGGTGGGCTTCGGCTTCGGCTTCGGTTTCGGCTTCGGGGGAGTGGGGCGCGCCGTCTTCGAGGGCGTCGAAGTCCTCGTGGGCTTCGGGGACTTGGCCGTGTGCTCGGGCGAGGGGGTCGTGGACACGGTGGCGGTGACCGTCACCGCCGGCAGCGGCAGGGGCGTACTCACGGCACTGGCCGTACGGGCCGGCTCCGGTCCACCCGAGAACAGCAGGTACGCCAGCAGCGGGGCCAGGGCGACGCCGAGTGCGGCTGAGGCCAGCGCGTAGCGGCGCGAGGGCCACCGGGCCCAGCCGGCCACCGCGCCGGCGGCGGATCGCCGGCCCGCCCGGGCGTCCATGACGTACGCCGCACCGGCCCAGGGCAGCAGGCCCTCCGCCAGCGCGGTGCGCGGGGTGCTGCGCAGGGCGGCCTGCTCCTCGTAGGCCTCGCCGCAGTGCGCGCAGCGCGCCATGTGGGCGTCCAGGTCGGCGCTGCGGCGGGGGCTCTCCGGGCGGACCGCCTGCTCGATCAGCCGCCGGAAGTCCTGGCAGCGCGGGTCCCCGGAACGGGCGAGGCGGGTCTTCAGGCAGGAGTGGCGCAGCGCCTGGAGAGCCGGCTCCTTCCCGTACGTCACGTCCGCGCGGGTGAACCCGAGGAAGCCGGCGGTCCTGTCGTCCGGTTCCTCGTCCACGACGGCGTACCAGACCAGGCCCTGGACGCGGGCCGGCAGCGCGTGGAAGGCGTCCAGCATCGGTGGGACCAGGACGTCGGGGCCGCCGCTGCCGTCGATGCCGTAGGAGCCGAAGGGGTCGCCGGCGTGGTGCGCGGCGGCGGGCAGCAGGGCGCGCTGCGGAGGGCCGAAGCCGGGGGGACCGTCGAGGTCGTCCAGGTCGTCCAGGTCGTCGAAGCCGGCCGGATCCGCCGCCGCACCGAACCGGCGCAGGCCCGTCGGTCCCGGGTGACCCGACTCACGGAGCCGGGCGCACAGTCCCGGGTCGAGCCGGGTGGCCCGCTCGTCCGCCGCCCAGGACACGGCCGCGCGGCCCGTCAGCAGCAGGAGCTGGTGGCGCCACGGCCCGCGCGGGTCGATCCCGCGCGCCGCGTCACGGGCCGCGAGCGCGAACGCCTGCGCGGTCAGCTGCCGCGCCGCGGGCTCGTCCACGGTGTACAGCCGGGCATGGGCGAGGACGGCGGACCGGTGCCGGACGCGGAGCTCGCGCAGCGCCGGATACGCCGTCGAGGTGTCCGCCCGCAGCAGCTCGGTGAGCCGTGCGTCGGACGCCGCGGTGTGCATCCCGCTCCCGCTCCCGCCCCCGGCATCGGCCTCGTCGTCGTCGGTCCGGCCGGCCCGAGCCATGTCCGCCTCCTCGCACCCTGTCCAACTCCCCGCCGGAGCCTGTGCGTACCGGTGGGTATGGGGGTGCCCATGGTGGTGGAGGGCTCCCTGCGAGAAAAGGGGTTTCCACGGGTAACCGCGCCCGATGCAAAGCTGTGACTAGTCCCACAGTCGACCGGCTCCGGCACGGGCGCTCATACCGGCCGGATTCGCCGGACGAGGGCTCGAACGCTGCCGCGTACGCCGCCGCGTCCGGCGCCCGCGCAACGGCAGGGGACTCTCCGGCCGAGGCCCGGAACACCGAGGTGTCCGGCGCCCGAACAGCGGCCCGGGGCTCCCCGGCCGAGGCCCGGCACACCGCCGCGTCCGGCGCCCGCACACCCGCATGGGACTCCCCGGCCGAAGCCCCCGAAAACGCCACGCGTCCGGCGCCCCAACAGCGGGCACCGGACGCGATCGACGGCTTGGGTGACGACGGTCTCGGCGACTTCGACGGTCTCGACGACTTCGGCGGCCTCGGCGGGCAGCGGTCCGGGGGACCAGGGCCCAACCCGTCACTCCTCGACGGTCAGACCCTTCCGCAGCCGTACCAGCGTCCGCGACAGCAGCCGGGAGACGTGCATCTGGGAGATGCCGAGCTCCTCGCCGATCTCGGACTGGGTCAGGCCGGCGACGAAGCGCAGGGACAGGATCTGCCGGTCCCGGGACGGGAGTTCGGCGATCAGCGGCTTCAACGACTCGACGTACTCGATGCCTTCGAGCCCGTGGTCCTCGTAACCGATGCGGTCCGCGAGCGCGCCCTCGGAGTCGTCCTCCTCGGGCTGGGCGTCCAGCGAACTGGCGGTGTAGGCGTTCGAGGCGGCCATGCCTTCGACGACCTCGTCCTTGGTGATGCCCAGGCGCTCCGCCAGCTCTCCCACCGTCGGAGCGCGGTCGAGCTGCTGGGCGAGTTCGTCGCCCGCCTTGGCCAGGTCGAGGCGGAGTTCCTGAAGCCGGCGCGGGACGCGTACCGACCACGAGGTGTCGCGGAAGAAGCGCTTGATCTCACCCATGATGGTTGGCATCGCGAAGGTCGGGAACTCGACTCCCCGACTCAGTTCGAAACGGTCGATGGCCTTGATCAGACCGATGGTGCCGACCTGGATGATGTCCTCCATCGGCTCACTGCGGGAGCGGAACCGGGAGGCGGCGAACTTGACCAGGGCGAGGTTGAGTTCGACGAGGGTGTTGCGGACGTACGAGTATTCGTACGTGCCTTCCTCGAGGGACTCCAGCCGCTCGAAGAGTGTCTTGGACAGGGCCCGTGCATCAACCGGCCCCACCTTCTCGTACGGAGGGATCTCCGGAAGGCCGGCGAGCCCGTCGCACTCCACAGGAGACTCGGACAGGGGCCCGCTCTCCGGACTGACCGGAGGGGGTGTCGACGTCGCCCTCTGGGTATGCGATTCGTCGAGCCGGGGTGACATGATGTCCTCCATCGTTCTCGGCATATGGCCGCCGATGCCTATACGTGCACTGCGGTGTGCGGCGCCTCCAAAGCCGGCCGTGTCGATTAGGTGTCCCTACTAGCCCTACCCGGTTTCGCAACACCGCCGCAAGTGCGTTTCATTGCGAAATGTCCATTTTGGGGTGGTTGTTCGGGTGTCGGGGTGCGTGGGGAAGGCGTAATGTTCGAGTGCATCAAGCAACAGCCACGACGGTCGGGAGAGAGACGGCATGGACCGCGGGACGGTCGGCAGCGCACAGTCGGGCCGGCTTCTTGTCGAAGTGCGAGAAGAGGGCACGAGCGCCGTCGTGACGCCGGCAGGTGAGTTGGATCACCACACCGCCGATCTGCTGCGCGAGCCGCTCGAGGAGTGCCTCGCCAAGGGCTTCGCACGCCTGGTGGTGGACTGCTCACGCCTGGAGTTCTGCGACTCCACCGGCCTCAATGTGCTGCTCGGTGCGCGACTGAAGGCCGAGGCCGCCGGGGGCGGGGTGCACCTGGCAGGCATGCTGCCGGTGGTCGCGAGGGTCTTCGAGATCACCGGGGCGGAGGCGGTCTTCACCGTCCACGAGACGCTGGACGCCGCCCTGGCCGACCAGGCGGACTAGCTTGACCAGCCCTTCTGCGTCAAAGATGGGCCCCGGATGCCCCTGTGTGACGGTCGCGTTCTCCGCGTCACAGGTTCCGTGCCGAACAAGTGGGTGTTCGGACGGATCGGTCGGGCAGGAGACATCCTGAATATGTTGGCACCACGTATGTCGGCAGCCCGCGGGGCGGTCGCGCCGTTGATCGAAACGTACTGAGACCGAGTCTTGAATCATGAACTGGTGAATCGGTGAGGTGAAGCGCTGATGAGCACCACCCGGCCTTACTCGCCGGGCGACCGCGGCCCGGAGCCGGGCGCAGGCGGCGCTTCCGGGGCGTCCGAAGCGGGTGCGGCCGTGCCCTCGACAGGCCGCCACGCCCGCAGGCTGACCTTTGACGACGACAGTGGAGTCGTCCCGCTCGCCCGGGACTTCGCCCGTCAGGCGCTCTATGCTTGGGGCTGGCTCCCGGCCGACTCCGCCGATCGGCGGGCCGCCGCAGAGGACGTCCTGCTGGTCGTGTCCGAACTCGTCACCAACGCCTGTCTGCACGCGGGGGGCCCGCACGAGCTGCGGATCGCCTGCGACAACAAGGTGCTGCGGATCGAGGTCTCCGACCGCGGCACCGGCCAGCCGGCCCCGCGCACTCCGCATCGCGCCGGGCGGCCCGGCGGGCACGGGATGTTCATCGTGCAGCGGCTGTGCCTGGACTGGGGAGTCGTACGGACCCAGGACGTCGCGGGCAAGACCGTCTGGGCCGAGCTGGGGGCACCTGCCTGACGCGCCGGCCGTCCGCCCGGCAGCGACGGCGCGGACGGCGGCGACGGGCGTCCGCCAGGCACCGGCAGGGTGTTACCCGCGGTTCGAATCCCCCTTGAAGCGTCGCCTCGTGCGCGTCGGATCTCCTCAGATCCGGCGCGCACTTTGTCTTCCCTCTCCAAGTCCCCGGGCGTACTTTGAGCGCCCAATCTGATGTGCCGTCAGAAATTTCGGCGACGAGGGGACTCGAGGTGTCGTACCGGATGTACCAGAAACGAACCGCCGCGCTCGCGTTCGCCGCGGCCCTGGCCGGCTCGGCGGTGCTGATGGCCGCCCCCGCCGCCCAGGCCGACGTGGTGGACGTCAACTACCAGTGCAAGACGCCGATCGGGGACAAGAGCGCCGTCTCGCCCATCGACATCAAGGGCGTCAAGAGCGGCAGCGGCTACCAGCTCACCATGTCCTTCCAGAAGGGCGTCTCCTCCAGCCCGGTCGAGCTCGGCAAGGGCGCCATGAACCCCAGCGCCGTCATCAAGCTGGGCGGCGCGGAAAGCGGCACGGTGGCGGTGAAGGGTCCGGCCAACGCGGCCGCCATCCCCGCCAACACCCCCATCAAAATCAGTGACTTGACGGGCACGTACACGCCCGGGAAGAGCGGCAAGGTCACCTTCACCGCGGGCGTGCTCACCATCAAGGCGCTCGGCACGACCACGACGTGCACCCCCGGGAACAGCCCCAAGCCCTCGCTGACCCTCGACGTCACGGCCGCGGGCGGCGGTTCGGCTCCCAGCGACCAGGCACAGACCGGTTCCGGCTCCGGCGAGCTGCCGCAGACCGGCCCCGAGGACTCGGCGATCGCCCTCGGCACGCTCGGCGGCACGGTGCTGCTCGCGGGTGCGGCCGGCGCGCTGTGGCTGACGCGCAGGCATCAGGCGGTACGCCGCTGACGTCTCGTACGCCGACCAGGAGCCGCCGATGCCGTACGCCCCCGCCTGCGCCCGTGTCCTCTGTCTCGCCGCCCTGACGCTGGCGGCCGCCGCGCCGCCGGCCGCGGCGGGCGAGAGCTGGTCCGCCGTGCCGGCCGCGTCCGGCGCGGACGGCCGGCCGTACGTCTACGCGGAGGGCGAGCCGGGCACCGTGCTGCAGGACACGGTGTCCGTGCTGAACCCGGGCGCGCAGCCGCTCACCGTCCGGCTGCGGGGCGCCGACGCCGACAACACGGCCGGCGGCGGCTTCACCGTCCGCGAGCGGGCGACGGACACCGGCGCGTGGATCGGCTTCGCCGGGACCGAGGGCAAACGCCGGGTGCCGGTGAGGACGGTCTCGGTGCGAGTCCCCGCGCACACCCGCGCCGACGTCCCCTTCACCATGAGCGTCCCGGCGGGCGCGGTGCCCGGGGACCATCCCGGCGCGATCCTGGCGAGCGGCGGCGGCCGGTCCTCGGCGGTCCGCGTCCAGCTGCGGGTCGGCGGCCCGACGCTGTCCGCGCTCACCGTCGAACACGTCACGGTGTCCGGCGGCCGCATCTCCTACGAGCTGGTCAACCGCGGCAACACCGTCCTCGTGCCGCGGCTCACGGTCCACGCGGGCGGCGTCTTCGGCACCGTCCTGGACCGTGCCCCGCGCACCCTCCCCGTGGAACTGCTGCCGGGCCGCCGGATCACGCTGCGCGAACCGTGGCCCGACACCCCGGCGCTGGACTCGGTCGACGTACGGCTGACCGTGACGGCGGCGGGCGGGGCACGCGACACGGCGTCCGCGTCGGCGCGCTTCGTGCCCCGGGCACCCCTGGCGGGAGCCGGCGCCGGCCTCGTGGCCCTCGCCGCCCTGTTCGCCGTACGACGGCGCAGGCGTCCCGCGCCTGTCGGTGAACCCTCCGAACAGCCGCGTACGGAAGTCGAGTTGACGGGAGCGGCGACGTGCCGCGCTCTCCCGGGGGACAACCCCCGGACCCCCGGCCAAAGAAGCAGGCCGAACGGCGTGCCCGAGACGTCCCTGCGAGGTGGATTTCAGTGAAGTCGCGGATTCCGGCGTGGGTTGCGATGCTCGCCATCGTCCTGCTGCCCCTGTCCGCCGCACCCGCGGCGGCGGCGGACAAGCCCGGCGTGAAACTGTCCAAGTCCCAGGCGGGCACCGGCGGTTCGATCACCGTGACCGGCAGCGGCTGGGGCTCGAAGCGGCTGCTGATGATGCTGATCTGCGGCCAGTCCGTGCCCAGCAGGGGCGTGATCGGTGGCACCAACTCCTGCGCCAACGCGGACGGCCGGGCCGTCACCACGGACGCGAAGGGCACCTTCAGCAAGAAGCTGCCCGTCGCCGAACCGCCCAGGCCGTGCCCGTGCGTGGTGCACGTCGCCACGGTCACCGGCGAGAAGGCGGCGGCGGACGCCATCTTCATGGTCGCCGGCCACTCGGTCGAGCCGCTGCCGCCGGAGGAGACCGGCGGGCGGCTCTCCGTGCTGACGGACACCCGGCTCAACGGCTCGAGCGGCCTGCTGACCTGGTTCGGCGCACCGCCCTCGCGCAGCTTCGCCTTCACCGTCGGCAACACCGGCACGTCCGCGATCAAGAACCCGGTCTTCCAGGTCGGCACCGCCCACGGCGTGTTCGCCCCGCAGTGGGAGGAGCAGCAGTGGCGCGGCACGATCGCGCCCGGCAAGAAGGCGCGGATCAGCCTGCCGGTGGAGCTCTCCGCCGGGGCGCACGGCGACTACTCGGTCTCCCTGAAGTACGGCGGGAAGGTGCTCGCCGAGCAGCCGTGGGGCGTCGGCCGCCCCTGGGGCGTCACCCTCTTCTGGCTGCTGCTGTGCGTCGTCGTGCCGGCGGCCGTGTTCCGGATCGGCATGGCCCTGGTGGAGCGGGTACGGCCGCGCAGGCCGGGGCGCGGCGGCCGGCACCGCGGGCTGCGGCTGCCCGAACTGACCGTACGACTGCCCAAGTCGATCACCCCCGCGACCTCGTCCCCGGCCCCGTCCGCGCGGGCCCGGACGTCCACGACTCCGACTCTGCCGTGGTTCACCCCGGACAGCGATCCGGGCACCCCGGCGGCCGGTCAGCTCTCCGCACCGCAAGAGAACAGCCCCACGACGAAGGGAAACACGTGAGCACGCAACGGAGAGTTCTGCCGGCGGGCGGCCGGAGAGCGGCGGGAAGCGGTGCGGGGGGCCGGCGAACGGGCGCGGCCGGGGCCGCGCTGATGCTCGCCGGCGCGGGCATCCTGCTGGGAGTGGCCGCGGCGCCGGCCCAGGCCGCCGAGGTGTCGTACGCGACCGAGTGCATTCCGCCCGCGATCTCGGGTCTGCCCCCGGTCCAGGGCACCTCGAAGGTGGAGATCACGGCGCAGGCCGAGGCGAAGGTCGGCGACGAGGTGACGATCACGTGGAAGTTCGTCCAGGGTGCCTCCAAGAATCCGGACATCCTCGACCTGGAGAAGGACACGGTCAAACCGACCGGCACCCTCAAGGCGGCCGGCGCGCAGACGGCCGACATCGCGATGGAGGGGCCGCGCACCAACCCGCCGATCCCCAAGAACAGCGACATGAAGCTGTCCGACATGACCGGCAAGCTCAAGCTGACGACGGCGGGCGAGGTGACGCTGACACCGGACGCGTACAACGTCAACGTCAGCAAGCCGCTGTCGACCGACACGAAGTGCTCCCCGAAGGAGACGGTGAAGTCCGCGGCGACCATCAAGGTGACCGCGGGCGGGGCGAGTTCGGGCGGCGGGACGGGCGGCACGCCCACGGTGAGCCCGACCGTGCCGACGGGCTCGCCGTCGCCGACGGCCAGTGCGAGCGGCTCCGGGGGGAGTGACACGGGCGGCTCCACCGGCGGCGGTGGCCAGACGGACTTCACCGGCAAGGAGGTCTCCGTGGCCTACGCCTGCAAGACGCCCATCGGCGACAAGAACGCCACGTCTCCCGTGCAGATCAACGCCAGGAAGAACGGCGGGAGTTTCGACCTCACCGTCGAGTTCAAGAAGTCCGTGATGGACAGCCCGGCCGACATCCCCGCGGACTCGGTGAAGCCCTCGATGGAGGTCGCCCTGGGCGGCGCGGACAAGGGCACGGTCCATGTCGAGGGGCCCACCAACGCCAAGGCGATCAAGTCGGGCGACCCGATCGAGATCCCGGACCTGACCGGCACCTACAAGCCGGGCGCCAACGGTGAGTCCACCCTCTCGCCGGGTGTCCTGACGGTGCAGGCCCTGGGGACGACGACCACCTGCACCCCGGAGAAGGCCGAGGTCTCCCTGACCCTCGACACCACGGAACAGGCCAGTGGCGCATCGGGCGGCGGCTCCTCGGGCGGCGGCTCCACCACCTCCGGCGGTACGTCGTCCAGCGGCGGCCTCGCCGAGACGGGCGCCGAGAGCCACAGCGCCCTCAAGGCCCTGGGCCTGGTCGCGGGCACGGTCGTCCTCCTCGGCGGAGCGATCTTCACGTTCCTGCCGAGCCGGCGTATGCGCTGAGGCGACGGGCCGGCCGGCCCCGCGAACGCCGGAGGGCCGCCGCACCGATCCGGTGCGGCGGCCCTCCGTTCACGGTCCGGGCCGTGGGTGCGTCAGCGGACGTCGCCCATCAGCTGCTTGACCTTCTTGCGGTACATCCACACCGCGACACCGGCGACCGCGGCGAGCGTGGCCTCCAGGGTGACGATGCCCGTCTTGTTCAGGTCGACCCCGGCGATGGAGAGCAGGCTGGTGGTGGCGTCACCGGCGGTGACGGCCAGGAACCAGACACCCATCATCTGCGAGGCGTACTTCGCGGGCGCCATCTTCGTCGTCAGCGACAGGCCGACCGGGGACACGGTCAGCTCACCGACGGTCTGCACGAAGTAGATCGCGACCAGCCACATCGCGGCCGCCTTGTGACCGCCCTCGGCGATCGTCAGCGGGGCGAGGAAGAGGAAGAACGAGGCGCCGACGAGGATCAGACCCGAAGCGAACTTCACGGCCGTGCTCGGCTCCTTGCCGCGCCGGTTCAGCGACAGCCACAGCCACGCGAACACCGGCGCCAGGGCCATGATCATGACCGGGTTGACCGACTGGTACCAGGAGACCGGGAACGTCCAGCCGAAGACACTGTTCTCCGCCGACCCCTCGGCGAACAGCGACAGGGTCGAACCGCCCTGGTCGTAGATCATCCAGAACACGGCCGCGGCCACGAAGAACCAGATGTACGCCGACATCTTCGACTGCTCGACGCGGTCCAGTTCCTTGTCCCGCTTGATCCGCGCGATCACCATGATCGGGATGATCAGACCGGCGAGCGTGATCGGGACCAGCAGCCAGTTCAGCGTGTAGTGGCCGGAGAAGCCGACGATCGCGTAGAACACGATCGCGACGCCCGCCCACAGCGCGGACTT
Source organism: Streptomyces sp. NPDC058274 (assembly GCF_042881375.1). Taxonomy (NCBI): domain Bacteria; kingdom Bacillati; phylum Actinomycetota; class Actinomycetes; order Kitasatosporales; family Streptomycetaceae; genus Streptomyces; species Streptomyces sp. NPDC058274. The sequence continues at coordinate 450,371 of NZ_JBHVXW010000004.1, forward strand.
GCGCAGCGTGGCGGTCTTCTCCTCGGCGGACAGCGGCGTCGGGACGACGCTGGAGCGTGCGCTGAGGTGACGGCCGCCGAGCAGGAACTGGGCCAGACCCAGCGCCATGCCGAGTGCGGCGAGGGCGAAGCCGAGGTGCCAGTTGACGTTCTCACCGACGGTGCCGATGACCAGCGGGGCGACGAAGGCACCGAGGTTGATGCCGATGTAGAAGAGCGTGAAGCCACCGTCGCGGCGCGGGTCGTCCGGGCCGTTGTAGAGGTGGCCGACCATCGTCGAGATGTTGGCCTTCAGCAGACCGGAACCGATCGCGACCAGACCGAGGCCGCCGTAGAAGGTGCCGGAGGACGGCAGGGCCAGCGTGAGGTGGCCCAGCATGATGACGAGGCCCGCGACGGCGACCGTCTTGCGGGGGCCGAGGATGCGGTCCGCGACCCAGCCGCCCGGCAGGGCGAGCAGGTACACCAGGGACAGGTAGACCGAGTAGATCGCGGTCGCGGTCGCCGCACTGAGGTGCAGGCCACCCGGAGCGACGAGGTACAGCGGGAGCAGTGCCCTCATGCCGTAGTAGGAGAAACGCTCCCACATCTCGGTCATGAAGAGAGTGGCCAGTCCGCGGGGGTGGCCGAAGAAGGACTTCTCGGAACCGGGGGTGCCCGGAGTGACCGAGTCCTTCGTCAGGCTGGACGCCATGGTCGTTCCTTGCTGGTCGGGGCGGGCTGCCCTGGGGGTCCCCGGGCTCGGGCGGGGCCGAGAGTCTGGGGGAGCATGCGCGCCCGGTGGGGGCGGCCGGCACCGGCGGGGTTTCTCCGTCCACCCCACGCCCACGGGGAGTCCACTCCGGGTCACGAAGCGGCGGACGGCGACCACCGGGATCCACGCCCCTTCACGCATCGGCGCGCTCGGGGCCCGGCCACAGGTCATTCCTTTCAAGGCTGGCGAACACCAGCCCGCACACAAAAGAGACCTTCAGCATCGAACTGGCGCCAAAGGTCCCCGTGTGGTGCTACAGGCGTCTGGTCACCATACGACATGGCAATGCCGCATATGGAAGGACTTGAGACATGGATCACAGGTGAGAATGGAACCGCGTACACCCATTCGAAGGTGCTTATCAGGATCGCATCCCACAGCCGCAGGCCCGACGGGTCCCTGCGCGTCCACAGTGGAGCCGTACCCCCTCCACCATGCGGCCTCGCCGCGGCCGCCGGCGCCACCCGTGCCCTCCACGGCGACTGCCGCACGACACATCCACGGCGGCGACACGGCATGTGCACGGAGCGGGGTGCGGTCGTACCGCGGTCGCCGCGCCAGGCGGCCCCGGCGGGAGCGCGGCGGCCCGGCTCCCGCCGAAGGTAAGAATCATGCGCGCCGATCAGGCAACAGCTCTTGTCCCAGGCGGACTACCATCACCTCATGACCCGTGTACTGCTCGCCGAGGACGATGCGTCCATCTCGGAGCCGCTGGCCCGCGCCCTGCGCCGGGAGGGGTACGAGGTGGAGGTGCGCGAGGACGGACCGACCGCGCTCGACGCCGGCATCCAGGGCGGCATCGACCTGTGCGTCCTGGACCTGGGCCTGCCCGGCATGGACGGCCTGGAGGTGGCCAGGCGGCTGCGCGCCGAAGGCCACACCGTCCCCATCCTCATCCTGACCGCGCGCGCCGACGAGGTGGACACCGTCGTCGGCCTGGACGCGGGCGCCGACGACTACGTCACCAAGCCGTTCCGGCTCGCCGAACTGCTCGCCCGCGTCCGGGCCCTGCTCCGGCGCGGCGCCGCGGAGCCGCAGCAGCCGCCCGCCACGCACGGCGTGCGGATCGACGTCGAGTCGCACCGCGCGTGGATGGGCGACGAGGAACTCCAGCTCACGGCAAAGGAGTTCGACCTGCTGCGCGTCCTCGTACGGGACGCGGGCCGGGTCGTCACCCGCGACCAGCTGATGCGCGAGGTCTGGGACACCACCTGGTGGTCGTCCACCAAGACCCTCGACATGCACATCTCCTGGCTGCGCAAGAAGCTGGGCGACGACGCGGCGAACCCCCGCTACATCGCGACGGTACGAGGAGTGGGCTTCCGCTTCGAGAAGAGCTGAACCCCCTCCGCCGCCCCCACAGGTAACGAGACATGCGCCGCCGACTCATCCAGTCCACGCTCGCCGTCGTGCTCGTGGTGATCGCCGTCTTCGGTGTGTCCCTCGTCATCGTCGAGACCCGCACGATCAGCACCAGCGCGCAGGAGCGCGTGGACTCCGAGGCGCAGCGGCTCGCCAGCATCGTCGACAGCCGCATCCTCGGGGACGAGCGGATCAGCCCGGAGATCCTCAAGGACCAGGTCGCGGACGACCGGTACGCCGTGATCAGGATCCCCGGCAGGGCGGCGATCGAGGTCGGCACCGAGCCGACCGGCGACGTCATCCGCTCCAAGTCGGCCAGGGGTGAGCAGGGCGAGACGGTCCTCGTCGAGGAGCCGCGCTCGTCGGTCACCCGCGAGGTCGGCCGTACGCTCCTGATCATCGCCGCGGTCGCGCTGCTCGCCGTGATCGCCGCCGTCCTCCTCGCCGTACGGCAGGCCAACCGTCTCGCCTCGCCGCTGACCGACCTCGCGGAAACCGCGGAACGGCTCGGCTCCGGCGACCCCCGCCCCCGCCACAAGCGCTACGGCGTCCCGGAGCTGGACCGGGTCGCGGACGTGCTGGACAGCAGCGCCGAGCGGATCGCGCGCATGCTCACCGCCGAGCGCCGCCTCGCCGCCGACGCCTCCCACCAGCTCCGTACGCCGCTGACAGCCCTCTCCATGCGGCTGGAGGAGATCACCCTCACCGACGACCCGGACACGGTGAAGGAGGAGGCGACGATCGCGCTGACGCAGGTCGAGCGGCTCACGGACGTCGTCGAGCGGCTGCTCACCAACGCCCGCGACCCGCGGACCGGCTCCGCCGTCTCCTTCGACCTCGACGAGGTCATCCAGCAGCAGCTCGCCGAGTGGCGCCCCGCCTACCGCGGTGTGGGCCGCGCCATCGTCAGCTCCGGGAAGCAGCACCTGCGGGCGGTCGGCACCCCGGGCGCGGTCGCCCAGGTCCTCGCGGCCCTCATCGAGAACTCCCTGATGCACGGCGGGGGCACCGTCGCCCTGCGCACCCGCGTCACCGGCAACCAGGCCGTCGTCGAGGTCACGGACGAGGGCCCCGGCGTCCCGGCCGACCTGGGCGCGCGGATCTTCGAGCGCACCATCAGCGGCCGCAACTCGACGGGCATCGGGCTGGCCGTCGCCCGCGACCTCGCCGAGGCCGACGGCGGCCGCCTGGAGATGCTCCAGGCCCAGCCCCCGGTCTTCGGGCTCTTCCTGTCCCGTACGCCGCTGAAGAAGCCGTCAGCGAGCCAGGAGGAGGAGCCGACGGTCCGCTAGACCCCGGCCCCGCCGCCGTTCCGTTGGTGGACGGGACGTCCTCAGCTCACCCGGTGGGTCGGCCGCGGCCGCTCCGGCTCCGTGTCGAGGAACGATTCCGCACTGGCCACGGTCTCCCGGGCCGGCAGCGCGCGGAACACCCACGAGCGGTACGACCAGAACCGGAACAGGGTCGCGATGCCGATGCCGAGCACCTTGAAGACATTGCGCTGCACCGGGCTGTCCCAGCCGAAGCCGTAGATCGCCGCGTACAGCACGCCGTTCTCGATGATCAGGCCCACGAAGCTGAACGCCAGGAACAGCGTGAGCTCCTTCGTCCGGGCGCTCTTGTCGCGGTCGCGGTAGGTGAAGTACCGGAAGCCCACGTAGTTGCAGGCGATGGCGACGACGGTCGCGATCACGTTGGCACGCACGGCCTGCAGGCTCGTGGTGTGCCACAGCAGATTGGAGACTCCGAAGTTCACCACGGTGCCCAGGGCACCCACGGCCCCGAACTTCGCGACCTCCCGTACGAGCAGGTCGAATCGCTCGCGTACCGCGCTGCGGGGCCGGTCGCGCAGCTCCGTGGAACCACTGCCCATCGTGTCGCCAGCCCCCGTCGGTCGGATGCATCAGTCGGATACGTCAACCCAGCCATGCTAACCAGCGGCCCTGCGCGGCGCCCGTGTACAGGGGGACACGCGGGCAAAGACCGGCTCAGGGGCACGCAAAAAGGGGGATCGGGGAAGGTGCGCGGAGCGGCTCGCGGGGCCTGCGGCGACCGGCTCGGAGGGACGGAATCCAGCCGCCGTGGCGCGGCCGATACTCTTGGAGGGTGACGTTCCCGGTAATCGGCATGGTCGGCGGGGGGCAGCTCGCTCGTATGACACACGAGGCGGGCATCCCGCTCGGCATCAGGTTCAAGCTCCTCAGTGACACCCCACAGGATTCCGCTGCGCAGGTCGTCGGTGATGTCGTCATCGGCGACTATCGCGACCTCGACACGCTGCGTGACTTCGCACGGGGCTGCGACGTGATCACCTTCGATCACGAACACGTACCCACCGAGCATCTGCGTGCCCTGGAGGCGGACGGCATCCCCGTCCGCCCCGGGCCCGACGCGCTCGTGCACGCCCAGGACAAGGGCGTGATGCGGGCGAAGCTCGTCGAGATCGGCGTGCCGTGCCCGCGGCACCGGATCGTGCGCGACGTCGACGACGTCGCCGCGTTCGCGGCCGAGGGCGACGGGTTCCCCGTGATCCTCAAGACGGTCCGCGGCGGCTACGACGGCAAGGGCGTGTGGTTCGTGCGCTCCGCCGAGGACGCCGCCGCCCCCTTCCGCGCCGGGGTCCCGGTCCTCGCCGAGGAGAAGGTCGACTTCGTACGGGAGCTCGCGGCGAACGTCGTGCGCTCGCCGCACGGACAGGCGGTCGCCTACCCCGTCGTCGAGTCCCAGCAGGTCGACGGCGTCTGCGACACGGTGATCGCGCCCGCGCCCGGTATCGCCGAGACACTGGCGCTCCAGGCCGAGGAACTCGCCCTGCGCATCGCCAAGGAACTCGACGTGGTCGGTCACCTGGCCGTGGAGCTCTTCGAGACCCGCGACGGCCGCATCCTCGTCAACGAACTGGCGATGCGCCCGCACAACTCGGGCCACTGGACCCAGGACGGCGCGATCACCTCCCAGTTCGCCAACCACGTCCGGGCGGTCCTCGACCTCCCGCTGGGCGACCCGCGCCCGCGCGCCCCGTGGACGGTCATGGTGAACGTCCTGGGCGGCGACTTCCCGGACATGTACTCCGCGTACCTGCACTGCATGGCCCGCGACCCCAAGCTCAAGATCCACATGTACGGCAAGGACGTGAAGCCCGGCCGCAAGGTCGGCCACGTCAACACCTACGGCGACGACCTGGACGACGTCCTCGATCGCGCCCGGCACGCAGCCGGCTACCTGAGAGGCACGATCACCGAATGAGCACGTCCCCGCAGTCGCCCGTCGTCGGCATCGTCATGGGATCCGACTCCGACTGGCCCGTCATGGAGGCCGCCGCGCAGGCCCTCGACGAGTTCGAGATCCCCTACGAGGTGGACGTGGTCTCCGCGCACCGGATGCCGCGCGAGATGATCGCGTACGGCGAGCAGGCCGCGGAGCGCGGACTCAAGGCGATCATCGCGGGCGCGGGCGGCGCGGCCCACCTGCCCGGCATGCTCGCCTCCGTCACCCCGCTGCCGGTCATCGGCGTGCCGGTCCCGCTGAAGTACCTCGACGGCATGGACTCGCTGCTGTCCATCGTGCAGATGCCCGCGGGCGTCCCCGTCGCGACCGTCTCCGTCGGCGGCGCGCGCAACGCGGGCCTGCTGGCCGCCCGTATCCTCGCCGTCCACGACGAGGAACTCCTCGCCCGGATCCGGGAGTTCCAGCAGGAGCTGAACGACCAGGCCACCGAGAAGGGCAAGCGACTGCGCACCAAGGTCGAGGGCGCGGCCGGCGGCTTCGGCTTCGGTTCCGGGAAGTGACGCGCATGTCCTCCCTCGGTCCCGCCCGCGAACTCCTCGCCGAGTTCCCCGTCGTCGACGGTCACAACGACCTGCCCTGGGCGCTGCGGGAGCAGGTCCGCTACGACCTCGACGCCCGCGACATCGCCGCCGACCAGAGCGCGCACCTGCACACCGACCTGGCGCGGCTGCGCGCGGGCGGCGTCGGCGCGCAGTACTGGTCGGTGTACGTGCGCTCGGATCTGCCGGACGCGCTCACCGCGACACTCGAACAGATCGACTGCGTACGGCAGTTGATCGAGCGTCACCCGGCCGGCCTGCGCGCCGCGCTGACCGCGGCGGACATGGAGGCGGCGCGCGCGGAGGGCCGTATCGCCTCACTGATGGGCGCGGAGGGCGGTCACTCGATCGACAACTCCCTCGGCGCGCTGCGGGGGTTGTACGCGCTGGGCGTCCGCTACATGACGCTCACCCACAACGACAACATCTCCTGGGCGGACTCGGCGACCGACGTCCCGGCCGTGGGCGGCCTGTCGGCCTTCGGCCGCGCGGTCGTGCGGGAGATGAACCGCGAGGGCATGCTCGTGGACCTCTCGCACGTGGCCGCCACGACGATGCGGGACGCGCTCGACACCACCGCCGCGCCGGTGATCTTCTCCCACTCCTCCTCGCGCGCGGTGTGCGACCACCCGCGCAACATCCCGGACGACGTCCTGGAGCGGCTGCCCGCCAACGGGGGAGTGGCGATGGTGACGTTCGTACCGAAGTTCGTCCTCCAGGCGGCGGTCGACTGGACGGCGGCGGCCGACGAGAACATGCGCATGCACGGCTTCCACCACCTTGCCACCACCGCCGAGGCGATGAAGGTCCACCGCGCCTTCGAGGAGTCGCACCCGCGCCCCGTCGCCACGGTCTCCACGGTCGCCGACCACCTGGACCACATGCGCGAGGTGGCCGGCGTCGACCACCTCGGCATCGGCGGCGACTACGACGGGACGGCGTTCACCCCCGAAGGCCTCGATGACGTCTCCGGCTATCCGAACCTGATCGCCGAACTGCTGGACCGCGGCTGGTCGAAGGCCGACCTGGCCAAGCTGACCTGGCAGAACGCGGTACGGGTGCTGGGCGCCGCGGAGGACGTGGCCCGGGGTCTCCGGGCGACCCGGGGGCCGTCGAACGCGACACCGGAGCAACTGGACGGCTAGGGCCTGACCGGCGGATCTTGCGGGTCCGTCCTCATGGCCTGCCGCGTGATCCGCCGGACAGATCCTGAACCGGCGGGCATACCCCCGAACGCCCCACCCACCAGGAAGCCCCCGGGGCTCCGTGCGACGGTGACCGTACTGCGATCTCGTTGACGTACGGAGCCCCGCCATGGCAGACCTGCAGGACGAACTGCACACCACCGCCGAGGTGGGCGGACTCGAAGGCCCCGCCGCAGCCGTGCGGCGGGCCGGCCCGGAGCTCCGTACGGAGGAGGCAGCCGCTGCCTCCGGCACCCTGGAGCGCGCGCACGCCTTCCTGGCCACACACCCCGTCGCCGACGGCTACAGCGGGCTGCCCTGGGCGCTGCGCCACCTGCCCTGGTACGACCTGGAGCTGGGCGAGAGCGCCGTCGACACGGATGTGCCACGGCTGCGGGAAGGCCATGTGGGCGCGCTGTTCTGGTCGCTGCATCTGCCCGAGGGCCTCGCGGGCGACCGGGCCATCGGCGCGACCCTGGAGCAGCTGGACCTGGTGAAGACGGTGGTCCAGGTGCATCCCGAGGGGCTGCGGCTCGCCTTCAGCGCGGGCCAGATCACCGACGCCCGCAACTGCGGCCGTATCGCCGTCCTGCTCGGCCCCGCCGGTGCCCCCGCGCTCGGTGACTCCCTCGGCATCCTGCGCGCCCTGCACTCGCTCGGGCTGCGCCTCCTCACGCTCTCCGGCACGTCCTGGGCGAGCCCGACGGGCCTGACCCGGTTCGGTGAGGAGGTCGTCCGCGAGCTGAACCGGCTCGGCGTGCTCCCCGACCTCTCCGGCGCCTCCGACGCCACGATCCACCGCACCCTCGCGGTCTCCAAGGCCCCGGTCGTCTTCACCCGCTCCGCGGCCCGCACCCTGCGCCCCCACCCCAGCAACCTGCCGGACGACGTCCTCGCCGAACTGGGCGTCGCCCACGGCCTGTGCCTGGTGCCGCTCACGGCCGAGCAGACCGGCCCGTCGGTGCGCGACGTCGCCGACCACCTCGACCACATCCGCGCCATCGCGGGCCCGGAGTGCGTCGGCCTGTCGGGGACGTACGACTCCGGGACCGCGCATCCGCAGGATCTGGCCGACGCGTCCTGCTATCCGCACCTGATCGCGGAACTCCTCGACCGCGGCTGGCCCGAGTCCGATCTAGCCCTGCTGACCTGGGGCAATGTCCAGCGAGTGCTGCGCAGCGCGGACTTCACGGCCCGTGCCGCCCAGCAGCGCCGCGAACCGTCCACGGCCAAGATCGCCGAGCTGGACAGCTGACGACGGACCCGCTCGGCAGGGCCTAGGAGTGTTCGATCCGGCAGAGGCAGAAGGGATGCCCCGCCGGATCCGCGTACACCCGCCAGTCCCGCTTGCCGCCGTCGTCGTCCAGGTCGAGCGGCCGGGCGCCGAGGGCCAGGACCTTCTCCTGGGCCGCCTCCAGCGCCTCCCAGGTGCTGCCGGCGTCGAAGTCGAGATGGAACTGCTGCGAGTTGCTGTCCGCACTCGGCCAGTCCGGCGGCGCGTACCCCGGCGCCTGCTGGAAACAGATCCGATGGCCGCCGGGGGCTTCGAGCGTGACCCAGGTGTCGTCCTCCGCAGCGACCGTGCCGCCCAGGACGCCGGCGTAGAAGTCCGCGAGCGCGCGCGGGTCGGGGCAGTCGAGTACGACGGAACGCATCTTGACGACGGGTGCCATGTCTTCTCCTTGTGAGGGGGCCCGGCCGGTGCCGGCTTCGGACGCCGCCGCCCCGGGCGCGCGGCGGCTCTGCTGCCTCAGCAGGCGCAGAGGCAGAACGGGTGCCCCGCGGGGTCCGCGTACACACGGAACGTGCGGGTGTGGTCGGCCGCGTCCAGTGCCGTGGCGCCGAGCGCGAGCACGTCCCGCTCGGCCGCGTCGAGGTCCTCGACGGTCAGATCCAGGTGGAACTGCTGCGAGTCGTCGGCCGCCGGCCACTTCGGCGGTACGTGTCCGGGGGCGGCCTGGAAAGCCAGCGTCGCGCCGCCGGGCACCTTCAGGTCGACCCACCTGCCCTCGCCCTCGACCGTGCCGCCGAGGATGCCGGCGTAGAAGTCGGCGAGGGCGCGCGGGTCGGGACAGTCCAGGACGACGGCACCCAGGTGGGCGAGAGCCATGACTTCCTCCTGTGTCTGCGGAACAGCGTCCGCTGAAGGGGTTACCGGTAGAAGGGCTCAACCGGCAACGGTTACCTCATGCTCCCGCAAAGGCGGTAACGTCGCAAGCATGAATGACAGAGCGCCCGCACCCGGTGGCCTGGCTCTGGTCCAGGCGCTGGTCAACACGCTCGACATCGAGGGGAACGTCGACGCCCTGGACACGGCGGACGGACGGGCCCGCTTCGGCCTCGCGGCGGCGGACGTGGCGGACGCACGCGAACTGCGCGAGTCGCTGCGCGCGGTGTGCCTGGCCCACGCGGGCCATCCCCCGCACCGCGAAGTGACCCCGCTGGGACGGCTGTTGGCGCGGGCACCGTTGGTGGTGACGGTGGACACCGAGGGCGGCGCGGCGGCCCTCGCGCCGGCGAGCGGGGAAGCGCTCCTCGCGTCCGCGAGCGGGGACGCGGCCCTCGCACCCGCTTCCGGAGACACCGTGGGGGCCGCCCCCGCTTCGGGGGAGGCTGCGGGGTCCGCGCCTGCTTCGGGGGAGGCTGCGGGGTCCGCCCCTGCTTCGGGGGAGGCTGCGGGGTCCGCGCCTGCTTCGGGGGAGGCTGCGGGGTCCGCGCCTGCTTCGGGGGAGGCTGCCGGGCCTGCCCTCGTTTCCGGAGACGTCGCGGGGCCCGAGTCGCTCACCGCACGTGTGGCCGTCGCGGTCGCCGAGGCCCTCGTCGCGGGCACCTGGCTGCGTCTGAAGGCCTGCGAGGCCCCGACCTGCCTCTGGGCCTACTACGACCGCAGCCCGGCCGGCCGCGGCCGCTGGTGCTCGATGTCGGTCTGCGGAGCCCGCGCGAAGATGCGCCGCTACCGCGCGAAGTGACGCCTCCGGGCCACCTCGCCGGAGCGGAGGGAGAGCGGTGGGAGAATGCGCGTGGACGCCGGTCCGGCCGACTGAGCCTCGGCCGGACCGGCGTCCGCCTTGCGTGCGGTGCCGGTAGCTCTGCTCCTGTGCCGGGCCGGCTGCTGTGCCATGGCCCGTTCTGCTGCCGTGCGTGCCGTGCGTGCCGTTCTGCTGCCGTGCCGTGCCGTGCCGTGCCGTGCGGGTGGAAGTGGCCTCCCGGAGAACCGGGACTAGGCCGTGGGACGGCCCATCGCGCGGTACGTCCAGCCGGCCCGGCGCCACAGCTCCGGGTCGAGGGCGTTGCGGCCGTCGAGGAGTACGCGGGCCGTGACCGCCTCGCCCAGCGCCGCCGGGTCCAGCTCGCGGAACTCGCGCCACTCGGTGAGGTGCAGGACGACATCGGCGCCGCGCACAGCCTCCACCGCGGAGTCGGCGTACCCGAGCGTCGGGAAGAGCCGGCGCGCGTTCTGCATGCCCTTCGGGTCGTAGACGGTGACCTGGCCGCCCTGGAGGTGGATCTGCCCGGCCACGTTCAGCGCCGGCGAATCGCGTACGTCGTCCGAGTCGGGCTTGAACGTCGCGCCGAGGACGGCGACCCGCTTGCCGAGGAAGGACCCGCCGCCGAGCGCCTCGCGCGCCAGCTCCACCATCTGACCGCGCTGGCGCATGTTGATGGAGTCGATCTCGCGCAGGAAGGTGAGCGCCTGGTCGGCACCCAGCTCACCGGCCCGGGCCATGAAGGCGCGGATGTCCTTGGGCAGACAGCCGCCGCCGAAGCCGATGCCGGCCCGCAGGAACTTCCTTCCGATCCGGTCGTCGTGCCCGATCGCCTCGGCCAGCTTGGCGACATCGCCGCCGGCGGCCTCGCAGACCTCGGCCATGGCGTTGATGAACGAGATCTTGGTGGCCAGGAAGGAGTTCGCCGAGGTCTTCACCAGCTCGGCGGTCGGGAAGTCGGTCACCACGAAGGGCGAGCCCCCGGCCACCGGCGTGGTGTACACCTCGCGCAGCAGCTTCTCGGCGCGCTCGCTGCGTACGCCGACGACGATGCGGTCGGGGTGCAGCGTGTCCTTCACGGCGAAGCCCTCGCGCAGGAACTCCGGGTTCCAGGCGAGCTCGGCGTCCTCACCCGCGGGCGCCAGCTCGGTCAGCGTGCGGGCCAGCCGGTCCGCCGAGCCGACCGGCACCGTGGACTTGCCGACCACGAGGGCAGGGCCCTTCAGATGCGGGGCGAGGGACGCGAAGGCGGCATCGACGTACGACATGTCGCACGCGTACTCGCCGTGCTTCTGCGGGGTGTTGACGCAGACGAAGTGGACGTCGCCGAAGTCCGCGACCTCGGCCCAGTCCATGGTGAAGCGCAGCCGCCCGCTGGATCCCTCGATGCCCGCGACATGCTTGCGCAGCAGCTCCTCGAGACCGGGCTCGTACATCGGGACCTCGCCCCGCTGGAGCATCTCGATCTTCTCCGGCACCACGTCGAGACCGAGAACCTCGAAGCCGAGCTCGGCCATGGCCGCGGCGTGGGTCGCGCCGAGATAGCCGGTGCCGATCACGGTGATCTTGAGGGCCATGGGTGCTCCTGGGTTCAGCGGCCGTGGGTGCGGTGCCCGAGCATAGTCGGGGCTTGACGGCCCCCTTCACCGGGCACTTTCCCCCTTGTCCCGACCTCTGTCGCCAAGCTCACGTATCCCTCCCGTGAGCGGCCCCCTAAAATTTGGGTTACTTAACGGTAATTAGCGTCTTTGGAGCGTGAGAGACCTTGGCCGGATCGGCTGATTTCGACCTGTACCGCCCGTCCGAGGAGCACGACATGCTCCGTGACGCGATCCGTTCGCTGGCCGAGGCGAAGATCGCGCCGTACGCGGCCGTGGTGGACGAGGAAGCCCGTTTCCCGCAGGAGGCCCTGGACGCTCTGGTCTCCTCCGACCTGCACGCCGTGCACGTACCCGAGTCGTACGGCGGCGCGGGCGCGGACGCGCTGGCCACGGTCATCGTGATCGAGGAGGTGGCCCGCGTCTGCGCGTCGTCGTCCCTGATCCCCGCGGTGAACAAGCTGGGCTCGCTCCCGGTGATCCTCTCCGGCTCCGAGGACCTGAAGAAGAAGTACCTCGGCCCGCTCGCCAAGGGCGACGGCATGTTCTCGTACTGCCTCTCCGAGCCGGACGCGGGCTCGGACGCGGCGGGCATGAAGACGAAGGCGGTCCGTGACGGCGCCTTCTACGTCCTCAACGGCGTGAAGCGCTGGATCACCAACGCCGGCGTCTCCGAGTACTACACGGTGATGGCGGTCACCGACCCGACCAAGCGCTCCAAGGGCATCTCGGCCTTCGTCGTCGAGAAGTCGGACCCCGGCGTCTCCTTCGGCGCCCCGGAGAAGAAGCTCGGCATCAAGGGCTCGCCGACCCGCGAGGTCTACCTCGACAACGTGCGCATCCCTGCGGACCGCATCATCGGCGAGGAGGGCACGGGCTTCGCCACCGCGATGAAGACCCTGGACCACACCCGCATCACCATCGCCGCGCAGGCCCTCGGCATCGCCCAGGGCGCCCTCGACTACGCCAAGGGCTATGTCCAGGAGCGCAAGCAGTTCGGCAAGCCGATCGGCGACTTCCAGGGCATCCAGTTCATGCTCGCCGACATGGCCATGAAGATCGAGGCCGCGCGGCAGCTGACGTACGCGGCGGCCGCCAAGTCCGAGCGCGGCGACCGCGACCTCACCTTCCAGGGCGCCGCGGCCAAGTGCTTCGCCTCGGACGTCGCCATGGAGGTCACCACGGACGCCGTCCAGCTCCTCGGCGGCTACGGCTACACCCGCGACTACCCGGTCGAGCGCATGATGCGCGACGCCAAGATCACCCAGATTTATGAAGGCACGAACCAAGTCCAGCGGATCGTGATGGCGCGCAACCTGCCGTAGTCCGCCGCCTTACGGCCGAAGGGCCCCGCCGGTGCGTCCGGCGGGGCCCTTCGTGTGCGGTGCGGCTCAGTTGCCCGAGACCGTCACCTTGTCGTCGTTCTTCAGCTCGTTCACCAGGGTCTTGACCTTGGCCTTGTCCCAGACGAGGTTGCCGCCGGTGGAGCCGGAGATCGGCATGTTCATGGACTTGCCGTCGCCGCCGCTGACACTCTTCATGGCCCAGAACATGTCACCCAGGTCCAGCAGCCCCATGTCCTTGTCGACGACCAGGGTGTCCAGACCCGCGCTCATCGTCGGGTAGAGCTTGAAGGGGTTCAGGATCGTGCTCGGCGTCGCGACCTGGTTGGCCAGCGCCGACAGGAACTTCTGCTGGTTCTTCGTACGGTCCAGGTCGCTGCCCGCGAGCGCGTACCGGGTCCGTACGAACGCCAGCGCCTGCTCGCCGTTCAGGGTCTGCTTGCCCGCGTCGAAGTCGGCGCCGGACTTGGTGTCCTTCATGCCGCCCTTGGGGATGTCGATCTCGACGCCGCCCACCGAGTCGACGATGTTCGCGAAGCCCGCGAAGCCGATCTCCACGTAGTGGTCGATGTGCAGGCCGGTGTTGTACTCGACCGTGCGCACCAGCAGCTCGGGCCCGTCCTCCGCGTACGCCGCGTTCAGCTTCACGTGCCGGCCCGTGCCCGGGTACGTCTTGCCGCTGTCGGAGCCCTTGAAGGTGGGGATCTCGACGTCGGAGTCGCGGGGGAGGGAGACCAGGGTGTCGCCGTTGCTCCCGGTGTGCAGGATCATCATCGAGTCCGTGCGCTTGCCCTCGGCGGACCCGGTGTGGAGCTTCTTCTTCTCCTCGGCGGACATGCCGGCGCGGCTGTCCGAGCCGACGATCAGGTAGTTCGTGCCCGCTCCCGACTCCGGCCGGTCGATCACCTTGGAGAGATCGACGTCACGGTGGAGCTTGGAGTCGGCCCAGAAGTACGTGCCGACGGAGACCACGATCAGCAGGGTGACCAGCGTGAGCGCGGTCCACTTGATCCGCCGGCGCCAGTTCGGCGCGGGGCGTGGGCCCCGGCCGCCGGGACCGCCCGGTCCCTGCGGGCCGCCGCCGTAGACCTGGCCGGTGTTGTATCCGCTGTCGTAGCCGTCGTCGTACCCCTGTCCGTCGACGTACGACGGCTGCTGCGGTACTCCGCTGTACGGCGGCGCCGACGGGCCCGGACCGGGCGTCGCCGGGTCACGCCGGACCTGCCGCATCACGCGGGCGCTCTCCGGCTGTGCGCCGGCGCTGCCGGCGCCGTACCGGTTGCTCCGCCTGTCATCCCGCCCGTCGGGCCAATCGCTCATGCCGCCAGTGTGCAGTGCCCGGCTATGTGCCTTACAAGGGTCGAAGGAAAATAGGACCAGTGCTGTTGCGAAGCTGACACAAAATGACCGCGGCATAAGGTGGAGGTCATGACAGATCAGGCCGTCGTTCCGGAATCAGATGCTCCGGAAGACATTCCGGGCAAACCGACCTCCGCGTCCCGGACCACGCTCAGCCACATCATGACCCACAACGACACCAACCTTCTGGGTACGGTGCACGGCGGCGTGATCATGAAACTGGTCGACGATGCGGCAGGCGCCGTCGCGGGGCGGCACTCCGGTGGGCCCGCTGTCACCGCGTCCATGGACGAGATGGCCTTCCTGGAGCCGGTCCGCGTGGGCGACCTCGTCCATGTGAAGGCCCAGGTCAACTGGACCGGGCGGACCTCCATGGAGGTCGGTGTCCGCGTCCTCGCGGAGCGCTGGAACGAGTCCGCTCCGGCCACCCAGGTCGGCTCCGCCTACCTCGTCTTCGCCGCCGTCGACGCCGACGGGAAGCCGCGGCGGGTGCCGCCGGTGCTTCCGGAGACCGAGCGGGACGAGCGGCGGTACCAGGAGGCGCAGATCCGTCGCACCCACCGGCTCGCCCGGCGGCGGGCGATCATGGAGCTCCGGGAGAAGCGGGCGGCTGAGGGGCTGGACGACTAGGCTGTCGCCCACTTTGCCGGTGACTCGGGCGCTGGTGCGACTGTCCTCCGGTATGGCCGACCCCCTGGTGTGACCGTCCCCGGGGGCTGCCGCCCCCAGACCCCCGCTTCGGCCTGGACGGCCTCGTCCTCAAGCGCCGGACGGGCTGTGGGGGCCTGGGCGGGCTCGTCGGGCAGGCGGGCTGTGGGGGCCTGGGCGGGCTCGTCGGCAAGCGGACGGGCTGTGGGGGCCTGGGTGGGCTCGTCAAGCGGGCCCGACCGGCTGGGCTCAGAGGGGGTGGCCCCTTCCCAGGGGCTTACGGGCACACCACCTGGTCGCCCGTCACCACGCCGAACTCGCCCTGGTACGGGTCGGCCGCCTTCACTCGGCGGACGCCCTTGTAGTCGGCGCCGGCGATCACCTTGAGGGTGGGGCCCTGGTCCTTCACGGCGCGGAGTTCGCAGCCGGGCAGGGCGGTGGCGAGGGACTTGGCTGAGCGGTCCCAGCGGGGGTCGTAGGCGACGACGGTGCGGCGGGCGGTCCGGTCGGCGGCATCCGTGGGGAGGCGGGTGGTGAGGAAGCCGGTGGCGGCGAGCGAGGCGTCGACGCGGCCGCCGAGCCCCTCGGTGGGCGTCGCGTTCTCCACCTGGACCCGGATCTGCTGCGGGGCGACGTCGACCCGCAGCGCCTTGCTCTTCTTCTTGTGCCGGGCGAGCGGCTGGTCGTCGCGCAGGGCCCGGAAGAGCTTCTGCGCCTTCGGCTCGTCCCACTTCAGGGTCTCGCCGATGCCCTTCACCATGAAGGCCATCTGTCCGATCGGCACGGTGGTGAACTCGGACGAGGAGGGCGAGAAGTTCCGCATCGCCCGCCCCAGGTCGAGGAGTTCGTCCGTGCCGAACCCCTTGTCCGCGCGGACCGAGCCGAGCACGGCGTGGGTGACGTCACGGAACTTCATCGGGTTCAGCAGCACCCCGGACGAGGTCGCCCGCTCGATCAGCGCCGCGAGGAAACGCTGCTGACGCTGCATCCGGCCGAGGTCGGAGGCGCTGTCGACGTGCCGGGAGCGCACGTACTGCAGGGCCTCGCCGCCGTTGAGCTGGTGCGAGCCGGCCGGCAGGTCCAGGCCGGTGTACGCGTCCTTCATCGGCTCCGCGGTGCAGATCTCCACGCCGCCGAGCACGTCGACCGTCTTCATGAAGCTGGTGAAGTCGACCTCCAGATAGTGGTCGATCTTGACGTGGGTCATGTTCTCGACGGTGCGCACGGTCAGCTGGGGGCCGCCCTCCGCGTACGCCGCGTTCAGCTTCACCGGGTGCGGGCCGTGCCGCTTGCCGGTGGTCTGGTCGGTGTGCGCGGGCGTCTCGGCGTACGAGTCGCGCGGCAGGCTCACGACGCTGGCCCGCTCCCGGTCCTCCGAGATGTGCACGATCATGATCGTGTCCGTGCAGTGGCAGGGGGCGCCGCCCAGCCGGTACTTCTGCCGTTCCGCCTCCGTGATCTTGTCGCGGCCGTCGGTGCCGACGAGCAGGACGTTCATCCCGTTGCCCGCCTCGGGACGGTTCTTCATGTCCTTGAAGGGGTCGACCCGGGCGATGTCGGCGTCGAGGCTGGTGACCACCGCGTGTCCGATGCCGGCGGAGGCGAGGACCACCACGGAGAGCGTGGTGACCATCCGCATGGCCCAGCGCGGCTTCTTCGGCCGCAGGGGCGGCCGCCGGGATCCGGGCGGTTGCGGACGGCGGGCAGGGGGAGCTGGGGAGCGGGGCGGCGTGGGCACGGGGGACACCTCCGCGTAGGCCGGGCGTGGGGATCCGTGAGCACCGTAGGCCCATACGATCTGCGGCCCGGCCCCATAGCGCCGGCGGCGCGCGACCGTGTCCCCCATTCGCGGTAACGTGACGTCCGATGAGCGAGAAGTCTGACGTGCGAGCCCCCGCTGTTTCTGTGATCATGCCCGTCCTCAACGAGGAGCGGCATCTGCGCGGGGCCGTCCAAGCGATCCTGGCGCAGGAGTACGACGGCGAGATGGAGGTGGTCATCGCCATCGGTCCGTCCTCGGACCGTACGGACGAGATCGCCGCCGAGCTCGTACGGGAGGACCCGCGCGTCCACACCGTGCCGAACCCGACCGGCCGCACCCCCGCCGCGCTGAACGCCGCGATCAAGGCGTCCCGGCATCCCGTCGTCGTACGCGTCGACGGGCACGGGATGCTGTCGCCGAACTACATCGCGACCGCCGTACGCCTCCTCGCGGAGACCGGCGCGCAGAACGTCGGCGGGATCATGCACGCCGAGGGCGAGAACGACTGGGAGCACGCCGTCGCCGCCGCGATGACGTCGAAGATCGGTGTCGGCAACGCCGCCTTCCACACGGGCGGCGAGGCCGGTCCCGCGGAGACCGTCTATCTCGGTGTCTTCCGGCGCGAGGCCCTGGAACAGCAGGGCGGCTACAACGAGGAGTTCATCCGCGCCCAGGACTGGGAGCTGAACTTCCGGATCCGCGAGGCGGGCGGACTGATCTGGTTCTCGCCCGAGCTGCGGGTGTCCTACCGGCCGCGCCCCTCGATGCGCGCGCTCGCCAAGCAGTACAAGGACTACGGGCGCTGGCGCCATGTCGTCGCCCGCTACCACGAGGGCTCCATCAACCTGCGCTACCTCGCCCCGCCGACCGCGGTGTGCGCGATAGTCGCGGGTGTCGTGGTCGGCCTCGCGCTGACGCCCTGGGGCCTGGTGGTTCCCGGTGGCTATCTCGCGGCCATCGCGCTCGGCTCGGTGCCGGCGGGCAAGGGCCTGCCGCTGAAGGCGCGGCTGCAGATCCCGCTCGCCCTCGCCACCATGCACATGTCGTGGGGCTGGGGTTACCTCACCAGCCCGAGGGCGCTGGCGAAGCGGGTCATCGCCTCGCGCCGCCCGGCGGTACGCAGCTCCAACTGAATCCCGTCGTACGCCAGTTGGGCCCCTCTCCGGCGGAGAGGGGCCCAACTGCCGTTGTGCGCGGGCCCGCCTACCAGGTGTAGTCCGGGTCGACGTGCATGCACGCCTCGGTGTCCGAACCGTTGAGGGCATCGGCAGACTTCGGCGTCTTGTCGTTGTCCTCCGGCGGGGTGTAGGTGTTGCCCTCCCGCCAGTCGGCGCCGACCACCAGCGTGACGCCGGAGACGTTCGTCGACTTCTCCACCGCGCTGAAGGGGACGCCGAGGGACTTGGCGATCCGCTGCGCGTCACCTTCCAGGTCGGCGCTCGGATAGCGGATGACCGTCTCGTCCTCGGTGAGCGCCGTCGTCGAGTCGGCCGTCGCGGTGGTGAAGCCCTTGCCCACGAGCAGCTGCGCCACCGCGCTCGCCCGTCCGCTCACCGGCGCCAGCGTGCTGGTCCGGGTGCCGTTCTGCACCTGCACCGCGATGCTGTCGTCCGCCGCGGCCGGGTCCGACGACGCCTTGTCCTCGGTCTTCTTCTTGCTGTCCTTGCCGTCCAGCGCGATGTCCTCGCGCACCAGCCGGAAGAGCTTCTCCGCGTCCGTCGGCTTGGGCAGCACCCGGTTGCCGTCGGAGGAGTACACCCACGGCATGGTGGTCATGGTGATGCGCTTCGTCGGGACCTTCTTCAGCTCGTTGCTGAGGTCGTAGAGGTTCTTCACCGTGCCCAGACCGTCGTCGACGGTGAGCGCGTCGGTGGCCGTCTCGGCGAGCTTGCGCAGCTTGTTCGGGTTGCTCAGCGTGGCGTTCGCGCGCAGCTGGCGGACCATCGAGTTCATGTACTGGTGCTGGGCCTTGGTCCGGCCTATGTCGGAGCCGTCCTCGAAGCCGTACCGCGTCCGCAGCCACTGCAGGGCCTGCTTGCCCTTGATGGACGTGGTGCCCTCCTTCAGCTTCAGGCCCGAGCCGTGGCCGGAGGAGGTGTGGGAGTAGACGTTGGCGTCCACGCAGACCGGGACACCGCCGATGGCGTCGGCCATCGACACCACCCCCGCGAAGTCGACCATCATGAAGTGGTCGATGTGGATGTCGGTGAGCTTCTCCCAGGTGGCGACCGTGCAGCCGGGGCCGCCGCGGCGCAGCGAGTCGTTCGTCATCGTGAGCAGAGTGCTGGCCGCGTACGTCTCCTTGGAGTCCGGGTCGGTGCACTTGGGGATCTGCAGCAGCGTGTCGCGCGGCATGCTGACCACCGACATGTTGGTGCGGTCCGCAGAGAGGTGCAGCAGCATCTGGACGTCCGCGCGTGCGTCCCCGCCGAAGGTGTCCTTGGCGCCGCCGAGCTTCTGGTTCTCCTCGGAGTCCCGTGCGTCGGAGCCGATCAGCAGGATGTTCAGCGGGGTCTGGCCCGCCGCGTTCGGCTTGGACTCGGCGGCCCTGTCCTTGGCGTCGCCGATGTTCAGGTGGTCCTTCTTGATGTTGGCGTTCAGGTGCTGGTAGTAGAGATAACCGGCACCCGCGGTGCCGAGTATCAGTACCGCCAGAACCGTCGCCGACCAGCGCAGCGCGCGGCGTCTGCGGCGCGGGCGTGCTCCGCCGCCGCGGCGCCCGCCGCCGCCGTGCCGGCCGCGGCCCTGCGGTTCGGGCTGTGGCCCGTCGTCGCTCTCCTGACCGTTCTCCGGGGCCGGCCCGCCGTCCCCGCCGGTCCGGCGGCCGTCCTCCCGCGCCGCACGGCCCTTCCGCCGAGCCGGATCGCCGTCCCGTCGAGCCGGATCCCCGTCCGGTTGAGTCGGATCGCCGTTCTCGTCGTACAGACTGTCGTCCCAGCCCAGTTCACCGGCGTGCCGGACACGTGGTCGAGCCCCCTCACCACGCACACTGCTCCGCGCCATCTCCCTGCCCCTCCCCACCCCGCGCCTGACAAACGGGTCCGTCCCGCGTCCCTTTGGACGCGCGAGCGCCCATGTTGGTTGGACGCCTGCGTCCTGTTAGACGCTCGACAGACCCGTCAGGTCATCAACTGGCGCACTCTTGCTTGTCCGCCGTGGACTTCTGGATCCCCTCCGGTGCCTTCGAGGGCGCCGTCAGCGGCACCCCGGCACCCTTGAAGTCCTTGCCCAGAGTCAGCACGATCGCGGGCAGACCCTGAGCGTTCTTCTCGCTCTTGCCGGGCTTCAGCGCGGACCCCGGCAACCCCATGATGTCCGCCAGCTTGCGTGCCTGATCGGCCTGGTCGGGAGAGTACTCCAGGGTCGTCTTGCTGAGGGTTTCGTCAGCGTTTCCGAGCTGGCTCGACTTGAGCACGCCCTCATCATTCTGCAGCCAGTTAAGAGTTTCCTGTGCGGAGCCGGCCTGGGCGCCGCCGTTGTAGATGTCGACGCGGATGTCGGAGGCGGCGGACTTCGAGCCCTTGAGGCGGGCGGCGTCCTCGGCCTTCTCCTTCTTTTCCTTCTGCTTCACCTCGGTCAGCGAGGTGTCGCTCTTGATCATCTCGAACAGCGGGTCCGCCTGGGCCGGGTTGACGACGACCGTCGCCTTCACCTTCTCGGCGGGGTTGTCGAGCACCGGCAGCGTGGTGAAGGTGATGTTCTTCGGCGGGACCTTCTTCAGCTCCAGCGCCACGTCCTTGAGCGTGCTCACATTGCCGATGCCGGTGTCGACGGTGAGCGCCTTGGTGGCGGCCTCGGCCAGCTTCAGCAGCTTGCTCGGGCTCGTCAGGGTGTTGCTGGAGGCCATCTTCCGCATGAGTGAACCCAGGAACTGCTGCTGCACCTTGATGCGGTCGAGGTCGCCCTCATTGCCGAAGCTGTGCCGGGTGCGGACGAAGGCCAGCGCCTGCTCGCCCTCGACCGTGGACTTGCCGGCGGGCAGCTTGAGGTGCGACTCCTTGTCGTCGACGGCGTGGGCCACACAGACCTCGACGCCGCCCACCGCGGTGGTCAGCGTCTTGACCGCGTTGAAGTCCGCCATCATGAAGTGGTCGGGCGCGATGCCGGTGAGTTCCTTGACCGTGAGCATGGTGCAGCCGGCGTTGCGGTCCTCCTGGCCGAGGCTCGTGTTGAAGCGGACGCCGTCCGTGCCCGGGACCACCTTCTCGGTGCCGTCGGCCTGCTTGACCGGGCAGTCCGGGATGTCGGTGATCAGGTCACGCGGGATGCTCAACGCGGTCGCGTTGGAACGGTCCTTGGCCACGTGCAGCAGGATGTTGGTGTCGGCGTGACCGACGCTGTTCTTGTCGCCGTAGCCCTCGTTGCCCGCACCGGTGCGCTTGTCCGTGCCGATGATCAGGATGTTGAAGGCCTCGTCCTTGCTGAAGCCCTTCTTGCCCGCGCTGCCGACGTCCGTCGTGTTGACGTTGCCCTCTAGGTGCTTGATGTAGAGGTAGGCCGCCGCCGAGACCGCGACCAGCACGAAGGCCATCGTGCCGCCGGTCCACAGCAGTATTTTCTTGGCCTTCGACTTCTTGGACTTCTTCGGCTGCGTCCGCGACCGGCGCCGGCCGGGCGGCGGCTCGGCGGGCGCACCACGGCGCCTGCGCGGTCCGGGCACCGTGTCGGGTGCGGGAGACTCACGCGGCTCCCGGCCCGGCGCGGTGCGCGTGCGAGCCGATCCACCGGAGGACGTCCTGCGCGGTCTGGGGACTCCTGATTGCGGTGCGGAAGGAGTCAGTCGCAGTTCGTATTCACCGGTGGTCGGGTTGAGTACCCACTGGTCTGCGGGGTCGATGTCGTCCGCCCGCCCACGGCCTTGCGCGTCCACGGTTGTCTGAATCCTCCGTCGGGGCCACGCGGCGCCCTTTTTCCCCCTCCAAAAAGGCGCTCGGGTCTCGGTCATGCAGTGCGCGACCCCAGGACTGACCTCGTGGCCGGGTGCACCGGATCGCTCACACTATCCGCCCAGTTCAGCGTGGAGCGACGACGGTGACAAATTCCACTTCCCTACAACTGGGCAATCCGCCCCATTTCTTGGGACTGGAGTTCCCCGGCTTGGTGCGCGCTTTACCCGCAGCCGTCCTCGGCGGCCGTGTTGCCGCGGAAAGTGGGCGTCGGATCGGGGGCGTCGACGGGTACGTCCGGCCGTTTTCTCCCCGGCTTCCCGTCGTCGTACGAGCCCTCTTCGCCGTCGTACGCGTCGTCGCCGGAGGAGTCGTACGAGGAGTCGTACGACTCCTCGTCACCGCCCTCGTACGAGTTCTTCTTGTTCCGGGATGCCTCATTACTGCTCTTCGTGGCGGAATCCTCCGGAACGTTCTTCACGACCTCCAGCGGCGCGTCCGAGCGCAGCCGCGCGAACAGTCTGTCGGCGTCCGGCTCCACGAGCTGGTCGCGATTGGCGTTGTAGACGTACGACGTCCGGGGCACCGTCAGGAACTGCACCCGGTCGGTGGGGATGTCCCGCATGCCGCGCACCAGCTGGTACAGCCCGCGCAGATTCGCCAGGTCGGGGTCCGTGGTGAGCGACGAGGTGGCGGCGTCGAGCACCGGATAGAGCTTCGTGGGGTTGAGCAGGACGTCGTTGCTCTGCACCTTGTTGACCAGCGCCCCCAGGAACCGCTGCTGCCGGTCCATCCGGTCGGTGTCGCTGCCGTCGCCGATGCTCTTGCGGGCGCGTACGTAGCCGAGCGCCTGCTCGCCGTTGAGGCGCACCTTCCCCGCGGGCAGCTTCAGCTTGGCCGCCTTGTCGTCGATCGGCTCCTTCAGGCACACCTGGACACCGTCGACCGCGTCGACCATCTCCTTGAACCCGTGGAAGTCCACGACCATGTGGTGGTCGACGCGGACGTTCGTGAGCTTCTCGACGGTACGGATCGTGCAGGCCGAACCCCCCGTCTCGTAGGCGGAGTTGAACATCGTGAAGACCGCGTCGGTCCGGGTGCCGTCCGGGCGGCGGCAGCTGGGCACGTCCACCATCAGGTCGCGCGGCAGTGAGACGGCGGTCGCGCTGCGCCGGTCGGCGGCCAGATGCAGCAGGATCGTGGTGTCGGAGCGCTCGGTGCCGGAGTCCCGCCCGTACTCGGCGTTGCCGTCGCCGGAGCGCGAGTCCGACCCGATCAGCAGGATGTTCTGCGCACCGCGCACCAGCGCCGTGGGCCGCTCCTTGTCGTAGCGCGCCAGCTCGGCGGCGGTGTCGTTGTCCGCCGTGATGTTCGCGTTCAGCTTCTCGTAGACCGCCCAGCCGGCCCCCGCGGCACCGACGACCGCGACGACGACGCCGATCGCCGCGTAGCGCAGCCAGCGCCGCCGACGACGTATGAGCCCGGCACCTGTGGGGGACGCCCCCACCCCGGGTCCCAGCGTGGCCGCCGCCTCAGGCGCGTCGTCGTCCGGACGTCCGGAGGGCGTGCCTGCCGTGTCGGTCACTTCTGGATCCACCCCTCCTGGCGTACGAGCGTGGTGCGTGACGTGCTCTTACGACCATCGCCCGGGCGGCGCCGGGGGGCCCGTGGGCGGGGGGTGGCTGTGGGCCGAACGGGCGACGGCGGGCGCTTGCGGAGCGGCCTGGCGCGGGGTGACCGGAGCCGGCCCGCCGGGAGGTGTCGCGCGGCCGGGCGCCCCGGATTTCGTGGGTGGGCGGGGCTTTCTGGTGCCCGGCGGCGTGCGGGGTTGCCCGGGAGGGGCCGTCGCGCGGTCGGACGACCCCGGCTGCCGCGGGCGGGCGGCGCTCCCCGGGGGCCGGTGCTCGCCCGGAGGGCTACCGCGCCGTCGCCGTCACCCGCTCGCTCTCGATCCGCTTCGCCAGGGCGTCCTCGCCCAGCTGGTCGAGGTTGCGGCACAGCACCACCGACCCGCCGGCCGCCAGCGGCGCGTACAGCCCGGCGCTCAGCCCCTCCCAGGTGTCGTACGGCAGCGCGGACAGGATCCGTGAGCCCGGTCCCGTCAGATCGAGCGCGGGCGCGCCGCCGCGGGCCCGCTCGATGACCTCGGCGCTGGTGTACTCGGCCCCGGCCACGATCAGCGCGGGCTCCTCGGGATCCACGGGCGCGTACGGCTGGAAGCGGTCGCCCTGGCTCGGTACCTCGACGGCGTAGTCGGCGTAGCCGGCCGGCGGCGTCGGGAAACGGCGTCCGAGGGGCGCGAGCGAGAGCGCGATCCGCTCGCCGGAGCAGGCGAGACCGGCCTCGAACTCGCCGGGCCCCGCGACCACGTGGTCCGCGGCGGCCGGGTCGCCCCCGACGTCCGCGACGGCGCCCACCGAGGAACACGCGAGGAGCCACACCGCCGTCTGCCAGTGCGCGGGCAGCAGCAGCGCGACCCGGTCGCCGGGCTCGGCGGAGAGCTCGCCCTGGAGCAGATTGGCGGTCTTGGCCACCCAATTGGCGAAGGTGGCCACGGACAGTTCGACGCGTTCGCCCGTGGCGTCGTCGTAGAAGGTCACCAGGGGGCGCGCGGGGTCCGCGGCGAGCGCGGATCGCAGCAGGTCGGCAGGGGTGCGGTCGGTGGCGGTCACGCGGGCAAGCGTACGCGGGGGCGCCGGGCGCGTCCGAGCTGACGGGTCGCCGGATCGGACGAGTGGGGCCGACGGCCCGTCAATTCCCCGATGGACAGATATGTATGACTATGTCCACGATCCTTGGCATGCGTGGATTTCTTGCTTCCTCGATCGGTGTCACGTGTGCGGCGGCCCTGGCCCTTCCGGGCGCCCTGCCTGCTTCGGCCTCCGTGCCCGGGGGGCGGACGGCTTCCGCCTTCCTGGCGGACGAGGCGTCGTCCCCGGCCGGGACGCGCGCTGCCTCCAACGCGTCCAAGGCCTCCGGTGCCGCGAACGCCGCCAACGCCGCCGCGGCGGAAGCGGCCGTCCCCGGCAGTACCCAGTCCCTCCCGCTCGCCCCGCTCACCCGCGACCGCGCCATCGGATCCGCCGCGTCCGAACAGGGCGTGACCCGTCGGGACGTACGGCCGTTCTCGCTCGTCGGCGTCATCTGGGACGACCCGGACACCGAGCTGCGCGGCCGGGTCCAGGTCCGTACCCGGTCCGCGGGCGGCAACCGCTGGTCCGGCTGGCAGGACGTCGAGACGCACAACCACGAACACGCGGCCGACCCCGACACCGCCGAGCGCGACTCGGGCCGGGTGCGCGGGGCCACGGCGCCGCTGTGGGTGGGCAACTCGAACGGCGTCGAGGTGCGGGTGCAGGCGGAGACGGACGACCGGTCCACCTCCGCCGACGACTCGCCGCTCCCCAGGGGGCTGCACCTCGAACTCGTCGACCCCGGCGCGGGACCCTCCACGCGCGCCCCCATGGAGGCGCCGCGCGCGGGCGCGCAGGCCGAAGAAAGCGCCGCTGCGTCCGCCGCCA
Source organism: Streptomyces sp. NPDC058274 (assembly GCF_042881375.1). Classification (NCBI taxonomy): domain Bacteria; kingdom Bacillati; phylum Actinomycetota; class Actinomycetes; order Kitasatosporales; family Streptomycetaceae; genus Streptomyces; species Streptomyces sp. NPDC058274. The sequence goes on from NZ_JBHVXW010000004.1 coordinate 475,601, forward strand.
ACGCCGATCTCGCGCCCCTGGGCGCCGCCGAGATCCCCGCGCTCTCCAAGGAGCGGACCGAGGAGGAGTTCCTCGCCACGCAAGGGGCGCGGGACGCGGGGAGCGCGCCGGGCGCGGCGCAGGGGAGTGAGCAGCGCGCGGTGGGGAGCGCACGGCGCGTACAGCAGGAGAGCGAGCGGCGCGCGCAGCCGTACATCGGCCCGCGCCCGCGCATCGTCACGCGCCGGGGCTGGGGAGCGAACGAGAGCCTCCGTGAGCGGGGCTTCATCTACACGGGGAAGGTCAAGGCGGCCTTCGTGCACCACACCGCGTCGGGCAACAAGTACAGCTGTTCCCAGGCCCCTTCGGTCATCCGCAGTATCTACCGCTACCACGTCAAGAGCAGCGGCTGGCGGGACATCGGCTACAACTTCCTCGTCGACAAGTGCGGCACCATCTACGAGGGCCGCGCCGGGGGCGTGGCGAAGCCCGTGATGGGCGCCCACACCCTCGGGTTCAACACCAACAGCATGGGGATCGCCGTCCTCGGCAGCTTCGGCTCCGCGAAGCCGACCGCCGCGGCGGTGAAGGCCATCGCGAGGCTCACGGCCTGGAAGCTGGGCTTGTTCGGCGCCAATCCGCGCGGCAAGACATACCTGAAGTCCGGTGGTGGCAATCTCTACCGAAAAGGAAAGAACGTACGACTGAATGTGATCTCCGGCCATCGGGACGGATTCGCCACCGAGTGTCCGGGACGCCGTCTCTACAGCAAGCTCGGCACGGCCCGTTCCACGGCGGCCCGCTACCAGGGCCGATGAGGACCGGTGACACCGCACGTCGATGGAAACGGCCGTCGGATCGGCCGTCGAACGGTCTGCATACACTGGCCGGCCGAAACTCAGTTCGGCCGGCCCCAGCAGGAAGCAGAGACGACAGGTGACAGAAGCGATCCTCCTGGTCGGCGGCAGAGGCACCCGACTGCGCCCGCTCACCGTGCACACCCCCAAGCCGATGGTTCCGGCGGCCGGGGTCCCGTTCCTCACGCACCAGCTGGCGCGGGCGAGGGCGGCGGGCGTGGAGCACATCGTCCTGGCGACCTCGTACCTGGCCGAGGTCTTCGAGCCGTACTTCGGTGACGGCTCGGCGCTGGGTCTCCACATCGAGTACGTCACCGAGGACGAGCCCCTCGGCACCGGCGGCGCCATCCGCAACGTGGCCTCGCGCCTGCACTCGGGCCCGGACGAGCCGGTGCTCATCTTCAACGGCGACATCCTCACCGGCCTGGACATCCCCGCTCTCGTCCGCACCCACGAGACCTGCGGCGCGGACGTCTCCCTGCACCTCACCCGGGTCGAGGACCCTCGGGCGTACGGCCTGGTCCCGACCGATTCCTCGGGTCGCGTGACCGCCTTCCTGGAGAAGCCGCAGACCCCGGAGGAGATCGTCACCGACCAGATCAACGCGGGGGCGTACGTCTTCCGCCGCTCGGTCATCGACACGATCCCCGCGGGCCGCCCGGTCTCGGTGGAACGCGAGACGTTCCCGGAGCTGCTCGCCACGGGCGCCCACCTCCAGGGCATGGTCGACTCCACGTACTGGCTCGACCTGGGCACCCCGCAGGCCTTCGTCCGCGGCTCCGCGGACCTCGTCCTCGGCCGCGCCCCCTCCCCGGCCGTCCCCGGCCGCTGCGGCGACCGCCTCGTCCTCCCCACGGCCACGGTCGCCCCCGACGCCAAACTCACCGGCGGCACGGTGGTGGGCGAGGGCGCGTACGTCGGCGAGGGCGCCCGTATCGCCGGCAGCACGATCCTCGAGGGTGCCGTGGTGGAACCCGGCGCCGTCATCACCGACTCCCTCGTCGGCGCCCGCGCCCGCATCGGCCGGCGCTCGATCCTCACCGGCGCGGTCATCGGGGACGCCGCCCTCATCGGCCCGGACAACGAACTGCGCGCAGGCGTCCGCGTGTGGTGCGACGCCCGCATCCCGGCGGGCGCGGTCCGGTTCTCCTCGGACCAGTAGCCGCGCCACACTCGCGCCGGAGGGGCTGGGTTTCAGCCCGTCCGGCGTTTGAGGACGAGCGCGCAGCGCGATACGGGGGTCTGGGGGCGGAGCCCCCGGACACGGGACGGGCAGGGGCGGAGGGGGCGAAAACCGCACTGGCTTCCGCACTGGCTTCCGCAGGGGCGCCGGGGCCGGCCACCGCTCCCGGCTAGAGCCGCCCGATGTCCCATCGAGGCATCTTCGGCACCCGCCGCGGCGGCGTACGCCCACCCAGCAGAATGAACCGCGCCGCCCGATGCCGCTGCCCGGCATACGGCTCCAGCAGCGCCAGCATCACCGCGTCGTCCGCATCGCGGTCGCCCGCCAGCGAGTACCCGACGATCCCGGGCAGGTGCACGTCTCCGACCGTCACCGAATCCGCGGCCCCATGACTGCGCTGCACGACCTCGGCGGAGGTCCAGGGCCCGATCCCGGACACCAGCTCCAGCCGGGCCTGAGCCCGCACGGGGTCGAAGGCGACGGCCTCCTCCAGCCGCGGAGCCACCCGCACCGCCCGCAGGATCGTCGACGCCCGCTTGTTGTCGACCCCGGCCCGGTGCCACTCCCAGGAGGGAATCAGCGCCCAGGTCCGCGGAGCCGGCATGACATGCATCCGCCCGTCCACGGGACCCGGCGCCGGCTCCCCGAACTTCCGTACGAGCAAGCGCCAGGCCCGGTACGCCTCGTCCGTGGTGACCTTCTGTTCGAGGATCGACGGAATCAGGGACTCCAGGACCAGGCCGGTCCGGGTCAGCCGCAGTCCGGGGCGCCGGTGCTGCGCCACCGCCACCAGCCGGTGCCGTGGTGCGAAGGCGCTCGGGTCGTCCAGCGCCCCGAGCAGCGCCGGGAGTTGCTCCAGCAGCCACTCGGCCCCGGGCCCCCACGCCGTCGCCTCGACGGCCCCGCCCCGCGCCGCGACCCGCAGCGTTCCGGGCCCGGCGGGTGTACGGCTGGCCCGCCACACGGACCCGTCCGGCGTCGTACGGAAGGTCGGGTCGCCCGGCCCCCGGCGCAGCGGTCCGAGCACGAGTCCGAGGTCGAGCGGGCCCTCGGGCACCCAGGTCCGCCGCCGCCCGGGCGCGACCGCAGGCCGTGGCACACCTCCGGGCACACCCCTCGGCGCACCTTCCGGCACGCCTCCGGGCACGGCGACATGCCCGCCGCGCACGGTCGTACGCGTCGGCCGGGGAGCGAAACGTCCAGCCACGGATGGGGTCCTAGGGGGCTCGGGGTGCCCTACGAGAGTAGGCGGTCCTGAGGTCTGAGCCGGGTGACTCAGCGCACCTCGATGAAGTCGGCGGCGTCCCGCGGGGGCCGCGCCTTCGGCTCCTCGGCCGCGTGCCCGACGGCGACGGCGCCCATGGGGTCCCACCCGTCGGGCAGCCCCAGCACCTCGCGTACGACATCCCGGCAGAACATCGTCGACGACACCCACGCCGAGCCGAGCCGCTCACCGGCGAGCGCCACCAGGAAGTTCTGCACCCCGGCGCCGGCGGCGACCACGAACATCTCCCGCTCGGCCGCGTCCCGGCGCGGGTCCCCGTACGTGTGGGAGCCGTCCGTCACCAGGCAGGGCACCGCCAGGTAGGGCGCCGCGCGCAGCACATCGCCGCGCCTCACGCGCTTGGCGATCGACTCCTGCGACTTCCCGTCCCGGCGCAGATCCGCGATCCACGCGTCCCGCATGGCGTCGAGCAGCCGGGTCCTGGACTCCTCGGACTCCAGGAGCACGAACCGCCAGGGGGTGGTGTGGTGCGGCGCCGGGGCGGTCACCGCAGCGGCCACCGCACGCCGGACCGCACCCGGGTCGACCGGCTCGTCGGTGAAGGCCCGCACCGTGCGCCGCTGGGTCACCGCCTCGCGCACGGCCTCCGACGTACCGAGCCGGAACATGTCGTCGCGCGCGCCGCGCACCATCGCCCGCGCTCCTTCCCCGCCGTCCTCGGCCACCACATGCGCCAGCCCGCGCACGACGGCGACGGGCAGCCCGGCGGCCTTGCCCTTCACCAGGTCGCCCGCGGCGGCGAGCTCGTCGGCCGTGGCGACGACGGTGGCGCTGAGCGGATTGCCGTACGCGTCCGTGCCCCCGCGCAGATCGTCGAGCACCTGTACGCCCGCGGCCCCGATGGCGACATCGGTGAGCCCGGTCCGCCACGGCCGCCCGAAGGTGTCGGTGACGACCACGCCGACGTCGGCACCCAGCACGTCCCGCAACCCGTCCCGCAGGGCGCGCGCGGACGCGTCGGGGTCCTCGGGCAGCAGCAGTACGGTCCCGGCCGGTGTGTTGGAGGCGTCGACGCCGGCGGCGGCCATCACGAGCCCCTGCCGGTTCTCGACGATGCGCAGGGCGCCGCGCCGTGCCACCACGCGTACGGTCTCGGCGTCGATGGCCGCCTCACGGTCGGCCGCCTCGATCACCCGGCCCTCCGCCTTGGAGACGATCTTCGAGGTGACGAGGAGCACGTCCCCGTCGGCCAGATCCGGTTCGGCCGCGGCGATGAGCTTGGCGAGGTCGTCGCCGGGCTGCACCTCCGGGAGACCGGTCAGGGCCCACACCCGGTAGCCCGGGGCCGCCCCCGCGCGCGTGGACAGGTCGTCGCTCAAACGCCCCGCACCTCCTCCGCCAGCGTCAGCGCCTCACGCGCCATCTGCGCCGTGGCTTCGAGACCGGACATCATCAGTGGTACGGCCCGGCAGCGGATGCCCGCCGACTCCACCCGCTCGACCACGGAGGCGTCCACCGTGTCGACGAGCCAGCCGTCCAGGAGCCCCGAGCCGTAGTGCTCGGCGACCGCCGCCGCGTTCGACTCGACGCCCACCGCGGCCAGCACCTTGTCGGCCATCCCGCGCACGGGCGCGTCCCCGACGATGGGGGAGAGGCCGACCACCGGGACGCCCGCGTCGGCGATCGCCTCCCGGATGCCGGGCACCGCGAGGATCGTGCCGACGGACACCACGGGGTTGGACGGCGGGAAGAGCACGACATCCGCCTCGGCGATGGCTTCGAGGACTCCCGGCGCGGGCTTGGCCTGCTCGGCTCCGACCGGCACCACGGCCTGCGCCTCGACGGAGGCCCGCAGCCGCACCCAGTACTCCTGGAAGTGGATCGCCTTGCGCTCGCCGTCGATCTCGACGGCGACATGCGTCTCGATGCGGTCGTCGGACATGGGGATCAGCCGGACGCCCGGCTTCCACCGGTCGCACAGCGCCTCGGTGACGGCGCTGAGCGGATAGCCGGCCCCGAGCATCTGCGTCCGCACGATGTGGGTGGCGAAGTCGCGGTCGCCGAGCCCGAACCACTCGGGCCCGACCCCGTACGCCGCCAGCTCCTCCTTGAGGTGGAAGGTCTCCTCGGCCCGCCCCCAGCCCTGCTCCTCGTTGATACCGCCGCCGAGCGTGTACATCACCGTGTCGAGGTCCGGGCAGACCTTCAGCCCGAAGAGGTGGATGTCGTCCCCGGTGTTGCCGATGACCGTGATGTCCGCGTCCGGCACGGCCTGCTGAAGACCGCGCAGGAACCGGGCACCACCGATGCCGCCTGCCAGAACCACAATGCGCATGGGGTTCAGTCTTGCAGGCGGCTACGACAACGTGTCAGCCGGTTACGAGACCTCGGCGACCGCGCACCGGGCGGCGTGCATGGGCATCTCGGTGAGCCCGGGGTAGTACACGTGCAGGCTGGCGGCCGGTTCGAGCGCGTCGTTGACGACCTCGTGGACGTATCCCGGCGCGAAGACCCGCTGTGCTCCGGCGCGCAACGCGCGCGTGCCGCGCTCGGTGCGCTCGGTCAGCGCGCCGTCCAGCACCGTCAGTACGCCGGAGGAGCGGCCGTGGTCGTGCAGTCCGCTGCCCTGCCCGGGCACCCAGGAGAGCAGCCACACCTCGTAACCCGGCCCGGTCTGCAGCCGGTGGTACCAGCGCGAGGTCGCGTCGTACTGGACGAGGTGCTCCCACTGGGAGCGGTCGGCGGCGATGGAGCGGGCGAGACCGACGAACTCGGCCACCGTGGTGGGATGTTCGCGCGGCGGCTGGAGCAGGTGCGGGACTTCGAGGATGTCCCCGGCGATCTGGAGGTCGCTGTCGCTGTTCATGGGTGCGGTGGTTCCTCGGCGGGAGAGTGCTGGGGTGTCGCAGACGGGTTCCGACCGGATCACGGGCGGGAGGGGCCGCCCTGGTGCGGGCGGGATGTCGCCTCGGTGGGGCGAGGCAGCCGGAGCGCGGTACGGCTCAACAGCTGGGACAGCAACAGCAACAGCGAGCCCGGGCAGCGCCGTGTGACCCGGCGGTGCGGGTCGAGGCGGGCGCCAAGTTCGCGAGCATGCCCACAAGCACATCGGTTCACACCTCGACTGTCAACTTCACGTCCGCCATGTGGGAGATGTTTCACCTCATCCGGTTCAACTCGCAGGCGAAAGGTTTGTTCAGGAGGCTCCCCGGACACATGGCGCACAACCGGGCGCGCAAACCTCGCCGCGATCCCGTGATCCATATGTGATCCGGTTCGCTTCGTCGTACGTGTCGGAACGAGATCGAACTCCTGGGCGTCTCTCCCTTCGAGGGATCGGGCGCCCCGCCTGGGTCCTGCGGCTGTCTGGGTTTATGCCGATTTGAACACTTTCCGCATAGCCTTGGTTCCGCAGAGTGAATAAGGGGCCCAATAGCAGATCTCGGCTTGACTGGCCCGGATCGGCACACTTGTAATTTCACTCGTGTCGTTCAGCCGAAATCGGTAACGGCAGCATCACGGGGACGCGAAAGACAGACGAGGGGCGCACATGACCGAGCTGGTGCAGCAACTGCTGGTCGACGACGCGGACGAGGAACTCGGCTGGCAGGAGCGCGCGCTGTGCGCCCAGACCGACCCCGAGTCCTTCTTTCCCGAGAAGGGCGGCTCCACCCGCGAGGCCAAGAAGGTCTGCCTCGCCTGTGAGGTCCGCTCCGAGTGCCTTGAATACGCGCTCGCCAATGACGAGCGGTTCGGCATCTGGGGCGGTCTGTCCGAAAGGGAGCGCCGACGTCTGAAGAAGGCCGCCGTCTGACCGGACGGCGCCGTTCCTGAGTGCCGACGGCTCCGGGTACCGATCCGTTCCGAGACGTCAGACCGGCCCGTCGCGTGTGGGTTGTCCACAGGCGGCGGGCCGCTGTGCTGCTCAGCCGTTAGTGTGGGCCCTCGTCCGAGACGTCCCGCTGTCCCCGCCGGACACAGACGTCCACCGCAGTCCATCGAACCGGGGCCTGTACCTCGATGTCCGTGCACAGCCATCCGGCAGCCCAACACGACGCTGCCACTCCTGAGTTCCCGCGCCACGTGGTGACCGCGGTGCTCGTCTCCCACGACGGCGCCCGCTGGCTGCCCGAGGCGCTCGCCGGCCTGCTCGGCCAGGAGCGCCCCGTACAGAACGCGATGGCGGCCGACACCGGCAGCGCGGACGACTCCGCCCAGCTCCTCACCGACGCGCTCGGCGCCGAGCGAGTGCTGCACCTCGCCCGCCGGACCGGCTTCGGCCAGGCCGTGGAAGAGGCCTCCCGCAACGCGGGCGTGCTCACCCCGGACGACCTGCCGTATCTGAAGCGCCCCAGCGGGTGGGACCCCGTCACCCGCACCTGGCGCGACGACGCCTACGACCTGCCGGAGTTCCCGCACGGCGAGCCCGAGCAGTGGCTCTGGCTGCTGCACGACGACAGCGCCCCCGACCCCGACGCCCTGGCCCAGCTGCTGCGCGTCGTGGAGAACGAACAGGAGCTCGGCAGGGAAGTCGCCGTCGTCGGCCCCAAGCTCCGCGGCTGGTACGACCGCCGGCAGCTCCTGGAAGTAGGCGTCACCATCGCCAACTCCGGGCGCCGCTGGACCGGCCTGGACCGCCGCGAGCAGGACCAGGGCCAGCACGACCACGTCCACCCCGTGCTGTCCGTGTCCACCGCCGGCATGCTGATCCGGCGCGATGTCTTCGAGGAGCTCGGCGGTTTCGACCGGCGGCTGCCCCTGATGCGTGACGACGTGGACCTGTGCTGGCGCGCCCAGGCCGCCGGACACCGCGTCCTCGTCGCCCCCGAGGCGGTCGTCCGGCACGCCGAGGCCGCCTCCCGCGAGCGCCGCACCGTCGACTGCGTGGGCCGCACCTCCGCCTCCCCGCACAAGGTCGACAAAGCGGGCGCCGCCTACACCCTCCTCGTCAACGCGCGTACGGCACAGCTGCCCTGGATCCTGATCCGGCTCGTGCTCGGCACCCTGGTGCGCACGGTCGCGTATCTGGTCGGCAAGGTCCCCGGACAGGCCGTCGACGAGATCCGCGGCCTCCTGGGGACCCTGCTGAGGCCCGAACGGATCATCGCGGGCCGGCGCAGGCGCGGCCGTCCGCAGGTCGACAAGGGGGAGCTGCGCGCGCTGTTCCCGCCGCCCGGAGCCACTGTCCGGGCCACCGTCGAACAGGCCGCGGGCAGTCTCGTCGGCCGCTCCGACCCCGAGGTCACCGCCGGCGCCGGACGGCACGGCGGCGCGGTCGAGTCCGGACCCGGCGGCGACGACGCCGACTTCCTGGAGGTCGAACAGTTCGCCCGGCTCAAGCGCGTCGCCCGCAAGCCCGGCCCGGTGCTCTTCGTGGTCCTGCTGTTCGTCTCGCTCATCGCCTGCCGCGCGCTGCTCGGCGGTGGCGCGCTGGCCGGCGGCGCGCTGCTGCCCGCGCCCGCCGACTCCTCCGAGCTCTGGTCGCGGTATCTGGACGGCTGGCATCCGGTGGGCGCAGGCGGTACGCAGTCCGCGCCGCCGTATCTCGCACTCGTCGCCATGCTGTCGAGCCTCTTGTTCGGCTCCACCGGGCTCGCGGTCACCGTGCTCCTCGTCTGCTCCGTGCCGCTGGCCGGCTTCGCGGCGTACTTCGCTTCGCGGCCCCTCGCCGAGTCGCGACTGCTGCGCGCCTGGGCCTCCGTCGCGTACGCCTTCCTGCCCGCCGCCACCGGCGCTCTCGCCGGCGGCCGGATCGGCACCGCGGTCCTCGCGATCCTGCTCCCGCTCATCGCGCGCGCGGGCGTCGCGGCCAGCGGCCTCGCGCACTCCTCGGGTGCGCGCGGCAGTTGGCGTGCCACCTGGGCGTACGCACTCCTGCTGACCTTCACGACCGCCTTCACGCCGATCGTGTGGCCGCTCGCGCTGGTCCTCGGAATCGCCCTCCTCGCCGTGCGCCGCGGCGAGATCACCGCCTACGGCCCCCGCTTCCTGGCCCAGCTCGGCACGCCGCTGCTGATCCTCGCCCCCTGGTCGCTGACGCTCCTTCCGTTCGGCTTCTTCAGGGAAGCCGGCCTCGAGTACGGCGACAGCGCGGCCTCCTCGCTCGATCTGCTCGGCGCCAGCCCGGGCGGTCCCGGCACGGTCAGCGGGCTGATGCTCATCGGCATCGTGCTGGCCGCGCTGGCCGCCCTGCTGCGCGGCGAGCGGCAGCGGGCGGTGTGGGGCGCCTGGGCCGTCGCCCTGGTCGCCCTCGTCTTCGCCGCGCTGTCGAACAGCTCCGCCTGGGCCGGTCCCGCCACCCTCGTCTACGGCCTCGCCCTGCTGGCCGCGGCCGCGGTCGGTGCCGACGGGGCACGCGCGCGTGTGGCCGAGCAGAGCTTCGGCTGGCGTCAGCCGGTGGCCGCGCTCATCGCGTTCAGCGCGGCCGCCGGTCCGCTGCTCGTCGCCGCGGGCTGGATGATCGGCGGCGCCGACGGACCCGTGGAGCGGCGCGACCCGGTGCAGGTGCCGGCGTTCGTCGCCGAGGAGAGCGGCACCCGCGACCAGGCCCGCACCCTCGTCCTCGACAGCGACACCACGGCCCGCGTGGGCTACACCCTCGTCCGCGGCTCCGGCGCCCGGCTCGGCGACGCCGAACTCGCCGCGGCGGGCGGCGAGAACCAGAAGCTCGACAAGGTCGTCGCCAACCTCGTGGCCGGCTCCGGCGCCGACCAGGCCGACCAGCTCGGCGGCTTCGCCGTGCGCTACGTCCTGGTCCGCAAGGGCGCGCCCCGCGAAGTCAGCCGGGTCCTGGACGCCACGCCGGGCCTGAGCCGGCTCAGCCAGGCGGACGGCAGCGCCCTGTGGCGCGTGGACCGGCAGGTCTCCCGGGCCGCCATCGTCACCAAGTCCGGTGAGCCCCAGGCCGTCGCCGCCGGACCCGTCGAACTGCACACGACCGTCCCCGCGGGCGCCGCGGGCCGCGTGCTGCGCATCGCCGACTCGGCCGACGAGGGCTGGACGGCCACCCTGGACGGGCAGCCGCTCACCCGCACCACGGTCGACGGCTGGGCGCAGGGCTTCGAACTGCCCGCGGCCGGCGGAAAGCTGGACGTCGCCTTCGACGACCCGGTCGGGCACACCGCCTGGCTGTGGGTGCAGGGCCCCCTCGCCGTCGTCCTCGTGGTGCTCGCCCTGCCGGGCCGGCGCCGCGATGTCGACGACGACCTCCCCGAGGAACCGGTCGTGCCCGCGCAGGAGGTCACCGGCGAGGGCCGGCGCGCGCGCCGGCTGCGCGCCCAGGCCGAGGCCGAGCTCACCGACCCGGACGACCCCGCCTTCCCGCCTCCCGCCGAGGAGGTCCCGGCCGCCGCCGTCCCGCAGCAGCAGGCGTACGGCGAATGGGACACGGCGAGTTACGCGGGCGCCGAGTACGGCACCTACGGGGGCGAGCAGTACCAGAACACCCAGCAGTACCCGGCGGGCACGTACGAGCAGCCGTACCAGGCGGACCCCTACCAGGGCGGCCAGTACGACCCCTACGCGTACGGGGGCACGACGCCGTACGACCAGACGTACCACCAGGGTTACGAGATGCCGTACGACCCGGAGCAGCCCCCCGTGCCGCCGCAGCCGCCCCATGGCACCGACAGTGAGCGCCCCGACGGGAGCCAGCAGTGAACCGCACGACCCTGTCCCTGATCGCCGGCACCGCCGCGCTCGCCGCCGTCACCGGATTCGCCGCGCTCACCGCGCCCGACGCCTCCGGCGGCGACACGGCGAAAGCGGCCGCTCAACTGCCCGTGGAGCGCACCAGCCTGCTCTGCCCGCAGCCCAGCACCTCCGACCTCGCGGAGACGGCGTACACGTCCTTCACGCCCGTCTCGAAGGGCACCGACAGCAGCGGTACGGCCCAACTCCAGTCGGCGACGGGGAAGTCGGCGGACGGCGCCAAGAGCGGCACGGGCAAGAAGAAGGCCGACAAGCCGGTCCTGACGCCCAAGGAGCCCGGCAAGCCGGTCACCGGCGCGACTTCGGGTGCCGACGCGCCCGCGCTCGTCGGCACCGCGGAGGGCAGGTTCGCCCCCGGCTGGACCGTCCAGGAGACCACCGAGGTCGCCGCGGGCACCGGCCGCGGGCTGCTCGGCGCCAACTGCACCGCTCCGGACACGGAGTTCTGGTTCCCGGGCGCCAGCACCTCCGACGACCGTACGGACTATGCGCACTTGACCAACCCCGACGACTCGGCAGCCGTCGTCGACATCGAGCTGTACGGCAAGGACGGCGCCCTCAAGTCCACGGTGGGGGAGGGCATCACGGTCCAGCCGCACTCCAGCGAGGCGATCCTGCTGTCCACGCTCAGCGACGAGTCGCAGACCAACCTGACCGTGCACGTGAGTGTCCGCAGCGGGCGGGTGGCCGCCGCGGTGCAGGCCCTCGACGACAAGCTCGGCGGCGACTGGCTGCAGGCCGCCACCGACCCGGCGGCCGGACTCGTCCTGCCGGGCATCCCCAAGGACGCCACGTCGGTGCGTCTGGTCGCCTTCGCGCCCGGAGACAGCGACGCCGACCTGAAGGTGCGCCTCGCCTCACCGTCCGGGCCGATCACCCCGGCCGGGAACGAGACGCTGCACGTCAAGGCCGGCATGACCGCCGCCGTCGACCTCGGCGACGTCACCCGCGGGGAGGCCGGCTCCCTGGTGCTCACGCCCACCGACACCCCGGTGCCGGTCGTGGCCGCGCTGCGGGTGGTGCGCGGCAAGGGCGACAAGCAGGAGACGGCGTTCATCCCGGCCACCGCCGCGATCGGCACGCGCGCGACGGTCGCCGACAACCGCTCCAAGGGCAGCACGCTCGCCCTGACCGCCCCGGGCCGTACCGCCGAGGTCAAGGTCACGGCATCGGCGGGCAGCGAGGGCGGTACGGCGGTGACGAAGACGTACACGATCAAGGGCGGTACGACACAGAACGTGGCCGCGCCCGTCCCCGCCGGCCTCAAGGGCACGTACGCGCTGACGGTGGAGCCGGTCTCCGGAGGCTCCGTCTACGCCTCGCGGACGCTGGCCGAGACGATCGAGGGCGTGCCCGCCTTCACGGTGCAGACCCTTCCGGACGACCGCGGGACGGTGGCGGTGCCGAGGGCCGAGCAGGATCTGTCGGTGCTGCAGAAGTAGCGATCGCGTCGGGTGGGTCGGCGCGCGTGACCCACCCGGCCTCGGCGGGGTGAAGACGGCCCCACGGGTGACTGGGACGGCCTCACAGGTGACCAGGCGGACGGCCCGTCGCGGGGAGCGGCTCGTGCCGCCGTACCCGCGATCCTCGGTCCTCGCCGTGCCCGCGCCCCTCGCCGTACCCGCGATCCTCGGTCCTCGCCGTACCCGCGATCCTCTGTCCTCGCCGTGCCGGCGCCCCTCGCCCTACCCGCGACCCTCAGTCCTCGCCGTACCGAGGGTCCACCGTCTCCGGGGTCAGCCCGAGGATCTCCGCCACCTGTTCCACGACGACCTCGTGCACCAGGGCCGCGCGCTCGTCGCGGTTCTTGGTGCGGATCTCGACCGGGCGCCGGTAGACGACCACGCGCGCGGGGCGGTCCTCGTGCGCCGGGATCGTGCCCCCCAGGGGGACCGCCTCGTCGTTCCAGGTCTCGCCGGGGGCGTCGATGCGGGGCACCTCCAGGACCAGGAAGTCGATCTCGGAGAGCTGCGGCCAGCGCCGCTCCAGACGCTCCACGGAGTCCTGCACCAGGTCGGCGAAGACCTCGGCGCGGCTCGCGGCCAGCGGGACCTGAGGGGGCGCGACGGGGCCGCGCATGCCCCTGCCGTGGCGGTCGCGGCGGCGGGGCCCGGGTGCTGCGGCGCGGGGCGGTACGGGGTTGTCCATCACTGACGAAGCGTAGTCCCCGCGGGGACTACGCGCCCGGCCCCCACGCTGCCGCCCGGGGACGGCGGGGGAGCGGCCACCGGGAGGTACTCACGGTGCCGCGCCGGGAAGCGCCCCTGGTGCCGTGCCGGGAGGTCCGTCGCCGCTGTGTTCTCCGCCGTGGGGGGACATCGCCCGTGCACCGCACCTCATGTCGCTCGATGACCATTCCGGCCAAGGTTGGGCTCGTTTCCGTAGCCCTCCAAGACCGTTGATCTCATGGCAATTGACGGGGTTTGCGCCGAGTGGTGATCGAATTCAGGTCCGTTCAAGATCGGGTCGGTGGGCGTACTCCCAGCTCAGCGGCGCCTGTTCGGATGTGCGCGTGAGCGGTCTCACAGCACGACACGGTGGAGTGACCCGGGGGAGAGTCGTCGCGGCCCGCTCAAGAGTGCGGTACCGTCCAACGTCGTGAGCCCTGTACGTCGCTGTTCGCGAACCGCTTGCGGCCGTCCCGCCGTCGCGACGCTGACGTACGTCTACGCCGACTCGACCGCGGTCCTCGGCCCGCTCGCCACCTACGCCGAACCCCACTGCTACGACCTGTGCGCCGAGCACTCCGCGCGCCTCACCGCCCCTCGTGGCTGGGAGGTCGTCCGGCTCTCCGACGGCTCGGCTCCCTCGCGCCCCAGCGGCGACGACCTCGAAGCGCTCGCCAACGCGGTCCGCGAGGCGGCCCGCCCGCAGCAGCGCACGGCGGAGGCCGGCGGCGCCAACCCGCGTACGGCGGACCCCATGGAGGTCGCGCGCCGCGGTCATCTGCGGGTACTGCGCTCCCCGGACAACTGACGTCCCTGAGCTGTCGTCTCGGGCAACTGACGCCCCCGAGCTGTCATCTCGGGCAACTGGGCCCCTTCCGTCCGCACCCCGCACCCCGCACCCCGCGTGCCGATTGCGATCACCCCTGCACAGCCATTGACGTGACCCTGTCGTGGACCCGACCATTCCGTCGCCCGTGAGAAATCGCTTTCCGCTGTGCGGAATCCGGGGAGGCGCCCGTGTACGTCCAGGAACTGGAACCCGTCGCCGGCTCGCTCGGCCTGTCCGCGCTCGTCGCGACCCTGCCCCTCGTCATCGTCCTCGTCCTGCTGGGCGGCATCCGGATGAAGGCGCATCTCGCCGGGCTCATCGGCCTGCTGGCGGCGGCTCTGGTCGCCTGGCTCGCCTACGGCATGCCGGTCGGCCAGACGCTCTCCAGTGCGGCTCAGGGAGCCGTCTTCGGCCTGTTCCCGATCCTGTGGATCGTCGTCAACGCCCTCTGGGTGTACCGGATGACGGTCCGGACCCGGCACTTCGACATCCTGCGTCGCTCGTTCGGGCAGTTGTCCGACGACCCGCGCATCCAGGCGCTCGTGATCGCCTTCTGCTTCGGCGCGCTCCTGGAGGCCCTCGCGGGCTTCGGTGCGCCCGTGGCGATCTGCTCGGTCATGCTCGTGGCGCTCGGCTTCGACCCGGTGCGCGCCGCGGTCGTCGCGCTGGTCGCCAACACCGCGCCGGTCGCCTTCGGCGCCATGGGCACTCCCGTGGTCACGCTGGCCCAAGTGACCGGTCTGTCCCTGGATTCCGTCGCCTCCGTAGTGGGCCGGCAGACCCCGCTGCTCGCTCTCGCCGTCCCCCTGGTGCTCGTCTTCCTGGTCGACGGGCGGCGCGGACTGCGCGAGACCTGGGTGCCCGCCCTGGTGTGCGGAATCGCCTTCGCCGCCGCCCAGTTCGCCGCGTCCAACTACGTCTCCGCGCAACTCGCGGACATCGGCGCCTCCTTGGCGGGCGCGGCCGCCCTGGTCGCCGTACCGCAGGCGCGCAGGCCCGCCGCCGAGCCCGTACGGGTCGCGGTCCTGACCGGCGTACGCAGCGAGGACCTGGACGAGGACGACCCGCGCCCCGAAGTCGTCCGCGCCTACGCCCCGTACGTCCTGATCATCGTGATCTTCTCGGTCGCGCAGATCCCGGTGGTCAAAGACTGGCTCGCCAAGGCGACCCGGGTCTTCGACTGGCCGTTCCTGAACGTCGTCGGCCCGGACGGGAAGCCGGTCGGCGGGAACGTCTTCACCTGGCCGATCGTGTCGACGGGCGGCACGCTCGTGCTGCTGGCGGGGCTGCTGACGGCGGCCGTTCTCGGGGTGCACGCGCGCGTGGCGGTCAAGGAGTGGGCCGCCACCGTGTACGAGTTGAGGTTCGCCATCCTCACCGTGACGTCCGTGCTGGCGCTCGCCTACGTCATGAACCTGTCCGGACAGGCGGCCACGATCGGTCACTTCGTGGCGGCGGCCGGCGCGGGACTCGCCTTCCTGTCACCGGTCCTGGGGTGGTTCGGGGTCGCCGTCTCCGGCTCCGACACCTCGGCCAACGCGCTCTTCGGTGCCCTCCAGGTCAGCGCGGCACGGGAATCCGGACTCTCGCCCGAACTGCTCGCCGCCGCCAACAGCTCCGGCGGTGTCCTCGGGAAGATGATCTCGCCGCAGAACCTGACGATCGCGTGCGCGGCGGTCGGACTCGCGGGGCGCGAGGGCGACCTGCTGCGCAAGGTGCTGCCCTGGAGCATCGGGCTGCTGCTGGTCATGTGTCTGATCGTGATGGCGCAGAGCTCACCGGTCCTGGACTGGATGCTGCCGTGAGCCGGGGAGCAGGGGAGCCCGTGAGTGGGTGAGGTGGGCCGTGAGCCCGGAGGCGCGCGGTTCCGGTCACGTGGGTCCGGTTCTGAGGGCGTGTCGTCCTGAACCTCAGGTCAAACGGTGTGTGCCCGCTCAGCTCCTTCACAGCCGATTGTCGGTTCGTGCGGGTAGTTTGGGTTCACTGCCGAGAACTCCAGGAGGGTTGGCCGTGGCTGCTGATCTGTCACAGCTCGTGAAGGCGTACGACGTCCGGGGGGTGGTCCCGGACCAGTGGGACGAGACGCTGGCCGAGCTGTTCGGGGCGGCCTTCGCCCAGGTGACCGATGCCGACGCGATCGTGATCGGTCACGACATGCGGCCCTCGTCCCCGGGCCTGTCGCGTGCCTTCGCGCGCGGGGCGGCGGCGCGCGGTGTCGACGTCACCGAGATCGGCCTCTGCTCGACCGACCAGCTGTACTACGCGTCGGGCGCGTTCGACCTGCCGGGCGCCATGTTCACGGCGTCCCACAACCCCGCCCAGTACAACGGCATCAAGATGTGCCGGGCGGGCGCCTCACCCGTCGGTCAGGACACGGGCCTCTCCGAGATCCGCGAACTCGTCGAGTCCTGGGTCGACTCGGGCGCCCCGAAGTCGGACGCCACACCGGGCACGATCACCCAGCGTGACACGTTGGAGGACTACGCGGCGTACCTCCGCGGTCTCGTCGACCTGACCTCCATCCGCCCCCTGAAGGTCGTCGTCGACGCGGGCAACGGAATGGGCGGGCACACCGTGCCGACCGTCTTCGCCGGCCTGCCCCTCGAGCTCGTCCCGATGTACTTCGAGCTGGACGGCACGTTCCCGAACCACGAGGCCAACCCGCTCGACGCGAAGAACATCGTCGACCTCCAGAAGCGCGTCCGCCAGGAGAGCGCCGACCTCGGCATCGCCTTCGACGGCGACGCGGACCGCTGCTTCGTCGTCGACGAGCACGGCGACCCCGTCTCCCCGTCCGCGATCACCGCCCTGGTCGCCGCCCGCGAACTCGCCAAGCACGGCGGCGGCACGGTGATCCACAACCTCATCACCTCCTGGTCGGTGCCGGAGGTCGTCCGGGAGAACGGCGGCAAGCCGGTCCGCACGCGCGTGGGCCACTCCTTCATCAAGGAGCAGATGGCCAAGACCGGCGCCATCTTCGGCGGCGAGCACTCGGCGCACTACTACTTCCGCGACTTCTGGAACGCGGACACGGGCATGCTCGCCGCGCTGCACGTCCTCGCCGCGCTCGGCGGCCAGGACGGCCCGCTCTCCGGACTCGTCGCCCAGTACGACCGCTACGCGGGCTCCGGCGAGATCAACTCCACGGTCGACGACCAGACGGCCCGTCTCGCTGCCATCAAGACCGCGTACGAGGGCCGCGAGGGCGTCACCCTGGACGAGCTCGACGGACTGACCGTCACCGCCGCCGACTGGTGGTTCAACGTCCGCCCGTCCAACACGGAGCCCCTGCTGCGCCTGAACGCGGAGGCGCGGGACGAGGCGACGGTGGCGAAGGTACGGGACGAGGTGCTGGAGATCATCAGGGGCTGAGGCGTCGTACGCCGCCGTGGGCGCCGGTCCGCGAGCGCCGGGCCCTTGGGTGCCGGCCCACCTGCGGGCACCGGGCCTGCTCCTCGGCCTGACGCCCTGACGCCCTGACGCCCTGACGCCCTGACGCCCTGACGCCCTGACGGGCAGACGGCCACACGTGCAGGTGGTCGCCCGGCGCCCCGGGCGACCGTCCTGCCGGCCGGGGCACCCCCGGGCCCACGGCGGTACCCTGACCAGGCCGCATCCACCTGTTCGGAAGGACACCCCATGCCGCTCGAAGCCGGCCTCCTGGAGATCCTCGCCTGCCCGGCCTGCCACGCCCCGCTCAAGGAGCAGGAGAGCGAGCTGGTCTGCACCGGTCAGGACTGCGGCCTCGCCTACCCTGTCCGGGACGGCATCCCCGTACTCCTCGTCGACGAGGCCCGCCGCCCCGCGTAACGACGAGGACCGGAGGCTGCCGCCCATGCTCGACGAATCGCTCCTCGACACCCCTGACGCACTGTCCGAGGCGGACCGCCGGGGCCTGCTCCGCGGCGCCGCCGAGGCCGGCGCCCGGGTCCGCACCGCCGTCCGGCTCGCCGCCGAAGCCGGCGTCAACGAGCTGAAGCCCGACGGCCGTCCGCGCGCCGTCCTGATCGCGGGACCCGGCATCGCGTCCGCGGGCGTGGCCGACCTGCTCGGCACCCTCGCCGGCGCCGGCTGCCCCGTGACCCGGCTGCACCCCACCGGCGTGGCCCCCGCCGCAGGCGCCCTGCGCTGGGAACTGCCCGGCTGGGCGGGCCCGGTGGACCTCGTCCTCGTCGCCACCCCCGACGGCACCGAACCAGGCCTCGGACTCCTGGTCGAACAGGCCTACCGCCGCGGCAGCAGCGTCGTCGCCGTGGCCCCCGCAGGCACCCCGATCGCCGAGGCCGTCGACGGCGCGCACGGCCTGTTCGTGCCGATGGCCACGGCCCCGTACGAGGCGGACCAGCCCGCCGCCGCGTCCGCCCCCGGCGTCCTGTGGGCGCTGCTCACCCCGCTGCTCGCGATCCTCGACCGCGCAGGTCTGCTCTCCGCGCCGCCCGACGGCCTGCAGAAGGTCGCCGACCGCCTCGACCAGGTCGCCGAACGCTGCGGGCCCGCCATCGCGACGTACAGCAACCCCGCCAAGACGCTGGCCTCGGAACTCGCCGAGGCGCTTCCGGTGATCTGGACCGAGGGAGCCTCCGCCGGCCCCGCCGGGCGCCGCTTCGTCGCAGCGCTCGCCGAGCTCGCCGGCCGTCCCGCGCTCGCCGCCGAGCTCCCCGAGGCGCTCTCCTCGCACAGTGTCCTGCTCTCCGGCGCGCTCGCCGCCGGTGCCGACCCCGAGGACTTCTTCCGCGACCGCGTCGAGGAACAGCAGGTCCTGCACGCGCGCGTGGTGCTGCTCCGCGACCGTCCCATCGGCGGCCTCACCGCCGCCCCGGCCGCCCGCGAGCTGGCCCTCAGCCACGACACCGCGATCAGCGAGCTCGAACCGGAGGAGGGCCCCGAACTGGAGACCCTCGCCGAACTGATCGCCATCACCGATTTCGCCGCTGTTTACCTCGCGCTCGCTTCGGGGGCCTGATCTTGACCACGCCGGACGGCTCGGCCGACACGGCCCGGACACGACGGCGACAAGGCCCGGACAGCCATGACCCGGGCCGGACGGCGACCGAGCCGGACAGCCATGACCCGGGCCGGGCGGCCACCGAGCCGGACAGCCGAGCCCCGGACAGCCGAGCCCCCGGCCCCCGCCCGCGCCTGACGACCAGCGCCCGCTGAGCAGCGTACGTACGGAGAGAACACTCGATGGACCGCCTCGACAACACCGTCCGCCCCTACGCCTGGGGCTCGATCACCGCCATCCCGCGACTGCTCGGCGTGGAGCCGACCGGTGAGCCACAGGCCGAGATGTGGATGGGCGCCCACCCGGGAGCTCCCTCGGGCACCGCGCGCGGCCCGCTCAACCAGGTGATCGACCAGGCCCCCGAGCGGGAGCTCGGCCCGGCGGCCGTCGCCAAGTTCGGCCCCCGGCTGCCGTTCCTGCTGAAGATCCTCGCCGCGGTCGCGCCGCTCTCCCTCCAGGTCCACCCCGACCTCGCGCAGGCGAAGGAGGGTTACGAGGAGGAGGAGCGCCGCGGCATCCCGATCGACGCGGGCCACCGCAACTACAAGGACGCCAACCACAAGCCCGAACTCATCTGCGCGCTCACGGAGTTCGACGGCCTCTGCGGCTTCCGGTCGCCCGGTGCCGCCGCCGACCTGCTGGCGGGCCTGGACGTCGACTCCCTCAAGCCGTACGTCGACCTGCTGCACGCGCATCCCGAAGAGGCCGCCCTGCGCGAGGTGCTGACGGCGGTCCTCACCGCCGACCGCGAGGAGATGGCCCACACGGTCACCGAGACCGCGGCCGCCTGCGCCCGCCTCGGCGGCGCCTACACGCCGTACGCCGGCATCGCCCACCACTACCCGGGCGACCCCGGCGTCATCGCGGCGATGCTCCTCAACCACGTCCAACTCCAGCCCGGCGAAGCCCTGTTCCTCGGCGCGGGAGTCCCGCACGCCTACCTGAGCGGCCTCGGCGTCGAGATCATGGCCAACAGCGACAACGTCCTGCGCTGCGGCCTGACCCCCAAGCACGTCGACGTACCCGAACTCCTGCGCATCGTCCGCTTCGAGGCGAGCGACCCCGGAGTGCTGCGGCCGGAGGCGTCCCCGGACGGCGAGGAGGTCTACGAGACCCCCATCGACGAGTTCCGCCTCTCCCGGTACGCCCTCCCGGCGGGTGCGGCTCCGCGGGACCTCACCCGTGCCACCCCGCAGATCCTGTTGTGCACGGCCGGGACCGTCCAGGCAGGCGAATTCACGCTGTCCCCGGGCGAGTCCGTGTTCGTACCGGCGGCGGAACATGCCGAAGTGTCCGGGCCTGGCACGATCTTCCGGGCCACCGTGGTGGTCTGACCGGGGCCGGCGCGACGGGCTGCCGCGCCGATGTCGGACCGGGCTGCAAGAATGGCCCATCGCAAAGGACGGGCAAAGGCCCGGTGACTGACAGAGGGCGAAGGGACACCCCGGACACATGAGCGCGTCAGGCGGCACCAAGGCGATCGTGGCGGCACTCGGCGCCAACCTCGCGATCGCGGCAGCGAAGTTCGTGGCGTTCCTCTTCAGCGGTTCGTCATCGATGCTCGCCGAGTCCGTGCACTCGCTCGCCGACTCCGGTAACCAGGCCCTGCTCCTGGTCGGCGGCAAGAAGGCCCAGCGGGAGGCGACCCCGCAACACCCGTTCGGCTACGGCCGCGAGCGCTACATCTACGCCTTCCTCGTCTCCATCGTCCTCTTCTCGGTCGGCGGCATGTTCGCCGTCTACGAGGGCTACGAGAAGATCCGCCACCCCCACGAGCTGGACAACTGGTACTGGCCCGTGGGCGTCCTGGTGTTCGCGATCATCGCCGAGGGCTTCTCGTTCCGTACGGCCATCAAGGAGTCCAACCCGCTGCGTGGCGACCACTCCTGGAAGGAGTTCATCCGCCGCGCCAAGGCCCCCGAGCTGCCGGTCGTCCTCCTGGAGGACTTCGGCGCGCTGGTCGGTCTGGTCCTCGCGCTCGGCGGTGTCGGCCTGGCCCTGCTCACCGACGACGGCGTCTGGGACGGCATCGGCACCCTCTGCATCGGCATCCTGCTCATCCTGATCGCGCTCGTACTCGCCGCCGAGACCAAGTCCCTGCTGCTCGGCGAGTCCGCCGGCGTCGACGAGGTCAAGAAGATCGAGACCGCCCTCGTCGACGGCAACACCGTCACCGGCATCATCCACATGCGCACGCTGCACCTCGGCCCGGAGGAGCTCCTGGTCGCCGCGAAGATCGCCGTCCAGCACGACGACACGGCTGCCGAGGTCGCCTCGGCGATCAACGCCGCCGAGTCCCGCATCCGCGAAGCGGTCCCGATCGCCCGCGTCATCTACCTGGAGCCGGACATCTACAGCGAGGCAGAGGCGGCCAAGGGTCCCGACCTGGAGGCGACGCCCGGGGGACCCGCACAGACGGGCCACTGACCTTCGCCGCCTGCGCCGGGGCTTCACCCCTGGGCGGGCCACGGCGGGCCACGGCGGGCCACGGCGGCGGAGGCGCTGCCCGCCTCCGCCGCCGTACCACCGGTGCCGCGATGCGGAAGCCGGGCCCGGTGTATGCGGAAGCCGAGCCCGGTGCGTGCCAGGACGAGCCCGAGCAGGGCGGCGGCCGCGCGGACGCCGGCTGTCCTCGGCGGACGCACGGCGACGGGCCCCGCGCCTTGTCGGCCGCGGGGCCCGTCGCCCCACGCCATCCCGCGACTGGATGGAGCGCCGTACGGCGTGGGGCGCCGCCCGGTC
>NZ_JBHVXW010000005.1:0-463055 GCF_042881375.1 Streptomyces sp. NPDC058274
GGTTGATAGGCCAGATCTGGAAGGCGGGTAACCGCTGGAGGTGACTGGTACTAATAGGCCGAGGGCTTGTCCTCAGTTGCTCGCGTCCACTGTGTTGGTTCTGAAACCACGAACAACCGTCGTAGCCATGCCACGGCTCCGGTTGACAGTTTCATAGTGTTTCGGTGGTCATAGCGTGAGGGAAACGCCCGGTTACATTCCGAACCCGGAAGCTAAGCCTCACAGCGCCGATGGTACTGCAGGGGGGACCCTGTGGGAGAGTAGGACGCCGCCGAACTCCTTTTAGAGCTCCGGCTCTTGGGCATTTTGCCCAAGAGCCGGAGCTTTTTTGTTTTCCGGCAACGCCACCACCCCTCCGCGCCTCGACGGTAGGGCTGCGGGTAGGGTCAGGGGGCATCGTTGGCTCGTTTCCCACAGGAGGCCCCCGGGTGGAGGTCCAGGAGACCCGCGTCCAGACAGACCGGGTCCTCACCATCCCGAACATCCTCAGCATGGCGCGTCTCGTCGGCGTGCCCGTCTTCCTGTGGTTGATCCTCCGGCCTGAGTTCGGTGGTCCCAAGAGTGACGCCTGGGCGCTGCTGGTTCTCATGCTGAGTGGCATCACCGACTATCTGGACGGGAAGCTCGCCCGACGCTGGAACCAGATCAGCAGCCTGGGCCGGCTGCTGGACCCCGCGGCCGACCGGCTCTACATTCTGTCCACTCTCGTCGGTCTCACCTGGCGCGAGATCCTGCCACTCTGGTTGACCGGGATCCTTCTGGCCCGAGAGCTGCTTCTGTTGGTCATGGTCGGCATCCTCAGACGGCACGGCTACCCGCCGCCGCAGGTGAACTTCCTGGGGAAGGCCGCGACGTTCAACCTGATGTACGCCTTCCCGTTGCTGCTGCTCAGTGACGCAAGCGGATGGATCGCGTCACTCGGTGCTATTTTCGGATGGGCGTTCGCCGGATGGGGTACAACCCTGTATTGGTGGGCAGGAGTCCTCTACGTGGTTCAGGTCCGCCGTCTTGTCACGGCGGACACCATGGCCGATTGAGCTCGCCCATTGCGCGGTTGTAGTGGCTCGTTGGCCCGCGGACGAAAAGTGCGGGACAATTTGGACGGGTGAAGTCGGCTTGACCGTCTCTTCAAGGAGGACGCTTCCGACATGAAGGCCGTCGTGATGGCCGGAGGCGAGGGCACACGCCTTCGCCCTATGACCTCAAGCATGCCCAAGCCGCTCCTGCCCGTGGCGAACCGCCCGATCATGGAGCACGTGCTGCGGCTGCTCAAAAGGCATGGGCTCAACGAGACCGTCGTTACCGTGCAGTTCCTGGCCTCTTTGGTCAAGAACTACTTCGGGGATGGCGAGGAGCTCGGGATGGAGCTCACCTATGCCAATGAGGAGAAGCCACTCGGTACCGCCGGGAGCGTGAAGAACGCCGAGGAAGCGCTGAAGGACGACACCTTCCTCGTCATCTCCGGTGATGCCCTGACCGACTTCGACCTCACGGACCTCATCAATTTCCACAAGGAAAAAGGTGGGCTGGTCACCGTCTGCCTGACCCGTGTGCCGAATCCGCTGGAATTCGGTATCACCATCGTCGACGAGGAGGGCAAGGTCGAGCGCTTCCTCGAGAAGCCGACCTGGGGCCAGGTTTTCTCGGACACGGTGAACACGGGCATCTACGTCATGGAGCCGGAGGTCTTCGACTATGTCGAGGCCGACGTCTCCGTCGACTGGTCCGGTGACGTCTTTCCTCAGCTGATGAAGGAAGGCAAGCCCATCTACGGCTATATCGCCGAGGGCTACTGGGAGGACGTCGGTACCCACGAGAGCTATGTGAAGGCGCAGGCCGACGTCCTGGAGGGCAAGGTCGACGTCGAGCTCGACGGCTTCGAAATCTCGCCGGGCGTGTGGGTCGCAGAGGGTGCCGAGGTGCATCCCGACGCCGTACTCCGTGGACCGCTCTATATCGGTGACTACGCCAAGGTCGAGGCGAACGCGGAAATTCGCGAGCACACCGTCGTCGGCTCGAACGTCGTCGTCAAGAGCGGCGCTTTCCTGCACAGGGCCGTAGTGCACGACAACGTGTACATCGGGCAGCACAGCAATCTGCGTGGCTGTGTGATCGGTAAGAACACCGACATCATGCGGGCGGCGCGGATCGAGGACGGCGCCGTCATCGGTGACGAGTGCCTCGTCGGAGAAGAATCGATCATCCAGGGGAACGTCCGCGTCTACCCCTTCAAGACGATCGAGGCCGGCGCCTTCGTCAACACGTCGGTCATCTGGGAGTCGAGAGGCCAGGCGCATCTCTTCGGCGCCCGCGGAGTCTCCGGGATCCTGAACGTCGAGATCACCCCGGAGCTCGTCGTGCGACTCGCCGGCGCGTATGCGACGACCCTCAAGAAGGGCTCGACCGTCACGACGGCTCGTGACCACTCCAGAGGTGCCCGCGCGCTGAAGAGGGCGGTCATCTCGGCACTGCAGACCAGCGCCATCGACGTACGCGACCTGGAAAACGTACCGCTGCCGGTGGCCCGGCAGCAGACCGCCCGGGGCAGTGCCGGCGGAATCATGATCCGGACGACGCCTGGAGTGCCCGACTCCGTCGACATCATGTTCTTCGACGAGCAGGGTGCCGATCTCTCGCAGGCGAGTCAGCGGAAGCTGGACCGCGTCTTCGCGCGGCAGGAGTACCGGCGTGCGTTCCCTGGTGAGATCGGGGACCTGCACTTCCCGGCGAGCGTCTTCGACTCGTACACGGGATCCCTGCTGCGGAATGTCGACACCACTGGGATCGCCGACTCCGGCCTGAAGGTGGTCGTGGATGCCTCGAACGGCAGCGCCGGCCTGGTGCTTCCCAGCCTCTTGGGCAAGTTGGGTGTCGATGCGCTGACCATCAACCCCGGTCTCGACGAGTCGCGGCCGACGGAGACCGGTGACACGCGCCGGTCCGGGCTGGTCCGGCTGGGCGAGATCGTGGCGTCCGCTCGGGCCGCCTTCGGGGTGCGTTTCGACCCGGTGGGTGAGCGGCTCTCGCTCGTGGACGAGAAGGGGCGGATCGTCGAGGACGACCGGGCCCTGCTCGTGATGCTCGACCTGGTGGCCGCGGAGCGGCGCAGTGGGCGGGTGGCACTGCCCGTGACCACTACACGGATCGCGGAGCAGGTGGCGGCGTACCACGGGACGCAGGTCGAGTGGACGACTACGTCGCCCGACGACCTGACCCGGGTCGGGCGCGACGACGCGACGATCTTCGGTGGCGACGGCCGCGGTGGGTTCATCATTCCGGAGTTCAGCAGCGTCTTCGACGGTGCGGCTGCCTTCGTACGGCTCATCGGGCTGGTGGCGCGGACGCAGCTCACCCTGAGCCAGATCGACGCGCGGATTCCGCGGGCGCACGTCCTCAAGCGCGACCTCGCTACTCCCTGGGCCGTCAAGGGGCTTGTGATGCGCCGGGTCGTGGAGGCGGCCGGGGATCGCTTTGTCGATACGACCGACGGTGTGCGGGTCGTGGAGACCGACGGGCGCTGGGTCATGGTGCTCCCGGACCCGGCCGAGGCGGTCACGCATCTGTGGGCCGAAGGGCCGGACGACGCATCCGCCCAGGCTCTGCTCGACGAGTGGTCCGCGATCGTGGACAGCGCCGGGCGATAGCCACGCGTGCGTGCCGGACAAGTGCCCCCAAGGGGGCCTGTCCGGCACGCCGGTGGGGCCGTTCGGAGGTAGTACCCGCGACATGCGACGATGTGCGGCATGCCGCAGCAGCCCCCCGTTCGGAGCATCCCCACGCGCCCCACGCGCCCGGACGCCTCCATGTCGCTGCTCACCAACGTCATGGATCACAGCCTCGATGACGGATATGCCGAGGCGGCTGCCCGAAAGCACGCGGAAGGCACCAGCGGTATGCCGAAGACGCTGCGGGCGAAGCTCGGTCTCGCGGCCGGTCTGGTGCTCGCGGCGCTGGTCGTGACCGTGGGGGCGGCGCAGGCCCGTGTCGCGGCCCCCGTTGTCGCCAAGGAGCGCCAGGAGCTGATCGACCGGATCGAGCGCCAGACGGCGTCCGCGGACAAGCTGGAAGACCGCGTCGACACCCTGCGCGACGACGTGAGCGCGCGGCAGCGTGCGGCACTGAAGCAGGACGGGGGCAGTGACCAGGCCGACCTGGTGAGCATCCTCTCCGGCGCCACCGCGGTGCACGGTCCCGGTGTGAAGCTCGTGGTGAACGACGCCAAGGAAG
The DNA here is from genome assembly GCF_042881375.1 of Streptomyces sp. NPDC058274. Taxonomy (NCBI): domain Bacteria; kingdom Bacillati; phylum Actinomycetota; class Actinomycetes; order Kitasatosporales; family Streptomycetaceae; genus Streptomyces; species Streptomyces sp. NPDC058274. Next base: position 4,228 of record NZ_JBHVXW010000005.1, read on the forward strand.
CCAGTTCTGGTGGCGGCGACGGGGATCCGCGGGAGACGACCGACTTCTCCGACACCGGGCGGGTGCGCGACCGTGACATGCAGCGGGTCGTCAACGGGCTGTGGCAGTCCGGCGCCGAGGCCATCTCGATCAATGGACAGCGGCTGACGGCCCTGTCGGCGATCCGGGCCGCCGGTGACGCGATACTGGTCGACAACAGGCCGCTGGTGCCGCCCTACACGGTGCTCGCGGTGGGGGACGGGAAACGGCTGAGCACCAAGTTCCAGGACAGCGCCGACGGTCAGTATCTGCACGCGCTGCACGAGAACTTCGACATCCGGACCAGCATCTCCGTGGAGGACGATGTCCGGCTGCCCGCCGCACCGAGTGTGATCGTACGTACAGCAGAACCGAGCACAGAGAAGGGCACATCGTGATCGCCGTACTGGGCCTCGTCGTGGGAGTCGTGGCTGGATTGCTGGTCCGGCCCGAGGTTCCGGCGGTCGTCGAGCCTTATCTTCCGATCGCCGTCGTGGCGGCGCTCGACGCCGTGTTCGGGGGCCTGCGCGCGATGCTCGACGGCATCTTCGACGACAAGGTCTTCGTGGTGTCGTTCCTGTCCAACGTCGTCGTGGCGGCGCTGATCGTCTTCCTGGGCGACAAGTTGGGCGTCGGTGCCCAGCTGTCCACGGGTGTCGTGGTCGTCCTCGGTATCCGCATCTTCTCCAATGCCGCGGCGATCCGCCGGCACGTGTTCCGGGCGTGAGGCCGATGAGCGACGACGAGACGCCGAAGAACTCCGAGGTCCCCGGGACTCCGGAGAACCCGCTGCGCAAGGAACTCCCCGAAGAGGTCCCCGCGGTGGCTGCAGCCGTCCCGGAACCGGAGAAGGAGAAGGAGAAGGAGAAGGAGAAGGCCCCGGAGCCCTCGCTCGGTGGCCGTCAGCGGCTGGTCAAGGGGTTGTGGCCGCCGCGGGTGACGCGCGCCCAACTCATCGTCGCCGTGCTCCTGTTCGGCCTCGGCTTCGGTCTGGCCGTGCAGGTGGCCTCCAACAGCGACAGCGGCAGCGCCCTGCGCGGCGCCCGCCAGGAGGATCTCGTACGCATCCTCGATGAACTCGATGACCGTACGCAGCGTCTTGAGGACGAGAAGCAGGGTCTCGAGGATCAGCGCACCGAGCTGCGGAACAGCTCGAACCAGGCCGAGGAGGCCCGCAAGCAGACGGTCGAGAAGGAGAAGCAACTCGGCATTCTGGCGGGCACGGTGGCGGCGCAGGGGCCCGGCATCACGCTGACGATCGACGACACGAAGGGGACGGTCCAGGCGGACATGCTGCTCGACGCCATCCAGGAGCTGCGCGCGGCGGGGGCCGAAGCGATCCAGGTCAACGGTGTGCGGGTGGTCGCCAGCACCTATCTGACGGATTCCGGGAGCGGAGTGAGCGTCGACGGGAACAAGATCACCCAGCCCTACGTTTTCAAGGTCATCGGCAAGCCGCAGGACCTGGAGCCGGCGCTCAACATTCCCGGAGGCGTGGTGCAGACGCTGGAGAAGGAGCAGGCCACCGTGACGGTCGATCGCTCGACGAAGATCGTCGTCGATGCCTTGCGAGCTGCGAAGCGGCCTGACTACGCTCGGTCGTCGTCCCAGTGACCGGCGGGCGCATGGGGGTCGCCGGGGCAGGGCAGGAGGTTGCGGGGGGTCGACGCACCGATTGGGTGGTGCGTGGTGGAAACTGTCAGGTGGATACGGACGTTGTGAGGATGTCCGGGTCGACCGGTGTGTTCAATCAGGGTTCGTCCTGCCCCACGGGCGGGTCTGTTTCGGTCAAGGGGAATCGCCCGTGAAGTTGTTTGGGAAGTTGTTCGGCAAGAGCGCACGAGAGGGCAATGACAACGCGACTGCCCGTCATCGTGCATCGCGCCCCGCCGACGCGGAGGGGCAGAGCGGTGAGCGCCCGCTGTTCCGGGACCAGATCGGTGGTCCGGGTGGTGACATTTCCGGTGGTCAGGGCGCGTCTGTTGACCCTGCCGCATCCGGCCGCATAGGTTTCGGGGATCCGTCAACCTCAAGTACGGGTGGAGGGTTTGCCTCCGATCCGTACGCGTCCCATGCCCCTGGCGGGCAGCCGCGGCAGGAGGATCCGTCCATGTCGGCCCTGGTGTGTACGAGGTGCGGTAACCGCAACGCGGAGAACAGCCGATTCTGCTCCAACTGCGGTGCGCCGCTGCGGGGCGCCTCGGTCCCCGAGCGTCCGTCCGAGACGACGTCCACGATCTCCATCTCAGGCCTCGAGGCCTACGACGCCGAAGTGACGGGCCAGACGGCGACGCCGGCGCTCTCCCCGGAGGCACAGGCGGCCGTCGACGCGCTGCCGCTGGGCTCGGCGCTGCTGGTGGTGCGCCGTGGACCGAATTCAGGCAGCCGCTTCCTGCTGGATGGCGAGCTGACCACGGCCGGGCGTCATCCGCAGAGCGACATCTTCCTCGACGACGTGACGGTGTCGCGTCGCCATGTGGAGTTCCGCCGCGCCGCGGACGGTTCGTTCACGGTTGCCGACGTCGGCAGCCTGAACGGCACGTACGTCAACCGGGAGCGGATCGACCAGGTCGCCCTGTCGAACGGTGACGAGGTGCAGATCGGCAAGTACCGGCTGGTGTTCTACGCGAGCCAGCGAGGCATCTGACCCTCCCCCGGACGCGGTCCGGGGGGACCCCCAGGAAGGTCCATGCTTCAAACACCGAGCGGCGGTGCCGGGAGTGGTACCGCCGCAGCGGACAGTGGGCTGATGAGCATCGGCACGGTGCTGAACGTGCTGCGCGACGAGTTCCCCGAAGTGACCATCTCCAAGATCAGGTTCCTGGAGTCGGAAGGGCTCATCGAGCCGCAGCGCACCGCGTCGGGGTACCGCAAGTTCAGCCCGGAGGACGTCGAGCGCCTCGGTCACGTACTGAGGATGCAACGGGACCACTATCTGCCGCTGAAGGTGATCCGCGAGCACCTGGACGCCCTGGAGCGCGGGGAAGAGGTACGGCCGCCCACCCTGGGCCGGCAGCGCGGTCCCGGGGACGCGGAACGCCCGGGCGACCTCTTCGGGGAGCCCGAGACCCCCACGGCGGCCCGTATCGGCCGTGACGAGTTGCTCGCCGCCGCCGAGATCGGTGAGCGGGAGCTCGACGAGTGGGAGTCGTACGGCCTCGTCGCACCGCTGCCGGACGGCGGGTACGACGCAGAGGTGGTCGTCGTCGCCGCGCTCGTTGCCGAGCTGGGGCGGTTCGGGATCGAACCACGGCACCTGCGCGCGATGAAGGCCGCTGCCGACCGTGAGGCGGGTCTCGTCGACCAAGTGGTGGCCCCGCTGAAGCGCCACCGCAACCCGCAGACCAGGGCTCACGCCGAAGCCCGTACGAAGGAACTGGCGGGGCTCACGATGAAGCTGCACGCGGCGCTGGTGCGGACCGCGCTCGGCGTACGACTGCCCTGAGCCGGGTGTTCGCCGGTGGCGGATCGTCCACCCGTTCTGTGCCCGACTACCCAAACGTCCCGGGCACGGCCTAGGGTTGCTGTGTGAACGAGCTCGATGTCGTAGGTGTCCGGGTCGAAATGCCCTCCAACCAACCGATCGTGCTCCTGCGTGAAGTGGGAGGCGACCGCTACCTCCCCATCTGGATCGGGCCCGGGGAGGCGACGGCGATCGCCTTCGCCCAGCAGGGCATGGCCCCCGCGCGACCGCTGACCCACGACCTGTTCAAGGACGTGCTGGAGGCGGTCGGCCAGGAGCTCACCGAAGTGCGCATCACGGACCTGCGTGAGGGCGTCTTCTACGCGGAGCTCGTGTTCGCCAGTGGTGTCGAGGTGAGCGCCCGGCCGTCCGATGCCATAGCGCTGGCCCTGCGGACCGGTACGCCGATCTACGGCAGTGACGGTGTGCTCGACGACGCCGGCATCGCGATCCCGGACGAGCAGGAGGACGAGGTGGAGAAGTTCCGCGAGTTCCTCGACCAGATCTCTCCCGAGGACTTCGGGACCAACAGCCAGTGACCCCGGTCGGCCCATGACGGGCCGGTGGGCCGGGCCGCCGCGGCCGGCAATTGCCGGGGGCCAGTGAGGCGTCTTGCGGTCCGCACCGAGAGCATTCGGCTAGCCTTTCCCCGCGGTGGGGCACGGGAAACCACTCCTAGGGTGATTATCACTCGGCGTGCCGAGTGTGGCGATCGTTGACGCGCCCCTGGTGACTGCCTACCGTCGAGAGGGCAGGTCAAGGACGGAGGTCGGCGTGGGAAGCAGCGGCGACGGTACGGTCGGGGGTGCCCCCGGACGGAGTCTGGGGGAAGGCGGCCCGTACCCGCTTCACGGCAGCACGCCCGGCCACGCCGCGCAGCGGCCGGCGGCTGTGCCGGACGGAGGGGCGGCTTCCGAGGAGATCGGTTACCGCGGCCCCACAGCGTGCGCGGCCGCGGGCATCACCTACCGGCAGCTGGACTACTGGGCTCGTACGGGCCTGGTCGAGCCCAGCGTGCGGCCCGCTCACGGGTCGGGGACGCAGCGCCTCTACAGCTTCCGGGACGTCGTCGTCCTGAAGATCGTCAAGCGGTTCCTCGACACCGGAGTGTCGCTGCAGAACATCCGCACCACGGTCCAGCACCTGAAAGAGCGCGGATTCCTGGACCTCGAGCGGATGACGCTGATGAGCGACGGCGCGACGGTCTACGAGTGTTCGTCACCCGACGAGGTGCACGCACTGCTCCAAGGTGGCCAGGGCATCTTCGGGATCGCCGTGGGTGTCGTCTGGCGGGACGTGGAGAGCGCGCTGTCACAGCTGCACGGAGAGCGGGTCGACACGGGCGAGACGCTTGTCGGCCACAATCCCACGGACGAGCTGGCGCGCAGGCGCAACCGCGCGGTCTGACGGACACACCTCGTTGCGGCGTGATCGCCGGTCCGGCCGCTCATGGCCGGACCCTGCGGCGCAGAGCGCGTGCCCAATGCCCCGGCATGCCGGGGCATTGTCAGTGGCGTAGGGCAGCATCGGACCTGTGAGAACGACGCCCACGATCCTGCATCTCGACATGGATGCCTTCTTCGCCTCGGCGGAGCAGGCGTCCAAGCCGAGCCTGCGCGGGAAAGCGGTCGTCGTGGGCGGACTCGGCCCCCGTGGAGTCGTCTCCACCTGCTCGTACGAGGCACGCGTTTTTGGGGTGCATTCGGCGATGCCCATGGCCCAGGCGCGCCGGCTCGCGCCGAACGCCGCGTATCTCGTGCCGCGCTTCGAGATCTACCGGGAGGTCAGCGAGCAGGTGATGGGGCTGCTGCGGGAGCTGTCGCCGCTGGTGGAGCCGCTGAGCCTGGACGAGGCGTTCGTCGATCTGGAGGCCGGTGGGGTGGCCTGGGACGAGGGATCCGCGCGGCTGGTGGGTGTGCAGCTGCGCGCGGACATCCGTGCCGTGACCGGACTGACGGGATCGGTGGGGCTGGCCGCCTCCAAGATGCTCGCCAAGATCGCCTCGGAGCAGGCCAAGCCGGACGGACTGGTGCTGATAGAGCCCGGGACCGAGCGGGCGCTGCTGGGGCCCATGTCGGTGCGGACCCTGCCGGGCGTGGGGCCCGCGACCGGGGACCACCTGCGCCGGGGCGGGATCACCACGGTGGAGGAGATCGCCGAGGCGGGCGAGGACGAGCTGGTACGGCTGCTCGGGAAGGCGCACGGGCATGCGCTGTACGCCATGGCGCTGGCCCACGACGACCGGCCCGTGGTGGCCGAGCGCGAGACCAAGTCGGTGTCGGTCGAGGACACGTACGACGTGGACATCCATGACCGGGTGCGGGTCGGCCTGGAGGTCCAGCGGCTGGCCGACCGGTGTGTGCAGCGACTGCGGGGCGCCGGGCGCTCGGGGCGGACGGTAGTGCTCAAAGTCCGGCGCTACGACTTCTCCACGCTGACCCGGTCGGAGACGCTGCGGGGGCCGACGGACGATCCCGGGGTGGTGCGGGAGGCCGCCGCGCGGCTGCTGGACTCCGTGGACACGACCGGCGGGGTGCGGCTGCTCGGTGTCGGCGTCACGGGCCTCGCCGACTTCACCCAGGAGGATCTCTTCGCGCAGGCGCAGGCGCAGGCCGCCGAGGAGGAGCTGCCGGCGTTGGAGCTGCCGGACGGGGAGAGCGCGCAGGAGCCCGCGGCGGAGCCCGCACCGGAGCCGCCCGCCGAGCGGCGGTGGCCCGCGGGGCACGACGTACGGCATGCGGAGTTCGGGCACGGATGGGTGCAGGGGAGCGGGCTGGGGAGGGTGACCGTGCGATTCGAGACGCCGTATTCGGAGCCCGGGCGCGTACGGACGTTCCGGACCGACGATCCGCAGCTGGAACCGGCGGATCCGCTGCCCCTGGTGGCGCGGGTGCCGGCGGCGCCGGAGGGAGGGGCGGTCGGGCCGGTGACGGATGCGGAGGAGTCCCTTGAGGAGCGGTCCGGTCAGCCCTCGTCCGAGCCCGCGAGTCTTCCGAAGTCGCGGTCCGGCGGAGGAGACGGAGACGCCACGTCGAGACCGTAGTGGTGGTAGAGCTGGATCTCCTGTTCGGGGGAGAGATGGCGGCCGACCCCGAAGTCTGGGGCGTCCTTGATCAGGGCGCGGTCGAAGGGGACCTGAAGGGCGCCCTCCACCAGCTCGCTCGGCTCCAGCGGGACGAAGGCGTCGCGGCTGAACAGGCCGGTGCGTATGGCCGCCCACTCGGGCACTCCGGTGGCGTCGTCGAGATAGACCTCGTCGACGGTGCCGATCTTGGTTCCTTTGCGGTCGAACGCCTTGCGGCCGATCAGGTTGCGCGGATCGATGTCGGTATGCACGGGACCTCCTCTTGGTCGCAACTCATCCGTAAGCACTACAAAAGAGCACATTCAGGAAGGTGGCCACTCGAAAGCCCGTGCGTTGCCCTCGCTGGTAGGCTGGCTAGCGGCTGCTGACCCCGTGCGGGAGAGTCCTTTGGACAACACCGAAGGCGCCGAAGGAGCAAATCCTCCCCGGAATCTCTCAGGCTCACGTACCGCACGGACGAGGTCACTCTGGAAAGCAGGGCGGGGGATCCACACCTCCCGCTCTCACCGACGGTGAAAGCCGGGTCGTCAGCGCGCGGGGCGGGCCGGTGAAGCTCTCAGGTCGAGATGACAGAGGGGGAGGCCGTCGGGGTACCCGTGCCGGGGTGCCCCTCGAAGGTCGCGTCAGACCAGGAGGCCTCCGCAATGACCGCCCACCGCATTCCGCTCTCCGAGCTCGAACAGGGCATCCCCTTCGAGCAGCGCCATATCGGGCCCGACCACGAGGCCCGGGCGAAGATGCTCGCGCAGGTCGGATACGGCTCCCTCGACGAACTGACGGCCGCCGCGGTCCCGGATGTCATCAAGAACGCCGACGCCCTGGAGCTGCCGGGCGCGCGCACCGAGGCCGAGGTGCTGGCCGAGCTGCGCTCCCTCGCGGACCGCAATCAGGTCCTCGACTCGATGATCGGCCTCGGTTACTACGGCACCTTCACGCCGCCGGTGATCCTGCGCAACGTCATGGAGAACCCGGCCTGGTACACCGCGTACACGCCGTACCAGCCGGAGATCTCGCAGGGCCGCCTGGAGGCGCTGCTCAACTTCCAGACCGTGGTCGCCGAGCTGACCGGTCTGCCGACCTCCGGCGCCTCGCTGCTCGACGAGGGCACTGCCGCCGCCGAGGCGATGTCGCTGTCCCGGCGCATGGGCAAGAACAAGAAGGGCCTGTTCCTGGTCGACGCGGACGCGCTGCCGCAGACCATCGCGGTCATCCAGACCCGCGCCGAGCCGACGGGCGTCGAGGTCGTCGTCGCCGACCTGAGCGAGGGCATCCCGGCCGGGATCGCCGAGCGTGAGATCAACGGCGTGCTCATCCAGTACCCGGGGGCCTCCGGCGCCGTACGCGACATCAAGCCCGTCATCGAGCAGGCGCACGAGCTCGGTGCCGTGGTCACCGTCGCCGCCGACCTGCTCGCCCTGACCCTGCTCACCGCTCCGGGCGACCTCGGTGCCGACATCGCGGTCGGTACGACCCAGCGGTTCGGTGTGCCGATGGGCTTCGGCGGTCCGCACGCGGGATACATGGCGGTGCGCGAGAAGTTCGCGCGCAGCCTGCCGGGCCGGCTCGTGGGCGTGTCCGTCGACGCGGACGGACACAAGGCGTACCGCCTCGCCCTGCAGACCCGCGAGCAGCACATCCGCCGTGAGAAGGCGACCAGCAACATCTGTACGGCGCAGGTACTGCTCGCCGTGATGGCCGGGATGTACGCCGTCTACCACGGACCCGAGGGCCTGAAGACGATCGCCCGGCGCACGCACCGCTACGCCACGATCCTCGCCGAGGGACTCAAGGCCGGCGGGGTCGAGGTCGTCCACGGCGCGTACTTCGACACGCTGACCGTGCGGGTTCCGGGCCGGGCGGCCACGGTCGTGGCGGAGGCGCGCAACCAGGGCGTCAACTTCCATCTCGTGGACGCCGACCATGTGTCGATGGCCTGCGACGAGACCACCACGCGTGCGCAACTGGGCGCCGTCTGGACCGCGTTCGGTGTCGAGGCCGACATCGCCGCGCTGGACGAGTCGGCCGCCGACACGCTGCCCGAGGGGCTGCTGCGGACCGACGACTACCTCGCCCACCCGGTCTTCCACCAGTACCGCTCCGAGACCGCGATGCTGCGCTACCTGCGCAAGCTCTCCGACCGCGACTACGCGCTCGACCGCGGCATGATCCCGCTGGGCTCCTGCACGATGAAGCTCAACGCGACCACGGAGATGGAGCCGGTCACCTGGCCCGAGTTCGGCCAGCTGCACCCCTTCGTGCCCGCAGACCAGGCGCAGGGCTACCTCACGCTCATCCGTGAGCTGGAGGAGCGGCTCGCCGAGGTCACCGGGTACGACAAGGTGTCGCTGCAGCCCAACGCCGGTTCGCAGGGCGAGCTGGCGGGCCTCCTCGCGGTCCGCGGCTACCACCGCGCCAATGGCGACGAGCAGCGCACCATCTGCCTCATCCCCTCTTCCGCGCACGGCACGAACGCCGCGAGCGCCGTGATGGCCGGCATGAAGGTCGTCGTCGTGAAGACCGCCGGGGACGGCGAGATCGACGTCGAGGACCTGCGGGCCAAGATCGAGCAGTACCGCGACGAACTCGCCGTACTGATGATCACGTACCCCTCCACGCACGGCGTCTTCGAGGAGCACGTCGCCGACATCTGCGCGCAGGTGCACGAGGCGGGCGGTCAGGTCTACGTCGACGGCGCCAACCTCAACGCACTCGTCGGGCTGGCCAAGCCGGGGCACTTCGGCGGTGACGTCTCGCACCTGAACCTGCACAAGACGTTCTGCATCCCGCACGGCGGCGGCGGTCCGGGCGTCGGCCCGGTCGGTGTGCGCGCCCACCTCGCGCCGTATCTGCCGAACCACCCGCTGCAGCCCGCAGCCGGCCCGAAGACCGGTGTCGGCCCGATCTCGGCCGCGCCCTGGGGCTCCGCGGGCATCCTGCCCATCTCGTGGGCGTACGTCCGGCTCATGGGGGGCGAGGGCCTGAAGCGCGCCACGCAGGTGGCGGTGCTCTCGGCCAACTACATCGCCAAGCGCCTGGAGCCGCACTACCCGGTGCTCTACACCGGCCCGGGCGGGCTCGTGGCGCACGAGTGCATCATCGACCTGCGCCCGCTGACCAAGGCCACCGGCGTGAGCGTCGACGACATCGCCAAGCGGCTGATCGACTACGGCTTCCACGCGCCGACGATGTCCTTCCCGGTGGCCGGCACGCTGATGATCGAGCCGACCGAGTCCGAGGACCTGGTGGAGCTCGACCGGTTCTGCGAGGCGATGATCGCCATCCGCGCGGAGGTCGAGAAGGTCGGCGCGGGCGAATGGCCCGCCGACGACAACCCGCTGCGCGGCGCTCCGCACACCGCGGCGGCCCTCGGCGGCGACTGGGACCACGCGTACAGCCGTGCGGACGCGGTCTTCCCGGCGGGTGTCTCGGCCGCCGACAAGTACTGGCCGCCGGTGCGCCGCATCGACCAGGCGTACGGCGACCGGAACCTCGTCTGCTCCTGCCCGCCGCTGGACGCCTACGAAGAGTAGTCACCCTCGGACATGCGTCGGGGCCGGTTCGGAGTGTTCCTCCGGGCCGGCCCCAAATGTGTCTGGGCGGCTGTCACTCCACCCGGCTTGTGCGGCTCAGGCGGCCGTCATCACCTGCTCCGTGCCCAGCGGGCGGTGCGGGTCGATGATCTTGCCGTCGGGCAGGAGCTCACCGGTGTCCTCGAAGAGCACAACGCCGTTGCACAGCAGGCTCCATCCCTGCTCCGGGTGGTGCGCCACGTGGAGCGCGGCTTCCCGGTCTGCTGAGTCGGCTGTCGGGCACGGTGGCTGGTGCTGGCACATGGATGGGATCTTTCGCTCTGTCGTGACGTGTGAGATGGCTGTCTTGTCCGTCTTGCGGCTCGAAACGTCGTTCATGGCCGCCCCCCGTTTGAATAAGTCGGTCCGTCACCAGTGTTGCCCTACGGGCGTCAATCCGCAGGTATTTCACAGCAGCACTTCTCACAGGTTCATGACGCATCACCCGTGCGGACGGTTCATCCCAACTGCACTGTCAGTTCGGGTGGTTCCGGGGGGCCGAATAGGACTAGTCCACACGGTACGAAGGTGCCCTGCGCCCTCTTACGAGCGCGGGTGGGCCCGTAAGAGCGCGTGCCCCGCAGCCGTCGACCGGCTGCGGGGCACGAAGTGGTGCGCTCGAGATGACCTGTCTGCTGTGCGGCTGTCCCGGTTACGCGGGCGAGCCGAGCAGCGGGGCCGGGGTGACCCGGTGGGTGAGCACGGGCAGCAGCTCGGCTACGCGGTGCGGGCGGTGGGCCGCGATGCCGGGCGGGGCGGGCGCGAGCGGCACCAGCAGATCGGTGGCGGCGGGGTGGCCGGTGGCACCGTCCGCGGTGCAGTCGCCGTGCAGCCAGAGCGTGAGCATGTACAGCTCGGGCACCGACAGGAGGCGTGCCTGGTACGACTGTTTCATGTTCTCCGCCTGGCGCAGTGCGCGCTCCGTGGCGGCGATGTAGGGGCCCTCGAAGAAGTGCGAGAAGGCCCAGCCGTCGGGGGTCAGCATGGTCTCCGCTGCGGCGACCGCGCGTTCGCCGCAGCGGATCAGAAAACGCCACCCGGCAAGCCGGGTGGCGGAGGCGCCCTCGGGAGTGATCCGGTCCCATACGTGTACGGGCAACGGGAATTCGGGTGTGGCGGGTCCCTGCGCGTTGCGCAGGGCGGGCGTACGGGCCTCACGGACAGCGGTGGGAGAACCGAGTGCCATGAGAACGGAGCGCAGGGCGGGCGCGGGAGCCGGGGGGACATGCAGCGGCATGGTGGGTCGCCTCTCATTCGACAGGCATGGTGGCGCGAGGGCGGGGGCGGACGACGCTGTCAGCACTCGGGGTCAGAGGAGGCGAATAGAGGACGGATCGCCAACTCTCTGCCCCGATTGCGGAGTTTATACGACACGTGTTCAGATGATGTTTCGTCTACCTGTTCCGCAGATGAAGAACAAGGACCTATTCGGTCGCGGAAAGGTTGGGGTTCATCCCCGTTTCGCGAGGGTGTCGCGGCGCTGACCTCGAAATATCGCGCGGCAGCGGTCGGCCGATTCTCGTCGGCGTTTTTCACGAGCGCACGGCGGGCCGAAACTGCGCCATGCCCCATGCCTGGTGAATGTGCCTGGGGGTACTCGTGTCCAGAGTAGCGGCCACGGGGTCCAGCGGGGACGTTATGGATCGCGTTGCCGGGGCATCATCCCCCGTGACCGTGGACGACATCGCGGGCGGAGCGTCGGCCTGCCCATCCGAGGAGGGATACCCCGATGGGAGAGAAGGTCGCGGCGGGCTCGTTCGACCTGTCCGACCGTCAGCGCTACCGGGGCAAGCTCCGGCAGTGTCTGACGGGACTGGAGCGGTTGCTGGACGAGAAGCGGTTCGAGCGCCCGAAGAATCTGATGGGCCTGGAGATCGAGCTGAATCTCGCCGGGCCCGACGGCATGCCGAGAATGATGAATGCGCAAGTACTGGAGCGGATAGCGAGCAAAGATTTCCAAACAGAACTCGCCATGTTCAATCTGGAAGTGAACATCGCTCCCCATCGTTTGGCGGGCCGGGTATTCGACCAGCTCTCCGAGGAGTTGCGCACCTCGCTCGCGTATGCCCATCGAAAAGCGAACGAAGTCGACGCCGGAATCGTGATGATCGGCATTCTGCCGACGCTCGGCCGTGACGACCTGGTCTCCTCGAATCTCTCGGACGTCGATCGCTACACGTTGTTGAACGACCAGATCGTGGCCGCCCGCGGCGAGGACTTCGCGCTCGACATCGACGGCGTGGAGCGTCTGGTCTGCACGTCGAGGTCCATCGCGCCCGAAGCCGCCTGCACTTCCGTGCAGTTGCATCTCCAGGTCACGCCGGGGCGGTTCGCGGACGTGTGGAACGCCGCGCAGGCGGTCGCCGCGGCGCAGGTCGCGGTCGGTGCCAACTCTCCGTTTTTGTTCGGTCACGAGCTGTGGCGGGAGTCGCGGCCGCCGCTGTTCCTCCAGTCCACCGACACCCGGCCGCCCGAGCTGCAGGCCCAGGGCGTCCGGCCGCGCACCTGGTTCGGGGAGCGGTGGATCTCGTCCGCCTACGACCTCTTCGAGGAGAACCTGCGCTACTACCCGGCGCTCCTGCCGATCTGCGACGACGAGGACCCGCTGGAGGTGCTCGACGCGGGCGGCATCCCGAAGCTCTCCGAACTCGTGCTGCACAACGGCACCGTGTACCGCTGGAACCGGCCGGTGTACGACATCGCCGACGGCGTTCCTCATCTGCGCGTCGAGAACCGCGTGCTGCCCGCAGGGCCCACCGTCACCGACGTCATCGCCAACACCGCCTTCTACTACGGCGTCGTCCGCGCGCTCGCCGACGAGGCGCGGCCCGTGTGGACACGGCTGCCCTTCGAGGCGGCCGCGGCCAACTTCGAAGCCGCCTGCCGCGACGGCATCGACGCGCGCCTGGAGTGGCCGCGCCGGGGCCGGTACGGCGGGACCGCCCAGGTGGACGCCGTGCATCTGGTGCGCGACGAGCTGCTGCCGCTGGCCGCGGCCGGGCTCGACGCATGGGGCGTGGAGCCGGCCGACCGGGACTTCTACCTGGGGGTGATCGAGGAGCGGTGCCGGCGGCGGGTCAACGGCGCCAGCTGGCAGGCTGCCACCTTCCACCGCGCCCTGGAGAAGGGGCTCGGGCGCGACGCGGCGCTGGCCGCGACGACCAAGCGGTACAGCGAGCTGATGCATGCGGGGGAGCCGGTGCACACGTGGCCCGTGGGGCTGCCGGAGCCGGTGCCACTCGGGTGACGCCGGAGGCTTCGCGGCAGCACCTGGTCGCGCGTGGGGGAATCAGCCCTGACTGCCCGCCTCCACGATGGCCTTCAGGATCACCGAGTGGATCTGCGAGGGCTCACTGACCTCGTGACCCGAGCCGCCGGTCGCCTTGGCGATCTGTTCGGCCTCCTCCTTGTCGGCGTCCGGGCCCACGGCGATGGCGATCAGGGACACCGGACGGTTCGGGTCGACCAGCTGCTCCAGCTCGTCGACGAGGGTGGAGCGCGAGACGCTGCCCGGGTCCTGGTTCACCCCGTCGGTCAGGATGACCAGCGCGTTGAACTTGCCCTTCACATACGACGCGGTGGCCGCCTTGTAGGCGGCCAGCGTGGTGTCGTACAGGCCGGTCGCGCCGCCCGGCACCGGCTTGAGGCCACTGAACGCGGCGGACAGCTTGTCCCGCTGGGTGCCGCTGCCCTTGCGGTCGCCGAGGCGGTCGGTCGGTACGAGCACGCGGTAGTCGCGGTTCCCGTCGAGCTTCGTGGAGAACTCCCACAGCCCGATCTCGTCCTCGGGCGTGAAGGTGGCGAGGGCCTGCAGGAGCGAGGCTCTGGTGACGTCCATCCGCGACTGGCCGGTGCCCGGCACCTCCTCCGTCATGGAGGCGGAGGCGTCGACGACCGCGGTGACGCGGGCGCTCTGCACGGTGATCGTCCACATGCCGAGCGCCTCCTGGAGCGCCTTCGCCGAGGCCGGTTCGGGCGCGGACACCGCGTACGGCTGCGGGGTTCGGCCGCCGGCCCGGGTGATCAGCGCGTCCGGGGCGGAGTCCGCCTGCGTCCGGAAGCCGTGCTTCGCCAGGATCGCGCGCCCGTCCGGCTGGTCCAGCAGGGTCATGAACCGCAGGGCGGCACGGCTCTCGTCCGTGGTCAGCCGTGACTCGTCGACCAGGGTGAGCGGGTAGTCGAGGCGCGGTGAGCCGTCCTTCGGGTAGAAGAGGTCGAGTTCGTCCGCGCTGCCCGCCGAGGAGTTGTGGGCGAAGGCCGCCTGTTCGGAGAGGACCAGCGCCTGATTGCGCTTCGGGTTGCCCTGCTCGGCGCCGGAGGAGTCGCGGGGGAGGGTCTTTAGGACCTGGCTGTCGCTGTCGGCCGTGCGCTGCGACAACGCCTTCGCCATGGCCGCCACCTGGGTGTCCCCACCCTTGGCCGAGGCGGTGGTGGAGCTCAGCCGGGTGAGGGCGAGCAGGCCGGCCGCACTGCGCGACGGGTCGGCCGCGCCGAGCTTCAGCCGGTCGTCCTGCATGGCCGCGCCCGCCAACTCGGCCCAGGTGTATGTCTTGTCGGGCCACCCGAGGGACTTGGCGGCCGCCGGGACCACGGCCACGCCGACCGGCGAGGAGGCGATGTTGCCGGCCTGGGTGACCTGGGTCGCCTTGCTGTCGGCGGCGACGCGCTGCACCCATACATCCGAGTCCGGCACCCACACCTGCACGTCGGACCGCTTGCCCGAGCGGAGCGCGTCCGTGACCTTGTACGCCTCGCGCGCGGTCACCCTGATGTCCAGGCAGCGGCCGTCAGAGGTGATGTCGTTGTCGCGGGCGTGAGCGGCCGCGGCCCTGAGGGCGGGGGCCACATCGGGGGAAGCGGCGACTTTCAGCCGCACCGCCTGGTCCTGGCAGGAGGAGCCGAAGGAGAGCAGCCCGCCCCGGACGGCGGCCGCGGTCCCCGCCGCGACGGCGAGGACGAGGGCGGTGGCGAGGGCCACGTTACGGCGGCGGACGCGTGGCCGGGGGCCGGCGGCGCCCGCCCCGTACCCGTCGGGCAAGCTGTGTCGTCCCATGCCGATGAAGCCCCTCCCTGGTGAACGGTGAACCGTGAAGCAGCCGAATGGCAGGCACAGGGGAGATACGCCCCGTATGGTGCCCGTCCCCCCAACGGCCTGTCGCGCACGATCTTCGCAACTTCTTTCGAGACCCTAGCGGGGCAAAGATGGGCATGAGACGGGATTACTCAACTAGTGGCGGGAGTGCAGGTGGAGGCGGGGTCGGTGGCCGGATCTTTTCCTGAAGAGGGGCCCTCACGAAGGATTTTCCGGGACGAGACCCTGCTCGTTCTCGGACTCTCGCTCGGCGCGAGCGGGGTCTCGGCACTGATCAGCTTTGTGGGATCGGTGACCAAACCGGGTGGCCTCAAGGACCAGGCGGCCACCCTGAACGCCTCGGCCGCTCCGGGCCGGCCGTGGCTGGATCTGGCCTGGCAGCTCTTCGGCATCGCCTCCGCGCTGGTGCCGGTCGCACTCGTGGCGCACTTCCTGATGCGGGAAGGAGCGGGGCTGCGCACGCTCGGTTTCGACCGTACGCGGCCCTGGCCGGACCTCGGCCGGGGCGCCGCGATCGCCGCGGTGATCGGCAGCACGGGCATCGCCTTCTATCTGGCCGCCCGGGGCCTCGGTTTCAACCTCACGGTGGTGCCGGAGGCGCTGCCCGACGTGTGGTGGAAGTACCCGGTCCTGATCCTCTCCGCGATCCAGAACGCGGTCCTCGAAGAGGTGATCGTCGTCGGCTATCTGCTGCGCCGGCTGGGGCAGTTGGGGTGGACACCGGGCACGGCGCTGGTGGCGAGTGCGGTGCTGCGCGGCTCGTACCACCTATACCAGGGCGTCGGCGGGTTCCTCGGCAACATGGCGATGGGCCTGGTCTTCGTCTACCTGTACCGGCGCTGGGGGCGGGTCGGCCCGCTGGTGGTCGCCCATTCGCTGCTCGACATCGGCGCGTTCGTGGGATACGCGCTGCTGGCCGGGAAGGTGGGGTGGCTGCCCACGGCGTGAGCCGTGGCGCGAGGAGTCTCTCCACGGGGAGTCCTTGTCCGAGGGAGTCCCTGCCCGGAGGGGGCGAACGGCTTGGTGCGTACGCCCCCTCCGGGCGCTCTGGTGCGTACCCCCTCCGGGCGCTCTGGTGCGTACGCCCCCTCCGGGCGCTGTCAGGCGAGCAGGTCGCCCTCGATGACGGTGACCGCGTGGCCGGTGAGCAGGGTGCGGTCGCCGCGCAGTTCCGTGCGGACGCGGCCGGAGCGGGGTGAGGCCTGCAGGCCGGTGAGGGACGGCCGTCCGAGGCGCTCGGACCAGAAGGGGGCCAGCGCCGTGTGGGCGCTGCCGGTGACCGGGTCCTCGTCGATGCCCACGTTCGGGAAGAAGCAGCGCGAGACGTAGTCGTATCCCCGGGACGGGTCCTCGGCGCGGGCGGTGGCGATGAACCCGCGCTCGGAGTGCCGGCCGAGGCCTTTGTGGTCCGGGGTGAGGCCGCGGACGGTCTTCTCGTCGGCGAGCTCGACCAGCAGGTCGCCCACGTTCGGGCCGGTGTCGAAGGCCGCGAGCGGCTCGGCGCCCAGGGCCTGGGCGGCGCCCTCCGGGACCTCGACGGGGGTGAGCGGCGCGGTCGGGAAGTCGAGGGTGAGGGAGCCGTCCTCGTGGGGTGTCGCGATGAGGACGCCGCTGCGGGTGGCGAACCGCACCGGCCCTTCGTGACTGCCGGTGGTGTGCAGCACATGCGCGGTGGCCAGCGTGGCGTGGCCGCACATCGCGACCTCGGTGGCGGGCGTGAACCAGCGCAGCGCCCAGTCGGCCTCACCGCCCTCGGGGAGGCGGTGGGCGTACGCCGTCTCGGCGTGGTTGACCTCGCGGGCCACGTTCTGGAGCCACTCGTCGTCCGGGAAGGCGTCCAGGAGCAGGACCCCGGCCGGGTTGCCGGCGAAGGGACGGTCGGTGAAGGCGTCGACGATTCGAATCCGCATGAGCTGAAGCTAGCGCCGGTGCGAAGCGGTCGGCCAAGGCCAATTCGGGGTTTCTGGACCGGAGGTTGTGCAGGACGGGCCGAATCCGTCTCGCAGCCGCAGCCGCTGCCGCACCCCCTGTGCGTCGTACCGCCCGAGCCGGTCCAGATCCGCCCGCAGCACGATCGCCCGCAACTCGGCCACTGCCTCGACGTCCGCCACCGATGCCGGCCGGATTTCCCAGTCCCCCATGATCGCCACGCTATCGCGCAGCCCGAGTGCTCACCTCAGTGCTTGCCAGCCGAGCTGTTCCGATATATCGTTGACACATCGCGACTGATCAACGATGGAATGGAGTGATTGCGATGCGTTCCCATGGACAGGAATTCGGATACGAACACGGACAGGGACGTCATGGCGGGCCCGGCCATCCGGGTCGGGGCGGTTTCGAGGGGCGCCGGGGGGCTTTCGGGCCCTTCGGGCCCGGTGGTCCAGGCTTCGGTGGACCCGGCTTCGGCCCGGGTCCCTGGGGTGGACGGGGCGGCCGGGGCGGTCCGCGGGGAAGGGCGCGACGCGGCGATGTGCGCGCGTCGATCCTGGCCCTGCTCAAGGACCGGCCCATGCACGGCTACGAGATGATCCAGGAGATCGCCGAGCGCAGCGGCGGGGCGTGGAAGCCCAGCCCGGGCTCGGTCTATCCCACCCTTCAACTGCTGGAGGACGAGGGCCTGATCGCCAGTGAGAGCGAGGGCGGCAAGAAGCTGTTCGCGCTCACCGAGGCCGGCCGTTCCGCGGCCGACGAAGGTCCCGACGCACCCTGGGAAGAGGCCGGGCGCGGGGTCGACTGGGAGGCGCTGAGCGAGATCCGGCAGGCCGGCTTCGGTCTGATGGAGGCGTTCGGCCAGGTCTGGAAGACCGGCAGCAAGGACCAGCGCGACAAGGCGCTGACGGTCATCAACGAAGCCCGCAAGAAGCTGTATCTGATCCTCGCCGACGAGGACTGACGGCCCACCGTGGTCCGTGAACCGACGGCGCCCCGCGGAATCTCTCCGCGGGGCGCCTCTTTCGTGTTTCGTGCTCGGGTGTGGCCCAGTGGCTCAGGACACCAGACCTGCCAGCTTGCGCAGGGACTCGTTGAGCGCGGCCGTCGCCGAATCCTTGAGCTTGCCCGCCATCAGGGAGACGGCGGCGCCCGTGAACTCGCCGTCTATGCGGAGCGTGGTCGCCTCGCCGTCCGGGATCAGCGTGTAACGCGTGACGACGGTCACGGACATCGGGCCCTTGCCGCGGATCGCCAGAGTGCGGGCGGGCTCCAGCTCCTCGATCGTCCAGTTGACTTCGGCCGGGAAGCCCATGAGCTTCATGTTCTCCTCGAACGTGCCGCCCTTCGCGAGGACTTCGGGGCCGCCCTTCGGGAAGTTCGTGTGCGTGGAGTTCCACTCGCCGTACGACGAGAAGTCCGTGAGCTGCGCCCAGACCTTCTCGGCGGGCGCCTCGATCCGTGCTTCCGCGCTGACTTCGGCCATGCGGCCACCCCTTCTGTCGGGCGCTGCGCCGAGCGCAGCTACGGTGTCGCGGAACGTAGCCGCAGGGCCTGGAACATTCAATACTGATGAACCGTCAGGAATTGCGGAGGGGTCGGGGCCCTGTGCGGCCTTCCGGCCGCTGTGCGCCGAGTGGTGGTCAGCCCAGCCGCCGTATCACCGCGGCGTCGAACAGGTCCCACGCGCGCGGGAAGGGGCCTTCGTCGTGGCAGTGCCACGCCTCCCAGAACAGGTCGGCGAGCAGCGCGTCCTCAGGGGCGTACACCCGGTACACGTACTGCCTGCCGTCGACCGCCGGCAGGGCCACCAGCCAGCCCCCGCTCTCCATGTCAGTTCCGACGTGCGCCGGAGTGGCGCGGTTGCGCACGGGGCGCGCGGCAAGGCGGCGCGCGCCCATGAGGGAAGACGGTGCGATGTCATCCGTAGGGAGGAGACCCCGCCCGCGGATGCCCAACCTGTGTCGGACGGCAAGATGCTTCCCGCCGGGGATGCTCCACTCCCGGCAGGCTGATGGGGTAGCAGTGTGCACTACGGTCTTCCCCAGCAACCGGCCGCCGAACAGGGGCCCCACCGCCCGGATGTCGACGCCAGGCTCACTGCCGAGCTGGCCTCGGTGGTGGCCGGTGCGCGCAGGCGGGCGCTGCGGGACGGGGACCGGCAGGTCGACACGGCTCATCTGCTGCACTCGCTCCTGGAGTCCGATCCCGAGGTGCGCGCGGTCTTCGACAGTGGTCCGCAGGTCGCGCGGCTGCTCGGCTATCTCGTACAGCGGAGCATCGGCTACGGGCTGCGCTGGCAGAGCGCGGTCGAGGACTCGGGTGCCGTACCGGTCATGACGTCCGGCACGGGCTGGTCGCCGGTGGCGGCCGGAGCCATGGACGGCGCCTGCGCCCGCGCGGAACGACGCGGCGACCCACGGCCTCGCGGGGTCGACATGCTCGCGGCCGTCATCGCGGACCCCGACTCGCGGGCCGTCGAGGTGCTGGGCCGGGCCGGCGTGGACCCTCGTGAGCTGCTGCGGCGCATCGACGCGGGATGCGAGGAGTACGCCGGCGGGGGTGACGTAGCGCGGTGAGCTGCGTGCCCGGCAGAGGTGACGTGGCGCGTTGCGGGCGGACGCCCGGCGGTAGTGATGCGGTGCGATGAGCGTGCGCTCGGGGGTGGTGACGTGGCGCGGTGACGACGCGGGTCCGATGGTCGTGGTCGTGGCCGTGGCCGTGGTCGTGACGCCGTGTGGTGAGGGCCGGTGCCCCGGGGCGTGCGAAGGGCGACCGCTGGCGGTTCCGCCGGGCGTCCACCGTATGAGACAGGTGTCATCCGGGGTGACGGTCATGACCGCGCCTGTCATCATGTCCCGGTGCACACGTCTCCAAGCAGTCAGGTTCACCAGGGCAAGGGCGTCGGCCTGGGTATCGCCCTCGTCTCGGCGGTCGCCTTCGGCGGATCGGGTGTCGCGGCGAAGCCGCTGATCGAGGCGGGGCTGGATCCTCTCCACGTGGTGTGGCTGCGGGTCGCCGGCGCCGCGCTGGTGATGCTGCCCCTGGCCGTCCGTCACCGCTCGCTGGTACGGCGGCGTCCCGCGCTGCTCGCCGGGTACGGACTGCTCGCCGTGGCCGGTGTCCAGGCCTGTTACTTCGCCTCGATCTCCCGGATCCCGGTCGGAGTGGCGCTGCTCGTCGAGTACCTCGCGCCCGCGCTGGTGCTGGGCTGGGTGCGGTTCGTACAGCGGCGGCCCGTGACGCGCGCCGCCGCACTGGGTGTCGTCCTCGCGGTCGGCGGCCTCGCCTGTGTCGTCGAGGTGTGGTCGGGGCTCAGCTTCGATGTCCTGGGGCTGCTCCTCGCCCTGGGTGCCGCCTGCTGCCAGGTCGGCTACTTCGTCCTGTCCGACCAGGGCAGCGACGCGGGCGCCCAGGCGCCGGATCCGCTCGGCGTCATCGCGTACGGGCTGCTCGTCGGCACTCTCGTGCTGACCGTCGTCGCGCGGCCCTGGACCATGGACTGGTCCGTGCTCGGGGGAAGCGCGGACATGAACGGCACCTCCGTCTCGGCCGCGCTGCTGCTCGGCTGGATCGTGCTGATCGCCACCGTCGTCGCGTATGTGACCGGCGTGGTGTCCGTGCGCAGGCTCTCGCCGCAGGTGGCCGGTGTCGTGGCCTGTCTGGAGGCGGTCATCGCGACGGTCCTCGCCTGGGTCCTGCTGGGCGAGCACCTGTCGGCGCCGCAGATCATCGGCGGTGGCGTCGTGCTCGTGGGCGCGTTCATCGCACAGTCCTCGGCGCCCGTGAAAGCCGCGGAAGAGCCGGTCGCGGCCGGTGCGGGCGACGCCGAAAGGGAGTTGTCCGCGCGCGGCACCGCCGCCTAGTGTGCTGATCATGCATTCGCGCGCACTCGTTCTTCCGCCTCCGGCCGCCTGAGGCGGGCCCTCCGGATCAACACCCGGCACTGCCGCCGGGCGGACGGTGCTGCCCGCAGAAGAAGTCCCAGGACCCTCCGTACGCCCGCGCTCCGCGCGCCGGCCGCCGTGCCCCGCGCACGCTTCGGCCGCGACCCGCGCGCCGGCTCCCGTACGCCGTGTATCAGCTGCTGTATGTCATGCATCGGCGGCTGTATGTCATGCACCGGCGGCGCGGTCGGCGTGCCCGTGGCGACGCGGTCCTTTCCCGAGCTTCTGCGTCTCCGTGGAGAGAACACATGTCGAATGCCGTTTCCGGCCTGCCTGTCGGGCGAGGCCTCCGTTATCTGATCGTCGCCGGTGTCGCCTGGGGCACCGCGGGCGCGGCCGCGTCGCTGGTCTACCGGGCCAGTGACATGGGGCCGGTCGCCCTGTCCTTCTGGCGCTGCGCGGGCGGACTCGTCCTGCTGCTCGCCGTGCGCCTGCTCCGCCCGCGGGTCAAGCCCCCGGTGCGTGAGCCGCTCGGCCGCAAGGCGCTGCGGATCGGTGTCACGGGCGCCGGGCTCGCCGTCTTCCAGACCGCCTACTTCGCCGCGGTCGAGGCGACCGGCCTCGCCGTGGCCACCGTCGTCACGCTCGGCGCCGGTCCCGTGCTCATCGCCCTAGGAGCTCGGCTGACCCTGGGCGAACGGCTCGGGCGCGGTGGCGTCACCGCCGTCGCCGGGGCGCTCGCCGGACTCGCGGTGCTGGTGCTCGGCAACGGGGGAGCGACCGTGCGGCCGTGGGGTGTCGTCCTCGCGGTCGCGTCGGCCGCCGGGTACTCCCTGATGACGCTGCTCACGCGGTGGTGGGGCCGGGACGGCGGGATCGACTCCTCCGGTACGTCGGTGTGGGCGTTCGCCGTGACCACGGTGTGCCTGCTGCCGCTCGGTCTGGCCGAGGGTCTCGTCCCGCACACCGCTCAACCCGCCCATATCCTGGCCCTGTTGGCGTACATCGCCGCCGTCCCCACGGCGATCGCCTATGCCCTGTACTTCGCGGGTGCGGCCGTGGTCCGGTCGGCCACCGTGTCGGTGATCATGCTTCTGGAGCCGGTGAGCGCCGCGGTCCTCGCGGTCGGCCTGCTGGGTGAGCGGCTGACGGCTGCGACCCTCGTCGGCACGCTGCTGATGCTGGGTTCGGTCGCGGGACTCGCGGTCGCGGAGGCACGCGCCGCGGAGTCGGCCACGCGCGCGGTACCTCGGGAGGAGACGGCGCTCGTGTGACGGGTCGGCGGGCTTGAGGGTCCCGGTCCGGCGCCGGGCGCCGGTGGAGGTGCCATCGCGGTACGGGTACGGGTACGGGTGCCGGCCCGCACCTGCCCGATCACCGCGGATGGCGACACCCTCAGGCCCGCCCTCGCCTCACAGAGTCGTCAGGTAGTCAGGCAGCTCGATGCCGGGAGCCAGGTCGTCGGCGGGGATCGGTGTGCCGTATCCCTTGGTCAGGGGCACGACGCCGGTCCAGTGGGGGAGCGCCAGGTCCTCGCGGTCGTCGTTCGGACCGCCGGTGCGCACCTTGGCGGAGACCTCGTCCAGGTCGAGGCTGATCACGGCGGTCGCGGCCAGCTCCTTGGCGTTGGCGGGCCGGGAGTCGTAGGAACGGCCGGGCACGACGTGGTCGACGAGCGCGTCCAGGGCCGTGCGCCGCTCCTCGGGGTCCGTGACCTCGTGGGCGATGCCGTGCACCACCACGGAGCGGTAGTTGATCGAGTGGTGGAAGGCGGAGCGGGCGAGGACCAGGCCGTCGACATGGGTGACCGTCAGGCAGACGGGCAGCCCGGGGTCGGCCTGGCCCGTCATCCGCAGCGGGCGCGAGCCCGTCGAACCGTGCACGTAGAGCCGCCGGCCGACGCGCCCGTACAGGGTGGGGAGCACGACCGGCGCGCCGTCGCGGACGAAGCCGAGATGGCAGACGTAACCCTCGTCGAGTATCGAGTGCACCAGCTCGTGGTCGTAGGCGGCGCGCTCCTTGGAACGGGTGGGGACGGTGCGGTCGGTCGGGGTGTAGGCAGCGGGCTGCGGCGTCCCTGGCTGGGTGCTCGTCTCCGGCATTGCGCTCTCCATTGCACTAGTGCATAATCTTGTTTGTGCTAGGAGAGTATCGGATCGAAGGGCGTCGCGCAGCCGAGATTGCCGCGAGCGTCGAGCGTGCGGTGGGTGCCGGAGATCTGCAGCCGGGCCATGTGCTGCCGCCGATGCGGGAGTTGGCGGCCGACCTGGGCGTGAATCCCAACACGGTCGCGGCCGCTTATCGCACGCTGCGGGAACGCGGGGTCATCGAGACCGCCGGGCGCCGGGGCAGCCGTGTCCGTCCCAAGCCCGTCACCACCGCTCGGGACCACATCCGCGTCGACGTCCCGCCGGGCGTGCGGAACGTGGCCGACGGCAACCCCGATCCCGCCCTGCTGCCAAGCCTCGCCGAGGCGTTCGCGGCGGCCGCGGAGCGGGCGGACCGGGCACCGGTCATGTACGGGGAGGCGGCCGTCGACCCCGACCTCGCGCGGCTGGCCCGCGCGGACCTGGACGCGGACGGAGTGCCGGACGGGCCGGTCGTCGTGACCTCCGGATCGCTCGACGCACTGGAACGCGTACTGGCCGCCCATCTCAAACCCGGGGACGCCGTCGCCGTGGAGGATCCTGGCTGGGGCAGCCTTCTCGACCTCGTGCCCGCGCTGGGTCTGCGGGCGGTTCCGGTGGGCGTCGACGAGGAGGGGCCGGTCCCCGACGGCGTGGAACGCGCCCTGGCGGCGGGCGCGCGCGCCCTGATCGTCACGAGCCGGGCGCAGAACCCGACCGGCGCCGCCGTGACCGCCCGGCGCGCGCGTGCCCTGCGGTCGGTGCTCCGGACGTACCCGGAGACCCTGCTGGTCGAGGACGACCACGGCCACCGGATCGTCGACCTGCCGCTGCATCCGCTCGCCGGTGTGACGCACAGCTGGGCCGTCGTCCGCTCCGCGGCCAAGGCGTACGGCCCCGACCTGCGCCTGGCCGTCCTGACCGGTGACCCTGTCACGGTGGACCGGGTGCGCGGGCGGCAGCGGCTGGGGCCCGGCTGGGTGAGTCTGCTGCTGCAGCGGGCCGTGGTGCACCTGTGGGCCGGCGGCGCGGTGGACCCCCGGGCCGTGGCGGCGGCGTACGGCCGACGCCGGGAGGCGCTGATCGCCGCTCTCGCCGAGCGCGGGATCGCCGCATACGGGCGCAGCGGGATGAACGTGTGGGTGCCCGTCCCGGACGAGACGGGCGCGGTCGCGCGGCTGTTGCACGCCGGCTGGGCCGTCGCGCCCGGGGCCCGCTTCCGGATCGGCGCGCCACCCGGCATCAGGATCACGGTCTCGACGTTCGCTCCGCGCGACGCCGAGCCGATGGCGGACGCGGTTGCCGCGGCGATCGGCTCGATGCCGGAACGGCGGTACGTGTAGGGCCGGTTGGTGTGCCGGGTCCATGTGTTCATGGGGAGGACGGGCGCGCGCGGGTCCGGCGGGGCCGCAGCACCGGTACGCGTGAGGCCGCACCGCGGGCCGGTACGCGTGAGGCCGGTGCCCGCGCCCGTGCCTACAGGCGCCCGCACCTATGTGTCACCGACGCCCCCTCGCCTGTGTCAGTGCCGCGCCCGCGAGGACTGTCACCGCGCCGATGGGCGTCGACCAGGCCAGCGGCTCGCCCAGCACGGCGACGCCCGCCGCGGTGGCGATGACGGGGATGAAGTACGTGACCATCTGGGCCGTCGTCGGACCGACCTCGGCGACCAGGCCGTACTGGATCAGTACGGCGAGCCCTGTGCCGAGGGCACCCAGTGCCGTGACGGCGAGCAGCGGGACGAGCGGGAAGTGTGTCGGCAGGCTGGTGAACAGTGGGGTGACGACGGCCAGTTGGACCGTGGCGAGGAGCAACTGGGCGCCGGTCAGAGAGAGATGCGAGTGGCCGGTGCCGGCCAGGGTGCGGCGGACGTAGATCCAGCCGATGGGGTAGCACAGCGAGGCCAGCAGGGCCAGCGCGGTGCCCGTGGCGTCCAGGCCGCTGAAGCCCTGCCAGGCGCCGAGCGCGGTCAGCACGCCCAGGAAGCCGAGGCCGAGGCCCGCGACCCTGAGCCGGGTCGGCCGGTCCTCGGACAGGGCGACCATCGACAGGGCCATGCCCCACAGAGGGGAGGTCGCGTTGCAGATGCCGGCGAGTGTGGACGGGATCGTCAGCTCGGCGTAGGCGAACAGCGAGAACGGCAGTGCGTTCAACAGGAGCGCGGCGACCGCGAGATGGCCCCAGGTGCGTGCCCCGCGCGGCAGACGCTCCCGCTTGACCGCCATCGCCACCGCGAGCACCGCCGTACCGAACACCAGCCTCCCGAGGGTGACTTGGAACGGCGCGTACCCGTCCGTACCGACCTTGATGAGGAGGAAGCTGAAACCCCAGATCAGGGAGAGGACGCCGAAGCGGATCCGCCAGTCGAGGGCGGGGCGGCGATGTCCGGGCGGGGCGGTGGAGGCAAGGTCGCACGGCGTGGTGACGGTGCTCATGGACGTAACGATGAAGCAGTCGACCTCGTAGCACAAGCGAGATTTCTCAAGCGATATCTCGTAGCATCGCTTACATGTTGAATCTGGAGCGCCTGCGCACCCTGGACGCCCTGGCCCGCCACGGCTCGGTCAGTGGGGCCGCCGATGGACTGCACGTCACCACCTCGGCCGTCTCCCAGCAGATGTCCAAGCTGGAGCGGGAGGTGGGGCAGCAGCTCCTCGCCAAGAACGGCCGGGGGGTCCGGCTCACCGACGCCGGTCGGCTGCTCGCGGATCACGCCGCGCGCATCCTGTCCCAGGTCGAGCTCGCCCAGTCCGATCTGGAGGCGCAGCGCGGTCAGGTGGTCGGAGAGCTGCGGCTGTCGGCGTTCCCGACCGCCGCGCGCGGACTCTTCCCGTCCGCCCTGGCCGCGCTCCGCCGTACGCATCCCGGGCTGCGGGTGCGCTCGTGCGAGCTGGAGCCCGAGGCCGGGGTGGCCGGTGTGGTGCGGGGCGACCTCGATCTCGCGGTGGTGCTCGACTGGTACAACAAGCCGATGCCCCTGCCCGACGGGCTGGTCAAGGCGGCGGTCCTGGACGACCCCGCCGATGTCGCGATGCCGGCCGGGCACCGCCTCGCCGACCGTACGGAGGTGGACCTCGACGAGTTCGCCGACGACGAGTGGATCACGTGGGCCGAGGGCGAGTTCTGCCACGAGTGGCTGATGTTCACGCTGCGCTCCAAGGGCGTCGAGCCGCACATCGGTCATCGCGCCGCGGAGACGCACACCCAGCTCGGCCTCGTCGCCGCGGGCCTCGGCGTGTGCATCGCCCCCCTGCTCGGCCGTCATCCGATGCCCCCGGGAGTCGTCACGGTCCCGGTGAAGCAGCGGGTACGGCGGCATGTCTACGTCGTGTGGCGGGCGGACGCGGACCGCCGCCCGTCGATCCGGGCGGCGGTGGAGGCGTTGCGGGCGGCGGGTCGGGCTGTCGTCTGAGCGGGGGCCAGGGCCGCACCATTGTGGCCGTGGCCCGCGACCCCAGGGACCGGTCACGGCCGGCCCCGGTCGGACACGAGTCACGCGTGCCCGGCCCCGGTCAGGCCTGCGGTGCAGCCATCTTGCGGAAGTCCCAGGACGCCACCGCATCAGGCGTCAGCCGCATCCAGGCGTGCCGGCCGTCGTGCGGCATCTCGTCCATGCCGAAGTTTTTGCGGGCGAACAGGCGCTCCACGGCGGTGAGTTCGGGGCAGGGCTCGCCCGTACGAGGGGCCTCGCCGACGAACTCGACGGTGCCCGACAGCTCCGCGCCGCGCAGCTCGCCGTACTCCTCGCCGCTGTCCACGACGACCGCGACGCGCGGGTCGCGGCGCAGGTCGGCCCAGCGTTTGCTGCGGGTGATGGAGTACAGCCAGAACGAGGTGCCGTCCCAGGCGAACCAGAGGGTGCTCACGTGCGGGGCACCGTCGGCCGAGACCGTCGCGACGCGGCAGGTGCGCTGGCTGGTCAGGAACTCGTCCAGTTCGCCCGGTGTCATCATGATCCTGCGGCCCCGGCGCTGCGTGACGGCCATGCGGTCCCCTCTTCTCCGGCGCGCACGCCGGACTTCGTATTCTGACGCCCTATCAGATATATGCCAGATATATGCCTGACGTTCCGTCAGGAAAAGCTCTGACGCTCCGTCAGAAAAGCATGGGCTGTCTTCCGTCCGCACGCAATGGTCGTTAGTCTCGCCCGCCCGACCGTCCGTGACCAGGGGGAGCCATGCCGTCGTACGAACAGCTCAGTGAACTCCTCGACCCCGCGACCACGGTGCTGCTCACCGTCGAGTGCCAGCAGGGCGTCGTGGGCCTGGACAGCGCGCTGCCCGAACTCGCCAAGGAGGCCCGCTCGTCGGGGGCGCTCGCACAGGTCGCCCGCCTCGTCGCCGCCGCGCACGAGAGCGGGGTACAGGTGATCCACGCGATCGCCGAGCGCCGGCCGGACGGGCGCGGCGCCAACCGCAACGCCCGGCTGTTCCGCGCGGCCGCCCGGCTGCCGGTGCAACAGCTGACGGGCACCACCGCCGTGCGCGTCGTACCGCCCATCGAGGTGACCGACGAGGACTTCGTCGTACGACGGCTGCACGGGTTGTCGCCGATCTCGGGCACCGACGTGGATCCGCTGCTGCGCAATCTGAGCTGCCGCACGCTGGTGGTCAGCGGCGTCTCCGCCAACGTGGCCATTCCCAACGCCGTGTTCGACGCCGTGAACCGCGGCTACACGGTGGTCGTGCCCTCGGACGCCATCGCGGGGGTGCCCTCCGACTACACCCCCGCGATGCTCCGCAACACACTCGCCCTGGTCGCCACCGTCGCGACCACGGACGAGGTGCTGGCCTGCCTCAAGGGGCCGCGGCGCGGACCCCGGGAGTGAGCGAGGCCGTTCACAGGAGGGTGATCGAGTCCCCGTCCACGGAGATCTTGGCGGCGGGCAGCGGCTTGGTCGCCGGGCCCTTCTTCACACTGCCGTCCTTGACGGAGAACTGGCTGCCGTGACAAGGGCAGTTGATGACGCCGTCGGAGATGTCCTTCACCGCGCAGCCGAGGTGGGTGCACTTCGACGAGAACGCCTCGAAGGTGCCCGCCGTCGGCTGGGTCACCACCACGCCCTGGTCGGCGAAGAGCTTTCCACCGCCCTCCGGGATGTCGGCGGTCTTGGCGATGACGGTGCCGCCGCCCGCACCGGCTCCGCCCGAGGCGCCTCCGCTCACCTCGGTGGAACCGGACGACTCCTTCTCGTCCCCGCACGCGGTCAGCGCGACGGCGATGCCGGCCGCCCCGACCGCCGCCACCACGGCCCGACGGCCCGGTCCCGGTACCGGCCGGGGCTCAAACGATTCGCTGGTCATGCTGGCGTCTTCCCTTCAACGGACGTGACATAGGTCCATGAAGGTGTACGGGTCGCCCCCGCGCGCCGTTCAGCCGGGGGCGGCATGGTGACCCAATCGAGATCCCGCCGCGGCCGGACCCGCCCACCGGACGCGCCCGGTGCCCCCGAACACCCCAGTAGCCTGGGGCGATGCTCAAGGAAGTCATCGCGACCCGCTACATCACGCCCCTGCGTGAGGGCGGCTCGCTGCCGGGACTCGTCGAGGCCGACGATCTCGGGACATACGTCATGAAGTTCACCGGCGCCGGCCAGGGCCGCAAGACGCTCGTCGCGGAGGTCGTCTGCGGTGAACTCGCCCGCCGGCTCGGTCTGCGGGTGCCCGGCCTCGTCACCATCGGGCTCGACCCGGTGCTGGGGCTCGGCGAGCCGGACCAGGAGGTGCAGGAGCTCCTCAAGTCCAGCGGTGGCCCGAACCTCGGCATGGACTTCCTGTCCCGCGCGCTCGGCTTCGACTCCCTCGCCTTCGAGGTGAGCCCCGAGGAGGCCGGCCGCGTCGTGTGGTTCGACGCGCTGGTCAACAACGTCGACCGCTCCTGGCGCAACCCGAACCTGCTGATGCGGCAGGGCGAGCTGTGGCTCATCGATCACGGCGCCACCATGATCTGGCACCACAACTGGCCGGCATGGCGGACCTCCGCGGCCAAGCCGTACGACGCCTCCGACCACGCGCTCGCCCCGTTCCGGCCCGATGTCGCCTCCGCCGCCGCCCAGCTGGCCCCCCTGGTCACCGAGGAGCTGCTGGCCGAGGTGACCGCCGAGATCCCCGAGGCGTGGCTGGCCGGGGAGCCGGGCTTCGACTCGGCCGACGCGCTGCGCCGCGCCTACGCGGAGCCACTGCTGGCCCGGGCCGCCGACATCCACGAGCGCGTCAAGGGGGAGAAGTGAGCGAGCGGGACGTCTTCGAGTACGCGCTGCTGCGGGTGGTGCCACGGGTCGAACGCGGCGAGTGCTTCAACGCGGGGGTGCTGGTCTACTGCCGTGCCCGGTCCTTCGTGGCCGCCCGCACCCATCTGGACGAGGACAAGCTGCGGGCACTGGATCCGGACGCGGACGTGGCGGGCGTACGGGCCGCGCTGCGTGCCGTCGAAGGAGTCTGCGCCGGTGGCGAAGCGGCAGGTCAGGCCGCGGGCGACGACGCCGGGCGCCGCTTTCGATGGCTGATCGCGCCCCGGTCCACCGTCGTGCAGCCGGGGCCCGTGCACACCGGACTCACGGGGGATCCGCGGGCCGAGGCGGAGCGGTTGCTGGACCTGCTGGTGAGGTAATGGATCACAGGCACCCCGTGTGCCGTTGACACCGAGTGCCAGGGCTTCTAGCGTCACGTCTGCTGAGGGTACTAAGCGGTCGCTCACTGGACGGGCGTACCGTGTGAGCCGCAGGCTTTTCAGGATCCCGAGGCTTCCGCGAGGGGCCGAGGGTGCCGAGACAGGCTTCCGACAGGCTTTTCCAAGGGCGAGGAGAACCAGCAATGTCCACCACTGAGCAGCGCGTGGCCGTGGTCACGGGTGCCGCGCGCGGCATCGGCGCCGCGACCGCCGTACGACTGGCCGCAGAGGGCCGCGCCGTCGCCGTGATCGATCTCGACGAGGCCGCCTGCAAGGACACCGTGGAGAAGATCACCGCCGCCGGTGGCAAGGCCATCGCGGTGGGCTGCGACGTCTCCGACGAGGCCCAGGTCGAGGCCGCGATCGCGCGCATCGCCGAGGAGCTCGGTGGGCCGACGATCCTGGTGAACAACGCGGGCGTGCTCCGCGACAACCTGCTGTTCAAGATGAGCGCGACGGACTGGGACACGGTCATGAACGTGCACCTGCGCGGCGCCTTCCTGATGTCCAAGGCCTGCCAGAAGCACATGGTCGAGGCGAAGTTCGGCCGGATCGTCAACCTGTCCTCGTCCTCCGCCCTCGGCAACCGCGGCCAGGCCAACTACTCCGCGGCCAAGGCGGGTCTGCAGGGCTTCACCAAGACCCTCGCCATCGAGCTCGGCAAGTTCGGCGTCACCGCCAACGCCGTGGCCCCCGGCTTCATCGTCACCGACATGACCGCCGCCACCGCCGCCCGGGTCGGCATGGGCTTCGAGGAGTTCCAGGCCGCGGCCGCCACCCAGATCCCCGTGCAGCGCGTCGGCAAGCCGGACGACATCGCCAACGCGATCGCCTTCTTCACGGGCGAGGAGGCCGGCTTCGTCTCCGGCCAGGTGATGTACGTCGCCGGCGGACCGCTCAACTGAAGCCGGGGGACACCGACATGACCGCACTTCCCGAACTCTCCGGCAAGGTCGCCCTCATCACGGGCGGCAGCCGCGGCATCGGATACGGCGTCGCCGAGGCGCTGATCGCCCGCGGTGACCGCGTGTGCATCACCGGCCGCAACGAGGACGCCCTCAAGGAGGCCGTCGAGGCGCTCGGTGCCGACCGCGCCATCGGCGTGGCCGGCAAGGCGCACGACGAGGCCCACCAGGCCGTCGCCGTCGAGCGCACGATGGAGGCCTTCGGCCGCGTCGACCACCTGGTCAACAACGCCGGTACGAACCCGGTGTTCGGCCCGATCGCCGAGCTGGACCTCAATGTGGCGCGCAAGGTCTTCGAGACCAACGTCGTCTCGGCCCTCGGGTTCGCCCAGCAGACCTGGAAGGCCTGGCAGAGCGAGAACGGCGGGTCGATCGTCAACATCGCGTCCGTCGCCGGCCTCGCGCCCTCGCCGTTCATCGGCGCGTACGGCATCAGCAAGGCCGCGATGATCAACCTGACCGTGCAGCTCGCGCACGAGTTCGCGCCGAAGGTCCGGGTCAACGCGATCGCGCCCGCCGTCATCAAGACCAAGTTCGCGCAGGCCCTGTACGAGGGCCGCGAGGCGGAGGCGGCCGCGGCCTACCCGCTCGGCCGGCTCGGCGTGCCCTCCGACATCGGGGGTGCCGCGGCCTTCCTCACCTCCGAGCAGTCGGACTGGGTCACCGGGCAGACGCTCGTGGTGGACGGCGGCATCTTCCTGAACGCCGGAGTCAGCTGACGCAGGCGTCGGCGCGGGCGCCCGTACGGAGAAACGGTGCCCGCGCCGGCGTATCGCCGGGCGTCGCAGAGGTCGGCAGAAACGGTGTCCGCGTCGGCCTTCGGTGGACAGAAACGGCCCTTGTGTCCACGCGCGACGGGGGCACAGAGGAATGACAACGTAGTCACATACGCGCTGATCAAGTGCCCTGCCGGAACACGGTTCCAGCGGCGGGACACTGCGGTATCGTCTGCCGACCCTTGGACGGCAGATCGAGGAGCGTGCGCGTGTTCAACCGGAACCGATGTCTGCGCCGGCTGGCGGCGCTCACGTCCATATCCCTGGTGGCCGGGTGCGGTGTTCTCTCCACGGGGTCGTCCGAGGACAACGGGCCGATCGTCGTGGGCACCACCAGCGCACCCAGCACGCTGGATCCTGCCGCGTCCTGGGACGGCTCCTGGGAGCTGTTCCGCAACATCTACCAGACCCTGCTGAGCTACCCCTCCGGGGCGACCACGCCGCAGCCCGACGCCGCCGAGAACTGCCGGTTCACCGACTCCTCGAACCGGACGTACCGCTGCATGCTGCGGCCGGACATGAAGTTCTCCGACGGTGACACCCTCGACGCCCGAGCCGTCAAGTACTCGATCGACCGGATCAGGCAGATCAACGTGTCCGGCGGTCCCGCGGGGCTGCTGGGCAGTCTGGACCGCGTCCAGGTGCTGGGCGCCCGCGAGATCGTCTTCCATCTCAACAAGCCGGACGCGACCTTCCCGTTCGTCCTGGCCACCCCCGCCATGTCGATCGTCGACCCGGACGACTACCCGGCCCGTTCGCTGCGCAAGGACGGCAAGGTCTTCGGGTCCGGGCCCTACAGCCTGCACTCCTACGAGGACGGCAAGAAGGCCGAACTCGTCAGGAACGACCACTACGACGGCTTCGCCGAGCGCAAGAACGACGCGGTCACCATCCGCTACTTCCAGGACTCGTCCCAGATGGTCGACGCCCTCAAGGACAAGAAGATCGACGTCACCTTCCGCGGTCTCGCCTCCTCGGACATCGTCTCTCTGCAGGGACACCACGACGAGGAGGGCCTCCAGCTCGTCGAGGGCGCGGGCACCGAGATCAGCTACCTGGTGTTCAACCCGAAGGACCCGTGGGCCAAGAAGCCGGCGGTGCGCAAGGCGATCGCGCAGATCGTCGACCGGCCGGCCATCGCGCACAAGGTCTACAAGGACACCGTCGACCCGCTGTACTCCATGGTCCCCAAGGGGCTGGTCGGGCACACCACGGGCTTCTTCGACGACTACGGGGACCCCAGCGCGTCCAAGGCCCGCAAGATCCTCGAGGAAGACGGCATCACCGGGCGCGTCCCGCTCACGCTCTGGTACACCACCGACCGCTACGGCTCCGAGACCGCTCCGGAGTTCCGGGAGCTCAAGGACCAGCTCAACGCGTCCGGCCTCTTCGACGTCACCGTCAAGGGCCGCCCCTGGAAGACGTACGAGGCGGGCTACCGCAAGGGCGAGTACCCGGTGTTCGGGCGGGGCTGGTTCCCCGACTTCCCGGACGCGGAGAACTTCATCGCGCCGTTCGTGGGCGAGCAGAACGCGCTCGGTACGCCGTATCCGGCGCCGGAGATCACCGGCGTGCTGCTGCCCGAGTCCCGCCGTGAGAGCGATCGCGGGGCCGTGGTCAAGGAGTTCGAGGAGGCGCAGCAGATCCTCGTGGACGACGCGCGCCTGCTGCCGCTCTGGCAGGGCAAGCAGTACGTGGCCGCGAGCGAGGAGATCGCCGGCGGCGAACTGGCCCTCGACCCCTCGACGATCATGATGATGTGGGAACTGCACCGGAAGACGAGCTGGTAGCGCCGGGCGCGTGCGGCCCGCGGTGTGAGGGGTGCTGAGCTGCGACGAGTGCCGGGTGGCGATTCGGGCTGCGGGTCCGGTTGTCAGTGGTCGCCTGTAGGTTCTGAGGCCTGGAAGTGACCGCACATCGGAGGAAGTTGACGTGACCGACATTGCCATGCTGCCCGAGTCCTGGCGCGACGTCCTGGGCGAGCAGCTGCAGCAGCCCTACTTCAAGGAACTCACCGAGTTCGTCGAGGAGGAGCGCGCCAAGGGTCCCGTCTACCCTCCGCGCGAGGAGGTCTTCGCCGCGCTCGACGCGACGCCGTACGAGCGGGTGAAGGTGCTCGTCCTCGGCCAGGATCCGTATCACGGCGAGGGCCAGGGCCACGGGCTGTGCTTCTCCGTCCGCCCCGGAGTGAAGACCCCGCCCTCCCTGCGCAACATCTACAAGGAGATGAAGGAGGAGCTGGGCACCCCGGTCCCGGACAACGGCTTTCTGCTGCCGTGGGCCCAGCAGGGTGTGCTGCTGCTCAACGCGGTGCTGACCGTGCGCGGCGGAGAGGCCAACTCGCACAAGGGCAAGGGCTGGGAGAAGTTCACGGACGCGGTGATCCGCGCGGTGGCCGAGCGGCCCGACCCGGCGGTCTTCGTGCTCTGGGGCAACTACGCGCAGAAGAAGCTCCCGCTGATCGACGAGGAGCGGCACATCGTGGTGAAGGGCGCCCACCCGTCGCCGCTGTCCGCGAAGAGGTTCTTCGGCTCGCGCCCCTTCACGCAGATCAACGAGGCGATCGCCCAGCAGGGACACGAGCCCATCGACTGGCGGATCCCGGACCTGGGCTGACGGCAGGGGCCCGTCCGACGACAGCGCCGCGGATGTGCGTGCCACGCCCCGCGACCTACCGCAAGATCCGCCGGACAGGCCCTAGCGTCGTGGGCGACAGGCGACGAGCGTGGAGGACGCGGTGGCGGAGCAGCAGGAGCAGGCGGCGCCGGACGCCATGATGACCCGGATCGGGCAGATCATCATGCTGCAGCACGCCGGTGACCGCGAGGAGGCCCGAGACCGTTTCCTGGGCCTGTGGGCGGAGATCGGCGAGGACGGCGACCCGCTGCACCGCTGCACACTGGCGCACTACATGGCGGACGCGCAGGACGACCCCGCGGACGAACTGGTCTGGGATCTGCGTGCGTTGTCGGCGGCCGAGGCGCTCACGGACGGGCGCGTCGCCGAGCACGACCAGTCGCTCGCGGTGCGCGCGCTCTATCCCTCGCTGCATCTGAATCTGGCCGCCGACTATGTGAAGCTCGGCCGCGCCGAGGCCGCGCGCGGCCATCTGCGCCGGGCCCGTGGCGCGGCCGGCGCCCTCGGCGACGACCGCTACGGGGACGGGGTGAGGGCGGCGATCGGCCGCCTGGAACTGCGGCTGCGGGAGGACGAGGGGTCGGGGAGCGAGCCGGGCGGGACCGGCGGGGGTGGGACCGGCGGGGGAGGGGCCGCTCGGGGTTCCGGCTCCAACGGGGGGTCTGGAGGTCCGGGCGGTTCCGCGGGGCCGAGTGGTCCCGGGGGCCCCGGTGATCCGGGACGAGTCAGGGGTCCCGGGGGAGCCGGAGGGGAGACGCTGGGGCCGCCGCGACAGCGGCCCTAGCGACGGAAGGGCCGAGGAAATCCGGGATGGCCCGGGCGTCAACGCCCGTACGCGCCCTTGCAGATGACCGCCTCCGGGCTGTCCGGTTTCCAGCCGCCGTACTTTCTGCCGAGCGCGCACACGTCCGCGTTCTTGCCGAGGTCTCGGGGCACGGACGGGACGGCGACGCGGGGCTCGGGCCGGTGCGGCTTCGGCGGTGGGTTCTCGTGGCGTGGGCGCTGACGCGCGGGCGCCGGCGCGGGAGCCGCAGGGGCCGTCCGGGGTGCCGTGGGCGCGTTCGGCCTGGTATGCCGGGGCGGGCCGATGAGCTCCAGCGCCTCCCGCGCCGGGGCCTGTACGACGTGCGGCTCGGCCTTGCCGTCCGGGCGCGGTGCCGACGGCCGGGAGGGCGTGGGCGTCGGCCCGGAGAGGGGTTGATGCTGGACGCTCACACAGCCGGAGAGGGCCGAGAAGGCCACGGTGACCAGGAGCGTTGCGGTGGTCGTCGATCGATGCACCCGCGCAACTCTGCTGGTTCCGGCCCGCTTTGGGGAGCGGACAGGCGGAGGATGCCCCACATGGGTGACCCCGGCCCCGCCGTCGGCGGGCGCGCGCGTCACCCCTGCTCGCCGGTGGCGCCGTCGATGCGCTCGCGGATCCCCGATCGGGCATGGCCGGGCCGCACTGACGGGCAGGCGGAACAGCGGGACTCCGCGCTGCCCCAGGCCGCACCCGCGCCTCTCCCGGGTGGCTTCCGCGGGATCGCCGGCCGGCTGCCGTGGCGGTCGTATGCTGCTGACCAGGGTGGCAAGACGGAACTTGCTCCCTGGACGCGCACGTACTGCCTGAGGAGATCCTTGTGAAGGTCGGCTGTATCGGACTCGGCGACATCGCGCGCAAGGCGTATCTGCCGGTGCTGTCCACCCAGCCGGACATCGAACTGCATCTGCAGACGAGGACGCCCGCGGCGCTCGCCGAGGTCGCGGACAGCCTGCACCTTCCGGCGGCGCAGCGGCACACCGACCTCGGGGAGCTGCTCGCCCAGGACCTCGACGCGGCGTTCGTGCACGCGGCCACCGTCGCCCACCCCGAGATCGTGACGCGACTGCTGGAGGCGGGCGTACCGACGTACGTCGACAAGCCGCTCGCCTACGAACTGGCCGACTCCGAACAGCTGGTGCGGCTGGCCGAGGAGCGGAACGTGAGCCTCGCGGTGGGCTTCAACCGGCGCTACGCACCCGGATACGCGCAGTGCCTGGACCACCCGCGTGAACTGATCCTGATGCAGAAGAACCGGGTCGGGCTGCCCGAGGCGCCGCGCACCATGGTCCTCGACGACTTCATCCATGTCGTCGACACCCTGCGGTTCCTGGTGCCGGGGCCGGTCGACGACGTCACCGTGCGGGCCCGGGTGGAGGAGGGTCTGCTGCACCATGTCGTGCTGCAGCTCGGCGGGGACGGCTTCACGGCACTCGGTGTGATGAACCGGCTCAGCGGTTCCACGGAGGAGATCCTCGAGGTCTCCGGCCAGGACACCAAGCGGCAGGTGCTCAATCTCGCCGACGTGATCGACCACAAGGGACAGCCGACCTTGCGCCGGCGCGGTGACTGGGTGCCGGTGGCCCGGCAGCGCGGGATCGAACAGGTGGTGTTCGCTTTCCTCGACGCCGTACGCGCCGGGAAGGTGGTCAGCGCCCGGGACGCGCTGGCGACTCATGAGCTGTGCGAGCGGGTGGTACGTGCGGTGGAGGAGCGGGCCGCCTGAGCCGCAGCGACCGCAGGCACTCGGTGGCGCCGAGCGCGGCCAGCACCAGCAGGGCCGCGTGCACCGGCCAGTCGCCGAAGCGGACGTACGGGGTGACACCGCGGGCGAGGGGCACCTCGTAGACCTCCGAACCGCTCACGTCGGTGCCGAGCCATGAACCGATCCGTTGCCCGCTGGGACCGTAGACCGCGGAGACGCCGGTCAGTGTGGCGTGCACCATGGGGCGGCCGGTCTCGGCGGCCCGCAACGCGGCCAGCGAGGCATGCTGTTCGGGCGCCCAGCTGGACTGGAACGACGACGTCGACGACTGGGCGAGGAGCACCTCGGCGCCGTCCTCGGCGAGATGGCGGCTCATGTCGGGAAACGCCGACTCGAAGCACACCATCGGTCCGACGCGCAGTCCGTGGCCGACGTTCATCACCACCTGCTCGCTGCCGCGCCGGCGGTCCTCGCCGGCCGCCTTGCCGACGGAGGTGGCCCAGCCGAGCAGGGAACGCGCCGGTATGTACTCGCCGAACGGCACGAGGCGCATCTTGTCGTAGCGGTCACCCGTGGGTCCCTGCGGGCCGACGAGCACGGAACTCTTGTAGATGCCGGGGCGGTCGGAGCGGCGGGCGTCCACGTTCACCATGATGTCGGCGTCGGTGAGACGCGACAGCGCGGCGATCCGGTCCGCCAGGTCGGGACGGTCGGCGAGGTCGAAGCCGACACTGCTCTCTCCCCAGACGATCAAGTCCAGCTTCTGGCCCGCCAGTTGACGGGTCAGCGCCTCCTCCCGGGCGAAGCGCTTCTCGCCGCTGTCGGAGCCGTCGACGACACCCGGCTGGACGATGGCGATCCGGGTCCCGCCGTCCGCGTCCGGACGCGGCGACCACACCCAGGCCGCCGAGGTAGCGGCGGCCGTGGCGACCAGTCCGGCCACCGCCGGTACGCGCGACTCACGCACCGAGGCCAGCACGGCCACCACGACGTTGACCGTGACGACCAGGAAGCTGAGCAGCCACACCCCGCCCACCGAGGCGAGCCGCAGCGCGGGCTGCACCTCCCACTGGCTCGACCCGAGCAGCCCCCAGGGCCCGCCGAGGCCCTCCCAGGAGCGGACGAGTTCGACCGCCAGCCAGCCCGACGGCAGCACGACCAGCGCGGCCGCGACCCGGCCGGGGGAGGGCACACCCGACAGGAACCGGCGGACGAGCAGGCCCCAGGGAGCCCAGAGGGCACCGAGCAGGGCCGCGATGACGACGGTGAACACATGCAGACTCGGCAGCAGCCAGTGGTGCACGGCCAGCATGTAGCCGAGCCCGCCCAGCCAGCCGTCGTACACCGCATGCCGGGCGGTCGGCGCCGAGCGGATCAGCACGATCCACGGCACCAGGGCGACGTACGCGAACCACCACAGGGACGGCGCCGGGAACGCGAACATGGGCAGCGCCCCGGCCAGGAGCGCCAAGGCCCCCCGCCACCAGCGGGATTCGAGCCAGTCGCCGGTCAGCCTCATACGGCGTCTCCCTCCCCAGTGGCATGCCCTCACCAGTCTGCCCGCCCGAATCGATCTCAGACAGAACACCTCCGCTCAGGTGGCGACGGGCTGCTCCACGGTGCTGCGCCACTTCTCCTGGACGACCACCTCGTGAAGCCGCCAGCCGTCGGCCGTACGGAACAGATCGAAGGCGTACCGGCCGCCGCACACGAAGTCCGGTGCGGTCGATCCGCAGTCCCGGCCCGCGAACCGCATCGGATTGATGTAATCCGCCCGGACCCGGGCCGTGTCGCCCGTGTCCTGCTCCAGGAGGCCGAACCGGACCTGCCGGTTGACGATCAGATGCTGGCGCATCGCGAAGAGTTGCAGGCTCTGGGCGAGCCACCCGGTGATCTCCGCCGCATCCCCCTCGATACCGCCGGCCGACCGGTAGTCGGCGCGCCCGTCCGGTGTGAACAGCTTTCGGTACGCCTCCCAGTCGCCGTCGTCCACCGCCACGGCGTACTCGGTGATCAGTTCGTCCACGGCAAGCCGGTCCATCACGGCCGCGAGCTCCACACGCTGCGTCATCGGCTCAGTGTTGGCCACGGGAGGTGCCCAGCCAAGGGGGCGTGCAGTGGATATTCGCCGGCCGGCACACTGCCCACGCAGTGTGACTTGCGTACCAATAGGGTGACCCCCATGTCTGCCACCTTGAGCCCCACGAAAACCCGCGACGCACTCCGCAGATCGGCGCGTGTCTCCGTCGATCTGCTGCTGGTGTTCGTGCTGCTCGCGGTGGCCCTCTGGATCCTGGGCCGGATGTGGTCCGTGGTCTGGCCGCTCGTGGTCGGCCTGTTCCTGACCACGCTGACCTGGCCCCTGGCGCGCTTTCTGCGGCGGCGCGGATGGCGGCCGGCCCTGGCCGCCTCCGTGGTGACCGTGCTGTTCCTCCTCGTCGTCATGGGCATCGTGGCGCTGATCGCGGTGCCGGTGGCCTCCCAGTCCGGCGATCTGACCGACGGAGTGGTCGACGGCATCCAGAAGGTGCGCGAGTGGGCCGGGGGGCCGCCGCTGAACATCGGCGACGACCAGATCACCAGCGCCGTCGACGCCGCGGTCGCGCGCATCCAGGACAGCGTGGGGAGCATGGTCACCGCGGTTGCCACAGGGGTCAGCACTGTGGTCAACGGCCTGGTCACCGCCATCCTCGCGGTCTTCCTGATGTTCTTCTTCCTCAAGGACGGACCACGTTTCCTGCCGTGGCTCACCCGCCAGTTGCCCGGCCGGCTCGCCACCGACATCCCGACCGTGGCCGAGCGCGGCTGGGACACCCTGGGTTCGTTCGTCCGGTCCCAAGCCCTCGTCGGCCTGCTGGACGCCGTCTTCATCGGCATCGGTCTGTGGATCCTGGGAATCCCTCTGGTGCTGCCGCTGGCGGTGCTGACCTTCGTGTCCGCGTTCGTGCCGATCGTGGGTGCGCTGTTCGCCGGTTTCGTCGCGGTGCTCATCGCGTTGGTGTCGAACGGCCTGACCGACGCGCTGATCGTGCTCGCGATCATCGTCGTGGTGCAGCAGCTCGAGGGCAATGTGTTCCAGCCCATCATCCAGAGCCGCGGCCTCGGCCTCCACGCGGCCGTGATCCTGCTCGCGGTGACACTGGGCGGCAACCTGGCCGGCATCGTCGGCAGCCTGCTCGCCGTACCGGTCGCCGCGCTCATCGCGGTGGTCTGGAACTACGCACGCGAGCAACTCGGCGATCCGCCCGAGGAGCCGGAAACCGAGGGGCCGGACTCGGGGGCCGTTGTGCCGTCCTAGGCGGGCTTCGCTCCGGCTTCTCCGGCTTCTCCGGCTTCTCCGGCTTCTCCGGATTCTCCGGCTTCTCCGGATTCTCCGGATTCTCCGGATTCTCCGGCTTTTCCAGCTTTTCCGGTTCTTCGGGGCGCACGGTCGCCGGTGCGGCGCCGGCGAGTTACTCCACGTCGATGCCGTGCTCCCGCACGAGTTCTTCCAGGCCACCCGTGTACCCCTTGCCGCCGAGGACGAAGTCCCAGTCCCCGTTGGACCTTCGGCGGAAGGAACCGAGGACCAGAGCGGTCTCGCCCCGCCGGCCGTCGGACACCTCCAGCCGCCCCAGTTCGGTCATCCCCGGGTCCAGCAGACGGATGCGGGCATCCGTGAAACCGGCGAGATCGGCGTCCGGGTTGACCTCCGGGTCGATGGCGGCCACGAGGACGAACCGGTCGGCTTCCTCAGGCAACCCGTCGAAGGAGACGCAGATCGCGGCCTTGTCAGGCGCTGACGCGGGAAGGGCACGCACGGAACCGTCGGGCGTCTGCGGGTTGTTGAAGAAGACGAAGTGGTCGTCGGTGAGGACGCGGTTGCCGCGGCAGACGAGCGCGCAGACGTCCAGGGCCACGCCTCCGGTCCACGACATGCCCAGGACGTTGTAGTCGTCGGGCAGTCGGGTCTCCCGAACCGACGGCGCCGGCTGCCCGGCGGCTCGACGGCCACCCTCGCCCAGGCGTCCGCGCAGCCCGTGACGGTGCAGCAGATCCACGAGCTCGGCGCCGGAGACGAGTTCCAGCGGCTTGCCGTTGGCGAAGGTGTGCGAGCCGGGGCCGAACCCGGAAGTCGTCACGAGGACACCCTTGTTGGCGCCGGCGTCCTGCACCGTTCCGTACAGGTCGCGCACCGCGGTGGGGGAGACCGTGTTGCGGTAGCGCTTGACCTGTACGACGATCTTGCCGCCCCGGATCGGCGCCGGGTCGAGCGCATCGACGTCCACCCCGCCGTCGTTCGAGCGCTGGGTCGTCACCGCCTGCATGCCCATGGCCCGGAAGAGCTCGGCGACGAGGTTCTCGAAGGCGAGCGGATCCATGGCGTACAGGTCTGGTTCCTCGTCGCTGCCGTGGGCGACCACGCGGTTTCCTATGTCGTGCGGCCGCCTGCCGGGCCGTACCGGCGTGAGCTGGTCAGGCCGCGCCGAGAGCTGTCCGCGCAGCGCGTCGGCCAGACAGCTCCCCGCGTCCACCTGGGCGAGGTGCAGCTCACGGAACGAGGAGCGCGGGGCCATCACGGTGGCGAGAAAGATCTGGCCGGGCCGACCGGTCGTAGGGTCGTGTCCGTCGACGAACCCGTTCAGGGCCACGGACTCGAGCGCGCCCAACTCGTCGGCGGCGAAGAGCTCGTGCAGCACCAGCAGCACGCACTGAGCGAGAACCTCCCGGTACAGGGCACGGCGTTGGCCCACCGGACGAGGGGTCTCCTTGTCCTGATCCACCCCGGACACGTACCGAACGGACTTGACCTCCGGGACGATCTCGTAGGCGGGCAACTCCCAGTCGAGGACCAGCTGCCGGGCTGCCGGGTCGTAGGCTGCCGCCACCTGACGCGGGAAGGCCTCGGGCCAGCTGGTGGAGGCGTAGAGGGCGGCGGAGAAGTACTCGACCACGGAATCGGGATCCCGGCGCCGCACGCCGTCGACCACCGCGGAGACCCCGGCGTTGTGCGCGCGTACCTCGGCCAGCTGGGCAGCGGCCCACTGCTGGTACTCCCGCTGGTACGACGCCAACTGCCGCTGTCTGTGGGCCTCGGCGGCCTGGGCGGCCTGCCAGTCCCGATCGAAGCGTGACCGTGCCTCGGCCTGGGCCTGGGCGCGGCGACTCGCGGTCCAGCCGCTCTGCGCCTGGTAATGATGGAGATCCGGCATGGGCACGGGCTGTGCCAACGTCCCGGGGGCGAAGGGCTGGACCTCCTCGGGCCGCATGAGGGAGGCCGCCCTGAACCCCGGCGTTCGGCAGCCCGAGGCAAGCAGGCCTTGCAACGACGCGACCTGCGCGTCCAGTTCCTCGGTACGGCGCAGCGCTTCCGCCTGCCGGTACTCGCGATGGCTCTGGGCAGCTCGCCGCTGGTAGGCCCGCGCCTGCTGGGCTTCTTGACTCCGCTGTCTGGCTTCGGCTTCCAGCTGGCGCTGCTGCTGCCGCTGCACCTCAGCCCACACGCCGACAACACCAGTAGAGCGACGACTCATGCGCTGCAAGCCCTCCCCAGGACGCTGACAGCCGAAAGGCACGTTGGTTGTCCCCACAACCAGTTGTGACCAGCTGACTCTATCCAGCAATTGGCGTCCCGCATATCCACGTGATCGACTGATCCGTCGGTGCGGGATCAATCGGCTCGGGCCGGCTTCGGGCGCAGGGCGATACGGGGAGGCACGCATGGCACGTCAGGTCACGGTGGTCACGGGCGGGAGCCGGGGGATCGGGGCGGCCACCTGCGCGCGCCTCGCCGCCGACGGGCATGACCTGGTCATCGGCTACGTGAGCGACGGGGCCGCCGCCGAGTGGACCGCGACGGCAGTGCGATCGGCGGGGGCGCGCTGCGTCACGGTGCGGGCGGACACCTCCGACGAGGCCGACGTGGACCGGCTGTTCGACGTG
Organism: Streptomyces sp. NPDC058274; assembly: GCF_042881375.1. Taxonomy (NCBI): domain Bacteria; kingdom Bacillati; phylum Actinomycetota; class Actinomycetes; order Kitasatosporales; family Streptomycetaceae; genus Streptomyces; species Streptomyces sp. NPDC058274. The sequence goes on from NZ_JBHVXW010000005.1 coordinate 46,873, forward strand.
GCGGTGGACCAACTCGGGCCGGTGACAGGGCTCGTGAACAACGCCGGAGTGACCGGGCCGCTGGGCCGGCTCGCGGACTCGGAACCGGCCGACCTGCGGCGGGTGGTCGAGGTCAACCTCCTGGGGACCCTGCTGTGTTCGCGGCGTGCGGCCAAGGCGATGACGGCATGGGGGAGCGGCGTCATCGTCAACGTGTCCTCCGCGTCGGCCACGCTCGGCAGCCCCGGCGAGTTCGTCCACTACGCGGCGACGAAGGCGGCCGTCGACGCCCTGACTCTGGGGCTCGCCAAGGAACTCGGTCCTGACGGTATCCGCGTCAACGCGGTCGCCCCGGGCATGATCGACACGGACATGCACGCGGCGATGGGCGACCCTGACCGTGCCGAGCGGGCGGCCGCCGCGATTCCGTTGCGCCGACCCGGTCACGCGGACGAAATCGCCGCCGCCATCGCGTGGTTGATGTCACCGGAATCCTCGTACACGACGGGGGCCGTGCTTCGGGTGGCGGGGGGCCGCTGAGGACAGCGCGATGTTTCGTGGGCTCGCTTCAGGAGCGGCGCGGGTTCCGGCTTGAGCGGGCGGCCCGATGCTCGCGGGCTTGTCAAAGGAGCGGCGCGGGGCCCGGCTTGAGCGGGCGGTGCGATGTTCGCGGGCTAGTCATGGAAGCGCCGCTGGCTCGTGCGGGCGGTGGGACGCCCGCGCGCTCATGCCGCCTCGATGACCTCGCCCCGGATCGCCGCGGCCCACTCCACCACCAACAGCTCGTACTCGGCCCGCTCCTGCGCCGACAGGGAACCGCCGGCACGCATCCACAGAGCACGAATCTGCTCGTTCAACGCGGCCGCAGATCGCACGGAACCAGGGAACATGGAATCGGGGGACATGCGCACAAGCCTAGGGGCAAGGACTGACACTGCGCTACCGAACGGCTACGCACATCGTATGTGGTTGGTCACGGCGGCTCTTGGGGGAACGTGTCGAGTGCTCAACGGGCGCCCGGAGCAAGGGAGTTCGGCCCAGGAGTGCGATCAGGCCGACAGTGACTCCACCCGCGGACCTGCTCCGCGTCGAGCGGGTGAGGCTCCACGACGTTCCTGTGGTGACGGATGCGCTGGGTACTCGCGCCAGGGGGCTGTCAGCCCGAGGACTCCGCAGCGTGCGGGCTCAGCGCGCCCGTCGCCACCAGGGCGAGGATGACGATGCCCAGCGCGATCCGGTACCAGACGAAGGGCATGAACGACTTCGAACTGATGAACTTCATGAACCAGGCGATCACGACATAACCCACCACGAAGGCGATGACCGTCGCGAAGATCGTCGGCCCCCAGGAGACATGACCCCCCTCGCTCGCGTCCTTGAGTTCGAACGCGCCGGAGGCGAGCACCGCGGGTACCGCGAGGAGGAACGAGTAGCGGGCCGCGGCTTCGCGTGTGTACCCCATGATGAGGCCGCCGCTGATGGTCGCGCCGGACCGGGAGACGCCTGGGACGAGTGCCATCGCCTGGCAGACGCCGTAGATCAGCCCGTCCTTGATGCTCAGTTCCTGAAGGGTCTTGCGCTGCTTGGCCGCCCGGTGCCGGCCGCCCGTCTCGTCGCGCGCCGCCAGCCGGTCGGCGATGCCGAGCACGACACCCATCACGATCAGCATCGTCGCGGTCAGCCGCAGATCACGGAACGGCCCTTCGATCTGGTCCTTCAGCGTCACCCCGAGCACGCCGATCGGGATCGAGCCGACGATCACCAGCCAGCCCATCTGCGCGTCGTGGTCGCGCCGCATCGCCTTGTTCGCGAGGGAGCGGAACCACGCGGAGATGATCCGCGCGATGTCCTTGCGGAAGTAGATCAGCACCGCCGCCTCCGTGCCGATCTGGGTGATCGCCGTGAAGGCCGCTCCCGGGTCGTGCCAGCCCGCGAACGCGGCCGTCAGCCGCAGGTGCGCACTGGACGAGACGGGGAGGAATTCGGTCAGCCCCTGGACGAGTCCGAGGATGAGGGATTCAAACCAAGACATGGCTTTACGTGGTCCAAGTGCTGATGGCGGAAGGGGTGATGGGGGCACCGGGCCGTCCCGGCGCGGTGATCACTGGTCTTGAGGGGCAGCGTAGCGTTCCGCGCCGGGGCGCCGATCACGGGGGTTTCGGAGCGTAAACGGGACGGGAGCGTCCGCTTCGGCGACCGAATTCTCGTCCCTGCCGCGCGCCGGCCCGTCGGTGTTGGCCGGGCGTCGGTGGCCTACGCGACCGCGGGCCCCGTCACCGTCCAGCCCGGCGCCTGCGGGTGCGGCATCAGATCGTCGTGCCGGACCTCTTCGCCGCACTCCCGGCACACGACCTGGGGCACGAGTTCGTTGCCGCAGGTGTGCTCCAGCACCATGGGACGGAAGCCGCCCTCCTGGAGATGACGGTCGCCCCACGCCATGAGCGTGAGCAGCACCGACTCCAGTTCCAGACCGGCCGGGGTGGGCCGGTACTCGTAGCGCTTGGGGCGGTCGGTGTACTCGACCTTCTCCAGTACGCCGACGTCGACCAGCCGCTTCAGGCGCGCGGTCAGTACGTCACGCGGGGCGCCGATGTTCCGGACCAGCTGGTCGAAGCGTGTGGCGCCCAGGGACACCTCGCGCAGGACGAGCAGCGAGTACTTCTCGCCGACGAGGGCGAGCGTGCCGGCGATCGAGCAGGGGCGGGCGTCCTTCATGAGACCAGTCTAGGGGGTGGGTTGGTAGTTCCAACCCACTGAGCTACTCTCGAGTCACTTAGTGGGTTTGGAATTCAAACGCACGCGCTCGGTCGTGGCGGGCTCGTAGACCTCGGGCGCTGCGTCGAGTTTGAAGGCCCAACCCACCCGACGTTCGAAGATCCAACTCACCCGACGTTCGAAGATCCGACCCGCCCACGTTTTTTGAAGATCCGACCCGCCCACGTTTGAAGATCCACCCCGCCCCATCGCCGGTTCCTGACCTGAGAGGCACACCATGCGTGACGCCGTGATCGTCGAAGCCGTACGCACCCCTGTCGGCAAGGGCAAGCCGAACGGCTCGCTCGCCCATGTCCATCCCGTGGAACTCCTCGCGCACACCCTGCGCACCCTCGTCGAACGCTCCGGTGTGGACCCGGCGCTGATCGACGACGTCATCGGCGGCACCGTCGACCAGGTCGGCGAGCAGGCCATGAACACCACCCGGTACGCCGTCCTGTCGGCGGGCTTTCCCGAGACGGTGCCCGCGACCACCGTGGACCGCCAGTGCGGCTCCTCCCAGCAGGCCGTGCACTTCGCGGCGCAGGGTGTGATGTCCGGCGCGTACGACATCGTCGTCGCCTGCGGTGTGGAGTCGATGAGCCGCGTACCGATGTGGTCGAACGTGCCGGCGGGCACGGACCCCTTCGGACCCGGGATCGCCGAGCGCTACCCGGAGGGTCTGGTGCCGCAGGGCATCAGCGCGGAGCTGATCGCCGCGAAGTGGTCGGTCTCACGCGAGCAGATGGACGCCTTCGCGGTCACCTCGCACCAGAGGGCGGCCGCGGCCTGGGACGGTGGCCTGTTCGATGCCGAAGTGGCTCCCCTGGAGGGCGTGACGCGCGACGAGTGCGTGCGGCCGTCCAGCACCACCGAGATACTCGGCGGCCTCAAACCCGCCTACTACGACCCGGCGTTCGCCGAGCGCTTCCCGGGGATCGAGTGGAACGTCACCGCCGGCAACGCGAGTCCGGTCAACGACGGCGCGTCGGCTGTGCTGATCACGTCGAGCGAGACCGCGGCCCGGCTGGGTCTGCGCCCGATCGCGCGGCTGCACAGCTTCGCCGTCACCGGATCCGACCCGTTGCTGATGCTGACGGGCGTCGTCCCGGCCACGGAGAAGGTGCTGCGCAAGGCGGGACTGAGCCTGGCCGACATCGACCTCTTCGAGGTCAACGAGGCCTTCGCGGCGGTCGTCCTCGCCTGGCAGCAGGAGACGGGCGCCGACCTCGACCGGGTGAACGTGCACGGCGGCGCGATCGCCCTCGGCCACCCGCTGGGCGCGAGCGGTACCCGGCTGACGACGACCCTCGTCCACGCGATGCGGGCCCGTGGGGCCCGCTACGCGCTGCAGACGATGTGCGAGGCGGGCGGACTCGCCAACGCGATGGTGCTGGAGGCTGTGTAACCGGTCAGGTCCCGCAGGCTGTTCGCAGCGGGAGGGGTGCTGGGTGTTCCGCGTCCGGAGGGCTCCGCCGGACGCGGCCTCCCGATGACCGGCCGAGCCGAGAAGCGGTGCCGGCCGAGCCGAGAAGCGGTGCCGGCCAAGCCGAGAAACGGTGCCGGCCGAGCCGAGAAAAGGTGCCGGACATTCCGCGTCCGGCGGCCCTCGGCGGGTTCGGAAGCAGCCGCACGGCCCCCTGAGCGGCGTACGGCCCGGCCCGACGCTCAGTAGCCGCGCAGATGATGCCGCTTGCGCCAGGCCACGACGGTTCCGACCAGCGCCGGGACCGCGATGAAGCCCATCGCGATCAGGAAGGCCGGCGAGGTCGGCGACGAGGCGCGGGCGCCGGCGACGACGTACGCGGCGGTGTTCGGGATCGAGCCGAGGGCCGTCGCGAGGAGGAAGGGCAACCAGCCCATCCGGGAGACCGCGGCGCAGTAGTTCGCGGCCCAGAACGGCACTCCCGGGAACAGCCGGGCCACCATCATCGAGCGGAAGCCGTGCCGGCTGAGCTGTCCGTCCGCCGCCTTGAGCCAGCGGGCGCGCAGCAGTGGGCGCAACGCGTCCTGCCCGAGGATCCGGCCGAGACCGAAGGCCACTCCCGCACCGAGCACGGTGCCCGCGAGCGCGGCGCCCACGCCCAGCTGGGAGCCGAACAGGGCTCCCGCGGCGAGATTGAGCAGCGGACGCGGCACGAACGCGACCGTGCAGAGCCCGTAGGCCACCGCGAACAGCCCGGCCGCCGCGGCGCCCCCGAGCTGGGGCGGCCAGCCGTCGGACAGCAGCCGCTGCGGCTCGAAGAGCAGCACGGTGGCCGCTCCGGCCGCGAGCAGCGCCACCAGCAGGGACAGCCGCGACCACGGAGAGAGCAGCACTCTGGTGCAGTGAGCGGCGAAACCTCTGGGCGAGGCGGGGCCGACGCTGCCGGCCAGGACGAGAGCCGGTGCGCCGATACGTGATGTCGCACCGACAGGTGCCGTCATACGCACGAGTTCTCTCGCGTCCACGAGGTTCGTCGTGCCGACGAGATCCGCGGTGGAGGCGAGCTCCATGGCGGTGGCCGGGGGAGTGGCCGTGGCGGTGCCCCCAGAGCGGGTGGTGGCATCGAGCATCCGGTGACACTAACCGACCGGCGTGTGTGATCGCCGTATGGTTCGTCTCATGGGCGTCACAGCTTCGGGAACGTCAGGTGTTCCGGCCGGCCTGCCGGACAGCGCGCTCGCGGACACGCTGCTGGAACGGCTCACGGCCACGTACGGCGCGGCGGCCGACCCGGAACGGGCCGCGTCGATGGGCGCGTACATGAAGGACGTCGCGCCTTTTCTCGGTCTGGCCACCCCCGACCGCCGCGCCCTGTCGCGGACCGTCCTGCTGGGCACCGGCCGCCCCGACGAGGCCGACTGCACCGCCGTGGCACTGCGTTGCTGGCGGCTGCCGGAACGCGAGTACCACTACTTCGCCGTCGACTACCTGCGCCGGCACGTCGGACGGCTGTCGTCCGGCTTCCTGCCGGTCGCCCGCCATCTCGTCACCACGATCCCGTGGTGGGACACCGTGGACGCGCTGGCCTCCCATGTGGTGGGCGGCCTCGTCGCCGCCGATCCAAAGCTCAAGGCCGCCATGGACACATGGATCGAGGACGACGACCTGTGGGTGGCCCGGACGGCCCTGCTCCACCAGCTCCGGTACCAGGACGCCACCGACACGGAACGGCTCTTCGCCTACTGCGTGCGCCAGTCCGGCCACGGCGACTTCTTCATCCGCAAAGCCATCGGCTGGTGTCTGCGCGAGTACGCCAAGACGGATCCGGAGGCCGTACGGGACTTCGTCACCCGGGAACGGGACCGGCTCGCGCCGCTGTCGGCGCGCGAGGCTCTCAGGAACATCGGCCCCTGAGGCACCCTCAGGCACCGTCGGAAACACCAGGAACAGCCGTCCTGACGGGGGTTCTTCAGGCGCGGAAAACCATTCGACGTGGGCAGACGCGTGGGCGATGATCGCCTCATGTTCCGGTACGCCTTCCTCCTCGCAGCATCCGCAGTCGCGGATGCGCCGAAGGCTGCCGTCCAGATCATCGTGGCAGCCGTCGACGGCGCCCGAAGCTGACCCTTCCCGGATCGTCCGGCGGACCCCGCAGGGGGAGGGTCGGCAAGTCCTCGGGGTCCCCGTCCCGGCCGGTACGCGCCGGGACCTTCACTCAGTTCATCCGATCTGAAGACGCTTCGAGGTAGAGCCATGCCCAAGACGGCTTACGTGCGGACCAAGCCGCACCTCAACATCGGCACGATGGGTCACGTCGACCACGGCAAGACCACCCTGACCGCCGCCATCACCAAGGTCCTCGCCGAGCGCGGCTCCGGCACGTTCGTTCCGTTCGACCGGATCGACCGGGCCCCGGAGGAGGCCGCGCGCGGTATCACCATCAACATCGCGCACGTCGAGTACGAGACCGACACCCGGCACTACGCGCACGTGGACATGCCGGGCCACGCCGACTACGTCAAGAACATGGTCACCGGCGCGGCCCAGCTCGACGGGGCGATCCTCGTCGTGTCCGCGCTCGACGGGATCATGCCGCAGACCGCCGAACACGTGCTGCTCGCCCGGCAGGTGGGCGTCGACCACATCGTGGTCGCGCTCAACAAGGCCGACGCGGGTGACGAGGAGCTCACCGACCTCGTCGAGCTGGAGGTACGCGAGCTGCTCTCCGCGCACGGCTACGGCGGCGACGCCGTACCGGTCGTACGGGTGTCCGGTCTCAAGGCCCTTGAGGGGGACCCCCGTTGGACGGCGGCGATCGACGCGCTGCTCGACGCGGTGGACACGTATGTGCCGATCCCGGAGCGCTATCTCGACGCGCCGTTCCTGCTGCCCGTCGAGAACGTGCTCACCATCACCGGCCGCGGCACGGTCGTGACCGGTGCCGTGGAGCGCGGCACGATCCGGGTCGGCGACCGCGTCGAGGTGCTCGGCGCCGCCGTGGAGTCGGTCGTCACCGGTCTGGAGACCTTCGGCAAGCCGATGGAGGAGGCGCAGGCCGGGGACAACGTCGCGCTGCTGCTGCGCGGGGTGCCCCGCGACGCCGTACGGCGCGGGCACATCGTCGCCGCGCCCGGCAGCGTCGTACCCAGTCGCCGGTTCTCGGCGCAGGTGTACGTCCTGTCGACGCGCGAGGGCGGCCGTACGACACCCGTCTCCACCGGCTACCGGCCGCAGTTCTACATCCGCACCGCGGACGTGGTCGGCGACGTCGACCTGGGCGAGGCGGCGGTGGCCCGGCCGGGTGACACCGTCACGATGGCGGTGGAGCTCGGCCGTGACGTCCCGCTCGAGCCCGGTCTCGGCTTCGCGATCCGCGAGGGCGGCCGGACGGTCGGCGCGGGGACGGTGACCTCGGTCGGCTGACGGCGGTTGGCGCGGGGACGGACCTCGCTCGGCCGACGGTGGTCTGTGCGGGGGCGGTGTCCTCGCTGGGCCGACGGTGGTCTGTGCGGGTGCCCGTACCGGAGACGGACGGGCACCCGCACGTACGCATGTCAGTGCCGTGGGCGAGACTGAACAGGAAAGCCGGCATGCGGAGATGGGACGACCATGGCAGGCAAGGCACTGGTACTCGGTGGCGGAGGCAGCAGCGGCATCGGCTGGCTGTCGGGAATCCTGTACGGGCTCAGTGAGGCGGGGGTGGATCTGAGTGACGCCGATGTCGTGATCGGCACATCCGCCGGTTCGTCCGTCGGCGCCCAGCTCGCCTCGGGCGAGCTGACGCTGCGGGAGCTCTACGAACGTCAGCTCGCCGAGCCCAAGGGGGAGATCCCCGCCCGCCTGGGCGCGGCGCAGCTCCTCCGCTTCGTGCTGGCCACGCTGACCTCGCGGACACCCGAGGCATACGCCCGCAAGGTCGGGCGGATGGCGCTCAGCGCCCGTACCCCCTCCGAGGCGGACCGTCGCGCCGCCATCCAGAGCCGGCTGGTCTCGCCCGACTGGCCGGCGCAGGCCCTGCGCATGCCGGCCGTCGACGCGGTGACCGGTGAGCTGCGGGTGTTCGACCGGGAGAGTGGTGTCGCCCTGGTCGACGCCGTGTCCGCCAGCTGTGCCGTGCCGGGTGTCTGGCCGCCGGTCACCATCGAGGGCCGCCGCTGGACCGACGGCGGTGTCCACTCCCCGGCCAACGCCCACCTGGCCGTCGGTTACGAGCGCGTGGTCGTCCTCGCGCCCATGGCGATGGGCGCCGGCCCTCTCGCCTCGGCCGCCGCCCAGGGGCGCGCGCTCAGGGAGGCCGGCGCGCGGGTCGCGGTCGTCACCCCCGACCGCACCGCCAAGCAGTCCTTCGGACGCAACCCCCTCGACCCGTCGGTGAGAGCGGCCGCAGCCCGCGCCGGCCGAACCCAGGCCCCCGCCCTTGCGGCAGAGGTCGCGGAGGTGTGGACGGGCTGAGGGGCGCGGAGGCCGGGTCTGAGCGACGTGGGGATCGAGCCGGCGAAGGCCTGCCCGGCGCATGGATCGAGGCCGGTACATGGCCTGCCTGACGCGGGCCTGCATCCTGAAGGGGTGTCGAGGCCGGTACGTGGCCTGACGCGGGCCTGCATCCTGAAGGGGCGCCGAGCCCTGTACGTGACCTGCCCCGGACCGGCAAGGGCCGAGCCCCGTACATGACCTGACCCTGCGTCCCCAGACGGCACAATGGAGCCGTGGACGAGCCGATACCCGTGACGCGGGACGTGGATCACGGGACCGCCAAGCTGATGCCGGACGTCGACCGGCGGCGGGCCTGGCTGCTCACTGTCGACGGAGCGCCGCAGTCGTACGTCGATCTGGACGCGCCGACGCACCTGGAGTTCGAGTACGCACGGCGGCTCGGTCATGTGCTGGACACGGTCGCGGAACCGGGACGGGCGCTGGATGTGCTGCATCTCGGTGGGGGTGCGCTCACGCTGCCCCGCTATGTCGCCGCGACCCGGCCCGGCTCACGGCAGGACGTCGTGGAGGCGGACCGCGGCCTGCTCTCCCTCGTCAACGAGCACCTGCCGCTGCCCGACGACGCCGGCATCACGCTGCACGGCGCGGACGCGCGCGGCTGGCTCGAGGCCGCCGCACCCGACTCCGCCGACATCGTCATCGCGGATGTCTTCGGCGGCTCACGCGTCCCCGCGCACCTGACCTCCACGGCGTACGCGCGCGCCGCCGAGCGGGTGCTCCGCTCCGACGGCGTCTACCTGGCCAACCTCGCCGATGCGGCGCCGTTCGCCTTCCTCCGCTCCCAACTGGCCACCTTTGCCACGGTGTTCGAGGAACTGGCCCTGATCGCCGAGCCCGGCGTCCTGCGCGGCCGTCGCTTCGGCAACGCGGTGCTCGTCGCCTCCCACCGCCCCCTCGACACCGCGGCCCTCGCCCGCCGCACCGCGTCCGACGCCTTCCCCGCCCGCGTGGAACACGGCCCCGCGCTCGGGCGGTTCACCGGTACCGCCACCCCCGTCCACGACGAGAACGCGGTCCCTTCCCCGGAGCCACCCGCGGGGGCTTTCGGCATCGGCTGATCCGGATTCAGCCCTGACGCGCGAGGTTCCTCAGTTTTCCGTCGGGTCCCCATGACGGCGCACGGTGCTGAGGATCTGCATGATGGTGGACTTGGGGACCTCGTCCTTGACGCCCTTGGCGCCGAAGAAGCTCCATGACACGAAATCCCCGGCTGAATTCTTGAAGCCGAAGGTGACCGCCTTGCCGTCGCTCGCGCACTTCCCCTTCTGGGGGGAATTGTTCGACTCGGCCCAGGCGATGCTGCCCTCAACGCCCGACTTGGTCTTATAGGGTTGGGCCTTCTTGTCGAACGTGATGCTCTTCTTGTCCGGCTGCGTATAGCCGCCGAAGATCCACCAGGGCACGGTGTTGACGGCGATCTCGTCGGTGTTCTTGGCGCCGCTCGCGCCCTTGGTCCCCACGCCGGCCAGCGACGTGTCGTCCTTCCTGCCGTCCTTGTCGTCGTCCGACGTGCACCATTTCGAACGGTAGAGAGCGGGCGCCGACACGCTGATGAGCGGCTTGAGGTCCGACTTGCTCTCGTCCTCGAAGACGACGCCCGAGTCAGGGGACTGGACCTCCCAGTCCGCCGGAACATCGAACGCCGTACCCCACTTGGGGTTGATGACGACCTTCCAGCCGGCGATCGTCGGCTTCTCGTCGTCCGAACCCCGCGGATTGCCGGCGGAGGCCGACGCGCTCGGGTCCTTCGACGCACCGGCGGACGCCTTCGCGTCCTTGCCGCTGTCCGCGTTGTCGTCCTTGTTTTTGTTCAGCACCAGGAAGCCGGTGACACCGGCGGCGACGACCACGGCGGTCGCCGCCACGATCGCGACGATCTTCGTGCTCTTGCCGTCACCGCGCGGCGGTTCGGGCGTGCCCGCGGGGCCGGGAACACCCCACTGCCCCGATCCCGGCTGCTGCGGGTACGGAGTGGGCTGCTGGTGTCCCGATTGCTGAAATCCGGGCTGCTGATACGGATTCGGCTGCTGGTACCCCGACTGCTGGTACGGGTTCGGGTTCTGGTCCTGCGGGTTCTGCTCGCCCCCGGGCGGCTGCTGTCCTGGCCACATGGGCAGTAACCCTAGTGCCGCCTGTGACACGTTTGGGTCACTGCCCCTCGTCAGACCTGTACCGGATCAGGACTCGGACGGGTCCTTGGAGAGCCGCACGGTGCCGAGGATTTTCCGCACGGTCGCGTCCGGCACCTCGTCGGACACGCCCTTGGGACCGTAGAACGACCAGGAGACCAGGTCCCCTTCCGGGTCCTTGAAGGCGAACGTCGTCGCCTTCCCGTCCGTGACGCACTTTTTCGATTTCTCCACACCCGTGGACCACGCGGTGCCAAGGCTGCCCTTGATGCCCGACTTCGTGGTGTACGGCGTCACCTGACCCGACTTGACCTTCGACTCGTCGGGCTGGGTGTACATCCCGTAGACCCAGGTCCGTGGGTTCGACCGGGCGATCTCCGCCGGGTTCTTGGCGCCGTTGTTGCCCTTGCTGCCCGCGGCGCCGAGGGGCGAGTAGTCCTTCGTGCCGTCCAGGTCGTCGTCGAAACCGCACCACTTCTCCTGGAGAAACGCAGGCGCCTTCATGGCGATGAGCGGGTCGCCGTCCGGGTCGTCGTGCGCGACGACATACGAGACCCAGTCCTTGGAAGAAGGCGCCCACTGCGCCGGTACGTCGAAGGCGATCCCCGTGTCGGGATTGAACACGACCTTCCAGCCCGCGATGGTCGGCTTCAGGGCGTCGGAATTGCGCGGGTCACTCGAACTCGGCTGCTGTGAGCCGGACTTGGCGGGCTCCGGCCCCGCCTTGTCGTCCTCGCCGCCGCCGAACAGTACGAACCCCGTCACCCCGGCGGCCACCACCACGGCCGCCGCCGCGACGATCGCCACAACCCGAGTCCGGCGATCGGTCCGGTTGCCGCCGCCCGTCGGTGGCGGCACCGCGGCGCCTGCCGGGGCCGTCGGGGCGTTCCACGGCGCCTGTTGCCCGTAGGGATTCGGCTGCTGATAGCCGGGCTGCTGATAGGGGTTCGGCTGCCCGCCCCCGGCGTCCTGCTGCGAATTCTGCGCGCCCCCTGGCGGCTGCTCTCCTGGCCACATGGGCCGCAACAATACGGGGGACGCCCGGGGGCCCTGGCCAAAGATATCTACTCGCGGGTAACATTACGGCATGAGCGCAGACCAGATGTCGATCGGCGAGATGCTCGCCGCCACAGTGCCGATGGCCAGGACCCTGAAGCTGGAGTTCCTGGAGACCGGTCCGGAGAAGGCCGTGGTGGCCCTGCCGGACCAGGGCGAGTACCACAACCACGTCGGCGGACCGCACGCCGGAGCGATGTTCACGCTGGGCGAGTCGGCGAGCGGGGCGATCGTGCTGGCCGCGTTCGGGGACCAGCTCTCGCGTGCCGTGCCGCTCGCCGTCCGCGCCGACATCGCGTACAAGAAGCTCGCGATGGGGCCGGTGACCGCCACGGCGACCCTCGGCCGTCCCGCCGCCGACATCGTGGCCGAGCTCGACGCCGGTCAGCGCCCGGAGTTCCCGGTCGCGATCGCCATCCAGCGCGCGGACGGCGCCGTCACCGGCGAGATGACGGTCGTCTGGACCCTCCGCCCGAACAGCTGAGCACACTCCACCGGGCGGCACGCCACCCTTGCCTCGGTCGACTGCCTCGGTCGACGGTGCCGTCGCCGCAGGTGAAAGCCCGGGCCATGGCGCCATTGCCCCCAGGTGAAGGCGTCGCGGCGCGGTGGCCCTAGCCCCAGGCGAAGGCCCCGCGACAAGGCGGCCATCACCCCAGGTGAAAGCCTCCCGGCACGGCTCCGGTGCCCCAGGTGAAAGCCCCGCGGCAAGACCCCCGTTGCCGTCACGTATTGGGCGCCGCGGCGCTGATGTCCCCCAGCGCCGACGACGGATCGCGCTCCATCGCCAGGTCGGCGAGAGCGACGATGCCGACGGCCTTGCCGTCCTCGACGACGGGCAGCCGGCGCAGCGCGTGTTCGCGCATCAGCTGGATGGCACGGTCGACGTCGTCCTCGGGGGCGACGGTGACGAGGCCCGGGCTGCACGCCTCCTGAACGGTCGTGTCGCCGGGGGCCCTGCCCTCGGCGAGCACGCGCACGACCAGGTCGCGGTCCGTCACCAGCCCCCGCGGCTCGTCCTCCTCGGTGACGAGTACGGCGCCGATGTTCTCGTCGCGCATGCGCCGCGCCACCTCGGTGACCGCGGTGAGCGGTCCCACCGAGACGGGTGCGCTGGTCATGATCTCGTGCACTTTCTGGGTCATCGCGGCTCTCCGTCGGTCGCTCGTCCGGCGGCCGCGGCGGCCGCCGCTGAACCCTTCCAGTACCCCTGAGGGCAGGGGGCACGCCTCGCCGGCCGGGCCCGCACAATCTCGTACGAGCGACACCCCTGAGCGCGGCTGCGCACCCCGCCGGCCGCCCTCCCGCACGCGGCGCCCCCTTCATTTCTTGTCGGTCGGCCTGCCATTTCCGTTCACTTCATTGACACGAGTCACTACCGGTCATAGTTTTCGCGCCGTACCCGTGGTGCCTGACGACTTGTCAAGTCGGCCCTGACGCATAGTGCGTTCAAGGGCCGAACGCGGCTGTGGTTGGCACGTGTAAACGCGGTCCACAACGACGTGTCCGCGCACAGAAGGAGTGACGGCCCATGTCCCACACTTTTTCCCGCCGATCGGCCATGCGCCTGCTGGGCGGCGCCGTCGCCGTCGCCGCGGCGGCCACCGGAACCGGCGCCATGGCCCCGGCATACGCGGCCGGCGAGGACAGACCGGAAACCGGAGCCGGCCGCCGCGTGGAGAGCCTGATCGCCAAGCTCACGCTCGACGAGAAGATCTCCCTGCTCCACGGCGCCACCGACCCGGACTCGCTCGGTCAGGCCGGATACGTGCCCGGCGTCCCCCGCCTGTCCATCCCCCCGCTCCGCCTCGCCGACGGCCCCGCAGGCGTCCGCGTCACCGAGCACGCCACCGCACTTCCCGCCCCCGTGCTGCTCGCCTCCGCCTTCGACCCGGACCTCGCCCACCGCTTCGGCCAGGTCATCGGCCGCGAGGGCCGCGCCCTCGGCCAGGACGTCCTGCTCTCCCCGATGGTCAACCTCATCCGCACTCCCTACGGGGGCCGCAACTTCGAGACGTTCGGCGAGGACCCGCTGCTCGCGGGCGATCTGGTCGCGGCGGAGATCCGCGGGATCCAGGGCGAGGGCCTGATCGCCACCGTCAAGCACTTCGCGATGAACAACCAGGAGAAGGACCGGATGACCGTCGACGTGCGAGTCGACGAGCAGACCATGCACGAGGTCGAACTGCGCGGCTTCGAGGCGGCCGTCGCCGCCGGCACGGGCGCGGTCATGGGCGCGTACAACAAGGTCAACGGCACCTTCGCCTGCGAGAACAAGGTCCTGCTCACCGACATCCTGCGTACCCGCTGGGGCTTCGAGGGCTGGGTGATGACCGACTGGTTCGCCGCGCACAGCACCGCCGCCGCGCTCGCCGCGGGGCTCGACATGGAGATGCCGGACGGGACCTGGTTCGGCACCGCGCTGAAGAACGCCGTGCGCGACGGCAGCGTGCCCGAGCGGCACGTCGACCGTGCCGTGCGCCGCATCCTCGCGACGATGGACCGCTTCGGCCTGCTCGACGGGAGCGCGCCGCCCCGCCCAGCTCGCGATCCCGGCGCGGGGGCCGCCGTCGCCCTGGAGGTGGCCAAGGCCGGCGCGACACTCCTGCGCAACGAGCACCACACCCTGCCCCTGGCCGGGGCCGCCGCCCGCAGCATCGCCGTCGTCGGGCCCACCGGCACCCTCCCGTTCGTCAGCGGCGGCGGCAGCGCGCACGTCGTCCCCGACCGCGCCGAGAGCCCCCTCGACGCCATCAGGTCCCGCGCGGGCCGCGGCGCCCGGGTGTCGTACGCGCTGGGTGAGGACCTCTACGGCAAGCCGATCCCCGAGGGCGCGCTCGGCCGGGGCGTCAACACCGAGGCCCAGGGCGTCGCCGCCGGGAAGACCTGGACGTACGAAGGCTCGCTCACCGTCGCGGACGCCGACGAGTGGACCTTCGTCATCCACTACTCCGGCGAGCGTCCCCGGGTGCTCGTCGACGGCCAGGACCTCTTCCCGGTGCTGCCCGGAGTCGGGGAGTACTTCCAGGGCGGGCTGATCTCCGCCGCGCCGGACGGCCTGTCCGTGCGCCGCAGGACCCTGACCCTCGCGAAGGGTGCCCACCGGGTCGAGATCACCGCGAAGGGCGGGGACCACGGCCAGTTGTTCCGGCTGCGGCGCATCACCGGCGCGACCCGCGCACAGGACGTCGCCGAGGCCGTGCGGGCCGCGCGCGCCGCCCACAGCGTCGTCCTCTTCGCCTACGAGGACGCCACCGAGGGCCAGGACCGCACGACGATCGCGCTCCCGGGCCACCAGGTGCGGCTGATCGAGGCCGTGACCGCGGCGAATCCGCGAACGACCGTCGTCCTCAACACCTCGTCGTCGACCTCGATGCCCTGGCTGGCGCGGACCGCGGCCGTGCTCCAGATGTACTACCCCGGCCAGGAGGGCGCGGCCGCCACCGCCGCCGTCCTGTTCGGCGACTGCGATCCGGGCGGCCGGCTCACGCAGTCCTTCCCGGTCGACGACGCCCACCACCCGGTCGCGGGCAATCCGCTCCGCTACCCGGGCGGGGACGGCATCGAGGAGTACTCGGAGCGCATCCACGTCGGCCACCGCTGGTACGACGCCGAGGACGTACGGCCACTGTTCCCCTTCGGACACGGGCTCTCGTACACCTCCTTCGCCTACGAAGGCGTGCGCGTACGGGAGGACCGGCGCGGTCTCGCGGTGAGCTTCACCGTCCGCAACACCGGGCGGCGGGACGGCATCGAGGTGGCCCAGGTGTACGTGGGCCGCTCGCCCGACCTCCGGCTCGACCAGGCCGTCCGGGTGCTCGGCGGATACCAGCGCCTCGCACTGCGGGCGGGGGAGCGGCGCCGGGTCACCGTGACCGTCGCCGCCCGCACGCTGTCCTCCTGGGACGCGGAACGGCACGCGTGGGTGCGCGGCACGGGGCGCCGTACCGTCTGGGTGGGTTCGTCCTCCCGCGACCTGCGGCTGCGTACGACCGCGGAGGTGACCTCGTGATACGTCGTCTCGCGGGGCCTCTCGTGGCCCTCGCCGCCGTACTCGTCGCGCTCCTGCCGGCGCCCGCGCAGGCGGCGGCGGACCCCGCGCTCGTGCGCACCCGGGCGGGCTGGGTACGCGGCGAGACCACCGCCGAGGGACGGCAGTTCCTCGGCGTCCCCTACGCCGAGCCCCCGGTCGGCGAACTGCGCTGGCGCGAGCCGCGGCCCGTCCAGCCGTGGCACGGGGTGCGCACCGCACGGGACTTCGGCAACCGCTGTGTACAGACGGCGAGTTGGGATCCCGGATACGAGCGGCCCAGCCACACGGAGGACTGCCTCGACCTCAATGTGTACGTCCCCCGGGGTGCCGTGCGGCGGCCGGTGATGGTCTGGCTGCACGGCGGGGGCCTCACCGCGGGAGCGGGTGAGGACGTCGTGCCCGACACTTTCGCCCGGCGGACCGGTGCGCTCGTGGTGACCGTCAACTACCGCCTCGGGGCGATGGGTTTCCTCGCCACGGCCGCGCTCGACGGGGAGACGCGCGACGGTGTCTCGGGCAACTTCGGGATGCTCGACCAGCAGACCGCACTGCGCTGGGTGGCGGCCAACATCGGCCGCTTCGGCGGAGATCCGGGACGCGTCACCATCGCGGGCGAGTCCGCGGGCGGTCGCTCGGTCTGCACCCAGCTGGCCTCGCCGGCCTCAACAGGGCTGTACCGGGCGGGGATTGTCGAGAGCGGCGCGTACGGCGACTGCGCGGGCCGCACGCACCGGGCGGCCGTCGCGGACGGCGCGGCCTTCGCGAGGAAGGCCGGCTGCCCGGGTCTGTCCCTGGCCTGTCTGCGGGGCAGGCCGGCCGCGGACATCCTCGCCGCGCAGGCCGCCTTCGACTGGGGACCGGTGGTGGGCGGTGACTTCCTGCCCGTCCAGCCCTTCGAGGCGTACGCCCGGGGTGCGGCGGCCGGGGTGCCGGTCCTGAACGGCGCGAACCAGGACGAGGGCCGGCTCTTCGCCTTCGGCCGGTTCGACGCGAACGGCACCCCGCTCACGGCCGAGCGGTACCCCGCGGCCCTCAGATCCGTCTTCGGCGCGGACCTCGGCGAGCGGGTCCTGCGGCGCTACCCCCTTTCCGCGTACCCGTCGCCCTCCCTCGCGTACGGCACGGCCTTCGGCGACTACCTGATGGCCTGCCCGGCGCTGCGCCTGGACGGCGTGCTGGCGGCGCGCGGCCCGGTCCACTCCTACGAGTTCGCCGACCGCTCCTCGCCGCCCTTCGCCTCGCTGCGCAATCTGCACACGGACTTCGACTTCGGCGCGACCCATGTGAACGAGGTGCAGTACCTCTTCAAGCACTTCGGTCTCGCCTCGCCGCTGAACGCGGAGCAGCGCAGGCTGTCGCGCCAGATGGTGCGGTACTGGGGAAGCTTCGTCCGGGACGGGGTCCCGCGGGCCGCGGGGCAGCCCGCGATGCCCGCCGGGCCCGGGCGTGTCCTGTCGCTGAAGACGGCGTCCGCGGGCGGAAACACGGTGAGCGCCGACGTCCACGGTGCCCATCGGTGCGACCTCTGGGACTCCGTTCCCGCGGGGTGAACGGGTAGGCTGCCCGGCGTGTGCCCCGGGGGAGCGCACGCCGGGCGATCACGCGGTGCGCGTCACGCCCGCCTCATGCACAGCGATACGGAGGAACCGGCGTTGCACGTCCAGGAGTGGCTCGAGACCGTGCCCGCGGTCAGCATCTACGCGCTGGTGGCGCTGGTCATCGGCCTGGAGAGCCTGGGTATTCCGCTGCCCGGCGAGATCGTCCTGGTCTCGGCCGCGCTGCTCTCCTCGCAGCACGCGGGCATCAACCCGGTCATCCTCGGAGCGTGCGCCAGCCTGGGCGCGATCGTCGGCGACTCGATCGGATACGCCATCGGCCGCAAGGGCGGACGTCCGCTGCTCGCCTGGCTCGGCGGCAAGTTCCCCAAGCACTTCAGCGAAGGACACATCGCCACCGCCGAGCGGTCCTTCGAGAAGTGGGGCATGTGGGCGGTCTTCTTCGGCCGCTTCGTCGCCCTGCTGCGCATCTTCGCCGGCCCGCTCGCGGGTGTGCTGCGGATGCCGTACTGGAAGTTCCTGATCGCCAACGTCCTCGGCGGGATCATCTGGGCCGGCGGCACCACGGCGGTCATCTACTACGTCGGTGTGGTCGCGGAGTCCTGGCTCAAGCGCTTCTCCTGGCTGGGCCTGGTGGTGGCGCTGCTCATCGGGCTCACCTCGCTGCTGCTCGTCCGGCGCAAGACGAAGCAGGCGATGGCCCACGCCGCGGCGGCCGAGCCGGAGCCCGTACCGGCCCCGACCGCGGACTGAGTCACCCGGGCGCCGCGCGACCGGCCTCCGGCGGGTTCAGCTCTCCTCGTGCGCCGCGCGGTGCGCCTTCGCCAGTTCCACGTACAGGGTGCCGTTCAGCGAGATGCCCTCGCGCTCCTCGTCGGTCAGCTCCCGCCTGATCTTGGCGGGTACGCCCGCGACGAGCGAGCCCGGCGGTACCCGCATGCCCTGCGGCACCAGTGCCTGCGCCGCCACCAGCGAACCCGCGCCGATCACCGCGCCGTTGAGCACCGTCGCGCCCATCCCGATCAGGCAGTCGTCCTCGACGGTGGCACCGTGCACCACGGCGTTGTGCCCGATCGAGACCCGCTCGCCGACCGTGATGGGGAAGCCCGGGTCGACATGGAGCGTGCAGTTGTCCTGGATGTTGCTGTCGGCGCCGATGACGATCGGACCGCAGTCGGCGCGCAGCACGGCGCCGTACCAGACACTCGCGCCCGGGTGCAGCGTCACCTCGCCGAGCACGACCGACGTCGGCGCCGCGAACGCCTCCGGATCCACCTTCGGATCCTTGCCGCCCACCCCTGCGATCAGCGCCTGGTGCGTCATCGCACCCTCCTCGTTCGTCGATGGCCCGTCGGTACCGGCACCGTAAGCGATGGGCGGCGGCCGGGCACGGCCGGGTGGGGTGAAGATCACAGGGGCTCCGCCGCATGACCGCGCGGCACGGTGAGTACCGTGAGCGGGTGCCCAGGAGCAAGAACACGTTCTCATCATGGCGTCGCCGCCTCGCCCAGCGCGTCGTCCACGCGGGCTGGGCCTGGGCGCAGCGCACGGGCGCGGTCACGGCCGAGCACCCGGGACGGCTCCGCTTCGGCGCGATGGGAACAGGTACCAGACTGGCCTTCCCCCTCGGCACCGTCTTCGGCGAACCCTGGATCCACCTCGGCGCGCACTGCATCATCGCCGAACAGGTCACTCTGACCGCGGGGTTGATGCCCGACCTCGACCTCGGGCCGGACCCGATCCTCAGCATTGGTGACGGGGTGGTCCTCGGCCGCGGCAGTCATGTCATCGCCGACACGACGGTCACGATCGGCAGCGACTGCTACTTCGGCCCGTATGTCTACGTGACGTCCACGAACCACTCGTACGACGATCCGCACCAGCCCATCGGCAAGCAGTGGCCGCGGATGGACCCCGTCTCCATCGGGCCGGGCTGCTGGATCGGGACGGGCGCGGTCATCCTGCCGGGGGCCCGGATCGGGCGGAACGTCGTGGTGGCCGCGGGAGCGGTGGTGCGCGGCACGGTCCCCGACCACGCGGTCGTCGCGGGCGCCCCGGCGAAGGTCGTACGGCGCTGGGATCCGGTGCAGGGCTGGCAGCCGCCGCTGCGCACTCCGGCGCCCGTGCCGATTCCCGAGGGCGTCACCCCGGAACAGCTGCTGGCGCTGTCGGACCTCGACGCGGAGGCGGTCGCCGGTCTCGCCGAGCTGGACGAACTCGACGCCGAGTCCGCGGGGGACGTACGCGCCGAGTCGTGATGCCGTGCCGAGTCCCGGTGCCGGCGGCCCGGCTGCGGGCCGCCCCCCCGTTCAGCCCGTCGCCAGCAGCACCGTGCCGACCAGTGCCAGGCCCGCGCCCGCGGCCTGGATTCCGCGCAGGCGTTCACTGAGGACGCCGCGGGCGGCCAGGGCCGTCACGACGGGGTAGAGCGAGGCGAGTACGGCGGCCACGGTGACCGGACCGTAGTGGGCCGCCGTCGCGTACATGCCGTTGGCCGCGACGTCGGCGAGGCCGACGAAGGCGAGGGCGGGCAGGGAACGCCGGATCAGGGTCATGCCGCTGCCGTCCGGGAGCGCCGCGGCGCCGCGGCGGACCGAGAGGAAGAGTGCGGTGCCGCCCGCCACCACATTGGTGACGCGCTGGACGAAGAGGGCGAGGAAGAGACCGGTGACCGTGGTCGAGGCCTCCGAGATCAGCGACATGACCGCGCCGAAGCCGAACGCCGCGAGCAGGGTGAGCAGGACCGCCTGACGCTGGACGGGGGCGCCCTTGAGCTGCGGGCCGCCCGCGAGCACGACACCGGCGACAGCGACCGCGACGCCCGCGAACTGCAGAATCCCCGGGCGCTCGCCCAGGACCAGGCCGACGCCGACCGGGACGGCCACGCCCAGGGAGCCGAGCGGCGAGACGACGCCCATCGGACCGAGCGCGAGCGCCTTGTAGAACGCGAGCATCGCGACCGGCCCGGCCAGCCCCGCCGCCACGGCGAACCACAGCTGGGGCCCCGCCTCGCGCCAGCCGCCGGTCGCGACGACGAGGACGCCGAGCACGGTCGCCGCGATCGTCTGCGAGACGACTACCACCGTGAGCGCCGGCATGCGCCGGGTCAGCAGCCCGCCGCCGAAGTCGGCCAGGCCCCACAGGAGGCTGGTGGCCAGGGCGAAGAATGCTGTCATGGTCGCCTCGCAGTACAGTGCAGTGAACAATCCGGTGCACCCCACCGTAGTTCAGCAGACTGAACTCTGTCATCCAGAATATTGGACGGAATGTGTCGGACCTCGACTTCCTGACCCAGTCCCTCGCGCGCAACGTCAAGCGCTGGCGCACCGAGCGGGGCTTCACCCTGGAGACGCTCGCCGCACGCGCCGGAGTCAGCCGCGGCATGCTCATCCAGATCGAGCAGGCCAGGACCAACCCCAGCATCGGCACGGTCGTCAAGATCGGCGACGCCCTCGGGGTCAGCATCACCACCCTGCTCGACTACGAGCAGGGGCCCAAGGTCCGGATCGTCCCGGCCGACCAGGCCGTACGGATGTGGCACACCGACGCGGGCAGCTACAACCGGCTGCTCGCCGGTACGGAGGCGCCCGGCCCGCTGGAGATGTGGAACTGGCGGCTGATGCCCGGCGAGGACAGCCCCTCCGACCCGCATCCCGCAGGCACGGTCGAGCTCGTCCATGTCACGGCGGGCGAGCTGACCCTCGTCGTCGACGGCGCCGAACACCGTGTCCCCGCAGGAGCGAGCGCCTCCTTCGAGGCCAACGCCCCGCACACGTACGGCAATTACGGCGACGTACCGATGGAAATGATCATGACGGTGTCGGTCCCGCCCGTGCACTGAGGCGCCCGGTGGGCCCGCGCGCACCACTGCGCGGGACGTCCGGCGGGAGCCTCCCGCACGGCTGTTAGCGTGCCGCCATGCGCGCACCTCTCGGAGACTTCGACCACGCCACGCCCGCCCCCAACTGCCTCGACGAACTCACCGCCCCGGTCGCCGAGGCCGTCCGCCGCTGGAGCGGCAGCGTGCCCGCCGAGCAGATCCTGTACGTCGACACCCGGCCGGAGTGGGCGGACACCGCCGTCTTCCTGGAGCACTACGGCACGGAACTGCTCGACCAGTCCGCCAACTGCGTGGTCGTCGCGGGCAAGCGGGGCGGTGAGGCCACCTTGGCGGCCTGTGTCGTGCTCTCCGCCGCCCGCGTGGACGTGAACGGCGCGGTGCGCCGCCAACTCGGCGCCCGCAAGGCGTCGTTCGCCCCGATGGACACCGCGACCGGAGCAACCGGGATGGAGTACGGCGGCATCACGCCCGTCGGGCTGCCGGGGGAGTGGCCCGTACTGGTGGACTCGGCGGTCGTCGGTCTGCCGTATGTGCTGGTGGGCAGCGGACGGCGGCGGGGCAAGCTGCTGGTGCCCGGCAAGGCCTTCGCCCAGCTGCCGAACGCCGTGGTGCTGGAGGGGCTGGGAGTCGTCTGATCCCGCGTACGGGCGGTGGCCGGGGTGCGTGGGCGCGCGGGCGTACGGGCGGTGGCCGGGGTGCAGTGCCGTTCAGGCCGGCTCACGCGGGTCGCGTGATGCGCGAGGGGGAGGTGGGGATCCGTCTCCCACGGCGCGGGCGCCGGATCGGCGTGGACCAGGGCCGCGGTCAGCTTGGGTACGGCGTGCAGCAGGGCGTGTTCGCCCTCGACGGCGATGCGGTGCGCCTCGCGTACGTTCGCCTCGCCGTCGACCTCGACGGCCACCTCGGCGCGCAGCCGGTGCCCGATCCGGTGCAGCCGCAGCTCACCGACCCCCTGCACATCCGGTACCTCGCGCAGCGCCTGCTCCGCCCGGTCCACCAATTCCGGCTCGACGGCGTCCATCACGCGCCGGAAGACCTCGCGAGCGGCGTCGCGCAGGACCAGGGCGATGGCGGCGGTGATCGCCAACCCCGCCAGGGGATCGGCGAGTTGCCACCCGAAGGCCGCACCGCCCGCACCCACGAGAACGGCGAGCGAGGTGAAACCGTCCGTGCGGGCGTGCAGTCCGTCCGCGACGAGCGCGGCCGAGCCGATCGCGCGGCCCACCCGGATCCGGTAGCGGGCCACCCACTCGTTGCCGGCGAACCCGAGGGCGGGACGGCTGAACCGCCGTCCCGCCCAAGGGTGTTCGGGCTCAGACGGTGGCGGCCGTGACCTGGGAGGTGAGCTGCTGGATGACCTCGGTGAGCCCGGTGACGACCTCGTCGTCCTCGGCGGGGTGCCTCTCGGCGAAGCGGACCCTGGAGCCGGGGATGGAGAGCTTCACGTCCTCCAGTACCGTGCCGCCCGCGATGCCCGCGGCCTTGCGGGCCTCGTCCTGCGCCCAGACGCCGCCGAACTGGCCGAACGCGGTGCCGACCACGGCGACCGGCTTGCCGCCGAACGCGCCGGCGCCGTAGGGGCGGGACAGCCAGTCGATCGCGTTCTTCAGGACGGCCGTCACGGTGCCGTTGTACTCGGGCGAGAAGAGCAGGAAGCCGTCGGCCTCTCCGGCCGCGGCGCGCAGCCGGGCGGCCGTGGCCGGCACGCCGCCGTCGACGTCGAGGTCCTCGTTGTAGAAGGGCACGTCCGCGAGTCCTTCGAAGAGCTCGATCTCCACGCCCTCGGGGGCGTGCTTGACGGCTGCCTCGGCGAGCTGACGGTTGTGCGAACCGGCGCGAAGGCTGCCGACGAGCGCGAGGATACGTACAGACATGGCGGGACTCCAGGGGGAGATGCGGTCGGGAGCGGGCTGGCGCAATGCGGTTCGTCAAGCGGTCCCCGGCTATCCGGACCGGGGTCCGCTCAATTTTTTATCACCTATCCGGACCGGGGTCCACTTTCCTCCGTGAGCGTTACGCTGTGTTCATGAACTCGCCCCTGTCGTCCTCGCCCCCAGCGCACGACACCCCGGACGGGCGGCTGGACCTCACGCTGACGCCGGTCGGCGAGCCGCCCCATTTGCGTGCCGACGCCGCCCGCAACCGCTCGCGTCTGCTGGAGGTGGCCGCCCGGCTGGCGGCCGAGCGGGGAGCCGCCAACCTGACCATGGAGGCCGTCGCCCTGGCCGCCCAGGTCGGCAAGGGCACGGTCTTCCGGCGGTTCGGGGACCGCACCGGGCTGCTGATGGCCCTGCTGGACCACCACGAGCGGCAACTCCAGGCGGCGTTCCTGACCGGCCCGGCGCCGCTCGGACCGGACGCCCCCGCCCTGGAGCGGATCCGGGCCTTCGGTGCGGCGGTCATCCGCCACGAACACACCCACCGCGACCTCTACCTGGCCGCCCACGCCGAGTCGGGACGCCGCCACACCTCACCCGCGTACGTCCTGCGGCTCACGCATGTCACGCTCCTGCTGCGCCAGGCGCGGACGGCCGGCGACACCGAACTCGTCGCGCACACCCTGCTCGGCTATCTCGACCCCACCCTGGTGCATCATCTGCTCACCCGGCGCGGGCTCTCCCTCGACCGTCTGGAATCCGGCTGGTACGACCTGGTGGCCCGTTACACGTCGTGAACTCACGGCGTCCGGGGGCCGGGGAGCCAGTGCCGGACGGCGGAGTCGATGATGGACGCCATGACGACGCCCAGCAGAAGAGCGGACATCCTCCTCGACGGCACCGGCCAGGAGCATCGCTTCAACGGACCCGCCACCGGCGACGAACGGCGCCTGCTCGTCGACTTCCTGGCCGCGCAGCGAGCGACGCTGGAGCTCAAGTGCACCGGTCTGGAAGCCGAGTTGTCGCAGCGGTCCGCGGCTCCTTCGACGCTCTCGCTGCTCGGACTGCTCCGGCACCTCGCCGACGTGGAACGCCGCTGGTTCCGGCACGTCCTGGCCGGGCAGGACGCCCCGCCGCGCTTCTCCTCCCCGGACGACCCCGACGGTGACTTCGCGGGCGCCGTGCCCGACCCGCTGGTCATCGCGGCCGCCTGGGAAGCCTGGCGCGCGGAGGTGGCGTTCGCCGAGGCTTTCGTCAGGGACGCGCCCCATCTCGACCTCGAGGGCCAGGACTCCTGGCGCGGAGCGGTGTCACTGCGCTGGGTGCTCATCCACATGGTCGAGGAGTACGCCCGCCACAACGGCCACGCCGACCTCCTCCGGGAACGGATCGACGGCGTCATCGGCCTCTGAACGAGCCCGCCCCTCCACTCTTGACCCTCCCTTTCCCTCATTAGCTCTGATACAGAGATAGTCTCGAAACATGGAGGCAGAGAGCTTCGCCGATGACCTGGCCGACACCCTGGCCGGTGTGCAGCGGCTGATCCGGCGGCGGCTTCGCAGCGGTGTGACCGGCCCGAGACTGCGTGGTGCCGAGGTGGATCTGCTGCGTCTCGTCGCGTCCCAACCCGGCATCGGTGTGTCGGAGGCGGCCAAGGAGCTGTATCTGGCGGGCAATTCGGTGTCGACGCTGGTCAACCAGCTGGCGCGGGACGGCTTTCTGGTTCGGGAGACCGACCCGGCGGACCGGCGTGCCGCGCGTCTGCTGCCCACGCCGGCCGCCCGGGCGCGGCTGCGTGACTGGCAGGAGCGGCGGGCGGCCCTCGTCCGCCGCCATGTCGACCGGCTGGACGAAACCGACCGCGCGGCACTGGAAGCGGCGCTTCCGGCCCTGCGGAACCTGGCCGCGCACCTTCACGAGGAGGCCGACGACACATGACGCGGAACCCAGCAGCCGAGGCCCCCGAGGCCGTCGCCTGCTCCGGACTCACCTACTCCTTCGGCGAGACGAAGGCGATCGACGGACTGGACCTCACCGTCCACGACGGCGAGGTCTTCGGGCTGCTCGGCCCCAACGGCGCCGGCAAGACCACGGCGATCCGCTGCATCACCACCCTGCTGCCGGTCCCGGCCGGCCGGATCCGGGTCTTCGGCCACGACGCCGCGAAGGAGCGCATGGCGGTACGCCGGCTGCTGGGCTACGTACCGCAGCAGTTGTCCGCCGACTCGGGACTCACGGGACGGGAGAACGTGGAGCTCTTCGCCCGCGTCTTCGACGTCTCGCGGCGCGAGCGCGCCGAACGAGTAGCCCAGGCACTGGCCGCCGTCGACCTCACCGACGCGGCCGACCGGCTCGCCAAGACGTACTCCGGCGGGATGGTCCGCCGCCTGGAACTGGCCCAGGCGCTCGTCAGCGCACCCCGGCTGCTGATCCTCGACGAGCCGACGATCGGCCTCGACCCGATCGCCAGGACCAGTGTGTGGGACCACATCAACGCCGTGCGCGCCGCGACCGGCATGACCGTGCTCGTCACCACCCACTACATGGACGAGGCCGACCAGTACTGCGACCGGGTCGCGCTGATGCACCACGGCCGTATCCGCGCCCTCGGCACCCCCGGCGAACTGCGCTCCGGGCTCGGCGAGCGGCTGCGGGCCGCGGCCGGTGCCACGGCGACGGAGGCGACCGGCGCACTGCCCTCGCTGGAGGACGTGTTCCGCGACCTCGCCGGCAGCGGCCTCGACGACCAGGCAGGAGACTTCCGCGATGTCCGAAGCACCCGCAACACCGCGACCCGTGTCGGCTGACCAGGGCCGCCCGGGCTTCGACCTGCTCCTGACGCCGCCCCCGGCCCGTACGGGCTGGCTGCTCCTGCCCGCCCGGGTCGCCGCGATGTGCGCGGTCGAACTCCAGAAACTGCGCCACGACCGCACCGAGCTCTACACCCGGGCGGTCCAGCCGGCCCTGTGGCTGCTGATCTTCGGTGAGACGTTCACCAGGATCAAGGCGATCCCCACCGGCGGCATCCCTTACATCGACTATCTCGCGCCCGGCATCATCGCCCAGTCCGCGATGTTCATCGCGATCTTCTACGGCATCATGATCATCTGGGAACGGGACGCCGGCATCCTCACCAAGCTCCTGGTCACACCGACCCCGCGGTCGGCCCTGATCACCGGCAAGGCGTTCGCGGCGGGGGTCAAGGCGCTGATCCAGGCCGTCGTCGTCATCGTCATCGCGGCCCTGCTCGGTGTGGGCATGACGTGGAACCCGCTGCGGCTGCTCGGCGTGGCGGTGGCCGTCGTCCTCGGGTCGGCCTTCTTCGCCTGTCTGTCGATGACCATCGCGGGCATCGTGCTCACCCGCGACCGGCTGATGGGCATCGGCCAGGCCATCACGATGCCGCTCTTCTTCGGATCCAACGCCCTCTACCCCGTGGCCGTGATGCCGGGCTGGCTCCAGGTCGTCAGCAAGGCCAACCCGCTGAGCTACCAGGTGGACGCCCTGCGCGGACTGCTGCTCGGAACGCCCTCGCACCTCGCCCTCGACTTCGCCGTCCTGGTCGTCGCGGCGGCCCTGGGCATCGCGGCGGCCTCGTCCCTGCTGGGCCGGCTGGCCCGCTGAGCCGGATCCGGGTCCCGCTGTACTCAGCCGACGTGGACGCGGGGACGGCGTGAGCGGTCGGGCTCGGCCTCGCGCAGCACCTCCCGGGTCACGGGGGCGACTTCGCCCTGGCCGAAGAGGAAGAAGCGCAGGAAGTTGGTGAACGGGTTCCCCTCGGTCCACTCGAAGTAGATGTGCGGCGTGTGGCCCGTGGCGTCGCGGACGTGCAGCAGCAGGGCGGCGATCGCGTTCGGCACGGAGGAGGACTCCACGGTCAGCACGCGATAGCGGCCGTGCAGGACTTCGCCGCGTACGGTCAGCGTCGCCTCGAACTCCGAGGGGTCCAGGACGGTGACCTCGACGAAGACGAAGTCCTCCTGCAGCGGGACGTCGTTGTCGGCCCGGATCTGCTCGATCTTCTCGCGGTACTCGGCGACATCGCGGTTGTCCGGCTCGTTGGCGACGAACCGGATACGGCGGCTCGCGATGTCCCGTACGAACCGCTGGGCCATGGCGTCCAGATGCACGCTGGTGACCCGCAGCTCGAAGGCGCGGGCGAGCCGGGACAGGAGGGAGACCAGGATGATGCCGGCGATGAAACAGGCGCCGATCTTCACACCGTCCGGGCGCTCGACGACGTTCGTGACGGTCGTATAGAGGAAGACCGCCGAAATGACGGCGAAGGCAATGGTCCAGTGGCGCTGCCCGGCCTTGCGCGCGGCGATGGTGACGGCGATGGCGGCGGAGCTGATCAGCACCAGCACACCGGTGGCGTACGCGCCGCCCTGCGCGTCCACGCTCGCGTCGAAGATCCAGGTGACCAGGAACGCCACCAGGATGAAGACGATCACCATGGGGCGCACCGCACGCGCCCAGTGCGGAGCCATGCCGTAGCGCGGCAGATAGCGGGGCATCAGGTTGAGCAGCCCGGCCATGGCGGAGGCGCCGGCGAACCACAGGATGGCGATCGTCGCCACGTCGTACACCGTGCCGAAGGCACTGCCCAGATACTCGTGGGCCAGATACGCCAGCGCCCGGCCGTTGGCCTGGCCGCCCGGGTCGAACTCCTTCTCCGGGATCAGCAGCGTGGTGATGAAGCTGGTCGTGATCAGGAAGACGCTCATGATCACGGCAGCGGTGGTGAGGAGCTTCTTGGTGCCCCGGATACGGCCGGTGGGCTTCTCCTCGGGGTCGCCCGCGTCGCCCCGGACATGCGGCATGACGGCGACACCGGTCTCGAATCCGGACAGGCCGAGGGCCAGCTTCGGGAAGACCAGCAGCGCGACGCCGACCATGGCGAGGACGTTCCCGTGCTCGGTGGTCAGGGCGCTGCTCCAGTCGGTGACCACGTGCGCGGCGGTGGCCACGTGCCACAGGCCCACCACCACGACGACCACGTTCAGGGACAGATAGATGCCGACCAGGACGACGGCGATGCCGATCGCCTCCAGGAAGCCCTTCAGGAACACCGCGCCGAGCAGAGCCACCAGCACCAGCGTGATCAGCATCCGTTTGTCGTGCAGCGCGTCGGTCAGATGCGGGTTCTCCACCAGGTGGGTCGAGGCGTCGGCCGCCGACAGGGTGATGGTGATGAGGAAGTCGGTGGCGGCGAAGCCGAGCAGGGTGAGGACGAAGAGCTTGCCCTGCCAGAAGGTCAGCAGCCGCTCCAGCATGGCGATCGAGCCCTCGCCGTGCGGGCTCTCCTCGGCCACCCGCCGGTACACCGGCAGCGCGCCCGCCAGGGTGACGATCACCAGCACGATGGTGGCGACGGGGGAGAGCAGGCCGGCCGCCAGCGCGGCGATGCCGGGCTGATAACCGAGGGTGGAGAAGTAGTCGACGCCGGTCAGGCACATCACACGCCACCACCGCTGCCCCTGGTGCACGGGTTCCGGCGGGGCGTGCGGCCCCTGTGGGGTCCTGCCCATGTCGGACAGGCCCTCCAGCATCCACGCGCGCAGGCGACGCGTGCGGACGTGGTCGGTGCGGGCCATCCGTGTGCTCCTGACGTGCTGCCGAACAGGGGAGCGCGGTCCGCACACGGACGGCGGGGCCGGTGTGCGCGGTCGGTGATCCCGGGCTCAGGTGGTTCCGCACGGGGGAGGAACGCCGCCGCCCGTCCGTCCGCCCATTGTCGTCACCGGGCACGCGATCGGCAGGCCGGGAACGGTGCCGGCGGGGTGGGGCGGGCGGGTCGGAATGGGCTCCGGCGGGATGGCAGCGAGGGGTCGGGACAGCTTCTGGAGGATGGGAACGGCGGGCCGGGAGCGGCGCCTGGGCGGTCCGTTCGGCAGATCGGGGCCGGGTCCGGCCCCTTCGGGTCCGGGACCGGTCGTGAACGCCGGCCTGGGGTTCGCCCCGATGCGCCGTCCGAGGGATGCGCGGTCGGCCGCCGGTGTCCGAGGGGGCGGCGTCAACGGGGGGCCAGCGACCCCGGCCCGGCCTTCGGCATCGTCAACGGGGGTCAGCGACCCCGGCCCGGCCTTCGGCATCGTCAACCTCACGGTCTTCGTGCTGATCAATGACGGCTGGTCAGGGCAGCTGATCGACCGCCGCCGGCGACCGCGCAGTCGTTGCGGCGGTCGTGAGGCGTGGCCCCCGACACCCCCTAGCGCAAGGACCCGATCTCGATCGCCGGGCAGCGGTCCATGACCATCTCCAGGCCGGCGGCGCGCGTCCGCTCGTACGCCTTCTCGTCGACGACCCCCAGCTGGAACCAGACGGCCTCAGCCCCGATGGCCGCGGCCTCGTCGGCGACGGGCCCGGCGAGATCACCGTTGACGAACACGTCCACGACGTCGACCTTGAACGGGATGGCGGACAGCGAGGGGTAACCCTGCTCGCCGTGGACCGTCTCGGCGTTCGGGTGGACCGGGACGACTCGCTTGCCGAACCGCTGGAGCACGGCCGCGACGCCGTACGCCGCACGCTGCTGATTGGACGAGAGGCCGACGATCGCCCAGGTGTCGCCGAGTTCCGTGAGGATCTTGCGGATCGTTGCCGGGTCGCCGTACACGGTCGGCCTCCTAGGGTTCCTGTGCTCTCCGGTGATGAACCTTCAGCCGGGCAACAGCGCCGGAAGCGCGAAGATTCCCCGGGCGGACGGTGGGCGCGCTGGTTCCGGGAGGGACGGGGGCGCCCGGTGCCCGGCGTACCAAACGCCTGACCGGAATGCGGCCCACCACCCTGCGCCCGCGCCTCCGCCCGCCTACGCTCACCCCGTGCTGCGTATCACGGATGCCCGAACCGGCGAGCCCACGGACGCCGTCGTCGCCCGCAGGGGCCTGACCCGCGTCGAGGCGCATGTCTCGGGGGCCGGCACCACGGCCCTGCGCGTCCTGCTGGTCGCCGACGTCCTGGCCCGGGCCCTGGAGATCGGCGGGACGCCGGTGGTCACCCTCGCCGATCCACCCGCCGAGCTCCGCGCCCGCGCGCTCGAACTCGGCATCCGGCCGCCCGAAGCCCACACCGCGCTGGGCGGTCAGGCCGTCCATGTGCTCGGGCCGGACGACACCGCGGGGGACGGCATCCACGTGGAGGTCGCCCCGGCGCACGGCACCGCCGAACCCGCGGTCCTGCGTCTCGCCCTCCTCAGCCGTCCGCGCCGCGAGCCCGCCGATCTGGACGCCGCGGCCCTCACCGCGGCCCGCGACCTGCTCTCCCGCTGGCGCAAGGCGGTCGCGAACTGGGCGACCCGTCCGTCCCGGCCCGTCCCCGAAGAGGTACGGCAACAGCTGCGGGCCGCCTGGGAGGACGACCTCGACGTGCCGGCCGTACTCGACGTACTGCACCGGGTGGAGGCCGCCGGGGAACTGCCGGACGGCGCCCGTTTCGAGACGTACGCCTACGCGGACCGGCTCCTCGGGATCGAACTCACCCGTGACATCGGGACGTTGTGATGATCGCGCGCACGGGTGCGGGACCACTGCGCAGACTCGTCGTCCTGCGGCACGCCAAATCCGCCTGGCCCGTGGGCATGGACGATCACGAGCGGCCGCTCGCGCCCCGCGGGATGCGTGACGCCCCGGCCGCCGGGCGGACTCTCGCCGAGACCGACTGCCTGCCCGACCTCGCGCTCTGCTCCACCGCCCTGCGCGCCCGTCAGACCTGGGAACTGGCCGCGGGGCAGTGGGGCACCCCGCCGCCCGTGCGCTTCGAACCGCGGCTGTACGCAGCCGGCGTACCGGATCTGCTCGACGCCGTGCACACGGTCCCCGACCCGGTGAGGACGTTGCTGCTGATCGGGCACAACCCCGGGCTCGAGGAGCTGGTGCTCGAACTCGCCGGGGACAGTCTCGACGACACACTGGAGGTCGCCCGGACCAAGTTCCCGACCTCGGCCGTCGCTGTCCTCGCCTGGCACGGCAACGGCTGGCGCGACCTGGCCTCCGGGTCGGCACTGCTGACGGACCTGATCGTGCCGAGAGGGAAGAAGCAGCGGTGACGCTCGGCTGACGGGGGCGCGAGGTGGTGTGCACCCGCGTGCGCCAGGGGTGCGTACGCCGGTTTCGGGCGCCGGTTGCGCGCGCCGGTTGAACGCGGCGGGTGCGCACGCCGGCTGCGCGTCGGTGCACGCCGCGGATACGTGCGCAGATGCGTGGGGCGCACTGCGACGACGATTGACTTCGCGTGACTTCGCGCCCGCGCGCACGACGCGTGCGGGCGCCCCGCGCGCGATCACTGCCCCGAGCGCGTTCCCACGTGCGCGGCGCACGGGATGTGGTGCGCGCCCCGGCGTGCACCACCCTGTGCGTGCACCACCTTGTGCGTGCACCACTCGGAGCGTGCACTACCCGGGGCGTGCGCCCCGCGTGCACGCAGCGCATACGCTGGCGGAATGCAGGACGAGTACCGCACAGTGGCCCGCCCGGGCGTGCACGAGACCGAGGTCAACCGCTCCCGTTTCCTGTGCGCGCTCGCCCCCGCCGCCACCGAGCGGGAGGCCCAGGAGTTCATCGCCGGCGTCCGCAAGAAGCACGCCGACGCGAGCCACAACTGTTTCGCGTACGTCATCGGCGCCGACGCCGCCGTGCAGAAGGCGAGCGACGACGGCGAACCGGGCGGAACCGCGGGCGTGCCGATGCTCCAGATGCTGCTGCGCCGCGACATGCGGTACGCCGTCGCCGTCGTCACGCGCTACTACGGCGGGGTCAAGCTGGGAGCGGGCGGACTCATCAGGGCGTACGGGGGAGCCGTGGGCGAGGCGCTGGACGCGGTCGGCACGCTCACGCGCAGGCGTTTCCGGCTGGCGACCGTGACCGTCGACCACCAGCGCGCCGGCAAGGTGCAGAACGATCTGCGGTCCACCGGACGCGAGGTGCGCGAGGTGACCTACGGGGAGGCCGTCACGATCGAGATCGGGCTGCCGGACACCGATGTGGCGGCATTCCGCGCGTGGCTGGCCGACGCCACCGCCGGGACAGCCGGGTTCGAACTGGGCGGAGAGGCATACGGGGACGCATAACGGCGCGATACGGGAGTAGCCGCCCGTGATGTCCGACCCGCCCGTTAGTCTCGAGGATCATGAGGCTCCTGCACACTTCCGACTGGCATCTCGGCCGGGCGTTCCACCGGGTGAACATGCTCGGTGCCCAGGCCGAGTTCATCGGCCATCTCGTCACGACCGTGCGTGAGCGCGGTGTGGACGCGGTGGTCGTGTCGGGGGACGTGTACGACCGGGCGGTGCCGCCGCTGGCCGCCGTCGAGCTCTTCGACGACGCCCTGCACCGGCTCGCCGCCCTCGGCGTGCCGACGGTGATGATCTCCGGGAACCACGACTCCGCGCGCCGGCTCGGTGTCGGCGCCGGCCTCATCGGGCGGGCGGGCATCCACCTGCGGACCGACGCAGCGGCGTGCGGCACCCCCGTGGTCCTCTCCGACGCACACGGAGACGTGGCCTTCTACGGCCTGCCCTATCTCGAACCCGCCCTGGTGAAGGATGAGTTCGGGGTGGACAAGGCGGGTCATGAGAGTGTGCTCGCCGCCGCCATGGACCGGGTCCGCGAAGACCTCGCCACGCGCGCGGGGGGCACCCGTTCCGTCGTCCTCGCGCATGCCTTCGTCACCGGCGGTGAGGCCAGTGACAGTGAGCGGGACATCACCGTGGGCGGAGTCGCCGCCGTACCCTCCGGCGTCTTCGACGGCGTCGACTACGCGGCCCTCGGGCATCTGCACGGCAGTCAGACCATCACCGAGCGCGTGCGGTACTCGGGCTCCCCGCTGCCGTACTCCTTCTCGGAGGCCGACCACCGCAAGAGCATGTGGCTCGTGGAGCTCGGCCCCCAGGGTGAGCTGGCCGCCGAGCGCGTCGCCTGTCCGGTGCCGCGACCGCTCGCCCGCATCCGGGGGCAGTTGGACGACCTGCTCGCCGATCCCGGCCTCGCGGGACACGAGGAGGCGTGGGTCGAGGCGACGCTCACGGATCCGGTGCGCCCCGCCGACCCCATGGCCCGGCTGACCGAGCGCTTCCCGCACACGCTCAGCCTCGTCTTCGACCCGGAGCGGGCCCCCGAGGACCCCGACATCTCGTACGCCCGGCGGCTGGCCGGGCGCAGCGACCAGGAGATCGCCGAGGACTTCGTCGCGCATGTGCGCGGTGCCGGTCCCGACGCGCGTGAACAGGGCGTGCTCCAGGACGCCTTCGACGCCGTCCGCGCCGATGACGCCGTCCGGGAGGTCGCCCGGTGACCCGGCTGCGGCCGGCCGCTCGCAACCGCCAGGACTTCCCGGACATCGAGGAGGCCCGATGAGACTGCACCGGCTCGACATCACCGCCTTCGGGCCCTTCGGCGGCGCCCAGCAGGTCGACTTCGACGAGCTGTCCGCAGCGGGACTCTTCCTGCTGCACGGACCGACCGGGGCGGGCAAGACCTCCGTCCTGGACGCCGTCTGCTTCGCGCTCTACGGGGCTGTGCCGGGCGCCCGCCAGAGCGGTCAGGGCCTCACCCTGCGCAGTGATCACGCGGCCCCCGGGACCCGCACGGAGATCCGGCTCGAACTCACCGTCGCCGGGCGCCGCCTGGAGATCACCCGGCAGCCGCCCTGGGCGCGCCCCAAGAAGCGCGGCTCCGGCACGACCACCGACAAGGCCCAGAGCCGGCTGCGCGAGTACGACGCCGTGGCGGGCTCCTGGAAGGACCTCAGCCGCTCGCATCAGGAGATCGGCGAGGAGATCACCCAGCTGCTCGGCATGAGCCGTGAACAGTTCTGCCAGGTCGTGCTGTTGCCCCAGGGCGACTTCGCGCGCTTCCTGCGGGCCGACGCCGAGGCCCGCGGCAAGCTGCTCGGCCGCCTCTTCGACACCCACCGCTTCGCCGAGGTCGAGAAGCGCCTGGCCGAGCGGCGGCGGCTGGCCGAGGCCCAAGTCCGCGAGGGCGACACCGAGTTGCTCGCCGACGCCCACCGGATGCACCAGGCGGCGGGTGACGCCCCGGCACTGCCCGACCTCGCGCCCGGCGATCCCGGGCTCGCCGAGGCCGTCATGACGTGGGCGGCCATCGCCCGCAGCACGGCCCGCGAACGGCTCACCATCGCCCACTGCGCCCGCACAGCCGCCGACTCCGCCCGGGCCGCCGCCGAGCGCGACCTCGACGACGTACGCGAAGTGGCGCGCCTGCAGCGGCGGTTCGCCGAGGCGCGGGAGCGGGCGGCGCGGCTGGCGGAGCGGGCCGACGCCCACCAGGAGGCGCGGGTACGGATGGAGCGGGCCCGCAAGGCCGAGGCGGTGGCACCCGCCCTCGACCTGCGCGAGTCCGCGGACGCCGAGCACCGGCGCGCGGCCGCCGCGGACGCACGCGCGCGTGCGGTGCTCCCCGAGGCGGCGTACGCCGATGCCGGTGCGGCCGGACTCGCGGCGGCCGCCCGCAAGGCCACCGAGGAGCTGGGCGGTCTGGAGTCGGCGCGCCGAGCCGAACAGCGACTGGCCGAACTGCAGGCGGAGCGCACCGGCCTTGACCGCCAGGAGCGCGCCGACGAGGACGTCCTCCAGGATGCCGAGAGCTGGCTCGCCGCCTGGGACACGACCCGCGCGGACCTGCGGTCGGGCATCGAGACCGCCCAGGAAGCCGCCACCCGGGCCGAGCACCTGGCCGTCCAGCGCGAGCCCGCCCAAAAGCGGCTCCAGGCCGCCCGCCTGCGTGACCAGCTCGCCGGTGACACGGACCAAGCGCAGGCGCAGGCACTCGTCTCACGCGAGCGGGCGACGGACGCGCGCGCCCACTGGCTCGACCTCAAGGAACAGCGCCTGCAGGGAATCGCCGCGGAACTCGCCGCGGGTCTCGTCGACGGCGAGCCCTGCGCCGTCTGCGGAGCCACCGAGCACCCCGCGCCCGCACGGAAGATCGCCGGGCATGTCGACCGGCAGGCCGAGGAGGCCGCGCTGGCGGCCTACCAGCGCGCCGACGAGCTGCGCACCGAGGACGAGCGACGCCTGGGCGTCGTACGCGAGGCGCTCGCCGCCGCCACCGCGGAGGCAGGCGACACGCCAACGACGCAACTCGTCGAGCAGGTGGAGGAGTTGGAGCGGCTGCACACCGAGGCACGCGCCGCCGCGTCCGGGCTGCACGCGTCGCGTGAAGCGCTCGCCCAGGCGGAGGGCGAGCATGGGCGCCGGGTCGCAGCCCAGCAGGCGGCGGAGGTGCGGACCGCCTCCCGGGCCGCCCGCCGGGACACCCTGGACCGCGAAAGGGCCGTCCTGGAACGCGAGTTGGCGCAGGCTCGGGCAGACGCCGGCAGCGTGTCCGCGCGCTTCGCCCAGCTGGAGCGGCGTGCGGCACGGCTCACCGAAGCGGCGGACGCCGCGCGCAACGCCGAGGAGGCCGCCCAGCGGCTCAAGGCGGCCGACGCGCGGCTGGCCGATGCCGCCTTCCGCGCCGGGTTCGACACCCCGCAGGCCGCGGCCGACGCGCTGCTGGACGGCGCGGCTCACCGCGATCTCCAACGGCGCCTGGACGCCTGGCAGTCGGACGAGGCGGCGGTGCGCGCGGTGCTCGCCGAACCCGACACGGCGGCTGCCGCCCAGCAGCCGCCCGCCGGTCTCCGGGCCGCCGAGCAGGCGGCCGAGTCCGCGGCCGGCCGTCTCCAGGGCGCCGTTTCCGCACGGGACGCGGCGGCGCGCCGTTGCGCCGAGCTCGACCGGTTGTCCGCGCGGGCGGCCGCCGGAGTGCGCCGGCTGGGCCCTCTGCGCGAGGAGTACGACCGGGTGGCGCGGCTGGCCGGTCTCGCGGCGGGCACCTCCGCGGACAACGAACGCAAGATGCGCCTGGAGTCGTACGTCCTCGCCGCCCGCCTCGAACAGGTCGCCGCCGCGGCGACCGTCCGGCTG
Organism: Streptomyces sp. NPDC058274; assembly: GCF_042881375.1. Taxonomy (NCBI): domain Bacteria; kingdom Bacillati; phylum Actinomycetota; class Actinomycetes; order Kitasatosporales; family Streptomycetaceae; genus Streptomyces; species Streptomyces sp. NPDC058274. The sequence goes on from NZ_JBHVXW010000005.1 coordinate 82,943, forward strand.
CGGCGCATGTCGTCCGGGCGCTACACCCTCGTCCACTCGGACGATCGTTCCGGGCGCGGCCGCAGCGGCCTCGGCCTGCATGTCGTCGACGCCTGGACCGGCCGCGAGCGGGACACCGCGACGCTCTCCGGCGGCGAGACCTTCTTCGCCTCGCTGGCGCTGGCCCTCGGTCTCGCGGACGTCGTCACGGACGAGGCGGGCGGTGTCCGGCTCGACACGCTCTTCATCGACGAGGGCTTCGGCAGCCTGGACGACCAGACCCTCGACGAGGTCCTCGACGTGCTCGACTCCCTGCGTGAGCGCGACCGCAGCGTCGGCATCGTCAGCCATGTCGGCGACCTGCGGCGGCGGATCCATGCGCAGCTGGAGATCGTGAAGGGGCGGACGGGCTCGGTCGTACGGCAGCGGGGGGCCGGCTGAGGGGAGGCAGGGGCTCCGCCCCCGCCTCCATCGGGCCCGGCGGATCCCGGAGGCTCTCAGTGGCCCAGCGGACGCCGGGGAAGCGGCGAGGAGTAGACGACGCTCGTCGTCACCGAGCCCAGGGCGCCGATCCTGCCCGACACCTCCTCGAGGTGGTGCATCGAGCGCGCGGCCACCTTGATGACGAAGCAGTCGTCGCCCGTGACGTGATGCGCCTCCAGGATCTCGGGCGTGACCGCGACGAGGTCGTGGAAGGGCTTGTAGTTGCCGTTCGGATACCTGAGCCGCACGAAGGCGAGGATGGACAGGCCCAGTCTCTCCGGGTCCACGACGGCCGCGTACCCCTGGATGACACCCGCCTCCTCCAGGCGGCGCACGCGTTCGGTGACCGCGCTCGCGGACATCGAGACGGCGCGGGCCAGCTCGGCGAAACTGGCCCGGCCCTCGCGCTGGAGGACATCGAGGATGCGCCAGTCCGTGGCGTCCGGGGAATACGCGGTCATGTCCGATAAGTAGCAGGGAAATCCCCGGCGGATCAAGAGTCATGCCGTGGATCGTGGCTTCAGGACGCGGAACACCGGACGTAGATTTCCGGTCATGAAGTCCCGCACGGCCGACGCGGTCAGGCACCGCTACGGCGGGACCGGGAGGGAAGCCCACACCATGACTGTGACCGCCGCGACCGCCGCGACCAGCACCGCGACCGCCGTGACCAGCCCCGAGAACACTGCGACCAGCCCCGCGACCGCCGTGACCAGCCCCGCGACCGCCGCGACCGCTCCGAACCCCGTTCTGCGGATCGCCCCCGCCGCTCCGGCCGCGGCCGCCGCCTACTTCGGCGCCGGCCTGGCCTTTCACGCGGACGTGTCCGACGTGGCCTCCGCTCTTGCGGCCGGCGGTGACCCGGGATTCGTCGTGCTCGACTCGCGTTCCACGGGATCCTGGGACCAGGGACACGTGCCCGGCGCGATCCATCTGCCCACCGCGCTCATCCCGGAACAGGCGGAGCGACTCCTCGACAAGTCCGTACCCGTTGTCACGTACTGCTGGGGCCCCGGCTGCAACGGCGCCGCCCGCGCGGCCCTGGCGCTCGCCGAACTCGGCTTCCAGGTCAAGGAGATGCTCGGCGGCTTCGAGTACTGGGCGCGCGAGGGCTTCGCGTACGAGACCTGGGAGGGGCGCGAGCAGCGCGCCGCCGACCCGCTGACGTCGCCGGTGGACTCGGAGGACTGCGGCTGCTGAGCGGTTGCCGCTCTTGATCCGATGCCACCCTTGCGACGCCGAGGTCCATGCCGAGGTCCATGCCGACGCCTGCCCGAGTCCGTGTGTTCCAGGGGGAGTTGGGGCAATCCGCCCGGCGCGGATGGCCGTACGGCCGGGGCGGAACAGCGGATTTCGGGCGGAGCGGGGGAGGGCGAAGTCCCGGGCCGGCACCAGGCTGTAACTTCTGCTCATGGCGCGTTACGCGGAACCCGGTGCGGTGGAGTGGGTCGAGTCGGGCGGTGGGCCGCTCATAGCGATCCCCGAGGTGGTGCTGTCGTTCTGGGCGGGGGCCGACGGTGACGACATGTCGACCGACTACGACCGGGCCTGTGACGTCGACGGGTACATCGGCCTCGTGCCCGTGGGGGACACCCGGGCCCTGGTCCTCGGGGACGAACCCGCCTCGACCACCTATCTGCCCGAGCACGACACCTTCGTACGGTGGTGCGCCGCCGACTCCGAGGGCGAACTCCTCGCCCGCGTCCCCGCCGCGCTCGACTCCGCCGTATGGGAGCCGGAGGTGGCGTGGGACGTCCCGGGGCCTGTCGTGCTCTTCGACGCGGCGTGGCCGGGGAAGGCCTCGGAGCGCACGGACCACCTGCGGGTCGCGCTGGCACCGGGGCGTTACGCGGTGCGGGCGGCGTACGTGGAGCCCGGCCCGGAGACCTGGCTGGGCCTCGTACAACTCCGGCGGCTCACGTCCTGAGGGCACCGGCCCGCGCAACCTCGCAGGCGCCGGCCACCCGCCACCTCCCGTGCGTCGCGCATCCCGCGCCATGACCCGGCGGTCCTGCGGTCAGTGCGTCCACCCACCGAGTCCCGGCGGTCCCGCGGTCAAGTGCGTCCCGCGCCGGATCCCGGCAGTCCCACGGCCAAGTGTGTCCACCCACCGAGAACTCCGAGGGAGGATTCCGCCGCTGACGTCCGGAGCGGGCCGGGCCGACGGCGGACCGGAGTACCCGATCCGCCGGCCCCGCCCGTCGGTCACAGCCGGGACAGCTCGTCCACCAGATCGTCCAGACCCAGCGAGCCCTGGGACAGGGCCGCCATGTGCCAGGCCTTCGCGTCGAAGTCGGCGCCGTGCCGCTTCCTCGCGTTCTCGCGGCCCAGCAGCCAGGCCCGCTCGCCGAGCTTGTAGCCGATGGCCTGGCCGGGCATGGACAGATAGCGGGTGAGCTCGCTCTCCACGAAGTCGGCCGGCCGGCTGCTGTGGGAGCCGAAGAACTCCTGGGCCAGCTCCGGAGTCCAGCGCTCGCCCGGGTGGAAGGGCGAGTCGGCCGGGATCTCCAGCTCCAGATGCATGCCGATGTCGACGATCACGCGTGCCGCGCGCATCATCTGCGCGTCCAGATAGCCGAGCCGCCGCTCCGCTGCCGTGAGGAAGCCCAGCTCGTCCATCAGGCGCTCCGCATACAGCGCCCAGCCCTCGCAGTTGGCGCTGATCAGGCCGACGGTGGCCTGGTAGCGCGAGAGGTTCTCGGCGACATGGGCCCACTGCGCGAGCTGGAGGTGGTGGCCGGGAACGCCCTCGTGGTACCACGTCGAGACCAGGTCGTACACGGGGAACCGGGTCTGGCCCATGGTCGGCAGCCAGGTACGGCCGGGGCGCGAGAAGTCCTCGGACGGCGCCGTGTAGTACGGGGCCGCCGCGCCGCCGGGCGGTGCGATCCGTGACTCCACCCGCCGTACCCGCTCGGCGAGTTCGAAGTGGGTGCCGTCGAGGGCGTCGATCGCCTCGTCCATCAGCCCCTGCAGCCAGTCGCGGACCTCGTCGACCCCCTCGATGTGCGTACCGTGTTCGTCGAGATGGGCGAGCGCCACCCACGGGGTCTCGGCTCCGGGCAGGATCTTCTCGGCCTCCTGCCTCATCTCGCCGAGCAGCCGGTGGAACTCGGACCAGCCGTACGCGTACGCCTCGTCGAGGTCGAGTTCCGCGCCGAGGTAGTAGCGCGACCAGCGGGCGTACCGCTCGCGGCCGACGGTGTCCGGGGCGCCCTCGATCGTGGGCGCGTACACATCGCGCAGCCAGTCCCGCAGCGACACCAGGGCCGCCGTCGCGGTGTGTGCCGCGGTGTCCAGCTCCGTGCGCAGCGACTCGGGACCAGGTGCGACGAAGTCCTCGAACCAGCCGCGGCCCTGCCCGCCCGGGTCGGACCAATCGGTGAGCTGGCCGATGACCGTCGCGGTGGGGCGCGGACCCGCGTAGAGCTTGCGCTCCAGGCCGAGCGCGAGGGAGGCGCGGTAGCCCTCCAGCGCGGCCGGCACCGCGCGCAGCCGCTCGGCGATCGCGGCCCAGTCCTCGTCCGTCTCCGTCGGCATGAGGTTGAAGACGCCGCGCACCGAATGCAGGGGCGAGTGCAGGTTGCTCACCTGCCGCAGGCCTTCGTCGGCCGCGTGCACGGCGAGCTGCGCGGAAAGGCGCTCACGCAGCAGCCGGGCGCAGCGGCGCTCGATGCCGCTGTCCGCGCCGGGCTGCCGCTCCGCCTCGTCGAGCCGCGCGAGCGTCGTCCGGGCCAGCTCCGCGAGGGCCTCCTGACCGGCGGGTGAGGAGTCGGGCAGTCTGGTCGAACTGGCCTTGTCGCCGAGATAGGTGCCGGTGACCGGGTCGAGGGCGATGAGCTCGTCGACGTACGCGTCGGCGATCTCGCGGGGCAGCGGGCTCTTGGTGTCTGGCATGCGGACAATCCTCGTACGAGGTCGTGATCCGCGTCAGCCCGATTCCGCTGAGGGCGTGGCACTGTGCCCGGCATGTGGCGGTGTGGTCGCGGAGGCGTCGCGCTGCGGCGGCAGCAGAGGGCCGCAATCCCACTGCTGGAAGATCAACCGGGTCTCGACGCGCGCCACTTCGCGCCGTGACGTGAACTCGTCGAGCACCAGCCGCTGCAGATCCGCCATGTCCGCGACCGCGACGTGCACGAGATAGTCGTCGGGGCCGGTGAGATGGAAGACCGTACGGGACTCGGGCAGTGCCCGGATCCGGTCCACGAAGGGTCCGACCAGCTCCCGTCGATGCGGCCTGACCTGCACGGACAGCAGTGCCTCCAGCCCGCGGCCCAGTTTCGCCGGGTCGAGTCGCAGCTGGTGGCCGAGAATGATGCCCGAGCGGCGCAGCCGGGTCACCCGGTCCAGACAGGTCGATGGCGCGACACCGACCTGTGCGGCAAGATCGCGGTAGGTCGACCGTGCGTCGTTCTGCAACAGCCGCAGCAGATGGAGATCCACCGGATCGAGTACGACGGTTTCGGCCATGGCTCGAACGTAACACGGGGTTTTACCCCAGGGACCCGGTCGGTGTTCAGGCTGTGGCCATGGACTCCGGCATCCCGAACCCGTACCGCATATCCGACGGCCGCCCTGCCCCGCGGGCGCTGGCCACCGAGGCCGTGCACGCCGGCCGTGACGATCTCGCCCGGCAGGGACTGCACGCCCCGCCGATCGACCTCTCCACCACCTACCCCTCGTACGACAGCCGGGGCGAGGCCGCCCGGATCGACGCGTTCGCCGCGGACGGCGCCGAGCCGGAGGGGCCGCCCGTCTACGGCCGCCTCGGCAATCCGACGGTCGCCCGTTTCGAGACCGCCCTCGCCCGTCTCGAAGGCACGGACAGCGCGGTCGCGTTCGCCAGCGGAATGGCCGCGCTGAGCGCCGTACTGCTGGTCCGCGGTGCGATGGGACTGCGGCACGTCGTCGCCGTACGGCCGCTGTACGGCTGCAGCGATCATCTGCTGACCGCCGGGCTGCTGGGGTCGGAGGTGACCTGGGTCGACCCGGCGGGCATCACGGACGCGCTGCGCCCGGACACCGGGCTGGTCATGGTCGAGTCGCCGGCCAACCCGACGCTCGCCGAACTGGACCTGCGGGCGGTCGCCCACGCCTGCGGCTCGGTCCCGCTGCTCGCGGACAACACGTTCGCGACGCCGGTCCTCCAGCGGCCGGCCGAACAGGGCGCGCGGCTCGTCCTGCACAGCGCGACCAAGTACCTGGGCGGACACGGGGACGTCATGGCCGGTGTGGTGGCCTGCGACGAGGAGTTCGCGCGGGGGCTGCGCCAGGTGCGGTTCGCGACCGGCGGCGTACTGCATCCGCTCGCCGGTTATCTGCTGCTGCGCGGTCTGTCGACCCTTCCGGTACGGGTCCGGGCCGCGTCCGCCGGCGCCGCCGACCTCGCGGGGCGCCTCGCCGCCGACCCCCGGGTGGCCCGCGTCCACTATCCGCGGATCGGCGGTGCCATGATCGCCTTCGAGGTCCACGGCGACCCGCACGACGTCATCGCCGCCGTCCGGCTGATCACCCCGGCCGTCAGCCTCGGCAGCGTCGACACCCTCATCCAGCACCCGGCGTCCATCAGCCACCGCATCGTCGCCCCCTCCGACCGCCACGGCTCCGGCGTCAGCGATCAACTACTGCGCCTGTCCGTGGGGTTGGAGGACGTCGACGATCTGTGGGCGGACCTGGACGGGGCCCTGGGGCCCCGGCCGGGGACGACGGACCGGGGGCGGGCGGCGGTCGCGCAGCGGTCCTAGGGCGCCTGTGTCCGGTGGCCGGCGATCGGCTCGCCCGGACTCTCCTCCGCCTGCTCGTACGACGGCTGCGGGGTGGCCGGGGCCGAGTTCAGGCGGGCGGTGATGACGAGGGTGCCCTCCTCGATCTGGTAGTCGAGGGGGAGATCGAGACCGCGCATCGCCGCGACCATGCCGGTGTTGGAGGCCTGCGTCACCGCGTACACGCTGTCGCAGCCCGCCTCGACCGCCATCGACACCAGACGCCCCAGGAGTTCACCGCCGATGCCCCGGCGCTGCCACTCGTCCTCGATCAGCAGCGCGATCTCCGTCTCGTCGCCGTCCCACAGGAGGTGGCCCAGGCCGACGATGCGTCCGGACGCTGTCTGCACGGCGAGCGTCCGCCCGAAGCGCGGACTGAGCAGGTGGTTGAGGTAACGGTCCGCCTGGCCCACGGGACCGTGGTAGCGCATGCTCAGCGTGCGTGGGGAGCAGCGCTCCTGCATGGCCTTCGCGGCCTCCACGTCGGAGGTGTCGGCGCGGCGCACGGTGATCGCGTTGCCCTCGGGCAGCGTCAGTACGTCCTGGCTGCGCGGGATCCGCGGACCGAGCCGCGCGTCCAGTTCCACCAGCGCCCGCGCCCGCGCGAACTCCGTCGGGGTGAAGGGCAGATACGGCCGCTCCACCGTGATCACTCCGCCCTCGGGGGCCCGTAGCCGCATCACCGTGTCCTCCAGGGCGCCCTCGACGGGGATGGCCTGTCCCGCGCGGCCGGAACCGGGAGACGTGGCGGGCAGCGAACGGATGGTGCAGCGTCCGAGCAACTGCCGCAGGGCGAGCGGAAGTTCCGCGGCGTCGAGGGCGGTGCGCGTGGCGAGCCCCAGAACGCGCGTCGGCGCGTCCACCAGGTCGTGGGCATCGGCCCGCTCGATCCAGGTACCGGTGCCGCCGGCCAGGGAGACCGCGCGGCTGAGGTCGGACGCGGCCAGCTCCTCCGGCGCGCGCAGCAGGAACTCGTCGACGGTGCCCTCCGCCAGCGGATGCGTCTGCAGGCTGAGGATGTCGACCCGGTGGGCCGCCAGCGCCGTGCACAGTGCGGCGAGCGATCCCGGCTCGTCCTTCACCGTGGTCCGCATGCGCCACAGGACGGTGGTCCCCGAGGCGGCTGCGGACGTCGCCGGCGACGGGCCGGGCTGCCCGGCGGACTGCGCTGCGGCAGGCGGCCGGGCGCCGGTATCGCCCGGCGGGGGCGCGTGACCGTGGTGTCGTGCCCACCAGGTGTGGAATCCGGCCGTGGCGACGAGTGCGGCAGCCGAGATCACCAGCAGGGCGGGGCCGTCGGGGCCGTGCCCGATCAGGTTGGCGACGCCGTCCGCCACGGCGACGGCCGTGAACAGCGCGGCGAGTTCGACCAGGTCCCGGCGCCAGTGGTGCACCGGGCGACCGTGCCGGGCACGCGTCACATCAGACATGTCTGGAGTCATGCAGCCACTGTGGACGAACGGTGTTGCGTGATCACGAACGGTTTGTGACTGATCGGTTAAGTGTCCTTCTGTCCTTTTTGTTGCTCTTTCTATTACTCAGTGGCATCTATTGACCGGATCGCGGACGTACGTGGTCACGCGTGCGTCCGCGGCGACGGCTCGGCGGCTCAGCGGCGCGAGGTCTCGGCGAGGGGCGAGACGCGAGCGGAACAGCGCACCGGGGGATGACTCCGGTGCGCTGCCCGGTGGTTCGAGGGTACGGGAATGATCACCCCGTGTGGTGCGTCACTGCCCCACGCGGCCCGGCTGCAGTGCCTGAGTGAACAGCACCGTGCCGTCCTGCTCCCGCAGCCGCACCGTCAGTTCGCCGCTGTCGCCGTCGATGTCGACCTCGCCGAAGAACTGGTAGCCGCCGGCGGGCGACACGTTCGAGGCGGTCGGCGCCTTCAGGAACACCCGCTCCGGTCCGAACGTGGCATCCAGCGTGCTCGCCGGGAACGCGCCGGCGTTGAGCGGGCCGGAGACGAACTCCCAGAACGGCTCGAAGTCGGTGAAGGCGGCCCGTGCCGGCTGGTAGTGCTGGGCCGAGGTGTGGTGCACGTCGGCCGTCAGCCACACCGTTCCCGTGATCTTCCGATGCTTGATGTGACGCAGCAGCTCGGCGATCTGCAGCTCCCGCCCGAGCGGTGCTCCCGGGTCACCCTGGGCCACCGCCTCGATGTTCTGCTTGCCCTCGGTGGTGTCCGGCACGACCAGGCCGAGGGGCATGTCGGCCGCGATCACCTTCCACACCGCACGCGACCGCGACAGCTCCCGCTTGAGCCAGTCCAGCTGCTCCGTGCCGAGGATGCCCTGGGTGTCGGTGGTCTGGGTGCCGGGGGAGTTGGCGTTGCGGTACGTCCGCATGTCCAGCACGAAGACGTCGAGCAGCGGACCGTGGCGCACCACCCGGTGCACCCGGCCCTCCCGGGCACCCGGCCGCAGCGTGGTGATCGGGAAGTACTCGCTGAACGCGCGATTCGCCCGCGACGCCAGCACGTCGATGCTCTTCTCGGTGTACCGCGTGTCCGAAGCCGCGATCACCTCACCCGGGTACCAGTTGTTGCGCACCTCGTGGTCGTCCCACTGGACGATGGACGGCACCTGGGCGTTGAACCGCTTGAGGTTCTCGTCCAGCAGGTTGTAGCGGAACGCCCCGCGGAACTCCGCCAGTGTCTCGGCGACCTTGGACTTCTCCTCGGTGGTGATGTTCCGCCAGATGCTGCCGTCGGGCAGGGTCGCGGTCGCGGAGATCGGCCCGTCGGCGTAGATGTTGTCGCCGCTGCACAGGAAGAAGTCCGGGTCCAGCGCTGCCATGGCGTCGTAGATCCGGTAGCCCCCGCGGTCCGGGTTGATGCCCCAGCCCTGCCCGGCCAGGTCGCCCGACCACAGGAACCGCACGCCGTCGCGCCTCCTGACCGGCGCCGTGCGGAAGGTGCCGGTCACCGGCTCGCCCGTGCGCCGCGGGTCGTCGGGGTCGGCGAGCAGCACCCGGTAGTGGATCTGCTCGCCGCCGGGCAGATCGCGCACCCGCGTCGACCCGGCGAAGTCCGTCTCCGCGTCGAGCAGCGGGCCGTGCCATCTCCTCGGGTTGCGGAAGGACTCGGTGGCCGACGTCTCGACGATCATCCGGGCCGGGCGGTCGGAGCGCACCCACACCAGACCCGAGTCGGCGGTCACGTCTCCTGCCTGGACGCCCCACCCCGCCTTCGGCCGCCCGGACAGGGCGAACGCCGGTGCCGCGCCGACCGCGGCGGGCAGGGCCAGTGCCGCCGACGCGGCGAGCGAACCGCGCAGGACGCCGCGGCGGCCGGGGAGCGGAAGGTGTGACATGAATGCGCCTCCAGGGACGGGATCCGGCCAGTGTGCAGTGCCACAACTACTGGTGCGCCGCAGCGCACACGGAAACCACAAGTGAACAACTGACCACGGGGGCAGGGGAACCGGTGTGCGATCCCCGACGCGTCGTGGCTGCGCGTGAGCCGTCCTGCGCGTGCAGCGGTCCCGTGGGCGTCCTGCGCGGGCAGCGGTCCTGTGCCGCCCTGCGCGGGCCGCGGTCCGTGCCGTACCGCGCGTGCAGCGGTTGTCTGCCGTGCAGCGGTTGCCTGCCGTGCTGCCGTGCTGCCGTGCTGCCGTGCTGCCGTCCTGCTCGTGCAGCGGTGTGTGGCGTCCTGCGCGGGCACCGGCTCCGGGCCGTTGCGCACGCACAGCGGTCCCGTGCCGTCCCGCGAATAGGACCCCGTGTCACACACGCACGGCGTCCGCCATCAGTCGTACGCCCTCGCGGATCCGCGCCGACGACAGGTGCGCGTACCCCAGCACCAGCCGTACGCCGTCGTCCACCGACTCTCCGTAGTCCGTCAGTGGCCGCACCGCGACCCCGGCGGCGGCCGCGCGCTCCAGGAAGCGGTCCAGCGGCCCGTAACGGTCCGGGAGTTCCGCGATGGCGTGCAGACCGGCCGCGACACCGGACACCCTCGCGCCCGGAAAGTGCTCGTCCAGCGCAGATACGAGCGTGTCGCGGCGTTCCCGGTAGGCGCGCTGGCAACGCCTCAACTGCCGGTCGTAGTCGCCGTGTTCGAGGAACCGTGCCATGACCGCCTGGTCGATCGCGGGATGACCGAGATCCATGGTCCGCTTGCGCTCGACGACGTCCTCGGCGAGGAACGCCGGTACCAGGAGCCAGCCGAGCCGCAGCCCGGGAGCGAGGGACTTGCTGACCGAACCCGTGTACGCGACGCGCTCCGGGTCGAGCCCCTGCAGCGCGCCCACCGGCGCACGGTCGTAGCGGAAGTCCCCGTCGTAGTCGTCCTCGATCACGAGACCGTCCACCGACCGTGCCCACTCCAGCAGTTCGGCACGGCGCCGCGCGGAGTACCCGATTCCCGACGGGAACTGGTGGGCCGGCGTCGTCACGACGGCACGCACACCCGAGGCGTGCAGCGGTCCGGTCGCCAGGCCGTCCGCGTCCAACGGCAGCGGTACGGTGCCGATCCCGGCCGAGGCGTACAGAGAGCCGTGTTCCGGGCTCCCCGGGTCCTCCACGCCGACGGCACGCATCCCGCGCGCGTGGAGCACGAAGCCGAGGAGCGTCATCGCCTGCGCCACGCCGGAGACCACCACCACCCGCTCCGGATCGGCGACCACGCCCCGGCGCCGGACGAGCAGCTCCGCGAGGGCGGTACGCAACCGGGGGAGCCCGCGGGGATCCGGGTAACCCAGTGCGTGGTGCGGCAGTTCGGCGAGCACTCCGCGATGCGCGGCGGTCCAGGCGGCCCGCGGGAACAGCGACAGGTCCGGGGTGCCCGGCAGGAAGTCCGCCCGGGCGCCGGGGGAGCGCGGGGCGAGGTCACGTGCGCGCGGTTGCGCCGCCCGGACGGCACCGCCGACCCAGGTTCCGGCGCCGCGGCCGCTGCGCAGATAACCCTCCGCGGTCAGCTGCTCGTACGCCTCCGTGACGAGCCCCCGGGAGACCCCGAGGTCGGCGGCGAGCTCCCGGCTCGACGGAAGCCGCGTGCCCTGCGCCAGCCGTCCGGAGCGGACCGCTTCGCGCAGCGCGGCCTGGAGCGTACGGCCACGCGCGCGTGCCGGTGCTGAAGCGGCCGGCAGGAGCAACTCCCAGGCGGCGGCCCACGAAGGAGCGCACCCGGACGGCTCGGCCCCACCACCCGCAGGCGAACCCGCCGCCCCGGCGCCGGGCGTGCCTGGATTGGTCCCCGATGGCGTCATGGAAGTGGACCTTAAACCGGACCGGTGCCCTTCGTAGCGTCGCCACCATGAACGTCACCACCCGAGGGGCGCTGCTCGCCGCCCTCGCCTGTGTCCTCGTCGGAGGCTCCTTCACGGCCAACAGCGTGCTGGGCCAGTACCCGTACGCGGGCGGCCAGTTCCTGCGCTACGGCCTGGCCTGTCTGCTGCTGGTGCCACTGGTCGGCAGGGGTGGCACGGCACCCCTGCGCACACTCACGCCACGGCAGTGGACGCGTCTCGCACTGCTGTCGGCCGTCGGCATGGTCGGCTTCAACCTCGCGGTGATCGCCGCGGAACGCTCCGCGGAGCCGGCGGTTCCCGGAGTCTTCGTGGGGTGCGCTCCGGTCGTGGTGGCCGTCGTCGTTCCCCTCCTGGAGGGGCGCCGCCCTCAACGCCTCGTCCTGTACGGGGCGTTGGGGGTCGCGATCGGCGCCTTCACGGTGCAGGGCTGGGGACGTACCGACGGCACGGGCATCGCCCTCTCCGGATGCGCGCTCGCCGGCGAGGTCGGTTTCGCCGTTCTCGCGGTGCCCGTGCTGCGGCCGCTGGGGCCACGCCTGTTGTCCGCGACGGTGTGCGGGATCGCCGCGGTCGAGTCGGCCGTGATCGGCGTCCTCGCGGACGGTGGCGCATGGCTCCGGGTGCCGGACGCCACCGAGTCCGCCGCGCTGCTGTGGCAGGCGGTGGTCGTCACGGTCGTCGGCTTCGTCTGCTGGTACATGGGCATGCAGCGGATCGGTGCGGAACGCGCCACGCTCTTCTCCGGCCTCATCCCCGTGGCGGCCGCGTGCACCGCACCGCTCGTCGGGACGGGCTCGTACGGTGCCGCCCAGGCCGTCGGCAGCGCCCTGGTCGGAGCCGGAGTCGCCCTGGGATCGGGGGCGTTGACCCGCCGGGCGCGCCGCTCAGCGGCTGCCGTCCAGGATGACCCGCGCGACGAGCGCAGGGTCGTCGTTCATGGGCACGTGCCCGCATCCGGGCAGCCGCACCAGCCGGGCGTGGGGGATCAGCTGCTTGGCGCGGATCCCCTGGCGGCGCACGAGCAGCCGGTCACGCGTGCCCCAGGCCACGGTGACCGGGAGCCCCGGGATGTCGTCCGTGAACCGGACCGCGGTGCCCGCCCTGAGGGTCGGGGCGAAGCCCTCGGCGTGGGCCAGCGCGAGGGTCTCGGCGACGACGGCCTCGGGTGAACGGCGGCCCGGCCGGGCGTAGATGGTGCTGGTCAGGACCGTACGCCCGGCCGCCGTGGTGGACAGTCGCTCCACCAGCGGCAGGGGCATGCTCCGCGCGGCCTGCCGCATCGCCATCAGCACCCCGAAGGCGTACCGCCGCTCGGCCTGTGTCCAGAACCCGGCGGGAGACAGTGCGGTGACGGACCGTACGAGCTTCTCGCGTCCCAGCTCCAGGGCCAGCAGGCCGCCGAGCGAGTTGCCCGCCACGTGCGGGCGACCGAGCTCCAGCTTTTCGCACAGCGCGCTGAGCGCGGAGTTCATCGTCGGGAGGTCGTGCGCGAGCCCGCCGGGCAGCGCCGGGGACTCGCCGAACCCGGGGAGGTCCACGGCTATCACGTCACGCTCGGCCGCCAGGATGTCGACGACCGGATCCCAGGCCTGCCGGTGGTGGCCGATGCCGTGCAGCAGAAGCAGCGGTTCGCCGGTGCCCACGCGCGCGTAGGAGAGGGTCACGGCACGGGGGCCGTGCGCCGAGGGGACGTCGAAGGAGACCGTGGCGGACATGGTGCAGCTCCTCGTGTGGGGACACGGTGACGGAAACGCTCGTAGACAGCTTGTCAGCAACTGCTACCGACGGGTAGCCCCTGAGCGGCGCGAACCGCACGCGTGCCCGGTCAGGGCGGCCGACGCGCCGGTCAACGGCTCCGCGGGCGCCTCCACGCGTGCGTGCGGGTCGACGCCCAGTCCGCCCACCACTGGCCGTACGGGCGCCTCCACGCGCGTGCGTGTGCTCGGTCAGACACCGAATCTGCCTGGACATGACGGGACGAGCCGGATGGGATGAATCAGTGGCCACCGACACCGCGACCGACGTCTTCGAAGAGCACCGCCCCGTCCTGACGGGCGTCGCCTACCGCATGCTCGGGCGGGTGGCCGACGCGGAGGACGTGGTCCAGGAGGCCTGGCTGCGCTGGTCCGGCGCGGACCGGACCGACGTGCGCGAACCGCGCGGCTACCTGGTGCGCATCACCACCCGGCTCGCCATCGACCGGCTGCGCCACGTGCAGTCCCGCCGTGAGGCGTACGTGGGCCCCTGGCTGCCGGAGCCGTATGTGACCGACTTCGGGGACACCGTCCCGGACACCGCCGAACGGGCCGTGCTCGCCGACTCCGTCTCCCTCGCCGTGCTCGTCGTCCTGGAGTCCCTCTCGCCCCTGGAACGGGCCGTGTTCGTGCTCCGCGAGGCCTTCGGATACCCGTACGCCGACATCGCTACCACCCTCGACCGCAGCGAGTCCGCGGTACGCCAACTCGCCGGCCGGGCACGCAAACACGTCGACGAGCGCCGGCCGCGCTACGAGGTCGACCCGGTCGAACGCCGCCTGCTCACCGAGCGGTTCCTCGCCGCGGCCGTCGAGGGCGACCTCGCGGGCCTGCTGTCCCTGCTGGCCCCCGAGGTGCGCCTGGTGGGCGACAGCGGCGGTCTGGCCAAGGCGCCGCTGCGGGTCATCGAGTCCGCCGACAAGGTGAGCCGCTTCATCTTCGGCGCGGCCCGCAAGGGGATCCCGGACGTGTCGTTCCACCTGGTTGAGGTCAACGGCGGCGCGGCGCTCCTGGCGCTGTCGGGCGACAAGGCCGACAGCGTCTTCCAGCTGGACGTCGCGGACGGCCGGATCCAGTGCATCTACGTCATCCGCAACCCCGAGAAGCTGCTGTCGCTCTCGCCCGAATAGCGGCGGCCCACGCTCCACGGCCCCGAAGCCCCCATCGTCACCGCGGGAGCTTCGCCGTCGTGTACGAGGCCCGGGGGGGGGTACGCCGGGTCCGTGCGCAGGGGAGAACCGGTCCGTGCGCCGGGAAGGCCCGGTCCCGGTGCTGGGGACGCCCGGCTTGCGCGCTTGTGTCGCGAACATCTCCCAGCGCGAACGTCGTATGAACGCTCTGCGGCACCGCGCCCCTGCAATCGGTAAGGGATCGAGGATTGGTCTTGACCAAGGGTGGGGCCGCGCTTATGGTCGCAGGGATAGTGCAGGAACCTTTAATAAACAAGGGCGCTAAAAAGCCGCCGGGCCACGGCGATTGCGGAGGACAGGGTGGGGACCACGCAGCTGGAAACGGTGCCGGAGCCTAAGTACTGGCATCTCAAGACCGTGCTCAGTGAGGCACTCGACTCCGAGTTCACGGTGGGCGAGATCCTGCCCAACGAACGCGATCTCGCGGCCCGCTTCGGGGTCGCCCGTGCCACGCTCCGCCAGGCCCTCGAGCAGCTCGAACTGGAAGGCCGGCTGCAGCGCCGCCGCGGGGTGGGCACCACGGTCGCCCCGCCGCGCGTGGGTGTGGCCGTCGGGTCCGAGCAGCACACCTGGCCGGGTGCGGCGGGCGACGCCTGGCAGCCCGCGGACTGCGCCCTGGCGGCGCCGCCCCTCCGGGTGGCCGACCTGCTGGAAACGGACCGCGACGAAGCGGTGCACACGGTGCGCCGGTCCCGCGTGACGCACGGTCAGCCGGTCGCCGCCGAGCTGCTCTACATCCCGGCGTCCTCGGTGCCCGACCTCTCCTCCATCGACGCGCCCGCGGGCCCGGCACGCGCGCGTGCCGTCCTGCGGGAGCTCCAGCGTCTGGAGCTGGAGGGCGAGGACCGTGCCGTGGAGCTCGGTTCGGCGCGTGCGGACGACGCCAAGGAACTCGACCGCCTCCCCGGAGCGCCGGTCCTCGTCGTCACCACCCGCTTCTTCGCCGAGGGACGCACGGCGGCGGTCTCCGTCGCCACGTATCGCGCCGACACCTGCCGGCTGACCTTCGGTGACGCCGGCGGCGTCGAGATCCACCACACGCCGGAGCGCCGCGCTTCCTGAACCGCGGGCGGCACCGCTGCCGCGAGCGAGCCACAAACGTCACGCCCCGCTTACGCCGGGGCGTGACGTTTTGCGTCGCGCGCGGGACGGCTCGCATGGCTGCGCCACGCCGGCCAACCCGGCACCTCGGCCGCGTTGCCGACCGCTTCGGTGTATCTGGCGTGCCTGACGGCTGGCCGCTCCGGTGCCTGTCGTGCCTGACGGTTCCGGCGCCTCGGGAGGGTTGGTGACCGCTCGGGCGCCTGAGCCGCATCGGTGACCGCTCCGGTGCTTCCGTCGTGCCTGACGGTTCCGGCGCCCGAGCCGTGCCCTTACGGTTCCTGCGCCTCAGCCGATGGATGACCGCTCCGCGCCTCAGCCGCACAGGAGGCCGATCCGGCGCCCAGCCGCCCCAGCGCCTCGCCCCGGCCCCTCAGCGCCGCGCGGTGACCGTGCTCTCCACCGCGAAGAGCTCCTCCTCGACGTGGTCGAGCGCCAGCCGCAGTGCTCCCGTCGCGACGGCCGCCTCGCCCAGCAGGGACAGGGTCACCTTGGGCGGCCGCAGACAGTAGCGCGCCAACTCGCGCCGCAGCGGCTCCAGTACGCCGTCCAGGCCGGCCGCCCAGCCGCCGATCACGACCAGCTCGGGGTCGAGGGCCAGCACGAGCGCGGCCACGTCGTGGACCAGGCGCTGGATGAAGCGGTCGACCGCCGCGCGGGCCCGCTGATCGCCCTCGCGCGCCAGGGCGAAGACATCGGCGACGGCCTGCTCGTCGAGGGGGTGCAAGGGCTCGTCCGTGGTCGACAGCAGCGTCTCCGGGGTCGCCTCCCGGCCCAGCAGATGCAGCGCCCCGATCTCGCCGGCCGCACCGCCGTAGCCCCGGTGCAGCCGTCCGCCGATCAGCGACCCGGCGCCCGGGCTCAGCCCGGCCAGCACGAACACGATGTCGTCGGACTCGGTGGCCGAGCCCTTCCAGTGCTCTGCGACCGCCGCCGCGTTGGCGTCGTTCTCGACCAGCACCGGGCACTTGAAGGAACGGCTCAGCCGCTCGCCCAGCCGCAGGCCCGTCCACTCCGGAAGGGCCGTGCCGAGGCGTACGGTGCCGTCCGCCTCGACGATGCCGGGGCTGCCCACCCCGACCGCGCGCAGGGAACTACGGGCCACGCCCGCCCGGCGCAGCAGGTCGGCGACCGCGCTGCGCAGCCGCTCCAGCCGCTCGTCGGCGGACGCCGTCTCGTCGACTTCCTTGGACATGGCGCCCATCACCCGGCCGTCCAGGTCGGCGAGCAGCGCCGCGACCCGGTGGGGGCCTATCTCCAGGCCCAGCAGGTGCCCCGCCTCGGCCCGGAACCTGAACCGTCTGGCGGGCCGGCCCTGACGCCGTGCGGCGCCTTCCTCGGCCGCCTTCTCGACGACGAGCCCGCCGTCGATCAGCCCTTCGACGACCCCCTCGACCGTGGGCCGGGACAATCCGGTCACCCGGGTGATCTCGGTGAGCGTCGCGCAGTCCGTGGCACGCAGCGCGTGCAGCACCACCGCGGAATTGATCCTTCGCAGCAGAGAGGGATCCCCGCCGGTCAACTGCCCCAACGTCCGTCCTCCCAGCTCGTGCGCGTGTTCGCCGGATCGTACTCGGCGTGGCGGGCCCCGGCGAGTGCCGGGGACCCCCACGTTACTGGCGGGTCCGCATCGACCGAGCGGCACGGTCCGTCATCCGGGCGAGACGAACCCCGATTCGTACGCCGTGATGACCGCCTGTGTGCGGTCCCGGGCGCCCAGTTTCGCGAGGACGGCGCTGACGTGGGACTTGACCGTCTCCGTCCCGACGGTCAGCCGACCGGCGATCTCCGCGTTCGACAGGCCCCGGGTCACCAGGCGCAGCACCTCCGCCTCACGCTCGGTGAGCGCGGCCCGCTCCAGCACCGCCCGGGCCGCGGGGTTGCCGTCGTCGTCGCCGTACTCGGCGGCCAGTTGCCGGACGGAGGCGGGGAACAGCAGGGACTCGCCCTCGGCGATCAGCCGCACCGCGTGCACGATCTCGGCGGGCCGGGCCCGCTTCAGCAGAAACCCGTCGGCGCCGGCGCGCAGCGCCTCGTAGACGTACTCGTCGTTCTCGAACGTCGTCACCACGAGGATCTTCGGCGGATCGGTCACCGTGCGCAGCACCGCGCGCGTGGCCTCGATGCCGTCCATCAGGGGCATCCGCACGTCCATGGCGACGACATCGGGCCGCAGCTGCCGCACCAGCGGGATCACCGCCGCGCCGTCGGCTGCCTCCCCGACGACCTCGATGTCTGGCTGCGCCTCCAGGACGGCACGCAGGCCCGCGCGTACGAGGGGTTCGTCGTCGACGAGAAGCACGGTGACCGGCATCCGGTCAGCGTAGATCAGGGCAGTGGCAGGTCCACCCGCACCTGCCAGTCGCCCTGGTCCGGGCCCGTCGAGGCGCTGCCGCCGAGCAGCGCGGCCCGCTCACGGATGCCCCGCAGCCCGCTGCCGCGGCCGGGCCCCGGTATCTCCTCGGTGAGCGGATTGCGGACCTCCAGGACCAGTCTGGCGTCCTGGCACTCGATACGGACCCGGGCAGGGACACCCCCCGCGTGGCGCAGGACGTTCGTGAGCGATTCCTGCAGGATGCGGTAGCCCTCACGGGAGACGGGTCCGGGCACCGTCTCCACCGGGCCCGTCACCTCGGCGTCGACCTTCGCTCCCGAGGCGCGCGCGGACTCCAGGAGCCGGTCCGCCTCCGTCAGCGTCGGGCGGCTGCTCACCGGCCGCTCCGCCTCGCGCAGCACACCGAGGACCCGGTCCAGGTCCTCCAGGGCGGCCCGGCCGGTGTCCTCGATGGCGCCCAGGGCCCGGTCGGTGAACGCGGGGTCGCCGGCCGCCCGCGCCGCGCCCGCCTGCACCACCGCGACGGTCAGCGCGTGCCCGATGGAGTCGTGCAGCTCCCGGGCGATGCGTGTGCGCTCCAGGAGCTGCTCCGTGCGCTCCTCCAGGGCGGCGAGCCGCTGGCCGGGGGAGGGGCCGAGAAGACGGCGGGCGAGCGCCGTGACCAGCGCGCCGAGGGCGACGACCGCGCCGTACAGCCCGAGCAAGGGCAGCGGGACGAGCAGTGCATAGGCCCAGTGCGGATCCGAAATCGGCACGAAGGGGTTGTCGGTGATCGTGTGGCCGGTCGCCGCGCCGGCCAGATCGAAGGCAATCACCGGCAGCCAGACCGTGAGCGCAGAGGCCACCAAGCCACCGACCATCCGGACTTCCAGCCAGAGCACGGTCCGCCACCGATCCCGCCAACTGACCGAGGGCGCGACCGAGAACGCCTCCTCCCCGCCGCCCTGCGCCAGCATGAACTGCGCCTGCACGCCCTCACCTCGCCGGACGGCTGGAATCAGCCCCAGCGGAATCAGTATCGCGGCGGGCACCCACGGCTTGGTCGAGTCGATGAACAACCACACGCTGACGAACAGCATCGGCACCCACAGATGCAGCAAGCGCGTGTACGTCGTCCCCCGGAACAGCGGGCGCAGAAAGCGGGCCATCGCGTCATCGTGCCAGGCGGCACCGACAACGAGCCTCCCCCGAGCGAGGGAGACGGTCTCCGCCGGCGGGGGAGGACGGGACGGCCGGACAGCGGACACGCTGAGCCCATGACCAGCATCGACGTCCAAGACCTCACCAAGGAGTACGGCAGCAAGCGCGCCGTGGACCACCTCACCTTCCGTGTGCTCCCCGGCCGCGTCACCGGCTTCCTCGGGCCCAACGGCGCCGGCAAGTCCACCACCATGCGGCTCGTGCTGGGCCTGGACCGGCCCACCTCCGGCACCGCCGGCGTCGGCGGCCGGCCCTACGCCTCCCTGCACGAACCCCTGCGCCACGTGGGCGCCTTGCTCGACGCGCAGGCCGCCCACGGATCACGCACCGCGCGTGATCATCTGCGGGCGCTCGCGGCGAGCAACCGCATCCCGGAGCGCCGCGTGGACGAGGTGCTCGACGAGACCGGACTCGCGTCGGTCGCGCGAGACCGGGTGAAGACGTACTCCCTGGGCATGCGCCAGCGGCTGGGCATCGCGGCCGCGCTGCTGGGCGACCCGCCCGTCGTACTGCTCGACGAGCCGTCCAACGGGCTCGACCCCGAAGGCATCATCTGGATCCGCGAACTGCTGCGCCGGCTGGCCCGCGAGGGACGCACCGTCCTCGTCTCCAGCCACCTCATGAACGAGACCGCGTCCTTCGCCGACCACCTTGTCGTCCTCGGCCGGGGCCGCCTGCTCGCGGACACCCCGATGGGGGAGTTCATCCACGCGCGCGTGCAGCCGCGCGTCCGGGTGCGCACCACCGACGGCGCCGCACTGAGCGGTCTGCTGGCCGGAAACGGGATCGAGGCGGTCGAGGACGAGGACGGACGCTGGACCGTCCTCGACGCGCGCGTGGAGGACATCGGGCGCCTCACCTCGGCCGCGGGTGTGCCGGTCCTCGAACTCGCCGCGGAGGAAGGCACGTTGGAGCAGGCCTATCTCGATCTGACGTCCGCCGAGACCGAGTTCACCGGAATGCCGAGCCCGCCCCGGCAGCAGGAGGCACGATCATGACGTTCGCACCCGTACTCCGCTCGGAGTGGATCAAGATCCGTACACTGCGGTCACTCGTCGCCGCGCTGCTCGCCGTCCTCCTCGTCACCGCGGCCTTCTCGGCGCTCGCCGGGCTCGACGACTCGGCGGACGGCGACTTCGACCCGTTGTTCTCGGCGTTCTTCGGTGTCAGCTTCGGGCAGATCGCCGCCATCGCCTTCGGCGCGCAGGCCGTCTCGGTGGAGTTTCAGGGCGGTGCGCTGCGGGTCACGCTCGCCGCGGTTCCGCACCGCGGACGCTGGTTCGCGGCCAAGGCGGTGGCCATCGCCGTACCGGCGCTGCTCGTCGGTCTGTTCACCGGCGCGGCCGGCCTGGTGGTGGGCGAGGCGGTCCTCGGAACCAGGTGGAGCGGGGTGACCTGGAGCGAGGGGCTGCGCGCCGCTGTGGGATGCGGTGTCTACCTCGCGCTCATGGCGCTGTTCGCGGCCGGACTGACCGCGCTGCTGCGCAGTGGGGTCGCGACGCTGAGCATTCTGGTCCCCTTCCTGCTCATCGTGTCCTTCGTGGTCGGCGGCGTGTCGGGCAGCGCGGCGGACTTCCTGCCGGACAAGGCGGGTCAGGTGGTGCTGCACGAGACCTGGGACGGCTCGCTGGGACCGTGGACGGGCCTGGCCGTGACCGCGGCCTGGGCGGCGGCGGCCCTGTTCGCCGGCGCGTGGAGCGTACGGCGCCGGGACGCCTGACCGGCTGACGGCCCGCCAATTGTCAGTGCGGGCCGGTTTACTGGACGGCATGACCATCGCACAGCAACTGGCCACGATCGACCGGCTGTGCTCCGAGGACTTCCCGGCGGAGCAGGGCCGGTCGCCCGCCGGGTCCGGGGGCCCCGGCTATCACATAGCGGAGCTGGCGACGAGCGAGGAGTTCTGGGAGGACGACGGATCGGCCCGGGAGGAGACGGAGGAGCAGTTCGAGGCCGACCGGGACGGTCTGTCGGAGCGGCTGGCCCACCGCTGGGGGACCCCGCGGCACTTCAGCCTGTCGAGCGTCTTCGACCGGACCACAGCCGGTGAGGACATACCCGAACCCTGGGGCACGCTGAGCGCGCACGTGCCGGACGTGCATCTCTGGAAGCCGGACGGCCACGACCGCTGGGTGGCCCTCGGTGTCTCCCAGTGGGACCGGGAGCTGCCCTTCCAGCTCCTGGCCGTGGTCACGGAGACCGACCCGCCCTAGGCCCCGTCGTCAACTCCCTTCTGCCGGGCGGATGATGGGAATGAGCGCACAGGGCTTAGCGGTCGTCCTCGGCGGCCACCCGCAGCCGCGCGAACTCCTCCGCCATCGTCGCGGCCGTCCAATGCGCGTTCAGCCCGCTGGGGTTGGGCAGCACCCACACCCGGCTGGCCCCGATCGACCGTTCCTGCGGGCCGACTTGAGCCTTTCGGTCACCGAAGGCGGCTCGGTAGGCGGTCACACCCACTACCGCGAGCCGACGCGGACGCAGCCGCTCCACCTTGGCGGCGAGGATCTCCCCGCCTTCCCGGTACTCCTGCGCGGTCAGCTCGTCGGCCCGCGCCGTCGCCCGTGCCACCACGTTCGTGATGCCGAGCCCGTACGAGAGCAACTCGCCCTGCTCCAACGGCTTCAGCAGACGGGGCATGAAACCGGACAGGTGCAGCACGGGCCAGAAGCGGTTGCCGGGCCGGGCGAAGTGGTGTCCGGTGGCCGCGGTCATCAGACCGGGGTTGATACCGCAGAACAGGACGTGGAGGCCGTCCGCGACGACATCCGGCACGAGCCGGTCACGGGCGGCCTCCAGGTCCGCGGCAGTCAGCCGCGTCAGAGGATCGCCCCCGGCGTGTAGGTCGCGGCGACCGGGTGCTGCTTCATGATCTCCTCGACCCGGCCGACGACCGTGGCCACTTGGTCGGCGGCGGCGCCCGTGAAGGACAGCTTGTCGGCCATCAGCGCGTCGAGCTGCGCACGGTCGAGCGGGATGCGCTCGTCCGCGGCGAGCTTGTCGAGGAGCTCATTGCGCTCGGCGCCCTGCTCACGCATGGCCAGGGCCGAGGCGACAGCGTTCTCCTTGATGGCCTCGTGCGCGACCTCGCGGCCGACACCGGCCCGCACCGCGCCCATCAGGACCTTGGTGGTCGCGAGGAAGGGCAGGTACCGGTCCAGCTCGCGCGCGACGACCGCCGGGAAGGCACCGAACTCGTCCAGGACGGTCAGGAACGTCTCCAGCAGACCGTCGAGCGCGAAGAACGCGTCCGGCAGTGCGACCCGGCGCACCACCGAGCACGAGACGTCGCCCTCGTTCCACTGGTCGCCCGCCAGCTCGCCCGTCATTGAGGCGTAGCCCCGCAGGATCACCATCAGGCCGTTGACGCGCTCGCAGGAGCGGGTGTTCATCTTGTGGGGCATCGCCGAGGAGCCGACCTGACCCGGCTTGAAGCCCTCGGTCACCAGCTCGTGCCCGGCCATCAGCCGGATCGTCTTGGCCAGCGAGGACGGCGCGGCGGCCAGCTGCACCAGCGCGGTCACGACCTCGTAGTCCAGCGAGCGCGGGTAGACCTGGCCGACGGAGGTGAAGGCCTGCGAGAAGCCGAGGTGCTGGGCGATTCGCCGCTCCAGGTCCGCGAGCTTCGCCGCGTCCCCGCCGAGCAGGTCGAGCATGTCCTGCGCCGTACCGACCGGGCCCTTGATGCCGCGCAGCGGGTAGCGGGCGAGCAGCTCCTCGACCCGGCCGTATGCCACGAGCAGTTCGTCGGCGGCGGTCGCGAAGCGCTTGCCGAGCGTGGTGGCCTGCGCGGCGACGTTGTGCGAGCGGCCGGCCATGACCAGCTCGCCGTACTCGCCCGCGAGCTTGCCCAGACGGGCGAGGACGGCCACCGTACGGTCGCGCACGAGCTCCAGCGAGAGCCGGATCTGCAGCTGCTCGACGTTCTCCGTGAGGTCCCGGGACGTCATGCCCTTGTGCACGTGCTCGTGTCCGGCGAGGTCGTTGAACTCCTCGATCCGCGCCTTCACGTCGTGACGCGTGACCTTCTCGCGCTCCGCGATCGAGGCCAGGTCGACCTGGTCGAGCACCCGCTCGTAGTCGGCGATCGCGGCGTCCGGCACCTCGATCCCGAGGTCCTTCTGGGCCCGCAGCACGGCGAGCCAGAGCTGACGCTCCAGCTTCACCTTCTGCTCGGGGGACCAGAGCGTGGCGAGCTCGGTGGAGGCGTAGCGTCCGGCGAGGACGTTCGGGATACGGGGCTTTGCAGGCGCGGCAGTCACGTGTACGGATTCTACTGGCGATTCCTGCAGGCCAGCGCCGCGGGATCGTTTGTCGGAAGCTACGAGTCCGAAGCGGACGCGTCCGCGATCTCGGCCAGGATGTCGCCGTGGCACAGTTCGGGCGCGCACCAGCAGGCCAGCGTCCTGCCGCGCAGGGCGGGCACCTGGGCGAGCAGATCGGGCCGCTGGAGGAGATGGGACCGGTACTTGGCCATCACCTCGGCGCGAGTGCCGTCCCGCTTCCTGGTCGCGGTGTCGTACGCGAACGGGTTGTAGAGCGGATGCTGCGGGAGGTCCCAGTGGCCCATGGTCCAGCGGCGGCCGACGTACACGAGCTCGGCAGGGGCGTGCTCAAGCCGCGGCCCGAAGTCATGGATACGGCCCTTGAGGTTGATCACTGAGGTACGCACACGGTCTCCCTGCGATGCCGGGTGGCGGACGACGTACCCGGCCGGCACGTGAGACCGGATACGCCTTCGATCCTGCCGCTTGGCCGGCCCACCGGCCCGTCGTACGGCAGGTCCGGGCGCTCGACCGGCCCACCGGCCCGTCGTACGGCAGGTCCGGCCGCTTGGCTAGCCCAAAGGCCGGTCCTGCGGCAGGTCCGGCCGCTTGGCTAGCCCAAAGGCCGGTCCTACGGCAGGTCGGGCGCTTGGCTAGCCCACCGGCCCGTCGTACGGCAGCAGGTCCGGCCGCTTGGGCGGCAGGCCGTCGCCCGAGGAGCGGCCCGTCAGACGGCGTCCGATCCACGGCAGCAGGTGCTGCCGGGCGAAACGGACGTCCGCGGTGCGGCGGGCGACCCAGCCGGGCGGCGGCGCGGGCGGCGCGGGCGTGTGCCAGTCGGCGTCCTCGGGGTCGTACCCGAGCGTCTGCCAGACGGCCTCCGCGACCCGGCGGTGCCCCTCCGACGACAGATGCAGCCGGTCCACGTCCCACAGGCGGGGGTCGGCGAGCGACGGCGCCCCGTACAGGTCGACGACGAGCGCGCCGTGCCGGGCCGCGAGGTCGTCGACGCACATGAACAGCTCCTCCATGCGCGGCCGGAACCGTTCCAGCACCGGACCGTTGCGGCCGGGGCTGCGCATGAGCACGAGCTGCTTGCAGGAGGGCGCGAGTCCCTCCACGGCCTCCTCCAGGAGCCCGCGCACCCGGCCCATGTCGCACTTGGGCCGCAGCGTGTCGTTGAGCCCGCCGACCAGCGTGATCACATCGGGCTTCATCGCGGCGGCCAGGGGCACCTGCTCGTCGACGATCTGCTGGATCAGCTTGCCGCGCACGGCCAGATTGGCGTAGCGGAAACCGGGTGTGACGGCGGCCATCCGGGCCGCGAGGAGGTCGGCCCAGCCGCGGTAGGTACCGTCGGGCAGAAGGTCCGACATGCCCTCGGTGAAGGAGTCGCCGACCGCGACAAGACTGGTGTAGGTGGCATTCGTCTGCATGGCGAAAGCGATGGTAACGCGATCCCATACCCGCCGGTCGGTGGGCCCACCCCATCCGAGGTGGACCCCCGGCGGCAGCACGCCGCCTCACCCGGCGCGGCCACCCGCGGGCATCACACAGGCTGCCCGAACAGCTCCCGCAGTACGTCCTCCATGGTCACCACGCCCGAGAGCCGGCCGTCCTCTCCCAGGACGGCCGCCAGATGCGTACGACTCCTGCGCATGGCCGTCAGCACGTCGTCCAGCGGGGTGTCCTCCCGGACCCGCGCGATGGACCGCATGTCCTTGACCTGGAACGGCAGGTCGCGCGGCATCGCGTCCAGCGCGTCCTTGACGTGCAGATAGCCGACGATCCGCAGGACGTCGTCCACGACGGGGAAGCGGGAGAACCCGGACTCGGCGGACAGCTGCTCCAGCTGCTCGGGGGTGACCCCCACGCGCGCGTAGACCACGCGTTCCAGCGGGAGGACGACATCGCGCACCGGCCGGCGACCGAGCTCCAGGGCGTCGTGGAGCCGCTCCTGGGCGCGGTTGTCGATGAGGCCGGCGTCGCTGGAGTCCTTGACCAGCCGGGCCAGTTCGTCGTCCGAGAACGTCGCTGTGACCTCGCCCTTCGCCTCCACCCTGAGCACCTTCAGCAGTGCGTTCGCGAAGGCGTTCACCGAGAAGATCACCGGGCGCAGGCCCCGGGCCAGCGCGACCAGCGGCGGCCCCAGCAGCAGTGCCGTGCGCACCGGCTCCGCCAGCGCGACGTTCTTGGGGACCATTTCGCCGAGCAGCATGTGCAGATACGTCGCGGCGGCCAGCGCGATCACGAACGAGACCACATGGCCCGCGCCCTCGGGCACTCCGACCACGTGGAACACGGGCTCCAGCAGGTGCTCGATGGCGGGCTCGGCGACCACACCGAGAACCAGCGTGCACAGGGTGATGCCGAGCTGCGCGGCCGCCAGCAGCGCGGACACGTGCTCCAGGCCCCACAGCACGCTGCGCGCCCGCCGGTCGCCGTCCTCGGCGTACGTCTCGATCTGGCTGCGGCGCACCGAGATCAGGGCGAATTCGCCGCCCACGAAGAAGGCGTTGACCACGAGCGTGGCGAGACCGATCAGCAGTTGTACGGCGGTCACCGTTTCCCCTCCCTCTCCTGGGCGACGGCGTCGGGCGCGTGCAGCCGTACGCGCGCGGCCCGGCGCCCCGATGCGTCCGTCACCTCGAGCCGCCAGCCGGCCACCTCGACGGTGTCGCCGACCGCCGGAATGCGGCCCAGCTCGCTCGCGATCAGCCCGGCGAGCGTCTCGTAGGGCCCGTCGGGCACCCGCAGGCCGACCCGCGCGAGATGGTCGGTACGGGCCGAACCGTCGGCGGAGTACAGCGTGCGTCCCTCGTCGTCCGTGCCGGCCGGGGCCAGATCGGGTGTCTCGTGCGGGTCGTGCTCGTCCCGCACCTCGCCGACGACTTCCTCGACGATGTCCTCCAGCGTGGCGACTCCCGCGGTGCCGCCGTACTCGTCGATGACCACGGCCATCGTCCGCTTGCCGGCCAGCCGGTCCAGCAGGCGGTCGACGGTCAGCGACTCCGGTACGAACAGGGGTTCGCGCATGATCTGGGAGACGGCGCTGCGGGCCCGGCGCTCGGCGGGCACGGTCAGTACGTCCTTGATGTGCACGACGCCGACGACCGAGTCGAGACCACCGCGGTAGACCGGGAACCGGGACAGGCCGGTCGCGCGCGTCGCGTTCGCCACGTCCTCGCAGGTCGCCTGGAGATCGAGTGCGATGACCTGGACGCGCGGTGTCATCACGTTTTCCGCGGTCAGGTCGGCGAGGTTGAGGGTGCGGACGAACAGCTCGGCGGTGTCGGCCTCCAGCGCGCCCTCCTTGGCCGAGTGCCGGGCGAGGGCCACCAGTTCCTTGGGGCTGCGCGCGGAGGCCAGCTCCTCGGCCGGCTCGATGCCGAAGCGCCGCACCAGCCGGTTCGCGGTGTTGTTCAGATGGGTGATGAACGGGCGGAACGCGGCGCTGAACCAGCGCTGCGGATTCGCCACCCGCTTGGCCACGGCGAGCGGCGAGGAGATCGCCCAGTTCTTGGGCACCAGCTCTCCGACGATCATCAGGAAGACGGTCGACAGGGCCGTACCGATCACCAGGGCGACCGAGGTCGAGGCGGAGTGCGGCACGCCGACGGACTCCAGCGGGCCGGAGATCAGCTTGGCGATGGACGGCTCGGCGAGCATGCCGACCACCAGGTTGGTCACCGTGATGCCGAGCTGGGCGCCGGACAGCTGGAAGGTCAGGTTGCGTACGGCCTTCAGGGCGCCCGCCGCGCCGCGCTCACCGCGCTCCACGGCGCGCTGCAGCTCACCGCGCTCGATCGTGGTCAGCGAGAACTCCGCCGCGACGAAGGCGCCACAGGCCAGGGAGAGCAGAATCGCCACCCCGAGGAGGAGCACTTCGGTCATCGGGTCACCTCCGTCCCATGATCGGCCAGGGGAGCGGGGACCGCGCGATGTCGGGCTCCGGGAGGACGGTGGTGCCGGGTACTGGGGGGCTCGCCCATGGGCGGACGCTCACACCTTTCCATGCGGGGGACGTCTGATCCCTCCATGGTAAAGGATCAGCAAAGTCGCTCGATCAGGCCGTCAGCGGTTTCACCCACCGACGCCACTGCTCCTCGGGCGTGTACCCCGCGGCCCGCCACGCATGGTGCGCCGTCGCGTTCCGCTCCAGGACCATCGCGTCACCCCGGCGCCCGCCGAGCCGGGTGAACCGCTCCTCGGCGGCGGCCAGCAGGGCCGAGCCGATGCCGAGCCGGCGCCGCTGCGGGTGGACCGCCAGCCGGTACAGATGGCAGCGCCAGCCGTCGAAGCCCGCGATGACCGTGCCGACCAGTTCCCCCTCGCGCTCCGCGAGGATCAGCGCCTCGGGATCGCGGGCCACCAGCCGCGCCACCCCGTCCCGGTCGTCGCTGATGCTCGTACCCTCGGCAGCCGTCTTCCAGAAGGCCAGGACGGAATCCAGGTCCCCGGGCGTCGCGGCCCGTATCCGTAGATCAGTCATGCCGCGATCCCATCACGGGCGGTCACCGGCGAGACGGGAATTCCACGATCCGGACCGGCGCGTGCGGTGCCGCCGAAGGGCTGCTTCTCACTGCCCGCGCAGAGCCCGGCGCTTGCGGGGCCGCCACCGGGCTGCTCGTCACTGGCCGCGCAGAGCGTCGACCACGGGCGCGAACGCCTCCATGAACGGCTCCAGGACGGTCAGATACGAGAAGCCGTAGCGCTCCCGCTGGGCCCGCACCTGGCCGATGATCTCCTCCACCGTTCCGACCAGGACGATCGGCAGCGCGAGGAGCTGCTCCCGGGTCAGGTCCGGGACGCGGGGCAACACTTCCTCGACGGCCGCCTCGCGGTCGTCGGTGACGACGGCCAGCTGGATGAGGAGGTTCAGCTCGGCCGGCTCCGGACGGCCGGCGGCCAGGCGCCGGTAGGCGGCGACCCGCTCGTCGAGTTCCTCGGCCGTGATCGGTGCCAGCTCTCCTGTGGCGCTGCCCGGCACGGAGCGCGCGCCCGTGAAGGCGGCGATGTCCGCGTGCTCGGCGGTGATCCGCAGCATCCGGTCGCCGTTGCCGCCGATCAGCAGGGGAATCCGGGGCTTCTGGACCGCCTGCGGCTGATGGTCGGCCGAGCCGACCAGCCGCACCAACTCCTCGACCGTACGCAGCAGATGGTCCACCCGCTCGCCCGGCGATCCGTAGGGCAGGCCCGCCGTGTCGTGTTCCGCCTGTACGTAACCCGTGCCGAGGCCGAGTTCCAGGCGGCCACCGGTGAGCGCGTCGGTGGTGGCCACCTCGCGGGCCAGCAGCGTGGGATTCCAGAAGCCCGCATTGAGCACGAACGTGCCCAGTCGCGGGCGCTCGGTCGCCTCGGCCGCCGCGACCAGGGCCGGAAAGGGCGCGATCATGCCCAGATGGTCGGGGACCTGGATCACGTCGTAGCCGAGTTCCTCGGCCCGGCGGCATTTCGCGCGCCACTCGTCGGCGGGCGCGGGAGTGATCAGGCTGACTCCGAACCGGAACGGCCGCTGCATGCACTCTTCCTGCCTGTAGGCGAGTTGGGAACGGCCACCGGAGTCCATCACTCGTGCGCGATGGCCGCCAGAACATTCATGCGCGAGGCACGCAACGCGGGCAGCAGCGCCGCGACGATGCCCACGATCGCCGAACCCACCACGACCGCCACGATGGTGGTCCAGGGAATCGCGAGTGCCGTCATGCCCTGCAGGGCGAGCACCTGCTGCACGCACAGGCCCCAGATGAGGCCGAGCGCCAGGCCGAGGACCGCGCCGAACACGGCGATCACCACCGACTCCAGCCGGATCATCCGGCGCAGTTGCCGCCGGCCGAGCCCGATCGCGCGCAGCAGCCCGATCTCACGGGTGCGCTCCACCACCGACAGCGCGAGGGTGTTCACCACGCCGAGCACCGCGATGACGATGGCGAGCCCGAGCAGCGCGTAGACGAGGTAGAGCAGTACGGCGATCTGATCGTGGATCAGTTTCTTGTAGTCGGCGAGGTTGCGCACCTGTACCTGCGGATAGGGGTCGAGCGTCTTCTCCAGGGCCGCGCGCAACTGGCCGGCGTCGGTGCCCGGCGCCGCGTTCACGTACAGCGCCGAGTCCTGCCCGCCGGGCACGTACTTCTCCATGGTCGGGAAGCCGAAGTAGAGCCCGCCCTGCGTCCCGAAGCCGTCGGAGCCCTCCTGGTCGGTGAGCGCGGCGACCTTGAGCTCGGCCGTGCGGCCCGCGGGGAACTCGACGCGGACCGTGCTGCCGATCCGTACGCCGTGGTCCTTGGCGAAGTCCGCGTCCATGGCCAGGGCGCCGTCGGCGAGCGCGGCCGCCGTGTCGCCCTGGGTGTAGGTGATGTGGGCGACGTCGTCGAGCCGTGCCTCGTAGCCCGCCGCGGTCGTCTCGATCCGCTTGCCGTCCGGCAGCCGGACCGCGACGGCCGAGAACCGCTGCCGTACGACGAGGCCGGTGCCGTCCGTGGCCTTCACCTTCTCCGTGATCTCCTGCGGGAAGGGCATGAAGTTGCTGTTCTGCACCACGTAGTCGGCACCCAGCGTCTTGTCGATCTGCTGGTCGAACGACTTGGACATGGACGCGCTCGCCACCGACATGCCGCCGACCAGCGCCAGGCCGACCATCAGGGCGGCGGCGGTGGCGCCGGTGCGGCGGGGGTTGCGCAGCGCGTTGCGCTGGCTCATCCGGCCGACGGTGCCGAAGAGCGCCGGGAAGGCCGCGCCGAGGACCCGGATCACTGGGCGCACCAGCAGCGGGCCGGCGATCACGGTCGCGAGGAGTGTGAGGACGACGCCGAGACCCAGCAGCGAGGCGGCCGAGGCCGTCTTCGTCGCGGTCGCGCACCCGACGAGTGCGGCGGCTCCGGCCACGCCGACGACCGAGCCCACGACGGCCCGGGTCTTCAACGGCCGCCCCACACCGGCGATTTCGGCGTCCGCCAGCGCCGCCATCGGCGAGACGGTCGCCGCGCGCCGGGCGGGGAGATACGCCGCGACGAAGGTGACGCCCACTCCGACGACGTACGCGGCGACGGGTGTCACCCACCCGATCACCATCTCGGTCGACTTCAGGTTCATGCCGAACAGGCCCATGAGCTCGATCAGTCCGGCAGCGAGTCCGATCCCCGCGGCGAGACCGAGGGTCGAGCCGACCACGCCGAGGAGCGTCGCCTCGGTGAGCACGGACCGGCGCACCTGGCGGCGGTCGGCGCCGAGTGCGCGCAACAGCCCCAGTTCGCGGGTGCGTTGGGCGATGAGCATCGAGAAGGTGTTGACGATCAGGAAGATGCCGACGAGGACCGAGATCCCGGCGAAGCCGAGCATGACGTACTTGATCACGTCGAGGAATCCGCCGAGCTGGTCCGCAGCCGACTCGGCCTGTTCGTCGGCGGTCTTCAAGTCGTACGCGCGCGTGCCGAGTTCGCCGGCGATGCGCTGCTTGAGCTGGGCGTCGCTCACACCCTGCGCGGCCGTCACGGAGATGCCGGTGGCCAGCCCGGGCTTGCCCAGCAGCTTGGTCTGGGCGGTGGGCGTGTCCAGGAAGACCAGCGCGGCACCGGGGTTGGTGGTGGTGAAGGTGGCGATCCCGACGACCCGTACCTTGAACGACCCGGGCTGCGCGAGCACGGTCAGGGTGTCACCGATCTTCACGTGCTTGTTCTTGGCGGTGTCCGCGTCGAGCAGTGCCTCGCCGCTGCCCTCGGGCGCGTGCCCGGAGGTGAGCTTCACCGGACTGCGGTCGGTGAGGTACCAGTCGGTGGCGATCGTGGGGGCGCCGGTGGTCGGCCCGACGGACTTGTTCTCGCGGTCGACGACCGTGATGTTCTCGACGGACACATCCCCGTGCGTGCTCGCGACGCCGTCGATCCTCGCCACCCGGTCGGCGAGCGAGGCGGGCACGGTTTGCGTCGCCCCGGACGGGATCTGCGACTTCAGATCGTTCCGCGGTGCCACGGTGACATCGGCCGACGTCGAGGCGAAGAGCCGGTCGAACGTACGGGTCACCGTGTCCGAGAAGATCAGGCTGCCCGCGACGAACGCCACGGACAGGACGACGGCCAGCGCCGAGAGCAGCAGCCGTCCCTTGTGCGCGAGAAAGCTCCGCAGTGTCGCCTTGAGCACGACCGCCTCAGTCCTTGTCGAGGGTTACGTCGTCGGACCGGCCGCCTGGAGGTACGTCACCGGCGCCGGGCGGTGCCTCGCCGGAGCGGCCGCTCGCCTTCGTGCCGCCGGTGTCGTCCCCCGGCGCGGCCCCGGAGCCGCCCTCCCCGTCGAAGGTCGCCCGGACCGAGTCGAAACGCTTCATGCGCTCCAGCACTCCTTCCGCCGTCGGCCGCGCCATCTCGTCCACGATCCGGCCGTCACCGAGAAAGAGCACCAGGTCGGAGTGGGCGGCAGCGCCCGGATCGTGGGTGACCATGACGACCGTCTGGCCGAGGTGGTCGACGGCCTCGCGCAGAAAGCCGAGGACTTCGAGCCCGGCACGGGAGTCGAGGTTGCCGGTCGGCTCGTCCGCGAAGATCAGCTCGGGCCGGGAGGCGAGCGCCCGCGCACAGGCGACCCGCTGCTGCTGTCCGCCGGACAGCTCGGCCGGCCGGTGCTTCAGCCGGTCGCGCAGCCCCAGTGTGTCGATGACCTGGTCCAGCCACTTCTGGTCGGGCTTCTGCCCGGCGATGTCCATGGGCAGCGTGATGTTCTCGGCCGCGTTCAACGTCGGGATCAGGTTGAAGGACTGGAACATGAAGCCGATCCGGTCCCGCCGCAGCCGGGTCAGATCGCGGTCCTTCAGTCCGGTGATCTCGGTGTCCCCGAGCCACACCTGTCCGGCCGACACGGTGTCGAGTCCCGCCAGACAGTGCATGAGCGTGGACTTCCCCGAGCCCGAGGGGCCCATGACGGCGGTGAACCGGCCGCTCGCGATGTCCACGTCGACCGAGTCGAGCGCGATCACGGCCGTCTCGCCGGAGCCGTACGCCTTGGTCAGTCCGCGTGCGCGGGCCGCGACCCCGCCGGCGTCCGCCGGGCCGGCGGGATGCTCCGCAGCAGTTGTGGACAACGCCGCCTCCTTGGTCGTGGACGTCCGGACCCATCGTTCCGGCCGAGGTTAGTGTGACCGAGGGCACACCCGGTATCCCCCCTAAGTCTCAGGCGCCCTCCGCCCCAGGTCCTGTCCCCGACACTCATGTAAGGGGCACTCTCCACCCGCGGGCCGACTCCGTACCCCTTGCCCGAGCTAGCACTTCAGCGCTAGCTTCGTGGTATGGCCAAGACCCAGCTGAACGTGCGGGTGGACGAGGGCACCGCTCGCGCCGCCCGCGAACGTGCCCTGGAGCGTGGCATGAGCGTGAACCGCTACATCGAAGAGCTGGTCCGGCAGGACACCGGGGAAGCGGGCCACACGTTCGTGGAGGCCGCCGCCGACTTCATGAAGCAGTACGAGACCGTCTTCGCCGAGGAGTTCGGCACGGACCGCGAGGGCAAGCGCGAAGGTCGTCGTTGATCCGTTGAGCGATTTCAAGATCGACCTTGCCTGGCTCCTCATGATCGCCGAACAGAAGACACCCGGAGATCCCCAGGTCACGGACTGGGGAGCCCTCGTCGCCGCCGTCAGCCGGCACGAGGCGGAGATATTCGACATCCCCGTCTACGACAGCCCGCACGCGCGCGCCGCCGCACTGCTCCAACTCCTGCTGCACGTACCGGCGTTGGAGCGCTCCAACGCGCTGTTCGCCTCCGCCGTCGCGTACGCCTACCTGATCGCCAGCGGCGTCAAGGTCGTCACCTCGGCCGAGCAGGTGCGCGACCTCGCGCGTCTGGTCAAGAGCGGTGAGGCCACGGTCCACGACATCGCGCGCGAACTGCGCCAGTGGGGCCTATGAGGGCTCCGGGCCACTGAGCTCCGGGCGCCGGGCGCTGCCCAGCACGCAGTAGGACGTGGGCAGCCGCGGCCCCGACTCGGGCATCAGCATCCGCCGGTACGGGCCCAGTTCGAACCCGGCGTCGCGCAGTGCGGCGACCGGGTCCCGGGCGAGATGGCAGCCGCCGTTGAGCGGCGGCCAGAGCGTGCGGTCCAGCGCGCGCTGGGTGAGGGCCATCGCGCGCCCGCCACCTCTGCCGTGCTCGAAGAACCGCACGGTCCCGCCGGGGCGCAGCACCCGGCGCAGCTCCACCAGCGCCCGCGGCACATCCCGCACGCTGCACAGCACCAGCGAGAGCACGGCGGCGTCGAAGGCCTCGCTCTTGACGGGCAGGGCCTCCGCCGCGCCCGGCACCACGTCGACGGGCACGCCCGCACGCACGGCGGCCTCCACCGCCAACCGCCGCAGCACCCGCTCCGGCTCGATCGCCACGACCTCGGAGACCGCGCTCGGGTAGTGCGCGAAGTTCAGGCCGTTGCCCGCGCCGACCTCGATCACCCGCCCGGACAGACCGCTGAGCAGCCGGTCGCGTACCGGTCCCATGCCCATCCGCGTCTCCGCGGTCACGCTGAGCCGCGCGTAGTAGCGGGCGAACAGCGGATGGTGCACGGCGTCCCGCGGCACCTTGGCGGAGTCCCCGGACCGTAGTGGCATGACGGACCTCCCATGGAGGGCGGGCATTACCGCGATTGTCCCCCGTACATGGCCGGCGCACCCCTGCTGGCGCGGTGCGGCGGGCGCCGGAGCCACACTCCGGGCGCTGTGGCCGCACGTCTGTTCGTGGAGCCGCGGCCGGTGAGGTGGCCGGTGCACGGGGTGCCCCCCGTGCGTCCTCACCGCCGGCGCGGGGATCCTCGCGTTGCGCCGGCGGCCGCTCCTCAGCTCCCCCTGTTCAGCTCCCGGCCCGCACCGGCACGCCAGGAGCCTCCCGGACCATGAACGCCTCCGCGTCCCACGTCCCGCCCAGCCCGGGCGCCAGCCAACTCGGCGCCCGCACCGCGAAGTCGGCCAGGACCGCGGCACCCTGCGGCACCGCACCGAGCAGCGGGGCCCCGGCCACCGCCGGGAGATCCGCGAGGTTGCAACGCGACGCGAGATCGGGGGAGTCGGGCCAGCTTCCGATGACCACACCCCTGAAGTCGAGCCCGCGGCGCCGGAGTTCGATGGCGGTGAGTTCCGTGGTGTTCAGGGTGCCCAGACCCGCCGACGCCACGACGAGGACCGGTGCTTCCAGCCGCTGGGCCACGTCCGCCAGCGTGCCGCCCGCCTCGTCGAAACGGACGAGCAGTCCGCCCGCGCCCTCGACCAGGACCAGGTCGTGCTCGGTGGCCAGCTTGGCCGCCGCGTCCGCCACCTCCTGAGGCCGCACCGGCGGCAGACCGGCCCGCAGGGCGGCCGTCGCGGGCGCGAGCGGTTCGGGATACCGGGCGAGTTCGAGGGTGGTCACCGCACCCGCGAGCCGGGCCACCTCGTCGGCGTCTCCGCGCTCCTCCGGCCGTACACCCGTCTGGGCGGGCTTGAGCACGGCCACCGAGCGCCCGGCTGCGAGGGCCACCGCGGCGACGGCGGCCGTCGTGACCGTCTTGCCGACCTCCGTGCCCGTCCCCGTGATCACCAGTACCGGCATGTCACCTCTCCCATTGCCGTCCGAACCGGCATGTCAGCCGGCCTCCGCAGCCGCGCACACCGCGCGTCCGATCCGTGCCAGGTCCGCGTCACCGGTGACGTACGGCGGCATCGTGTAGACGAGGTCGCGGAAGGGGCGCAGCCACACGCCCTCGCGCACGGCCGCCGCGGTGGCCGCCGCCATGTTCACCTCGTGGTCGAGCTGGACGACGCCGATCGCGCCGAGCACGCGGACGTCCTGGACCCCCGCGAGCCGGGAAGCCGGGGCCAGGCCCTCCCGCAGGCCCGCCTCGATGCGCTTGACCTCGGTCGCCCAGTCCTGGCCGAGCAGCAGGTCGATCGAGGCGAGGGCCACGGCCGCCGCCAGCGGATTGCCCATGAACGTGGGCCCGTGGGCCAGCACCGGGACCTCGCCGCGCGAGATGCCGTCGGCGACCCGCGAGGTGCACAGGGTCGCCGCCAGCGTCAGATAGCCGCCGGTCAGCGCCTTGCCCACACACATCACGTCCGGCGTGACGCCCGCGTGCTCCGCCGCGAACAGCGCGCCCGTACGCCCGAACCCGCTCGCGATCTCGTCGAAGACGAGCAGCACGTCGTGCGCGTCACACGCCTCGCGCAGCACGCGCAGATACGCGGGGGAGTGGAACCGCATCCCGCCCGCCCCCTGCACCACGGGCTCCACGATCACCGCGGCCAGTTCGTCGGCGTGCCGCTCGATCAGCTCGCGCAGCTCGTCGGCGTACGACTCCTCGTACTCGGCCGGCGGCGGCCCCGCGAACACCTGCCGCTGGAGCACGCCCTGCCACAGCCCGTGCATCCCGCCCTCGGGATCGCACACGGACATCGGCTGCCAGGTGTCCCCGTGGTAGCCGCCGCGCCAGGTCAGCAGCCGCTGCTTGCCCGGACGGCCCAGCGAACGCCAGTGCTGCAGACACATCTTGACGGCGACCTCGACCGACACCGACCCGGAGTCGGCGAGGAAGACATGCTCCAGGCCCTCGGGCGAGATGTCGACAAGGCGCTTCGCGAGCCGTACGGCGGGTTCATGGGTGAGCCCGCCGAACATGACGTGGCTCATGCGCTCCAGCTGGGAGCGCACCGCGTCATTGAGTACCGGGTGGTTGTAGCCGTGGATCGCCGACCACCACGACGACATGCCGTCGATCAACTCGCCCGAGCCGTCGCCCATCCGCAGCCGCACCCCGCTCGCCGACTCCACGACGAGCGGCTCCTGCCGGCCCGGCATCGGACCGTACGGGTGCCACACATGGCGCCGGTCGAGGTCGAGCAGCTCGCGCACGGACAGGTCAGGCATTGGGCGCGAGTTCCGTCCCGGCGCCGCGACGGCGTACGGCGACGAGATCCGTACGCGCCTCGTTCACCTGCGGCGCGGCGGTGGACCCGCAGACCCCGCCGTCCTCGTGGGAGCAGCCCGCCCCCTCGTGCGACCCGCATCCGGCGCCTTCGCCGGACCCGCATCCCGCGCTCGCGTGCGAGCCGCGGCCGGCGCCCGCCGGGACCCGGTGCTCCGGAAGCGTCACCTCGCCCGCTCCCTCCACCTCGAACCCGGCGTCCGCGATCATGTCCAGGTCCGCCTTGCCGGCCTGCCCCTCACTCGTGAGGTAGTCGCCGAGGAAGATCGAGTTGGCCAGGTGCAGCGCCAGCGGCTGCATGCTGCGCAGATGGACCTCACGGCCGCCCGCGATCCGGACCTCGGCGTCCGGGCAGACGAACCGGACCATCGCCAGGATCCGCAGACACCGCTGAGGCGTCAGATTCCACTCCTTGGCGAGCGGAGTGCCCTCGAACGGGATCAGGAAGTTCACCGGGACGGAGTCGGGGTCGAGGGCGCGCAGCGCGTAGACGACGTCGACCAGGTCCTCGTCGCTCTCGCCCATGCCCGCGATCAGACCGGAGCAGGCGGACAGGCCGGCCGCGTGCGCCTTCTGGACCGTGTCCACCCGGTCGGCGTACGTGTGCGTGGTCGTGATGTCCCCGTACGTCCCCTCGGACGTGTTCAGGTTGTGGTTGTACGCGTCCGCGCCCGCCTCGCGCAGCCGCTCGGCCTGGCCGTCGGAGAGCAGGCCGAGGCAGGCACACACCTCGACGGCCTCGTTCTGGTCCTTGATCGCCTTGATGGTGTCCGAGACCCGGTCGACGTCCCGGTCCGTCGGACCGCGCCCGCTGGCCACGAGACAGACCCGCTTGGCGCCCCCGGCCAGCCCCGCCGCCGCGGCCTGCGAGGCCTCGTCGGGCTTCAGCCAGGTGTACTTCAGGATCTCGGCCTTCGACCCCAGGCGCTGCGAACAGTACGAGCAGTCCTCGGGGCACAGGCCCGACTTGAGGTTCACCAGATAGTTGAGTTTCACCCGTCGGCCGAACCAGTGCCGGCGCAGCCTGCCCGCCGCGGCCACCACGTCGAGCAGCTCGTCGTCGGACGTGGCCAGCACGGCCAGCGCTTCGTCCCGGCTCGGCAGTTCGCGCCGAAGCCCCTTCTCCACCAGCGTGTTCAGCAGGTCCATGAGGCACGATCCTGGCCTATCCGGCGGCTCCGGGCCAAGGAGAGTTTGCACAACAGAGACGGTTCGACGTGTGGGTATTGCCACATCCTGGGTGCCCGGCAGGACGGCTAGGGTCTGTGCACTGCCTACAAAACGACACCAGGGCCCGGAGGCGCCAGCATGGCCGGATCGCCGTTCTCGTGGATCGACGAGCAGGCGCACCAGCGGCGCCGGACCGGCCTGGTCCGCACGCTGCGCCCGCGCCCCGCCGACTCCCCGCTGCTGGATCTCGCGAGCAACGACTACCTCGGTCTCGCGCGGCACCCCGAGATCACCGGGGCAGCCGCGGAGGCCGCGCACCGCTGGGGAGGCGGCGCCACCGGCTCACGGCTCGTCACCGGCACCACGGAGCTGCACGGCGAACTCGAACGCGAGCTCGCCGGTTTCTGCGGCTTCGAGTCCGCGCTGGTCTTCTCCTCCGGATACGCCGCCAACCTCGCCGCGGTCACCGCGCTCGCGCCGCACGGCTCCCTGGTCGTCTCCGACGCGGGCAACCACGCGTCGCTGATCGACGGCTGCCGGCTGGCCCGCGGGACGACGCAGGTCGTGGCGCACGCCGATCCGGACGCCGTACGCAAGGCGCTGGGCACCCACCAGGGGACCGCGATCGCCGTGTCCGACACGGTCTTCTCGGTGGACGGGGACGCGGCGCCGCTCGCCGGGCTCGCCGCTGCCTGCCGGGAGTACGGCGCGGGACTCGTCGTCGACGACGCGCACGGACTCGGGGTGCTCGGCGACGGCGGACGGGGTGCCGCGCAGGCGGCGGGTCTCGCGGGCGACCCCGACACCGTTGTGACGGTCACGCTCTCCAAGTCGCTCGGCAGCCAGGGCGGTGCGGTCCTGGGTCCCGCGCCGGTCATCGACCACCTGGTCAACGCGGCCCGGACGTTCATCTTCGACACCGGTCTCGCCCCGGCAGCGGCGGGCGCTGCCCTCGCGGCGCTGCGCCTGCTGCGCCGTGAGCCGGAGCGCGCGACACGGGCCAGGGA
Organism: Streptomyces sp. NPDC058274; assembly: GCF_042881375.1. Lineage (NCBI taxonomy): Bacteria > Bacillati > Actinomycetota > Actinomycetes > Kitasatosporales > Streptomycetaceae > Streptomyces > Streptomyces sp. NPDC058274. Next base: position 121,369 of record NZ_JBHVXW010000005.1, read on the forward strand.
GGTGGCGACGGCCCTGCACACCCGTCTGACGGCCGAGGGCCTGGAGGCGGTACGACCGGACGCCGCGGTCGTCTCCGTGCGGGCGCCGTCCCCCGAGCGGGCCGTGCGGTGGGCGGCCGACTGCCGTACGGCGGGAATCGCCGTCGGCTGCTTCCGGCCGCCCTCCGTGCCCGACGGCATCTCCCGGCTGCGGCTGACCGCCCGCGCGGATCTCACCGACGGGCAGATCGACCACGCCGTACGCGTGATCAGCCGTACGAGGTGAATGACGTGAACGGGTCGAACAGCTCGGGGGTCAGCTCAGCGCGGCGATGAAACCCTCCCAGGCGGCAGGGGCGAAGAGCAGGGCGGGTCCCGCCTCGTTCTTCGAGTCACGGACGGCGACCAGCCCGGCCCACGGGCCCGGTCCTGGTCGCGCGGTCTCGACACAGTTGTTCATTCCGGTGCTGCGGCTGCTGCGCAGCCAGCGCACGCCGTGCAGAGAAGTACTGGAAGCTACGTACCGAGGCATTGCGGACATGGTGCCTCCTTACGCGCCGTCACGTATCGCGGCGATGTAGTCCAACGAGTCCTTGGGCGAAAGGGCGTGGAACTGAAGGGCGTTGAAGGCCTCGCTGTAGGCCTGGAGGTCTTCTTTCCGTTCGAGGTAGAGGCTACTCGTCATGTGGTCAAGAACAACTACGTCCAGATCAGTTGTGTTCGGAAATGAGAAGATAACGAAAGGCCCGCTGATGCCGATATGGGCTCCGGCGGCGAACGGCAGCACCTGAAGCCGCACGTGAGGAAGGTGCGCCGCCGCCAGCAGCCGCGCCAGCTGCCGTTCCATCACCTCCGGGCCGCCGACCGTCCGGCGCAGCACCGCCTCGTCGAGCACGGCGGTCAGCTCCAGCGGCGGATTCGAACGCAGCACGTCCTGCCGGGCCAGCCGTACTTCGACCAGCGCGTCCAACTTGCGCTCCTCCAGGCCGTCGACGGCGGCCCGGGTCACCGCACGGGCGTACTCACGCGTCTGCAACAGCCCCGGCACCACGGAGGTCTCCAGCGTGCGCATTCCGCTGGCCTGCGACTCCAGACTGATGAAGTCGCGGTACGTGGGCGGCAGTACACCGCGGTAGGCGTGCCACCAGTGATGGCGGCCGTTTCCCTCGGAGCCTGCCAACCCGACGAGTAACTCGCGCAGTTCGGGGTCCACCACGCGGTACGCGTCGAGCAGCAGACAGACGTCGGCCGGCTTCACTCCGCTGATGCCGGTCTCGATACGGCTCACCTTGGACTGGTGCCAGCCGACCAGGCGGGCCGCCTCGCCACTGGTGAGGCCCGCCGCGGCGCGCAGGCCGCGCAGCTCGGCGCCGAGCTTGCGGCGCCGCACCGCTGGACCGTGTTGCATGGCCGTCTCCTTCCGCCCGGCACGCGGCTGTCACGGCGACGGTAGAGGATGAGCAGGGGGCCCGCCCAAATACGGTCGGTCGTCGGAGAGTTCACCGCTTCGAGCGACAGATATATGCATATCTCCGTGGATCGCCACCCGTGACCCCCGCAGTGATGGCAATCTGGCGCGAAGCACCAAGTCCGGGACCGTACTCGAACCATCCGCTCCGTGTCGGACTCCGGTCCCGTGGGAAAGGGACGACGTCGCCATGGCAGATCACCAGGAAGCATCCGTCACTCTGCCGAGCGATCCCGCCTCGGTCTCCGCGGCCCGAAAATACGTCGCCACCGTGCTGGCCGAGTGGGGCCTGCCGGGCGACACGGACATCGCCGACACCGTGCGCCTGATCGTGTCCGAACTCGCCACCAACGCCGTCCAGCACACGTTCGGGCAGTCGCCCACCTTCACGGTGGACCTCTGTCTCGACCGTGACGAGCATCTGCGCATCGGCGTCACCGACAGCCATCCGCGCTTCCCGAAACGCCTGCCCGCGGCCGTCCAGCAGGACAACGGGCGGGGCATGGTCATCATCCGCTGGCTGACCGCCGAGTACGGAGGCAAGCTGACTGTCCGGCCCACCCGGGAGGGCGGCAAGACGGTCGCGATCCAACTGCCGTGGTCGCTCCCCGCAGAGCCGGTGACGGCGGGCCAGCAGGAGCCTTGACGCGGCGGCCGTGCTACGAGGGTCCGCGAGCGTGTGCGTCCCGTACGGGTGCGCTGCGGCGCCACGGGGCCGGAAGCACCTGGATCGCCGGACACCAGGACCGCAACGACACGTCCGTACGCCCGTATGGGTGACGTGACGTCCCTTGCATGACCGGTGAAGGCGCGGCCGGCGCGCTCAGGGGCTGCTGCGCGCTCTGTGGGCGCTGTCCGGCCCGAGCTCAAGGGCGGGGTCGCCGCGAGGCGTCGTCGGCCCTCCGGGGGGTGACGGCACGGGCCGTCACCCCCCGGAGGCGGATCAGCCGACCCGGCCGTACCAGACGCTCTTCGTCCAGATCTTCTGGAGCTTCACGACCTCTCCGGTCTTCGGGGAGTGCCAGATCCGTCCCTTCCCGGCGTAGATGCCGACGTGGTAGACGTTCCGGCCCGAGTGGAAGAACACGAGGTCTCCGGCCTTGCGGTGCGAGGCCGAGACGTGGTGGCTCTTGTTGTACTGCGCCGCGGCCGTACGAGGCAGCTTCTTGCCCGCCTTCTTGTACGAGTAGAGCGTGAGCCCGGAGCAGTCGAAGCGACGCGGTCCCGTGGCTCCGTACTTGTACGGGGAGCCCTTCTTGGAGGCCGCGATCTGGAGTGCCTTCGTCGCAGGTGTGGCCGCTGCGGCGTCGGATGCGACGCCCGGAACCACGAGGCTGCCGCCCACGGCGGCGATGGTGAGAGCCGAGGCCGTACCGGCCCTGGTCCACAGCGACGGGACACGATTGAGCGCAGTCATGCGCAACCCTTCGTCAGCCGCCTGTGAAGGATGACCTGTCGGATTCGGGCTGGCGAAGTTGCCCGGCCGCTGCTGCGGCTTCACCCCAAGGGCTGCTCGGAACGACTGTTCCGGCGACCCGTCGTGCTTGGGTCCTCCACTCCTGCCGATCCACTCCTGTCGACCGGTCATCCGGGCGGCGGCAGGACTCGGCGTCCGCCCGGATCGCCCCGCCGCTTTGGCGGGGTCTTGTCGTCGGAAGGGATCTTCACCCATGGATGTCTGAAAAACCGAACGGAACCGGGGATTTGTGGGGTTACTCACCACTCACCCGTTCGGGTGGACACCCCCTGTTTCGAACGGGGGTTGGGGGTGCCGACCAGCCCCGCACCTGCGGCGGAATGCCTCATTCCGCCCGGACTGTACGCGCGTTGCGCAAGTCGTGAGGGCCCTCGAAGGGGGGCCTGTCTACGCCATTGGGGGGTACACCGTTTGGTGCGTTTGTGTCCTGGTCCGGACACCTCGCCGGGCGCTCGCACTTGGCCGGCGAGGGTGTGGGCGCGTCAGATCTGCGCGTCGGGCGGCACGGTGACGCGAGCCGCCCGGCGCTCGCCGTCCAGAACGCGCAGTGCGCGCGCCAGCGTCGGCGCGTGCACCTCGCTCTCGCCGCGCTGGTGCATCAGCGTGAGCGCGTCGCGCAGCGCCGTCGCCTTGCTCACCAGCGCCTGGGCGGCCCGCAGTCCGCGATAGGTGTCCCCGGGGCGGGCGGGGTTGATCCGGCCGAGCAGGTCGACCACGTCGAGGTAACGGTCGATCAACTCGGCCTCGGCGCGCGTCAGTGCGGGCAGCGGGGGCAATTCGGGTGGGAGCATCGGCAGTTCACCTCTCGCCGGGCGCGGTGCGCGAGACCTTGCGGCTCGCGATGATGCGGTCCACCAGTCCGTACGCCACCGCCGCCGGCGCGTCCAGAATCCTGTCCCGCTCGATGTCCGCGGCGACCCGCTCGGGGCTCTGCCCCGTGTGCCGCGCGAGCATCTCCTCCAGCATTGTGCGGGTGCGCACCAACTCCTCGGCCTGGATGGCCAGATCACTCGCCTGACCGTGGATCGGTTCGGGGATCGAGGGCTGGTGGAGGAGGACGCGCGCACCCGGCAGTGCGGAGCGTTTGCCCGGTGTGCCCCCGGCCAGCACCACGGCCGCGGCCGACGCCGCCTGGCCGAGGCAGACCGTCTCGACGTCGCAGGTGACGAACTGCATCGTGTCGTAGATCGCCGTCATCGCACTGAACGAGCCGCCGGGGGAGTTGATGTACAGCGAGATGTCCCGGTCCGGGGCCAGATATTCGAGGTGCATGAACTGGGCCATCACGTCGTTCGCCGACGTGTCGTCGATCGGTGTCCCGAGGAACACGATCCGCTCGTCGAGCAGCTTCGAGTACGGATCCAGCGTCCGGTGTCCCACCGCGGTGCGTTCGGTGAACTCGGGCAGGACATAGCGGGCGGACGGGCTGTCCATGGCGCACGCCTCCTTGATCGACTGATCGACGTCTGTAAAAAATGTACAGGACGTACGCTCGTCGTCCGTGGGGTCCTCGCTGACAGCGAAATCACGGCCGGGTGGGGTGCTCGACGGGACCCTTGCCCGCGGTCGTTTTCCGTGCGGGCAGAGGGGATCGTCCGCTCCCGGAGCGGTGTCAGGGGCCCCGTTTAAGCTGGAGGACATGGCCTACGAGATTCCGGTGACGCAAGCAAGGGCTGAGCTCGCCGATCTGATCAACCGCGTGGTGTACGGCGGTGAGCGCGTCGTCGTGACGCGGCACGGGAAGCCTTTGGTCGCCCTCGTCTCCGCCGCCGACCTGGAGCGGCTCGAAGCGCTCGGGGACCCGGCGGACGACCAGGTGGTCAGCGCCGTCTCCAGCGTCCGCGAGGCCGCCTCCGCCGCCCCGCGCGAGCGACACCGCTTCGGCATCGCCGCCGAGCACCGGCCGAACGGCTAGATCCAACCGGCGCCGGCGGTTGCGCCGTTCGTTCCGCCGCCGAGCGGCCGGATCCACCCACGGCGCACGCGGTGCCGCCGTCCGCAGGGCGGCGATCCCGGAGAGTGTCGCCCGGACCATGATCGCCGTGGCGCAGGGGTTCGCCGCGCAGATGGCGCTGTTCGGCTTCGTATCGCCGCCGTCCCGCAGGACGGGCTGCGGGGTCCGGCGAGTATGGGCGAGCCCAGCGCGAGGTCATGAGTGGATCAAGGTCTGGTTAACGTAGTTGAAACTCCGTCCAACTAGCCTGCCGATCCACGCCACCAGGGGTTTTTGTATCCGGATTGCGCATGATCGGGCAATCTGTCTGTGTGTTACACCTATCCCGTCGCGGGTGGCTGCGGCAACCGGACCCCGCACGGTCCGGAGCGAGACTGTGAGGTGGGACGCCGTGCAACTGACCCCGCACGAGCAAGAGAGGCTGCTGATCCATGTGGCCGCCGATGTGGCCGAGAAGCGACGGGCCCGTGGGCTCAAGCTGAACCACCCCGAGGCCGTCGCCCTGATCACGTCGCACATTCTCGAAGGCGCGCGTGACGGCCGTACCGTCGCGGAACTCATGTCCTCCGGACGCAGGCTGCTCAACCGGGACGACGTCATGGCGGGGATCCCCGAGATGATCCACGACGTCCAGGTCGAGGCCACCTTCCCGGACGGCACCAAGCTCGTCACCGTCCACGACCCGATCGTCTGACGGGGGGAGCGCCGTGATTCCCGGAGAGATCCTGTTCGCCGACGGACCCGTCGCCTTCAACGAAGGCCGCGAGGTCACCCGGCTCACCGTCCTCAACGCCGCCGACCGCCCCGTCCAGGTCGGCTCCCACTACCACTTCGCCGAGGCCAATCCCGGTCTGGAGTTCGACCGCGCGGCCGCGCGCGGCAGGCGGCTCAATGTCGCCGCCGGCACCGCCGTGCGCTTCGAGCCCGGGATCCCCGTCGACGTCGAACTCGTCCCGCTCGCCGGCGCCCGCGTGGTGCCCGGTCTTCGCGGAGAGGTCGGAGGTGCCCTCGATGCCTGAGATCTCACGTGCCGCGTACGCCGATCTGTTCGGCCCCACCACCGGCGACCGCATCCGGCTCGCCGACACCGACCTGCTGATCGAGATCGAGGAGGACCGCGCCGGCGGTCCCGGACTCGCCGGCGACGAGGCGGTGTTCGGCGGGGGCAAGGTGATCCGCGAATCCATGGGCCAGTCGCGCGCTACGCGCGCAGACGGCACGCCGGACACGGTCATCACGGGTGTGGTGGTCATCGACCACTGGGGCATCGTCAAGGCCGACGTCGGCATCCGCGACGGCCGGATCAGCGCGCTGGGCAAGGCGGGCAACCCGGACACCATGGACGGGGTGCACCCGGACCTCGTCATCGGCCCGGAGACGGAGATCATCGCGGGCAACGGGCGGATCCTGACGGCGGGCGCCATCGACGCGCACGTCCACTTCATCTGTCCGCAGATCGCCGACGAGGCACTGGCCTCCGGGATCACGACGCTCGTCGGCGGCGGCACCGGCCCCGCCGAGGGCTCCAAGGCGACCACGGTCACGCCCGGCCCTTGGCACCTCGCCCGGATGCTGGAGGCGATGGAGCAGTACCCGCTCAACTTCGGGCTGCTCGGCAAGGGCAACACCGTCTCCCAGGAGGCGATGCTCTCGCAGATCCGCGGGGGAGCGCTCGGCCTGAAGATCCACGAGGACTGGGGCTCGACGCCGGCCGCGATCGACGCCGCGCTGACGGTCGCCGACCGGACCGGCACGCAGATCGCGATCCACACGGACACGCTCAATGAAGCCGGGTTCGTCGGTGACACGCTCGCCGCGATCGCCGGCCGCACGATCCACGCGTACCACACCGAGGGTGCGGGCGGCGGGCACGCGCCCGACATCATGACCGTGGTCTCCGAGCCGCACGTGCTGCCCAGCTCCACCAACCCGACCCGGCCCTACACCGTCAACACCGCCGAGGAACACCTCGACATGCTGATGGTCTGCCACCACCTCAACGCGTCCGTCCCCGAGGACCTGGCCTTCGCGGAGTCGCGGATCCGGCCCTCCACCATCGGGGCCGAGGACATCCTGCACGACCTCGGCGCCATCTCGATCATCTCGTCGGACTCCCAGGCGATGGGCCGGGTCGGCGAGGTCATCCTGCGCACCTGGCAGACGGCGCACGTGATGAAGCGGCGCCGCGGCGCACTGCCGGGTGACGGCCGCGCCGACAATCACCGCGTACGTCGCTATGTCGCCAAGTACACGATCAATCCGGCGCTCGCGCAGGGTCTGGCCCGTGAGATCGGCTCCGTGGAGACCGGCAAGCTCGCCGACCTGGTGCTCTGGGAGCCCGCGTTCTTCGGCGTCAAGCCGCATCTCGTCATCAAGGGCGGGCAGATCGCGTACGCGCAGATGGGCGACGCCAACGCCTCGATCCCGACACCGCAACCGATCCTGCCCCGGCCCATGTTCGGGGCGATCGGACGGGCACCGGCCGCCAACTCGTTCAACTTCGTGGCACCGCTGGCCATCGAGGACGGGCTGCCGGAGCGGCTCGGGCTCGGGAAGCGGTTCGTCCCCATCGAGTCGACCCGGGCGGTGACCAAGGCCGACATGCGGGAGAACGACGCGCGGCCGCAGGTGCGGGTCGACCCCGACAGCTTCGCCGTGCACATCGACGGGGAGCTGGTCGAGGCCACGCCCGCCGCCGAACTGCCCATGGCCCAGCGTTACTTCCTCTTCTGATGTCGCGCGCGGCACTGCTCGTCCTGGCGGACGGCCGGTTTCCCGCCGGGGGGCACGCGCACTCCGGCGGGGCCGAGGCGGCCGTCAAGGCCGGCCGGATCACCGGGGCGCCGAGTCTTGCGGACTTCTGCCGGGGGCGGTTGCACACGACGGGGCTGGTGTCGGCCGCACTGGCCGCGGCCGCCGCGCTCGGGGTCGATCCGGTGGAGCTGGACACGGCCGCGGACGCCCGTACGCCGTCGTCCGCGTTGCGCGGTGCCGGGCGGCGGCTCGGGCGGCAGCTGATGCGGGCCGCCCGGGCGACCTGGCCCTCGGCCGAACTCGACGCGCTGGCACGGGAGTTCCCCAAGGGTGCCCATCAGCCCGTCGTCCTCGGGCTGGCGGCCCGGGCGGCCGGGCTGGGGCCGGAGGACGCCGCGTACTGCTCCCTGTACGAGAGCGTCAGCGGGCCGGCGACCGCGACGGTGCGGCTGCTGAGCCTTGATCCGTTCGACGCGACCGCGGTCCTTGCCCGGCTTGCGCCGGAGCTGGATCTGGTGGCCGGGCAGGCGGTCGACGCGGCCCGCCGTGTTCTTGCCGAAGGGGTGGGTGCGCTTCCCGCCGCGTCGGCTCCGCTGCTGGAGATCAGTGCGGAGGTGCATGCGGGGTGGCCTGTGCGGCTGTTCGCGTCGTAGGGGGTTTTCGCCCCCTCCGCCCCTGCCCTCTCTCATCGACCCTGGGGGCTGCGCCCCCAGACCCCTGTTCGCCCGAAGGGCTCGTCCTCAAACGCCGGACGGGCTGAAAGCCCCTGACGGGCTGAGAAGTCATCTGGAGCCGTAGCCATGCATCTTGACCACGATCACGACGGACCCTCCGCCGTCAGTGCCGACGCTCGCCGTCCGGACGGTTCGCGCCGTGCTCTGCGGATCGGGCTCGGCGGGCCCGTCGGCTCGGGGAAGACGGCCACCGTTGCCGCGCTCTGCCGGGTGCTGCGTGACGAGTTGTCCCTCGCTGTCGTCACCAATGACATCTATACGCGTGAGGACGCCGAGTTCCTGCTGCGGGAGGCCGTGCTGCCGCCCGAGCGGATCACCGCCGTCGAGACGGGGGCCTGTCCGCACACGGCGATCCGCGACGACATCTCCGCGAACCTCGAAGCGGTCGAGGACCTGGAGGACGAGGTCGGCCCGCTGGACCTGATCCTCGTCGAGTCCGGGGGTGACAACCTCACCGCGACCTTCTCCAAGGGGCTGGTCGACGCACAGGTCTTCGTGATCGATGTCGCGGGCGGTGACGACATTCCGCGCAAGGGCGGGCCCGGTGTGACGACGGCCGATCTGCTCGTCGTCAACAAGACCGACCTCGCGCCGTACGTCGGATCCGACCTTGGGCGGATGGCGGCCGACGCCAAGGCGCAGCGGGCCGAACTGCCGGTCGTCTTCCAGTCGCTGCGGACCGAGCCGGGGGTCGGGCCCGTCGCCGACTGGGTACGGGAGCGGCTCGCCGCGTGGACGGTATGACGGCCGGAGTACGGGCCACCGCACGGATCGAGGCACGGGACGACGGCAGAGGCGGTACGTCGCTGCCGGTGCTGGAAGGCGAGGGGCCGCTCGCGCCGCGCCGTACGCGCGCCCACGGCGCCGAGGCGCGGGTCATGCTGGTCGGTGCCATGAGCGGCCCGCTCGGCGGTGACCACCTCACGGTCGAGGCGCGGGTCGGTGAACGGGCGCTGCTGCACGTCGGATCGGCCGCCGCCACCATCGCCCTGCCCGGTCAGGCCAAGGGTGAGGCGCGCTACGACGTCCGGCTCACCGTCGCCGCGGGAGGCGAGCTGCACTGGCTGCCCGAACAGCTGATCTCCGCCAACGGGAGCGAGTTGTCCGTTTCCTCCCGCGTCGAGCTCGCGACCGGAGCCCGGCTCGTCTTCCGGGAGGAGCAGGTGCTCGGACGGGCCGCCGAGGAACCGGGCCGGCTCACCAGCCGGCTCACCGTGCGCCTCGCCGGTCGGCCGCTGCTCGACCAGGAGCTGTCCTGCGGGCCCGGCGCACCCGGTGGCTGGGACGGCCCGGCCGTGCTGGCGGGACACCGGGCGCTCGGTCAACTGGTCGTCGTACGGCCGGAGTTCGAGGGAAAGCCGGTGGCGCCGCGGCTGCTGGGGGAGTACGCGGCGCTGACACCGCTCACCGGTCCCGGTGTTCTGGTGACGGCCCTCGCGCCCGACGGGCTGCGGTTGCGACGGACCCTGGACGAGGCGCTGAACGCACTCGGTTGACGTGCTCTCCGCTGAACGGGGCCCCGGTCACCGGTTATCGGATCGGTAAAGAAGCCAGGTCGCATCTGTTGCCAGGGACCTCACAGCCGAAAGGATCCCCGTACCAATCGCAACGATGTACGGGGAGGTCCCACTTGAGTGGTATACGACCGACAAGGCGAGTGACGGCGTTCGGCTCGGCCGGCGCGCTGGTCACGGCGACCCTGATAGCCGGTGCCGTCGCGGCGCCGTCGGCCTCGGCCGACTCGCGGCAGGGACAGGACCGGGAAGCGCGGGGCGCCGCTGTCGCCGCGGCCAAGGCCGCCAAGGCCGGGATCGACTGGCAGGACTGTCCGGCGGACTGGGGCTTCGCGAAGCCGATCCAGTGCGGCTGGGTCAGCGTGCCCCTCGACTACGCCCACCCGAACGGCAAGCAGATCAAGCTCGCCGTCGACCGCATCGCGAACACCGGCACCAAGGCGGAGCGTCAGGGCGCCCTCGTCTACAACCCGGGCGGCCCCGGCGCCTCGGGCATGCGCTTCCCGACCCGGGTCACCAACAAGAACCCGGTCTGGGCGAACACGGCCAAGGGGTACGACTTCGTGGGCTTCGACCCGCGCGGTGTCGGCCACTCGGCGCCCATCTCCTGCATCGACCCGCAGGAGTTCGTCAAGGCACCCAAGGCCGACCCCGTACCGGACTCCGAGGCGGACAAGCGCGCCCAGCGCAAGCTCGCCGCCGAGTACGCGGACGGCTGTGCCGAGCGCAGCGGCGCCATGCTGCCGCAGATGACCACGCCGAACACCGCGCGCGACCTGGACGTCATCCGGGCCGCTCTCGGCGAGAAGAAGCTCAACTTCCTGGGCGTCTCCTACGGCACGTACCTCGGCGCCGTCTACGGCACGCTCTTCCCGGGCCACGTCCGTCGCATGGTCGTCGACAGTGTCGTCGACCCGTCGCGGGAGAACATCTGGTACGAGGCCAACCTCAACCAGGACATCGCCTTCGAGGGCCGCTGGAAGGACTGGCAGGACTGGGTCGCCAAGAACGACGCGACCTTCCACCTCGGAGACACCCGCGCCAAGGTGCAGGACCAGTGGCTGAAGCTCCGTGCCACCGCGAAGAAGAGCCCGCTCGGTGGCGTCGTCGGCCCCGCCGAACTGATCGGCTTCTTCCAGAGCGCCCCGTACTACGACTCCTCGTGGGTGCCGGTCGCGACGGTGTTCAGCAAGTACGTCGCCGGTGACACCCAGGCGCTCGTCGACGCCGCCTCGCCCGACCTGTCGGACACCGCGGGCAACATCTCCTCGGAGAACGGCAACGCCGTCTACACCGCCGTCGAGTGCGCCGACGCCAAGTGGCCCACCAGCTGGAAGAAGTGGGACCGGGACAACACGCGGCTGAACCAGGACTACCCGTTCATGACGTGGGCCAACGCGTGGATGAACCTGCCCTGCGCCACCTGGCCGGCCAAGCAGCAGACGCCGGTGAACGTCAAGACCGGCAAGGGTCTGCCCGCCGTTCTGATCGTCCAGTCGCAGCGTGACGCCGCCACCCCGTACGAAGGCGCCGTCGAGCTGCACAAGCGCTTCAAGGGCTCCCGCCTGATCACCGAGAAGGACGCCGGTTCGCACGGTGTGACCGGCCTGGTCAACCCGTGCATCAACGACCGGGTGGACACGTACCTGCTCACCGGCAAGACGGACGCCGCCGACGTGACCTGCGCACCGCACGCCACGCCGAAGCCGTAGTCCGGGCTCGTACACATAGAGGGGGGCGGCCGGAACTCCGGCCGCCCCTTCCGGTCAACTCAGCGGCATCCGGGGGAACTTGCGCGCCCGCTCCGCCTTCTCGGCGGCTTCCTCGGCCTTGGCGACGGCCGCGTACCGGTCGACGTACTCCTGCTCGGAGAGGGTCAGGATGGCGTACATGATCTCGTCGGTGATGGCCCGCAGGATGGCCTTCTCGTTCTCCATCCCGTCGTAGCGGGAGAAGTCGAGGGGTTCACCGAAGCGGATCACCACGGGGTGGACCTTCGGGATCTTCTGGCCCGGCGGCTGGGCCTCGAACGTACCGATCATCGCGCAGGGGATCACCGGCACCTGGGCCTTGAGCGCCATCACCGCGACGCCCACCTTGCCCTTGTACAGGCGCCCGTCGTGCGAGCGGGTGCCCTCCGGGTAGATGCCGAGCAGCTCGTCCTTGCGCAGCACGCCGAGTCCCTCGCGGATGGCCGCCTGGCCGGCCTCCTTGCCCGAGCGGTCCACCGGGATCTGTCCGGCGCTGCGGAAGAAGGCGGCGGTCAGCCGGCCCTTGATCCCGGGGCCCGTGAAGTACTCGGCCTTCGCGAGGAAGGTGATGCGCCGTTTGAGGATCGCCGGCATCAGGAAGTGGTCCGCGAACGACAGGTGATTTCCGGCGACGATGGCCGCGCCCGCCGAGGGTACGTGCTCCAGGCCCTCGATCCGAGGCCGGAACACCAGCCTCAACAGTGGACCCAGAAGCACATACTTGAGCACGTAATAAAACACTCCGACGCTCCTTCAATCCCCGGGGGAGCGATCAGTGTAGGCACGGCCCTCGCCAGGCGTAACCATCCGGGTGTCACGCTCTGTCGCCGGATGGCCGGTATCAGACCTCTTGCGCCAGCACCTTCTCCAGCGATCCGAGAGCCGACCGGAGTTCCTCGCCGGTGATGGTCAGCGGAGGCGCGAGGCGGATGGTGGACCCGTGCGTGTCCTTGACCAGAACCCCTTCCCGCATGAGGCGTTCGCTGATCTCACGGCCTGTGCCGATGGCGGGGTCGATGTCCACGCCCGCCCACAGCCCGCGCGAACGGAAGCCGAGGACGCCCCGGCCCACGAGCGCCTCCAGACCGCCCCTGAGGACCACGCCCAGTTCGGCGGCCCTGCGCTGGAATTCACCCGTCTCCAGCAGTTCCACCACGGCCGAGCCGACCGCGGCCGACAGCGGGTTGCCGCCGAACGTCGACCCGTGCTCGCCGGGCCTGAGCACCCCGAGCACGTCACGGCGGGCGACCACAGCGGACACCGGCACGATGCCGCCGCCGAGCGCCTTGCCGAGCAGCACCATGTCCGGGACGACGCCCTCGTGGTCGACGGCCAGCGTGCCGCCCGTGCGCCCGAGTCCCGACTGGATCTCGTCCGCGATGAACAGACACCCGGCGCGCCGGGTCAGCTCGCGCACGCCGGCCAGATAGCCGTCGTCCGGGATCACCACGCCCGCCTCGCCCTGGATGGGCTCGATGAGCACGGCCGCCGTCGTCTCGTCGACGGCCGCTTCGAGGGCCGCGAGGTCGTTGTACGGGACCACGCGGAAGCCCGGCGTGAACGGGCCGAAGCCAGCGCGGGCGCTCTCGTCCGTGGAGAAGCTGACGATGGTGGTCGTGCGGCCGTGGAAGTTGTCGGCGGCGACCACGATCGTCGCCCGGTCGGCCGGCACGCCCTTCACCTCGTACGCCCATTTGCGGGCCACCTTGATGGCGCTCTCCACCGCCTCGGCGCCGGTGTTCATCGGCAGCACCATGTCCTGGCCCGTCAACGCGGCCAGCGACTCCGCGAACCGGGCGAGCTGGTCGTTGTGGAACGCGCGCGAGGTGAGGGTCAGCCGGTCGAGCTGGCGGTGCGCGGCCTCGACCAGGGCCGGGTGGCGGTGGCCGAAGTTGAGGGCCGAGTACCCGGCCAGCATGTCGAGGTAGCGGCGCCCCTCGACGTCCTCGACCCAGGTGCCCTCGGCGCGGGCCACGACCACGGGCAGCGGGTGGTAGTTGTGGGCGAGGACGGGAGCTTCGGCGCGGATGACGTCATCGGAGGTACGCGTACGGGCGGGAGCGGTCATGAGCGGATCTCCTGAGTGCAGCACTTGATGCCGCCGCCGGCCTTGTGGAACTCCGACAGGTCGACGGGGACGGGAACGTAGCCGTGGCGCACGAGCCGGCCGGCGAGGGCCTCGGCCCGCGGTGAGATGAAGACGTGATGGCCGTCGGAGACGGAGTTGAGGCCGAACGCCATGGCGTCCTCGTGGGTGGCGATCACCGCGTCCGGGAAGAGCCGGTCCAGCGCCTCGCGGCTGCCGGGCGAGAACGCCTCCGGGTAGTACGCGATGTTGGCCTCGTGGCCGCCGCTGCCGTCCTCGAGCACGAACAGCGCGGTGTCCAGGTGGTAGAAGCGCGGATCCATCAGCTGGAGGCTGATCACCGGGACGCCGAAGAACTCCTGCACCTCGCGATGCGCCTCGCGGGTCGTGCGGAAGCCGGTGCCGGCCAGGACGAACCGGCCCACCGGGACCAGGTCGCCCTCGCCCTCACACACCGACTCGGGGCGGTGGACGTCGAATCCGGCCGCCTTGAACCACGTCTCGTACGCGGTGGACTCGGGGCGGCGCTGCGGGGCGTGGAAGAGCGAACCGAAGACGCGGCCCGCGAGGACGAGCGCGGAGTTCGCGGCGAACACCATGTCCGGGAGGCCGGTGACCGGCTCGACGGAGTCGACGCTGTGGCCGTGGGCGCGATAGGCGCTGATCAGCGCCCGCCACTGGCCGTGGGCGAGATCGACGTCCACCTGCGCGTCGGGATGCATCCAGGGGTTGATCGCGTACTGCACGGCGAAGTGTCTGGGTTCGCAGACAAGAAAGCGCCGGGGGCGCGGCACACGGCTGTCGGGCACAGAGTGGCTCCTCCGCTTCCTGCGGTGTCGGGTGGGGTGTGCCTCCAAGGTAAGAAAAGGGGGAGACGTCCGACAAGCGACGAGAGCTGCGCGTGTGCGCATGATTGCTGCGTGTTCGGAGCTGTCAGCGCATGGTTCCTGCGTCATCCGGGGCCGCGTGCGTCGCCCCCGCCTCCGGAGCCTCCGGCAGCAGATGGGACAGCACCATGTAGCTGATCGTCTTCCGGATGAACGGCTCGGTGCGGATCCGCTCCAGCACCTCCTCGAAGTGGTCCACATCGGTCGCCCGCACATGCAGCAGCGCGTCGGCGCCGCCGGTCACCGTCATCGCCGCCGTGATCTCCGGGTGGTTGCGGACCACCTCCGCGAGCCGCCGGGGCGGCGCGGCGCCCTCGCAGTACACCTCCACATACGCCTCGGTGCGCCAGCCGAGCGCCGTCGGCTTCACCGTGGCCGTGAAGCCCGTGATCACGCCGGTCTCGCGCAACCGGTCGACCCGGCGTTTGACGGCCGTGGCCGACAGACCGATCGTGGCGCCGATCTCCGCGAAGCTGGTCCTGGCGTTCGCCATCAGCTCCGTGATGATCTTGCGGTCGAGGTCGTCGAACACGGCGGGCTTGCTGTTCATGGCGGCACTGTATCCAGCGAGCCGTCCCGGTCCGGCCGCGCGGAGGCGTCCCCGGCGCGTGCCGCGGCAGCGTCGGCGCCCCGCGCATGTCCAGACGTAGGAAATGCTCTTACACTCCACCTTCATGCTGCGCGCGCTCGCCGTCGACGACGAACAACCCTCCCTCGAGGAGCTCCTCTATCTGCTGAACGCCGATCCACGGGTCAGCAGTGCCGAGGGCGCGAGCGGTGCGACCGAGGCGCTGCGCCGGATCAACCGGGCGCTGGAGTCGGGCCCCGGCGGACCCGAGGCGATCGACGTCGTCTTCCTCGACATCCAGATGCCCGGGCTCGACGGCCTCGACATGGCCCGGCTGCTCACCGGGTTCGCGAAGCCGCCGCTCGTCGTGTTCGTCACCGCCCACGAGGGCTTCGCCGTGCAGGCCTTCGACCTCAAGGCCGTCGACTACGTACTGAAACCGGTCCGCAGGGAGCGCCTCGCCGAGGCCGTGCGCCGGGCCGCCCAGCTCATGGACACCGCCCCGCTGATACCGGTGCACGAGCCCGACCCGGACCACATCTCCGTCGAACTCGGCGGAGTCACCCGCTTCGTGGCCGTCGAGGAGATCACCCACGTCGAAGCCCACGGCGATTACGCGCGCCTGCACACCGCCCAGGGCAACCATCTCGTCCGCATCCCGCTGTCCACCCTGGAGGACCGCTGGCGCTCCCGCGGCTTCGTGCGCATCCACCGGCGCCATCTCGTCGCGCTGCGCCACATCGACGAACTCCGGCTGGACGCGGGCACGGTGAGCGTCCTGATCGATTCCGTCGAGCTCCAGGTCAGCCGCCGGCACACCCGCGAACTGCGCGATCTGCTGCTGCGCCGGACCACGAGCTGAGGAGGACCGAGTGCCGCAGGATCCGACCGAACGCCGGGTGGTCGTCACCGGGATACCCCGGCGCACCCGCAGGACGTCCGGCCGCTACCGCCCCAGGACCGAGATCGACGAACAGACCACGCTCGGCCACACCTACGTCCGCTCCCTGATGCGCAGCCAGCTGCGGGCCGGCCTCACCGTGTTCGCCGTGCTGGTGCTGCTCGTCGGCCCGCTGCCCCTCGTCTTCGCCTGGATGCCCGACGGCGCGAGCCTGGAGTGGGCCGTCCTCGGCTTCTGCCTCTACCCGCCCCTGGTGCTGCTGGCCGCCTGGTACGTGCGCCGCGCGGAACGCAACGAGAAGGACTTCGTACGGCTGGTGGAGGACCGGTGAGACACCCCGGGGGTGCCGGGGCGGGAGCCGCCCGGTGAACCAGACGTACGCCGTGCCCGCGGTCGCCCTGGTCGTCGTGGCGACCGTCCTGGTCGGCGCGTTCGGCCTGCGCATATCCCGGACCACCTCCGACTTCTACGTGGCCTCGCGCACGGTGGGCCCACGCCTCAACGCGGCCGCCATCAGCGGCGAGTACCTGTCCGCGGCCTCCTTCCTCGGCATCGCGGGCCTCGTCCTGGTCCAGGGCCCCGACATGCTCTGGTACCCCGTCGGCTACACCGCGGGCTACCTCGTGCTGCTCCTGTTCGTGGCCGCCCCGCTGCGCCGCTCCGGGGCCTATACGCTGCCCGACTTCGCGGAGGCCCGGCTCGCCTCGCAGGGGGTCAGGCGCCTGGCCGGCGCCTTCGTCGTGGGCGTCGGCTGGCTCTATCTGCTGCCGCAACTGCAAGGCGCGGGGCTGACCCTGGCCGTGCTGACCGACGCGCCCGACTGGTTCGGCGGGGTGCTCGTCGCGATCGTGGTGGTCGCGACCGTCGCCGCGGGCGGCATGCGCAGCATCACCTTCGTGCAGGCCTTCCAGTACTGGCTGAAGCTCACCGCCCTGCTGGTCCCCGCGCTGTTCCTGTTCCTGGCCTGGCAGGGCGACGGAGCGCCGCGCCACGCCTTCGACGAACCGGCCACCTTCCGCGAGCAGCGGGTCGTCCGCGTCGACGACACCCTCGACCTGAAACTCGACGGACCGCTGCAGGTCACGGCGACGGGCACGGTCGACGGCCGGCGCTACACCCGGGAGCGCGTACGGCTCCCCGCAGGCGTCCACCACATCGGGCGCGGCACCCGGCTGACCTTCGCCGGGGGCGACCCGGTCCCGGTGGCCGACCGCCGCCGCACCGGCGGGATGTCGACCTCCCTGGCCGCCGGCCGCGAGGAACGCCCGCTCTACGCCACGTACGGGCTGATCCTCGCCACCTTCCTCGGCACGATGGGCCTCCCGCACGTCGTCGTCCGCTTCTACACCAGCCCGCACGGGGTCGCCGCCCGCCGCACCACCGTCGCGGTACTCGGTCTGATCGGCGCCTTCTACCTCCTGCCGCCGGTGTACGGGGCACTGGGCCGGCTGTACGCCCCCGAACTCACCCTCAGCGGGGACGCGGACGCGGCCGTACTGCTGCTGCCCGACCGGATGATCGGCGGGGTCGGCGCGGATCTGCTCGGCGCGCTGGTGGCGGGCGGGGCGTTCGCCGCGTTCCTGTCCACGGCGTCCGGGCTGACCATGGCGGTGGCCGGTGTGCTCACGCAGGACGTGCTGCCCTCGCGCGGGGTCCGGCACTTCCGCCTGGGCACCGCGCTCGCGATGGCCGTGCCGCTGGCCGCGAGCGTGCTGGTGGGCGGGCTGCCCGTCGCCGACGCCGTGGGACTCGCCTTCGCCGTGTCCGCGTCGTCCTTCTGCCCGCTGCTCGTCCTCGGGATCTGGTGGCGCCGGCTGACCCCGCCGGGCGCGGCGGCCGGGATGCTGGTCGGCGGCGGCGCGGCCTTCGTCGCGGTCGCCGCGACGATGGCCGGATACCCGGGCACCGGCACCCTGCACGCGCTGCTCGCCTGGCCCGCCCTGTGGTCCGTGCCGCTCGGCTTCCTCACCATGATGCTGGTGTCCCTGGCCACCCCGGGCCGGGTGCCGCCGGGGACGGCGGCGATCCTGGCACGGTTCCATCTGCCCGAAGAGCTCTCCGAGGGCCAGCGGCGCGCGGCCGTGCACCCGAAGGAGGTCGAGGCGTGAAGGGCATCGCGTGGCGAGGGGACGCAGTGGGCGGACCGCGGCGGGAGACGCCCGTCCCCGGCCCGCGGCAGGGACGGGGCGAGGTGACGGCATGAGCGGATTCCTCGCCGGACTGTGCGTCGCCGTACTTCCGCTGCTGGCCGCCGGCTTCTGGCTCGGCCGGCGCACCGCCCGGCCCGAGACCCTCGGCGGCCTCGGTACCCCCGTCGAGCACGCCACCTTCGAGACCCTGCACACCGCCTCGCTCGCGGCACCCCCGCTGCGCGCGGGGCTCACCGGGGAGACGGCGCGGAAGTCGGCGCGTCGGCTGCGGACCCTGCTCGGCACGGACGCGCTCTGTCTCACCGACCAGGAGACGGTGCTCGCCTGGGACGGAGTGGGGGAGCACCATCGCGCCGAGATCATGGAGCGGCTCGCCGGACCGCTGGAGACCGGCCGCGGCGAGGCCTTCCGGCTGACGTGCGACACACCGGACTGCGCGCTGCGGTGGGCCGTCGTCGCCCCGCTCACGGTCGACGACCGGGTGCACGGAGCGCTCGTGGCCTGCGCGCCCCGCGAGTCCGCCGTCCTCGTACGGGCCGCCGGTGAAGTCGCCCGCTGGGTCTCGGTCCAGCTGGAACTCGCCGACCTCGACCAGTCCCGTACCCGTCTGATCGAGGCGGAGATCAAGGCCCTGCGCGCCCAGATATCCCCGCACTTCATCTTCAACTCGCTGGCCGTCATCGCCTCGTTCGTGCGCACCGACCCGGAGCGGGCCCGCGAACTGCTCCTGGAATTCGCCGACTTCACCCGCTACTCGTTCCGCCGGCACGGCGACTTCACCACCCTCGCCGAAGAACTGCACGCCATCGACCACTACTTGGCGCTGGTGCGGGCCCGGTTCGGCGACCGGCTCTCGGTCACCCTGCAGATCGCCCCCGAAGTACTGCCGGTCGCGCTGCCCTTCCTCTGTCTCCAGCCGCTGGTGGAGAACGCCGTGAAGCACGGTCTGGAGGGCAGGACCGACAAGAGTCACATCAGCATCACCGCGCGGGACTCCGGGGCCGAGGCGCTCGTCGTCATCGAGGACGACGGCGCCGGAATGGACCCCGGCCTGCTGCGCCGCATCCTGTCCGGGGAGGTCAGCCCGTCGGGCGGGATCGGTCTCTCCAACGTCGACGAACGGCTGCGCCAGGTGTACGGGGACGACCACGGCCTCGTCATCGAGACCGCGGTGGGAGCGGGCATGAGGATCACGGCCCGGCTGCCGAAGTACCAGCCCGGCGTGCACTCGGCGGGACGGCTGCCCCGGGAGTGACCCCGGGGCAGCCGGATTCCGCTGTCAGGTGCTGCGGGTAGCCACCATTCCCAGAGTGATCAGACCGAGCACGACCCAGCCGAACCACAGCCAGCCGTTGCTTCCGAGCGCCACCGTGTAGGCCGTCACCACGACGAGCCCACCTACGGTGAGCACCCCCATGGTCTTCGTAGAACCGGGCATCGCAACACCCTCCTCATGGTCCGTCCCTCTCCATGGTGCCCCGGTTCTGCTTCCGAGCGGTGCACACGGCGAAATGAGTGCCGGGGATCCCTGGCCCGCGGGGCGTCCACGATCCCGCTCAGTGGCGGGTTTCAGGGGCCGGCGGACGGCTCAGCGGCCGCGCGCGTCGAGGGAGGCCAGATAGGCGTTGTACGCCGCGAGCTCCTTGTCGCCGTCGCGGTCCGCGGCCCGGTCCGTGCGGCGGGCCTGCCGCTGCTCGGAGCCGTACCACTGGAAGAGCAGGGCGAGGAGCACCAGGACGGAGGGGATCTCGCTGAAGGCCCAGGCGATGCCGCCCGCGGCGTTCTGGTCGGCGAGCGCGTCGATGCCGAGCGAGGCGGGCGGGTTCTTGTACGTCTGCACCATCGGCTCCGACGCCATCATCAGCGCGATCCCGAAGAAGGCGTGGAAGGGCATGCCGGCGAACAGCTCCAGCATCCGCAGCAGATAGCCGGGCCGGTGCGGGCCCGGGTCCACGCCCATGATCGGCCAGAAGAAGACCAGGCCGACGGCGAGGAAGTGGCACATCATCGCCACATGCCCGGTCTTCGAGCCCATCAGGAAGTCGAAGACCGGCGAGAAGTACAGCGCGTACAGGCTGGCGATGAACAGCGGAATGGTGAACGCCGGGTGCGTGATGACCCGCATGAACCGGCTGTGCAGGAACATCAGCAGCAGCTCGCGCGGACCCTTGTTGCCCCGGGTGCGGGCCACCGGCAGCGCGCGCAGCGCCAGCGTGATCGGCGCCCCCAGCAGGATCAGGATCGGCGACAGCATGCTGATCACCATGTGCTGCACCATGTGCACGCTGAACATGACCATGCCGTAGTCGTTCAGCCGGGTGCACATGACCAGCATCACGGTCAGGACGCCGATCACGAAGGACACGGCCCGGCCGGCCGACCACTTGTCACCGCGTCGCGCCAGCCGCACCACACCCCAGCCGTACAGACCGAGTCCCACCAGACAGGCGACGAGGAAGAACGGGTCCGGGGACCACTCGAGCCCCCGCCCCAGCGTGAACGGCGGCAGATCCATGGTCATGCCGTGCCCGCTGTGATCCATCCGCCGGCTCCTGATTCGTACGGGTTGTGCGCTGTCTGTCCGCACCAGAGTAGAACCGCCCCCGGCCGCTGTTTCGACCGGGGGCGGTACAACGCGCCGGTAAGGGGCGCGGGGCTGTGACAGGGCGCGGCTACGCCGCGTGGGCGCGACTCACCACGGCGAACAGGCGGTAGCCGATCCTCAGAGCACGCACTCCGCTTCGGCGTACCGCTCGTCCGGAACGGTCTTCAGGGTCTCCACGGCCTGGGCCAGCGGCACCATCACGATGTCGGTCCCCTGGAGCGCGGTCATATGGCCGAACTCCCCGCGGTGCACCGCCTCCACCGCGTGCCACCCGAACCGCGTGGCGAGCACGCGGTCGTACGCGGTCGGGGTGCCGCCGCGCTGGACGTGCCCGAGGATCACCGGCCGCGCCTCCTTGCCGAGCCGCTCCTCCAGTTCGAGCGAGAGCTGCCGGGCGATACCCGCGAACCGCTCGTGCCCGTAGACGTCCTTGACACCCTCGTCGAACGCCATCGAGCCCTCGCGGGGCTTCGCGCCCTCGGCGGCGACGACGATCGCGAACCGCTTGCCTGCGGCGAAGCGTTCACCGACCTTCGCGGCCAACTCCTCGATGTCGAAGGGGCGTTCCGGTACGACGATGGCGTGGGCGCCGGCCGCCATTCCGGAGTGCAGGGCGATCCAGCCGGTGTGGCGGCCCATGACCTCCACGATCAGCACGCGCTGGTGGGACTCCGCGGTCGTCTTCAGCCGGTCCAGGGCCTCGGTCGCGACGCCGACGGCCGTGTCGAAACCGAAGGTCACGTCCGTGACGGCGATGTCGTTGTCGATGGTCTTCGGCACACCGACGATCGGCAGACCGTTGTCCGACAGGAGCCGGGCCGCCTTGAGCGTGCCCTCGCCGCCGATCGGGATGATCGCGTCGAGGCCGAGCTCCGCGAGATGGCCCCGGGCGCGTTCCACGCCGTCACGCAGATGCGCCGGCTGGACCCGGGAGGAGCCGAGCACCGTGCCGCCGCGCGCCAGGATGCCGCTCACCGCGTCGAGGTCGAGCTTGACGTAGTCGCACTCGAGCAGGCCCTTCCAGCCGTCGCGGAAGCCGATGACCTCGTCGCCGTGGTCCACGACGGCGCGATGCACGACGGACCGGATGACGGCGTTCAGACCGGGGCAGTCGCCGCCGGACGTGAGGACACCAATGCGCATAGCCCGAATTACCTTCTCAACGTGGGCCGGGGACCGGACCACGTTGTCCGGCAGGATCCCCGCCACCCTACCGGCGGAAGGGGGCGGAGCAGCACGGGGCGTCCGCCTGCTGGACGCCCCCGCACACGTGAGCGGAGGCGCTGTCAGACGGGCCCCGTCCGCGGTGGCCCAGGGGCCTCAGCGGAATCGTTTCCCGGCCAGGTCAGGCGGGCTGCTGCGCCGCCGCGATGCGCTCGGAGCGCAGCGCCTCGTACCAGCGGTCGTCGATCGGCGGCAGCGCGTTCACGTCCAGGGCGAGCTTCAGCAGCAGGTCCGCGATCTGCGGATTGCGGGCCAGCACGGGACCGTGCATGTACGTGCCGAAGACGGTGTCGTTGTACGCGCCCTCGGTGCCGTCGCCCGTGCCGTTGCCCTTGCCCAGCCGCACGTTGGCGAACGGCCGGGCGGTCGGGCCGAGGTGGGTGATGCCCTGGTGGTTCTCGAAGCCGGTCAGCGGGGGCAGGCCCAGGCGGGCGTCGATGTCACCGAGCACGTCTCCGACGCACCGCTCGCCCTCGCCGCGCGTGGAGATCACGTCGAGCAGGCCGAGGCCCGGCTCGCGCTGGCCGAGGTCGTTGATGAACTCGTGGCCGAGGATCTGGTAGCCGGCGCAGACCGAGAAGACGATCGCGCCGTTGCCGACCGCCCGGTGCAGTCCGCCGTCGCGGCGCAGCCGCTCGGCCGCGAGCCGCTGCGGCCGGTCCTCGCCGCCGCCGATCAGATAGATGTCGCCGGAGGTGGGGATCGGCTGGTCACTGCGCACGTCGAGCCGGGCGACGTCGAGGCCGCGCTGGCGGGCCCGCCGCTCCACGACGAGGGCGTTGCCCTGGTCGCCGTAGGTGCTCAGCAGGTCCGGGTAGATCCACACCAGACGCAGGCTGTTGTCACTCATCGATGATCGTCCTCTGAGTCCTTGGTGGTCAGTTGCCGACACGGCGGCGCAGGTCCTGGAACGCGGTGTAGTTGGCGATGACCTCGATCCGCCCCGGCGGTGCCTGCTGGACGGCCTGGTCGAGGTTCTCGCAGACCTGGAACGACTGGTTCGCGACCTCCAGACGTACGGCGAGGTCCAGCTTGCGGTCGCCGACGACGAAGATCGGGTGGCCGGTCAGCCGCGTGTAGTCGACGTCCCAGAGCCAGGAGGTGTCGGTGCCGTCCGCGCCGCGCGCGTTCACCGAGAGGATCACCGGCGTCGGCGGCGGGTCGATCAGCGAGAACGTCTCCAGCCAGCCGGCCGGGTTCTTGGCGAGCAGCAGCCGCAGGTCGCGCTGCATGAACTGCACCACGTCATAGCGGCCGGCGACCGCCTGCACCTGGTACATCCGTTCCAGGGCGACCTGCGGCGGTACGCCGAAGACGGCGGCGACGGCGGCCGAGGAGGCGGCGTTCGCCTTGTTGGCGCGGCCCGGCAGCTGGAGGTGGATCGGCCAGCTCGATCCGTGCGGGTCGATGACGTAGTCGCCGGACAGCGCCCAGCTGGGCGTCGGACGGCGGAAGCCGCACTCGCCGCAGAACCAGTCGTCGCCGGGGCGCTGCATCACACCGCCGCAGGACGGGCAGGACCAGGCGTCGTCCTTCCACATCTGGCCGGCGGCCACCCACACCACGTTCGGTGAGGAGGACGCGGCCCACACGACCAGCGGGTCGTCCGCGTTGGCGATCACGACGGCCTTGGACCCGGCCAGCCCCTCGCGCCAGTGCTCGGCGAGCATGCGGGTCTCGGCCGCGCGGTCGAGCTGGTCGCGGGAGAGGTTGAGGAGCGCGATGCACTTCGGGTCGGTGTCACGCGCAACACCGGCCAGGTACTTCTCGTCGACCTCGATGACCGCGAACTTGGCGTCCGAGCCGCCGGCCAGGGCAGAAGTGATGCCCGCGGGCATGTTGGCGCCCAGCGCGTTCGAGACGACCACGCCCGCGGCGCGCAGCGCCTCCGCGATGAGCCGCGTGGTGGTGGTCTTGCCGTTGGTGGCCGACACCAGGATCACGTCCAGGTGTGTGGCGAGCCGGGCCAGTAGATCGGGGTCGAGCCTGAGCGCCACCCGGCCGCCGATCACCGATCCGCTGCCGCGTCCGGCGGCACGCGAGACGGCAGCTGCCGCCTTGCCCGCCGTCACGGCCAGCTTGGCCCGCGGTGTCAGCGGGTCCGAGTTGCCTGACATCGTGTCCGATCCTCCTTGCGTACGCGCCGCGCCTCTGCCCCCGGCACCGTGTGGGCCTCAGCCTATCGAGATCCACTCACGTGCCCGAATCGCGGCACCACCACGGTGCCCGCGCGACGTTCGCGCGCTCATGAGGACCGTACCCTTGCCGCCATGCGACAAGGCCCCATCCCGGGCGTCCGCGGACGCGTCCGGCCCATCACCCTGCTCGGGGACCCCGTACTGCACGCGCCGTGCGCGGAGGTCACCGACTTCGGTCCCCAACTGGCCCGGCTCGTCGAGGACATGTTCGCGACGATGTACGCCGCCCAGGGCGTCGGCCTCGCCGCGAACCAGGTCGGCGAGCCGCTGCGGGTCTTCGTCTACGACTGCCCGGACGACGAGGACGTGCGCCATCTGGGACATGTGGTGAACCCACGGCTCGTGGCAGCGGACGGTGTGGTGCTGCGCGGCCCGGAGGGCTGTCTGTCGCTGCCGGGTCTGGAGGCGGGCACCGAGCGGTACGACCACGCGGTCGTCGAGGGCTTCACGGTGACCGGGGAGCCGGTCACGGTGCACGGCACGGGCTGGTTCGCCCGGTGCCTGCAGCACGAATGCGACCACCTCGAGGGCGGGTTGTACGTGGACCGGCTGAGCGGCCGGCGCCACCGCCGGGTCATGCGGCAGGCGGCGCGGGCGCCCTGGGGCCGCTGAGCACCGGGTCCCGTACTGCCGGCGCGGGCGCCTTGGGGCCGCTGTGCGCCGGATCCCGTACAGCCGGCCGGCCGAGTCCCGGCGGGGAGCTCGCACCAGGTCAGAAGCCCGGGCCGCCCACCTTGTCGCCGGCCGCGGCCAGCCGCCCCCACAGCAGGTCCGCGAGACTGCGCACCAACTCGGCGCGTGAGCAAGGCTGTTCGCCCAGCCACCAGTCGCCGGCCGCGTGCATCATGCCGACGATCCCGTGCCCCCACACCCGTGCGAGCTGCTGGCTGCCCGGGCCGAGGTCGACGCGTTCCTCGATGACCTCGGCGAGTTCCTCGCCCATGCGGCGCAGCAGGGGAGCGGAGTGCTTGCCGACGTCGAAACCGTGGTCGCCCGACGAGGCGCCCTCCGCCGGATGCATCAGGAACCGGTACACCTGCGGGCGGGCCTCGATGGCCGCCAGATAGGTGTCGAGGGTGGCCTCGACGCGCTCACGTCGTTCGGCGGGCGCGTCCAGGGCCGCCCGCAGCGAAGCGAGGAGTGCGTCGGTGTGCCGGGTGGCGAGCGCGGCGTAGAGTCCGCCCTTGTCGCCGAAGTGGCGGTAGAGGATCGGTTTGGTGATGCCCGCTTCCGCGGCGATGGCGTTCATCGACGCGCCTGGTCCGTCGCGGAGCACCACCCGGTCGGCGGCCTCCAGCAGCTCGCGCCGGCGGCGGTCGGCGGACCTCTGCTGGTCGGTCCGCTGTGTGGTCTCCATGTGTTCTCCCCACCCGTGCTGAATCGGTGACGCCTGCGCAAACTAACACTCACGGGCACCCTGGTATCGAACGGGCTGCCGAGCGGGGGCCGGGAGTTGACTTTTCCTACCCGTCGGTAACACACTCCTGTTACCGCAAGTAACACGCGAATGCAGCGCTGGAGGGGTCATGGCCGAGTTCACCATGGAACTCAACGACGAACAGAAGGAGGTCCGGGACTGGCTCCACGGTTTCGCCGCCGATGTGATCCGTCCCGCGGCCTCCGAATGGGACGAGCGTGAAGAGACGCCGTGGCCGGTCATCCAGGAGGCCGCCAAGGTCGGCATCTACTCCCTGGACTTCTACGCCCAGCAGTACTTCGACCCCACCGGCCTCGGTATCCCGATGGCCATGGAGGAGCTGTTCTGGGGCGACGCGGGCATCGCCCTGTCCATCGTCGGCACCGGCCTCGCCGCGGTGGGCGTCCTCGCCAACGGCACCGAGGAGCAGATCGGCACCTGGATCCCCCAGATGTACGGCGACGCCAACGATGTCAAGGTCGCCGCCTTCTGCTCCTCCGAGCCCGACGCCGGCTCCGACGTCGCCTCCATGCGCACCCGTGCCGTGTACGACGAGGCCAAGGACGAGTGGGTCCTCAACGGCACCAAGACCTGGGCGACCAACGGCGGCATCGCCAACGTCCACGTCGTCGTCGCGGTCGTCGACTCCGGACTGGGCTCCAAGGGCCACGCCTCTTTCATCGTGCCGCCGAACACGCCGGGCCTGTCCCAGGGCCAGAAGTTCAAGAAGCACGGCATCCGCGCCTCGCACACCGCCGAGGTCGTCCTGGAGAACGTGCGGATCCCCGGCTCCTGCCTCCTCGGCGGCAAGGAGAAGCTCGACGAGCGTCTCGCCCGGGCGCGCGAGCGCGCCAGGGCCGGTGGCGGCGAGCGCGTGAAGAACGCCGCCATGGCCACCTTCGAGGCGTCCCGACCGGCCGTCGGCGCCATGGCGGTCGGCACCGCCCGGGCCGCGTACGAGGTGGCTCTCGACTACGCGAAGACCCGCGAGCAGTTCGGCCGGCCGATCATCGACAACCAGGGCGTGGCCTTCCAGCTGGCCGACATGCGCACGTCGATCGACGCGGCGCGGCTGCTGGTGTGGCGGGCCTCCTGGATGGCGATCAACGGCAGGCCGTTCACCGCGGCCGAGGGCTCCATGTCGAAGCTGTTCGCCAGCGAGACCGCGAAGAAGGTCACCGCGCAGGCCATACAGATCCTCGGCGGCAACGGCTACACCCGGGAGTACCCGGTCGAGCGGATGCACCGCGATGCGGCCATCTACACGATTTTCGAGGGGACGAGTGAGGTGCAGCGACTGGTGATCGCGCGGACGCTGTCCGGGATGCCCATCCGCTAGAAGCCGCACGCGGGTCGGCCGCGGCCGGTCCGGCGCCCCCGGGACAGGCGCTAGCGGTGCTTCAAGGGAGTGAGCTGCTCGATGTCGTACCGCGCGCGCAGCTCCTCGATCGCCGCGTGGTCCGGCGGGCCGCCGCTGCCGAGGATCTCCAGCAGTTCCTCGAAGTAGCGCTCGTGGTCGGGCGGCGGCGACGCCTGGAAGAACATCTTCGCGGGCGTCTCGGTGGGGTTCGAGAAGGCGTGCGGGCACCCCGGGGGCACGACGATGACCGTGCCCGGGGTGGCCCGTACGACCCGGCTGCCCGAGGGCGACTCCCACTTCTGCCAGTGGTCCGGGGTCCGCACGCGCGGCTCGAAGGCGAGCACGTCCAGCTCGCCTTCGAGCACGTAGAACAGTTCCTCGCTGCGGGTGTGTACATGCGCGCCCACGTCGAAGCCCGGCGGCACCACCACCTCGAAGGTGGACGCCATCCGCGAGTGCGTGCCGGTCACCTTGAAGGTCACGTGCTGCGCGGGCGTCTGCACGACGCGGCCGTGACCCGGCGGGACCAGCAGGCCTTCGGACGCGGTCATCGGCCGCTCACCACGTCACGGGCAGGGCCTCGGGACCGCGGATCAGCGCGCCCTTCCTGAAGGGGACCCGTTCCGGCGGCACCGCGAGCTTCAGCCCGGGCACCCGCTCCAGCAGGGCGTCGACCATCAGCTCGGACTCCAGCCGGGCCAGCATCCCGCCCACGCAGTAGTGCGGTCCGAATCCGAAGGACACATGGGGGTTCGGGCTGCGGGAGAAGTCGATCCGCTCCGGGTCGGGGAAGACGGAGGGGTCGCGGTTGGCGGCCAGATACGACACGTACACCGCGTCGCCCTCCCGGATCCGTACGCCGCTGACGTCCACGTCCTGCGTCGCGATCCGCGACAGGCCCACCGCGCTGCGGTGCGGGATGTAGCGCAG
Organism: Streptomyces sp. NPDC058274; assembly: GCF_042881375.1. Taxonomy (NCBI): domain Bacteria; kingdom Bacillati; phylum Actinomycetota; class Actinomycetes; order Kitasatosporales; family Streptomycetaceae; genus Streptomyces; species Streptomyces sp. NPDC058274. The sequence goes on from NZ_JBHVXW010000005.1 coordinate 149,326, forward strand.
CAGCTCGTCGATGGCCTGCGGGCGGATCGCCGGGTCGGCGCGGAGCTGCTCCCACAGGGCGGGCCGGGTCAGCAGGATGAAGAACATCTGCCCGCTGTTGTTGGTGACCGCCTCGCCGCCGATCTGGATGAGCACGGCGAGACCCACGGCCTCGTCCATGGTCAGCTCGCCCCGGCCCACCGCGGCGCCGAGCAGCGAGGTGACGTCCTCGCCGTCGCTGCCCTTGCGGTCGCCGATGAGCTGCGCGAAGTAGGCGCTCATCTCGTTCTTCGCCCGCTCGCTGACGTCGGCTCCGTGCGAGGAGGACAGGATCAGCTGGGTCCAGGTGTGCATGCTCTGCCGGTCGGCGGCCGGCACGCCCATCAGCTCGCAGATGACGGCGATGGGGAAGGGGCTCAGGACCGCCTCGGTGAGATCCGCCGGCGGTCCGTCCTGGAGCAGCTCGTCGACCAGTTCGTCGAGCATGCGGCGGGCGCTGTCGCGCAGCCGCTCCACACCGCGCGCCGTGAAGGCGGCGGCCACCGAGCGGCGCAGCCGGGTGTGGTCGGGCGGGTCGGCGAAGCCCACCGCGCCCGCCGCCGGGATGAAGTGCGGGGCGAGCCGGGTGACCTGCCGCCCCATGACGGCCTCGCGGCTGAAGCGGGCGTCGTTGGTCACCATGCGCACGTCGTCGTAGCGCGTGACCAGCCAGGCCCACCCCTCGCCGTTCGGCAGCTGGATCCGGGTGACCGGGCCCTCGCGCATCAGCTCGGTGAGGATTGGGTCGAAGTCCACCCCGGTCAGGTCGAGGGCGGGCCAGTGCCGGACGGGGGGCAGCGGCTCGGTGATTGTCTTCTCGGTCATTCGGTCACGTCGTCTCGTTGGTCGAGTTGTTCCAGCGGCCCAGGGCCATCTCCGCGGTGATACCGGGGCCGAAGCCCGCCAGCAGTCCGCGCGAGGCGTGTTCGGCGCCGCCCTCGTCGAAAAGCCGGCGCAGCGCGTCCAGGACGACGGCGCTGGCGATGTTCCCGTACTCGGTGAGGGTGGCCCGGCTGAACCGGAAGGCCTCCGGCGGGACTTCGAGGTACTTGCTGAGGTCGTCGAGGATCCTCGGGCCGCCCGCGTGGATGATGTAGAAGTCCAGGTTGGAGGCGTCCCAGCCGTGCTGACGCGCGAGGGCGTGCAGGGCCGGAGCGAGCGGTTCCATGGTGCCGGGCACCCGCTTGTCCAGCAGGAAGTGGAAACCGGTGGCCCGGACGTCGTACATGATCCAGTCCTCGGTCTTGGGGATCAGGTACGAGCCGTTGCGTTCGAGCTGGATGCCGGTGCCGCCCTTGCCGCGGACCACCGCGGCCGCTATGCCGTCGCCGAACAGGCCGTTGCACAGCAGGGAGCCGACGCCGAGGTCGGTGGGCTGGTAGCACAGCGAGCAGAACTCGCAGGCCACGATGAGCGCGTTGGCCTCGGGGTAGGCCTTGCAGAAGTCGTGCGCCCGGTTGATCGCGGCCCCTCCGGCGGCGCAGCCCAGCTGGGCTATGGGTATCTGCCGGGTGTCGCTGCTGAAGTCCATCGCGTTGATCAGCCAGGCCGTGAGCGACGGCATCATGAAGCCGGTGCACGAGACGTAGAGGATCACGTCGATGTCGGTGGTGAGCAGCTCCGCGTCGTCCAGCGCCCGCTGTACGACGGCGGGGACCCGGGCCTTGGCCTCGTTGGCGTAGACCTTGTTCCGGTCTTCGAAGCCGGGGTGCTTGAGCGTCTCTTCGATCGGCTGGACGATGTGCCGGGTGCGCACCCCGGTGTTCTCGATCAGCCGCAGTGCCAGCGGCAGTTGGGGGTGGCCCGCATGACGGGAGGCCGCCAGCTCGAGCGTCTCCTCCATCGTGATCACGTGCTCTGGGACGGACACCGAGGGTCTGCACAAAGTCGCCATGAGGAAGCGCCTACTTTCGCCTTCCGGGGAACTCTGTGTCCCCCGGCGGAAGGGTGGTTCACCACGGAGGGGTGGTTGTCCCACGATCACCCGGCAGCGCGGGGATATCGCGCCGGACTACTCCAGACCGGGGAACTTCGCGGACGTGGCAATCTGGTCGAAGGGGCCTGGACAGATCCGATCCGAAGGAGTCCGCGATGGCGCGCACGGCCGGAGAACTGCTGGACAGCACCACCGGGAAGCTCGCCCCGGACCCTCATGCCAACCGGCTCGTCCCGCTGATCGCCCGAGGTGCCGCCCAGCGGTCCACCCTCGCCGCGCTCGCGCTGGAACAGCGCCATGTGATCGCCGCGGACCGCCGGGCGTTCGGCCATCTGGCGGTACGGTCGGCGGCCGCGCCGCGCAGCGCCGCCTTCTTCGAAATGCTCGCCGAGGGTGAGGCTTTGGCCCAGGACCGACTCGGGGCGTATGCCGCCGCGTGCGGGGCGGACAAGGCGCGTGCCGCCGCGTACGAGCCGCTCGGCGACTGCCAGACCTATCCCGCGTACGTGGCGTGGCTGGCCCTCAACGGCGAGCCGGCCGACGTGGTGCTCGCGCTGAGCGCCAACTTCGCGGCGTGGGGCGGCTATTGCGCGACGATCGCCGAGGCGCTGCGCGGCCACTACGGCTTCGACGACGAGGCCTGCGGATTCTTCGACTTCTTCGCCGAGCCCGCGCCGGAGCTGGAGCAGCGGGCCCTGGCCGCCGTCGAGGAGGGCCTGGAGACCGGGCGGGTCGACGAGGACGAGGTCCTTCGGTACGGCCGGCTGCTGCAGGGATACGAGGCCAGGTTCTGGCACGCGCTGTGGGAGCTCGACGGGCGGCCGGGCTGACCCGGAGCAGGGCGCCGGCCCATGTGCAGAGGGGGCGGGCGTGTGGCCCAAGGGGGCGGCCTGCGTGCCGAGAGGGCGGGCCGTGTCGCCAGGGGGCGACCCGTGTGCCGAGGGGGCGGCCTGCCTGCGTGCTGAGGGGCCGTGTCGCGAGGGAGCGACCCGCGTGCCGAAGGGCCGGCCCGTCCCGGGAGGCAGCGGCGGGTGGCCGCCCCCGGCAGCTCGGAGCCGGCCGACGCGCCGTCAGTCCACGGTCGTCCCGCTGCTGTGGGCGATGCAGGCCACGTCGATGCGGTCGGCGAGCTTGGCGAGTTCGATCGTGAGCGTCGCCACCGTGTCCTCGTCGAGCCCGTCCTGGCCGGCCTCCACCAGATGCAGCCAGCGGCCGCCCACCGTGCGCAGCAGTTTGCTGACGTCGGCGGCCGACACCTGCAACGTGCCGCGGTCGTCGACGATCAGAGGGAGGGTCACTTCGCGGTTCACAGGGGCGATCGTAGCTGTCGGACGCTCACGCTCCGTGCCACACCGTGGTGATGTTGCAGAACTCGCGGATTCCGTGACCCGACAGCTCACGCCCGTATCCGGACCGCTTGACCCCGCCGAACGGGAAGGCGGGGTGGGAGGCCGTCATCCCGTTGAAGAACACACCGCCCGCCTCCAGATCGCGGACGAACCGGTCCACCTCGGTCTCGTCCCGTGTCCAGACGTTCGAACTCAGACCGAAGGGCGTGTCGTTGGCGAGGGCGACCGCTTCGTCCAGGTCGGCGACGCGGTAGAGGGTCGCGACCGGACCGAAGGTCTCCTCCTGGTGGATGCGCATCTCGGGGGTGATGTCGGTGAGGACGGTCGGGGCGTAGAACCAGCCGGATCCCTCCGGGCGCTCGGCGCCGCAGAGGACGGTGGCCCCGTTCTCGACCGCGTCGTCGACGAGTTCCTCCAGGTCACTGCGGCCCTGTTCGCTGGAGAGCGGCCCGACCTCGGTCTCTGCGTCCAGCGGGTCGCCCACCTTCAGGGCCTTCATCCCGGCCGCGAAGCGCTCGGCGAAGGCGTCGAACACGTCGGTGTGCACGATGAACCGCTTGGCGGCGATGCACGACTGGCCGTTGTTCTGCACACGGGCCGTCACCGCGGTCTTGGCGGCGCGGTCGATGTCGGCGGACGGCATGACCACGTACGGGTCGCTGCCGCCCAGCTCCAGGACCGTCTTCTTGATCTCGTCCCCGGCGACGGAGGCGACCGCGCGGCCTGCCGGTTCACTCCCGGTGAGCGTGGCCGCCTTGACCCGCGGGTCGCGCAGGATGTCCTCGACCGCGCCCGAGCCGATCAGCAGCGTCTGGAAGCACCCGTCGGGGAAGCCCGCCCGGCGGAACAGCTCCTCCAGGTAGAGGGCGGTCTGCGGGACGTTCGAGGCGTGCTTGAGCAAGCCCACGTTGCCCGCCATGAGCGCGGGCGCGGCGAACCGGATCACCTGCCAGAGCGGGAAGTTCCACGGCATGACGGCGAGCACCGGACCGAGCGGGCGGTAGCGCACGATCACCCGGGAGGCGCCGGAGTCCCGGGCGTCGGACTCGCCGGGCTCCTCGTCGGCGAGCAGTTCCTCGGCGTGGTCGGCATACCAGTGCATCGCCTTGGCGCACTTCGCGGCCTCGGCACGGGCCTGCTTGACGGGCTTGCCCATCTCGGTGGTCATCACCTGGGCGATGTCCGCCTGATCCTCGTCGAGCAGGTCGGCGGCCCGGTGCAGCAGCCGGGCGCGCTCCGCGAAGGCGGTGGTGCGATAGGCGCGGAAGGCAGAGTCGGCGGTGGCGAGCCTGCGTTCGATCTCCTCGGCGCCCAGGGCGTCGTACGTCTTGAGTGTCTCGCCGTTCGCCGGGTTCACCGTCGCGATGGGCATGGCCGACCTCCTGAGAGCGGGCTGTCCTTCGACCCTCCCGCGCGGCGCGGTGGGGCGCAACGCGGAGGGTCCTTTCAGCGAGCCGGTGCCGGATCCGGCCGCCGCCGGCTCCCTCACGGGGCCGCCGTGACCGTCCGGGCACCGGCTCTCTGCGAGCCGCCGCCACGGTCCGGAAGGCGGCCCTCAGTGCGAGTGCTCCAGGAGACGGTCGAGAAACGCCGACTGGGCCGGCACGATCACGGCGCGCGCCCGGTCCAGGTCCAGCCACTCCACCCGGTCCAGCTCCGGGAACTCCTGGAGCCGCCCCGACCTGGGCGGCCACTCCATCGTGAAGGTGCCCGGGACCATCGTCGCCGGATCGAGGTCGGCCTTGATCGCCCAGGCCGTGACGATCTTGCCGTTGCTCTGCCGGACCTCGCCGAGCGGGACGGCCTCGCCCTCGGGCGGCGCCAGGCCCAGCTCCTCCTGGAACTCACGGCGCGCCGCGTCCCAGGCCGCCTCGCCGGGTTCGTACTCGCCCTTGGGCACGCTCCACGCCCCCGCGTCCCGCCGCGCGAAGAACGGGCCGCCCATGTGACCGAGCAGCACCTGAAGGGGGCCGTCGCCACCGCCGGGGCGCCGGAACAGCAGGAGTCCCGCACTGCGCTTCGCGGTCACGGCCGCACCTCCGGGTGCGCGGCCAGCAGCGTCCCGACCGTGTCGGCCTCGGCCGGCGTCTTGTCCTCGCGGTAGCGCACCACACGGGCGAAACGCAGTGTCACACCGGCCGGATAGCGGGTGGACCGCTGCAGACCGTCGTAGGCGATCTCGACGACGAGTTCGGGCCGTACGGTGACCACGTGGCCGTTGTCCTCGACGGCCAGCTCCTGGAGCCGCTCGGTCTGCCAGCCCAGCATGGCGTCCGTCATTCCCTTGAACGTCTTGCCCAGCATCGCGAACGACCCGTCCTCGTTCCGCGCGCCCAGGTGCAGGTTGGAGAGCTTGCCGGTGCGCCGGCCGTGGCCCCACTCCGCGGCCAGCACCACGAGGTCGAGCGTGTGCACGGGCTTGACCTTCAGCCAGGAGGCGCCGCGCCGGCCCGCGCTGTAGGGGGCGTCCAGGCCCTTGACCACGACGCCCTCGTGACCGCGGGCGAGTGTGTCCGCGAGGAACGTCTCGGCCGCCGGGGCGTCGTCCGGACCCGGCACGAGCGTGCGCCGCACCCGCATCGGCTCCGGCACCAGCCGGGCCAGCTCGGCGTGCCGCTCGGTGAACGGCAGATCCAGCAGGTCCTGGCCGTCGACGGACAGCACGTCGAAGAAGACGGGGGAGACCGGCACCGCGGCGGCGGCCGTGGCCACGTCCACCCGCGACCCCACGCGCCCGGCGATCTCCTGGAAGGACCGCGGCCTGCCGTCCGCGCCGAGCGCGATGACCTCGCCGTCCAGGATGAACCGCTCGCCCTTCAACTCCAGTGCGGCGGCGGTCAGTTCGGGCAGTCGATCGGTGATGTCGTCGAGGGTGCGGGTGTAGATCCGCACGGTGTCGCCGTCGCGGTGCACCTGGACGCGGATGCCGTCGAGCTTCTCCTCGACGGCACACGCGCCCAGCTTGCCGACGGCTTCGGTCACCGACCCGGCCGTGTGCGCCAGCATGGGCAGGACCGGACGGCCGACGGTGAGCCGGAACGCGTCCAGTGCCGCCGGGCCCTCCGCGAGCAGCGCCTGCGCCACGGTCTGCAGCGACCCGGCGAGCATCACCGCCCGCCGTACGTCCGCGGAGGGCGCCCCGGTCGCCTGCGCCAGGCCCTCGACGGCGACGGCGTCCAGCGCGCCCTGCCGTACCTCACCGGTCAGCAGGCCGAACAGGAACCGCTGCTCCTCGGCCGTGCAGGCCGCCATCAGCTCGCCCATCAGCTGCCCCCGCCGGGCCTGCGAGCCGGTGCCGGTGACCGCGCCGACCTCGGTGAGGCGGGCGTCGACCTCCCGCACGGTGAGTGAGGGTTCCGCCGCGGGCGGGACGGGGTGACCGAGCAGCTTCCAGCCGATGCCGAGCCGGCCCTGGGGCAGGCGGCCGGCGAGGTAGGGGATGACGATCGGCACGTCGTCCGCGTCGGCGTCCCGGAAGAGCTCGGCGAGCAGAGCGATCTTCCGGGACCGCGCCGAGGTGGCGGCGACCTCCTGGGACACGTGGGCGAGCCTGCTCAGCAGCATGCAGCCATGGTGCAACGGAGCCGGCCGCTCTACACCCCCACGGCCGCGTCGAGGTCCGCGAGGAGCAGTTCGCCGTTGAGCGTGGCGGCGGCCCGGTAGCCGCCGCTCGCGGCGTTCACGACCTGCTCGGCGAAACCGATCGCGTTGCCCGCGGCCCAGACGCCGGGCACGGTCGTCAGGCCCGTCGCGTCGACCACGGGATAGGTGCCGAACGGTGTCTCGGTCAGCTCGGCGCCCAGCCGCTCGAACAGACCGGTGCGGGGGACGGCGCGGGGCGCGACGAACAGTACGGAGCGGTTGTGCGTGGCCCCGTCCGCCAGACGCACGCCGGTGAGCCGGTCGCCGTCGACCACGAGTCCCGCGACCTCGCCGGGAACGACGCGCACACCGGCCGCCGCCAGCCTGCGCAGCTCCTCGTCCGGGATCTCCACCTCGGCGACGGTGTGCAGGAAGAACGTGACGTCCTTGGACCACTGGGTGACGATGAGCGCCTGGTGGACGCTCAGCACACTCGTCGCCAGCACCCCGAAGGCCTCGTCCCGCACCTCCCAGCCATGGCAGTACGGGCAGTGCAGGACGTCCCGCCCGAAGCGCTCGGCGACCCCCGGCACCGAAGGCAGCTCGTCCGCGAGGCCGGTGGCGACGACCAGCCGGCGGGCGTGCACGGTGCGGCCCCCGGCGAGCGTCACGTCGAACTCCCCCTCCTCGTCCCGTGTCACGTCCACCGCACGGTCCCGGACCAGCTCGACCCCGTACCGCTCGATCTCCCGCCGTCCCTCGGCGAGGAACTCGGCGGGCGGCATGCCGTCCCGGGTCAGATAGCCCTGCAGATGCCCGGCGGGCGCGTTGCGCGGCTCGCCCGCGTCGATGACGAGCGTGTGGCGTCGCGCCCGGCCGAGGACCAGCGCCGCCGACAGTCCGGCCGCGCCGCCTCCGACGACCACTGCTTCGTACCTCTCGGTCATGGTGACCACCTCCACGGACAAGGTCGCGCGACGGCTGCCGTATTGACAAATGCCTTTGCCGATTCTGCAATAGGGGGATGAGTGAGGAAGCGCAGACGGACGAGGTGCTCGCGGAGGTCGGCCCGCGGCTGCGGCGGATCCGCAAGGAGCGGGGGGCGACGCTCGCAGGGCTGTCCGAGGTGACCGGCATCTCCGTCAGCACGCTGTCGCGTCTGGAGTCCGGTCTGCGCAAGCCGAGCCTTGAGCTGCTGCTGCCGATCGCCCGGGCCCACCAGGTGCCGCTGGACGAACTGGTCGGCGCTCCGCAGGTCGGGGACCCGCGCGTCCGGTCCAAGCCGATCGTGCGGCACGGCCGCACGCACTGGCCGCTCACCCGGCAGCCCGGTGGGCTCCAGGCCTACAAGGTGCTCGAACCGGTGCGGAGGGCGGAACCCGAGCCGCGGACCCACGAGGGGTACGAGTGGCTGTACGTGCTCTCCGGGCGGCTGCGGCTGGTGCTCGGGGAGCACGACGTGGTGCTCGGTCCGGGCGAGGCGGCGGAGTTCGACACCCGGGTGCCGCACTGGTTCGGCGCCACGGGGGAGGGGCCGGCGGAGTTCCTGAGCCTGTTCGGGCCGCAGGGGGAGCGGGTGCATGTACGGGCGCGTCCCTCGCGGTCCTCCGGTGCGTGACGGGGCGGACTGTTCCCTGATCGGCAAGCGACCGCTTAGTATGCGAAGAGCCCGGTCAGACGAAGCGTGAGCTGAAGGGGCGCGCCGGTGTCGGGAGACCGAGCGCGCGCAGGCCCGATGGGTTGAGCACGGTCGGTCTCCCGACACCGGCTGAGGCGCCCCTGAGGTGCGAACACATCAGACACAGTCCCGTGGAGGCCCCGCATGCAGGCATGGCAAGTGCACCAGAACGGCGAGCCCGGCGAGGTGATGCGGCTCGCGGAGGTGGAGCGCCCGCAGCCCGCCGAGGGGCATATCCTGCTCAAGGTGCGCGCGGCGAACGTCAACTTCCCGGACGCGCTGATGTGCCGCGGCCAGTACCAGGTCAGGCCGCCGCTGCCGTTCACGCCCGGCGTGGAGATCTGCGGCGAGACCGAGGACGGGCGCCGCGTGCTCGCCAACCCGGCGCTGCCGTACGGCGGCTTCGCCGAGTACGCCGTCGCGGACACCGCCGCCCTGCTGCCCGCACCCGACGCCCTGGACGACGCCGAGGCGGCCGCGCTGCACATCGGCTACCAGACGGGCTGGTTCGGCCTGCACCGCAGGGCCCGCCTGGAGGCTGGCGAGACGCTGCTCGTGCACGCCGCCGCGGGCGGGGTCGGCAGCGCGGCCGTGCAGCTCGGCAAGGCCGCCGGCGCCACGGTCATTGGTGTCGTCGGCGGGGCCGACAAGGCCGCGGTGGCCCGTGAGCTCGGCTGCGACGTCGTCGTGGACCGCCGTGCCGAGGACGTCATCGGTGCCGTCAAGGAGGCCACCGGCGGCCGGGGCGCGGACGTGATCTACGACCCGGTCGGCGGCGAGGCGTACACGCAGTCCACCAAGGTCGTCGCCTTCGAGGGCCGGATCGTCGTCGTCGGCTTCGCGAGCGGCTCCATCCCCAGCCCCGCGCTGAACCACGCCCTCGTGAAGAACTACGCGATCCTCGGCCTGCACTGGGGCCTGTACAACACCAAGAACCCGAAGCTGGTCCAGCACTGCCACGAGCAGCTCACCGAGCTGGCCGCACGGGGCGCGATCAAGCCGCTGGTCAGCGAGCGGGTCCCGCTGAGCGGCGCCGCGGCGGCCGTGCAGCGCGTCGCGGACGGTGTCACCACCGGCCGCGTCGCCGTCGTCCCCGGACTCACCGAAGGAGGCGCGGCATGACGGAGGCCGCCGAACTGCGCACCCGCACACAGGAGTTGATCGCCGCGCATCCCCCGGCCGCGACCGACCGGACGGACTTCCTCAGGGCCCGCTTCGACGCCGGACTCGCTTGGGTGCACTACCCCGAAGGGCTCGGCGGGCTGGGCGCGCCGCGGACCCTCCAGGCCGTCGTGGACGCCGAGCTGGAGGCCGCGGGGGCGCCCGACAACGACCCGCGCCGGATCGGCATCGGTCTCGGCATGGCCGCGCCGACGATCCTCGGCTTCGGCACGGAGGAGCAGAAGCGGCGCTTCCTGCGGCCGCTGTGGGTCGGCGAGGAGGTCTGGTGCCAGCTCTTCAGCGAGCCGGGCGCCGGGTCCGACCTCGCCGCGCTCGGCACGCGAGCCGTCCGGGACGACGCGGGTGACTGGGTTGTCAACGGGCAGAAGGTGTGGACGTCCAGCGCCCACCTCGCCCGCTGGGCCATCCTCATCGCGCGCACCGACCCCGACGTGCCCAAGCACCGCGGGATCACGTACTTCGTCTGCGACATGACCGACCCCGGCATCGAGGTGCGGCCGCTGCGCCAGGTCACCGGCGAGGCCGAGTTCAACGAGGTCTTCCTCACCGACGTACGGATCCCGGACGCGCACCGCCTCGGCGAGGTCGGCGACGGCTGGCGGGTCGCCCAGACGACGCTGATGAACGAGCGCGTGTCCATCGGCGGCATGCGCATCGCCCGCGAGGGCGGCATGATCGGCCCGGTCTCCAGGACCTGGCGCGAGCGGCCCGACCTGCGCACCCACGACCTGCACCAGCGCCTGCTGAAGCTGTGGGTCGAGGCGGAGGTGGCCAGGCTCACCGGCGAGCGGCTGCGCCAGCAGCTCGTCGCGGGCCAGCCCGGCCCGGAGGGCTCCGGCATGAAACTCGCCTTCGCCCGCCTCAACCAGGAGATCAGCGGCCTGGAGGTCGAACTCCTCGGCGAGGAGGGCCTGTTGTACGACGACTGGACGCTGCGCCGGCCGGAGCTCGTCGACTTCACCGGACGTGACGCCGGCTACCGCTACCTCCGCTCCAAGGGCAACAGCATCGAGGGCGGGACCAGCGAGGTCCTGCTGAACATCGTCGCCGAACGCGTGCTGGGACTGCCCTCCGAGCCGCGCACCGACAAGGACGTCGCCTGGAAGGACCTGGCCCGATGACCGACCTGCTGTACTCGGAGGAGGAAGAGGCGCTGCGCTCCGCCGTCCGCGACCTCCTCGCCGACCACTGCGACGCGGCAGGCGTCATCGCCCGCACCGAGACCGACGCCCCGCACGACCGGGCCCTGTGGAAGGTGCTCGCCGAGGGCATGGGTCTCGCCGGTCTTCTCGTCCCGGAGGCGCTCGGCGGCCAGGCCGCGACCCACCGTGAAGTCGCCGTGGTCCTGGAGGAGCTGGGCCGCGCGGTCGCGCCCGTGCCCTATCTGACCAGCGCCGTCGTCGCGACCGAGGCACTGCTGGCCTGCGAGGGCGACGAGGCCGCCGAGCTGCTGATCGCGCTGGCCTCCGGCCGGACGATCGCGGTGCTCGCCGTCGCCCTGTCCGTCGCACCCGGCGGCGCCTTTCCGGCCGTACGGCATGAAGACGGCGCCCTGTACGGGGAGTTGACCGGCGTCGCCGACGCGGTGGCCGCCGATGTGCTGCTGGTGCCGGCGGAGGACGGCGGTCTGTACGCCGTGGACGCGGACGCCGCCACCGTGACGCCGCGGACCTCCCTCGACCTCACCCGGCCGGTCGCCACGGTCACCTTCGACGGCTCCCGCGCCCGTCGGCTGACCCCCGACGCCGCCACGGCCGTACGGCGTGCCCTGCGCGCGGGTGCCGGGCTGCTCGCCTCCGAGCAACTCGGCGTCGCCGAATGGTGCTTGACGGAGACGGTGCGCTACCTCAAGGAGCGCAAGCAGTTCAACCGGCCCGTCGGCGGGTTCCAGGCGCTCAAGCACCGGCTCGCGCAGCTGTGGCTGGAGGTCGTCCATCTGCGGGCCACGGCCCGCAACACCGCGGACGCGCTCGCGACGGGCAGCGAGGACACCGCCGTCGCGATCGCCGTCGCGCAGGCGTACGCGGCGCCGGTCGCCGTCCACGCGGCCGAGGAGGCCCTGCAACTGCACGGCGGCATCGGCATGACCTGGGAACACCCGGTCCACCTGTATCTCAAGCGCGCGAAGGCCGACTCGATCGCGTACGGCACCGCCGGGCGGCACCGCGAGGAGCTGGCCGAACTGGTCGACCTACGGGCGCCCTGACTGCTGCTCACCTGAGGCCCGTCCCCGTCCGGGGGGCGGGCCTTTTGGTGTGCTCGGTTCGTCGCCTTCTCTTCCGTGGACGGCATGAGCGGAGGCGGGCGCGCCGGTATCCCCGAACCGCGCCCGACGAGGTGAACGCATGGCGGCAGTCCGGCCAACTCCCCGCACGACACTGCTCCTTCGGACCCCAGGGGCCGCATACTCTCCCCGTCCCGATTTCGCTCGGCCGGGCGGTGCACCCATCCGTCCCGTACGGCACTTCCAGGGAGGCAGAGCATGGCCCTTACCACCCGCCGCAGAGCCCTCACCACCCTCGGCGCCGCCCTCGCGGGCTCCGTCGCGCTCCCCACCGCGTACGCGCGGGCCGGCGAGCAGCGCACTCACGGCCCGCGCCCGCTGTGGCGCGCCCACGCGCACAACGACTACGACCACCCCCGCCCTCTCCTCGACGCCCTCGACCACCGCTTCGGCAGCGTCGAGGCCGACATCTACCTCGTGGGCGACCAACTCCTCGTCGCCCACGACCCGGTCGACCTGGACCCGGCCCGCACCCTCGAATCCCTCTATCTCGCCCCGCTGGCCGCGCGTGTGAAGGCCAACCACGGCTCGGTGTACCAGGGTTACCGCACCCCCCTGCAACTGCTCATCGACATCAAGACCGAAGGCGCGTCGACGTACCTCGAACTCGACCGGCATCTGCGCCGCTACCGCCATCTGTTCACCACCTTCGCGCACGGCCAGGTGGACCCGGGACCGGTCACCGCGGTGATCTCGGGAGACCGCGCCGCCCGGGCTCCCATGGAGGCACAGCGCGTACGGCGAGCGTTCTACGACGGGCGTCTCACCGACCTCGGCAGCGCCGCCCCCGCCTCCTTCGTCCCGCTGATCAGCGACAACTGGACGCTCAACTTCACCTGGCTGGGCGTCGGTCCGTTCCCCGCCGCGGAACGGGAGAAGCTGCGCGGCATCATCACGACGGCACACAGGCGCCGGCAGAAGATCCGGTTCTGGGCCACACCCGACCTGGCCGGCCCGGCCCGCGACGCCCTCTGGAGCGAACTCCTCGCCGCCGGCGTGGACTACCTCAACACCGACGACCTCGCCGGCCTCGAAGCCTTCCTGGACGCCCACCGGCGGGCGGCCTAGGTCCCGTCGTCACATTCCCGTCGTCGCCCGCGCCCGGATCGCGGGGCAGACGGGAATGTGACGACAGGGCCTGGACACCACACGTTCGGAGGACACGTCAGCCGCCCGGACGGACCCTCCGCTACGCGACACTTGCGGCCGAAAGCCGCGGTGTCGACGTGGCGGAGGAGGTTGACGATGGCCATTTCCATCTCAGTGGTGGTGCTGCTCCTGATCCTGGCGGTGGTCTTCCTGCGCAACGGCGCACTGAAGTTCTCGCACGCCCTGGTCTGCATGCTGCTCGGCTTCTATCTCGCCGGCACGAGCATGGCGCCCACCATCCAGGACGGACTCACGGCGACGGCGGACATCGTGAGCAGCCTGAACCCCTGACGCAGGGCAGCGGCCTTGCCCTGCGGGTGAGTTCACGAGCGTACGAACACCCCGATGCCGTTGGGGACCGGGCGCTCGGCGCCCCCGCTGGGGTGATTGCGGACGCTGACGGTGCCCGCACCGGGCTCCCGGGCGACCAGCGTGGTGGAGCCGCCGCCGTCGAGACTGAAGGCGTCCTCGGAGCCCAACCCCCGCATGGTGGAGGCCACTTCGGCAATGGTCAGTCCGCTGCGATACGCGGGCGCGCCGTCGAGCGCGAGCAGGAGCAACCGGCGACCGTGGTCCGCGATGCCCACCGCCGTTCGTACCGCCGAGGTCGCGTTGTCCAGGCCCGGCAGCGGCTGACCGCCGGTCAGGACCGGGTAGCCGCCGAGGGCGAAGCGGTACGGGATCCGGGAGTCTGCCGCCACCAGCCGGTGCCGTACCGCGACCGGATCGCCGGCCGACAGCTTCCGCAGCTGCTGGGCGCCCGCCTCACGGCCGACCAGGACGGTGGTCCCCGCCGCGATGGGGCCGGTACCGGGGGTGTCCGCTGAGGCCACCACCCGTCCGCCCCTGACCGTCACCTCATGGGTGTCCGTACTGCAGGGCGCGGCCCGGTCCGCGTCCGTGCCGCAGGTGGCCCGCACCCGGGAGACGCTGCCCCAGTCCGAGGTGAACGCGCCGATCGAACCCTCGGGCAGCGCGTACTGATTGAGCCCGCCGAGCGGCAGACGCCCCTCTTTCGTGCGCAGCGAGCCGTCGAGCGCGAGGCTGTCGAGCCGGGCTCTGCCGTCGACGCCCACGCCCAGCACGTCCTTCGTGGTCGTACCGGCCGGCAGGGCGGGCCCGAAGCGCTGGCCGTCCGGGACCGCGCCCTTGAGGGTGTGCCCGCTCGCGATCGCGGGGCCGACGGTCGCGCCCGTCGCCTCGACCCCGGGATGCTGGGTCTCCGTGATGTTGAAGAAGTCGCCGTTGACGCCGGCCACGGCTCCCCGTGTGTCGGCGAGCTGCGAGACGGGCGCCCGGGACGCCACCACGCCCGGGTGGAGCAGATCCACCCGTACCCGCGGATCGCGCAGGTCGACGCTGACCACATGGGCGTGCGTCACCCCCTTGGCCGCGGGGATGTCGAGCTCCCGGTACGTGACGCCCGGTGCGATCTCGGTGCCGCTCTGCGCGCCGCTGGCCGGTGCCGCCCCCACCAGGGCCGCACCGGCCAGCGCACTCCATGCCGCGAGGACCGTCAGTACCGTTCTTCTGAACCGCGCGTTGCGTCGCGTCACAGTCCCCCCTGATGTCTCGTCAACTGTCCCAGGACTCAAGGGGAGTGCACCAGACGGCGATGACCTGGACAGGTCCTAGACGCCGACGACTCGGGAACGGATCAGAAAACGCACTCCTTCGGGTGCCTCCAGCGAGAAGCCGCTGCCCCGGCCCGGCACGACGTCGACGATCAGCCGGGTGTGACTCCACACCTCGTACTGGCTCTTCGACATCCAGAACGTCACCTTCTCCTCGACGCCCTCGACCTCCATTTCGGCGAGCAGCACATCGGATCCGCCGGTACGGAACTCGCCCTCCGGGTAGCACATGGGCGCGCTGCCGTCGCAGCAGCCGCCGGACTGGTGGAACATCAACGGGCCGTGCAGCGCCCGCAGCCGCCGCAGCAGCTCGGCGGCGGCGGGGGTCAGTTCGACGCGCGGGTTCGTGTCCACTGCGGTGGCTCCCGTCCTGGGGGTGTCGGGACCCAGCCAACCCGCCGGCACGTTGCATCGAGGTTGCACGGCGGCAACCGCGCGGGCCAGCGCTACCCCGGTACCGGCGTGCCCAGTTCGGCCCGTACGCGGGACGCTGCGCCGACCGCGACGGCGGAGCTGCCGAGCCCGGCCCGGACGACCCGGACCGTCCGTCCGCTGACGGGCGGTTCGGCGGTGAGCGCGGCCAGGACCGGCGGTTCGAGGAGCTCCCAGGCCTCGCTGACACCTCCGCCGATCACGAAGGTCGTGATGTCCGTCAGACCGGCCGTGATCAGGATCGCGCGCGCGACCCCCGACCCCGCGGCCTCGTACACCGCGGCCGCGTCCGGGTCGCCGTGCGCCGCCGCTTCGGCGACGGCACGGGCGGAGAGCCGCCGTCCGGTCCGTTCGCCGTACCGTGCCGTGACGGCGCGGCCGGAGGCCAGCGTCTCCAGGTGGCCGCGGCCACCGCAGGTGCAGGGCAGGTCGCCGAACCCCGGGATGTGGCCGATCTCGCCCGCCGCTCCGTGCGGTCCGTCGAACAGCGCGCCGTCGAGCCACAGGGCGCCGCCGACGCCGGTGCCCAGCGTCATCCCGAGGACGTGCGGCTCGCCCGCGACGGCACCCGTCGTCGCCTCGCCCCGCAGGAACGCGTTGACGTCGTTGTCCAGGAAGGCCGGCACTCCGAGGGCGTCCTCGACCGCCGCCGTCACCGCGAAGCCGGCCCAGGAGCGGAAGGAGTCGCTGGCCACCAGGATCCGCCCGGCACGGGAGTCGACGACACCCGCCGCGCCGATCCCGACCCCGAGCAGGACGGCGGGCCCGCCGTCCAGGAGGCGAACCAGTGCGTCCAGTGCCGCCCGGACCATCGCCCAGCCGCCCTCCGCCGCCGGGGTGGGCACCTCGCGGCTGTCGACCACGGTCAAGTCGGGTGCGCACAGGACGACTTGGGTCTTGGTGCCGCCGATGTCGATTCCGGCATACAGCTCTGTTGCGGGGGACGATGCCGAGCCGGGGCTCCCGTCCCGCGCGCTCACAGAGCTGCCTCCGTTCCGCCGGCGGCGAGCGCGGCCCGGCGTTCCGTGCGCCGCCGGCGCTGGAGGACGGGGTCCGGCACCGGCACGGCGGCGATGAGCCGCCGCGTGTAGTCCGTCGCCGGGCGCAGAAGCGTGGTCGCGGTACTGCCCTCCTCCTCGATACGGCCGTCACGCATCACGACGACGTGCTGGGCGAACTGCTGCACGACCGCGAGGTCGTGGGACACGAACAGGCAGGCGAAACCGAGTTCGTCCTGCAGCTCGGCGATCACTTCCAGGACCGTCTGCTGCACGCTGACGTCGAGCGCGCTCGTCGGCTCGTCGGCGACCAGCAGGCGCGGTTCCAGGACCAGCGCCCGCGCGAGACTGACGCGCTGCCGCTGGCCGCCGGACAGTTCACGCGGCCCGCGGCTCGCCAAGTCCCTCGGCAGGCGGACGAGTTCGAGCACGTCCGCCACGCGACTCCGGCGCGCAGCCGAGGTCATGCCCCCGCGGTGCACCCGCAACGGCTCGGCGACGCACTCCGCCACACTCATCCGCGCGTCGAGCGAAGCCACCGGATCCTGCAGGATCACGCCGACGCCGGCCAGCAGGGCACGACGGCGTCTGCCACGGGCCTTGCCGAGGTCCGAGCCGAAGAGCGACACCGTCCCCGAGGACGGCCGGATCAGGCCGAGCGCGGTCCGTGCCGCGGTCGACTTGCCGGAGCCGGACTCGCCGACGAGACCGACGGTCTCCCCGGGGTGGACGGTGAGCGAGACCTCGTGGAGCGCCCGAACGGCTCGGAGGCCTCGGCCGAACTGCACGGAGACGTCCCGTAGTTGGACCACGGGCTCACTCGCCGGCCGGGCCGGGGCGTGCTCTGGAGCGCGCCGGGTGGCCGTCTGCCCCGACGAGGGCCGCGCGTCCTGGCCGGCGCCGGACTTCACCGCCGCCGGGACGTGGTCCACCCCTCGCGCGGCGCCGCGACCCGCGTCGCCGACGTGCGCTTCGCCCGCCCCCTCCACGACCAGCCGCGGTACCGCGGCCAGCAGACGCCTGGTGTAGTCGTGGGTGGGCCGAAGCAGGACCTCCTCCACGGGACCCGTTTCGACCACCTCGCCCCGCAGCATGACGGCCACCCGGTCGGCGAAGTCCGCCACGACTCCCATGTTGTGCGTGACGAGAAGGACGCCCGTGCCGGAGTCCGCGGCGAGGGCGCGCAGCAGATCGAGGATCTCGGCCTGGACGGTGACGTCCAGGGCCGTGGTCGGTTCGTCCGCGATGAGCAGGCTCGGCGCGTTCGCGATGGCCATGGCGATGACCACGCGCTGCCGCTGCCCGCCGGACAGCTGGAAGGGGAAGGCGGACGCCCGCTTCTCGGGGTCGGGGATGCCGACCCGCCGCAGCAGCGCCACCGCCTGGCGGGCGGCGTCCTTGGCGGAGACGTCGCGGTGATTGCGTACGACTTCCGCTATCTGCGCCCCGATCCGGGTGAGCGGGTCGAGCGCGGTCGCGGGTTCCTGGAACACCATCGACGCCGTACGGCCGCGGAGACCGGCGAGTTGGGCCTCGGTGGCGCCGACGATGTCCGTGCCGCCGATGGAGGCGCGGCCGGTGGAGCGGGCGTTCCCCGGCAGCAGCCCCATCGCGGCCAGCGCGACCGTCGACTTCCCGGAGCCGGACTCGCCGACCAGCGCGAGCGTCTCACCGGCCTCGACGCGCAGGGACACACCGCGCACCGCGGGGACGTCGCCCGACTCCGTCGTGAACGTGACGCCCAGGTTCTCGATCTCCAGCAGGCCGGCGTTCATCCGCGCCCCTTCACGTCGAAGGCGTCGCGCAGTCCGTCGCCGATCGCGTTGAACGCGCACACGACGAGGATGATCGCGAGGCCGGGAGGCACGATCAGCCACCAGCGCCCGGAGTAGGCGGCGGTGAGCCCGGCCGACAGCATGCCGCCCCAGTCGGTCGACGGCGGCTGGACGCCCAGGCCGAGATACGACACATAGGCGACGAGCAGGATCGCGTCGGCGATCTGGAACGTCGCGGCGACCACGATCGTCGAGACCGAGTTGGGCAGGATGTGCCGTGCGATGGCCCGCCCGTGCGTACCGCCGATGGCGCGCAGCGTCAGCACGTAGTCGCGGTTCTTCAGCGTGAGCGTCTCCGCCCGGATGAGCCGGGACGGCACGAGCCAGGACACCAGACCCAGGATGACGATGAGGCCGAGGGCGTCCGGGGTCGTGATGGCGGACACCACGAGCAGAATGAAGAGCGCGGGGATCGCGATCCCGGCGTCGACGACCCGCATCATGGCCGCGTCGATCCAGCCGCCCGCGTAGCCGGCGACCGCGCCCCACAGCGTGCCGATGACGGTCGCGAGGAGGCCGGCCGCGAGGCCCACGAGGAGCGACACCCTGCCGCCGTACATCAGTCGCCCGAGTTCGTCGTGCCCGACCGCGTCCGTGCCCAGCAGATGCGCGCCGCTCGGCGCGAGGTTCACCTGCGACAGCGTTGTGTGGGTCTGGTCGGTCGAGTACAGGAGCGGGCCCACGAAGCAGAAGAGCAGGAAGAGGGCGACCACGGCGAGGCCGACGACGGCGAGCCTGTTCCGTGCGAACCGGCGCAGGGACAGGCGGTATCCCGTGACCGCTTCGGTGAGTGGTCGTACGCCGGGCGCCTGGCCCGGCTGCAGTACGGCGCTCATGCACGGCCTGCCTTCACTCGGGGGTCGATGAGCCGCTGGACGATGTCGGCGAGCAGCGTGCCGACGACGGTCGCGACGGAGATGACGAGCACGCAGCCGAGCAGCACCGGATAGTCGGAGGACTGCGCGGCACTCCAGAACAGCAGGCCCATTCCCGGGTAGTTGAAGAGCTGCTCGACCACCAGCGCGCCGCCGAAGAGCACGGGCACGTAGTAGCCGAGCATCGCGACGACGGGCGTCAGGGAGTTGCGGAACACATGCCGGCGCAGGATCGCGCCCTGCCGCGAGCCGCCGGCCCGCGCGGTCCGCACGTAGTCCTCGGAGAGGTTCTCGAGTGTCGCCGCCCGCATGTAGCGGCTGAACACGGCGATCATCGACGCGGCTCCCGCGACGACCGGCAGCACCAGCGCGTCGGGCTGCGCGAACACCTGCCCCAGCGTCTCGCCCTGGGGAGCCTGCGACGGGAACCAGGGCAGCAGCTGCGTGAACACGAGCACCAGCACCAGACCGAGGAAGTACACCGGCGTCGCGTACGCCACGAAGCTGAGCGTCGTGATGACGTAGTCGACCGGTTTGTTGCGCCGGACCGCCTGCCACATGCCGAGCGGAACCGCGAGCGCGAGCCCGACCAGCGCGGACAGTACGGTGAGGACGAGGGTCTTCGGCAGCCGCTGTTCGATGAGCCGGGACACCGCCTCGTTGAGCGTGTACGAGGTGCCCAGGTCGCCGTGGAGCAGCGTGCGAAGGTAGTAGACGTACTGGATTGGGAGCGAACGGTCCAGGCCCTGTTCGTGGTTGAACTGGGCGATCTGCTGCGCGGTCGCCTGTGGACCGAGGATTCCGCGTGCGGGACCTCCGGGCAGCGCGTGCAGGAGGCAGAAGACCACGACCGTCACGATGAGGATGACGACGACGGCCTGGAGGACCCGCCGGATCAGATAGAGGAACGTGTCCATGTGGCTCAGTCGGTCCACTTCCACTGTGCCGGGTGGAAGTTGGCGAGCGAATCCTGCGAGAAGCCGCCGAGACCGTTCTTCATGACCGAGATCTGGTAGTCGGGCTCCGGCAGCCAGATGACGGGCAGGTCCTTCGCCAGCGCCGCGCTGTAGTCCCGTACGGCCTGCGACGAGGTCGACGTCGTGGACGCGGTGATCAGCCGGTCGACTTCCGGGTTGGAGTAGTTGCCGAAGTTCGAGCCGCCCTTGGTCTGGAACAACGAGTCGCCGGTCGGGAAGGCGCCGAAGTACCAGCTGCCGGCCGTGCCGAAGAACGAGAGCTGCCACGTGCAGATCGACTGGCTCGCGGTGCACTGCGGGGTCTGCGACAGCACCGAGTTGACGGGCGCGGTCTTGATCGAGAACTTGATGCCGGTCTTCTCCAGCGAGGACTGGATCGCGCTCATCATGTTGTCGGTCACGGTCGAACCGGACTGCGACAGGACCTGCATCTGGAACTTGGTGCCCTTCGCGACCCCCTCACCGCACTGCGAGGAGCCACTGCCCGCGTCGGCGCAGACCATGACCCCGCTCTGTTCCTGCCAGCCGTGGCCGG
This sequence comes from Streptomyces sp. NPDC058274, assembly GCF_042881375.1. Lineage (NCBI taxonomy): Bacteria > Bacillati > Actinomycetota > Actinomycetes > Kitasatosporales > Streptomycetaceae > Streptomyces > Streptomyces sp. NPDC058274. The sequence continues at coordinate 169,790 of NZ_JBHVXW010000005.1, forward strand.
TCAACAGCGCCTTGGCGGCGGACGTGGAGAAGGGGTACGGGTTGTTCTTCTGGGCCGGGGAGACGAAGTCGGACGACTGTGCCTGCGGGACCGGGCCGTAGCCGGGCACGGCGGTGCCGTTGAAGATGACCTTCGCCAGGCTGCTCTGGTCGATCGACCGCTGCACGGCCTCGCGGGCGTAGAGCTGCTTGAACACCGCTCCCATGGCCGGGTTGTTGAAGTTGTACGGCATGTACGTGATCGCCCAGCCGCTCCACGGCTTCACGGTGTACCCCTGCGCGGTGAACCGGTCCTTCTGGTCCAGGTCGGTCGCCTCGATGTAGCCGTAGTCGACGCTCCCGGAACGCAGCGCGTTCTTCTCGGCGTCCGCCGTCGTGAACGGCAGGAGGTTCACGGTCGCGATGTTCGCCTTCTCCCCGCCGTCGTACTTCTTGTTGGCGGCGAGCACCACGCGTCCGGACGTCGAGAACGACTTGACCGAATAGGGGCCGCTGATGGTCTTCCACAGCGGGTCCTTCGCGTACCCGGAGATGTTCTTCGCGGCGGTGTTGAGGTACGTCCACACCTTCTTGGCGCCCGCGGTGGTCCGGTCGGCGTCCGACACGGCGGCCGACGCGCCGGTCTTGTCCCACGCGTGCTGCGGCAGCGGATGGATGTCGCTCAACTCGTTGGCGAGCATCCACTGCGGGTTGTAGGCCTTGTCGAACGTGAGGGTGAAGTGGCGGTCGTCGACCGTCTTGAACGAGGTCCAGTTGTCCGGGGCCTTGCCGGGGTTGTAGCCCGCCCACTGCGCCTTGTTCGCCTTGATGAGGTTGAACCAGAACTCGACATCGCGCGCGGTGATGGGCTTTCCGTCGCTCCAACTGCGGTCGCCCAGTGTGATCTTGACGCTCTTGCCGTCGGACGCGAAGTCGGCTGCGGTGGCTATGGACGCCTGCTTGTTCCAGGCGATCTTGCCCGTCGAACCGTCGTACGCGACGAGCCGCTCCCACAGGCTGTCCGCGATGGAGATGTTGTTGGTGTTGAGATGCGCCGCGGTACCGATCGGAAGAATCCAGTTTGGGGTGAAGTTCGCGGGCAGCGCGTAGTCGATGGAGTCGCGTGAGCCGGACGACGTGTCGCTCGTCCCGGAGCAGCCCGCGAGCAGCAGCGCGCTCGCCGAGGCAGCGGAACCGGCGACGAGCGCCAGACGGCGCGGACGGCGGCGGTCCGCCGTGCGAGCAGGGGAGGACATGGCTCTCCTCAGGTCGGGAGTCGAGGGTCGAGGAATGCGGAACGGGGGCGGGGGACGAGCGTCGAAACTTCGGCGCGTGGCGGAGTCAGTCAACGACCCGACTGTTCGAAGAAACAGACGGCTCCCTGTAAAAAGTCTGTTACTGCCGTTCTGCAAAAAGTGGAGTCGGGTCTACTGGATGCCCGAGCTACTACCTTTCGCGGGTATTTATCCGCACCGTGCATCACGGATGGCGCGCGGTGCCACGACTACCCGAGCCCGGTTTATGGACGTACGCTCAACGCCTCGACCCCACAGCGGAAGTTACTTCGTCCATGCCTGAAAAAAGTGTGCCGCACCGGCGAGGTGCCACGGGCGTCTCCTCCCTGGCCGAGCGCGTCCTCGAACTCCTCGCCTCCGGGCAGGCGACCACGCGTACCGAACTCGCCGCCCTGCTCGGTGCCGCACCGTCGACGATCTCGCTGACGGTGAGTCAACTCATGGCTCATGGACTGGTCGCGGAACAGGGCACGCGCTCCTCCACCGGCGGGCGGCCGCGCAAGGTCCTGCGCCTTGGTGGCAGTGACGGGTTCGCCGTCGCGGCCGAAGTCGGCGGCCGGCACGCGCATGTGGGGGTCGTCCTGCCGGGCGGCGGGCTCACCGACGTGTCGACCGTGCCGTTCGCGACGGCGGACGGGCCCGAGGCCGCCCTGCCCGGACTCGCCCGGACCCTGGAAGCGCTCGCCGAGCGACACGGCCGGGACCAGCTCCGGGGCGTCGGACTCTGTCTGCCTGGACCGGTGGACGTCGAGTCGGGCCTGGTGACGCTCCCGGCACGGATGCCCGGCTGGAACCGCTTCCCCGTCAGGACCTGGCTGGAGGAGCGGTTCGGCGTCCCCGCGGCGATCGAGAACGACGCCAACTGCATGGCGGTCGGCGAACACAGCGTCCAGCCTGCCGAGCGACGCCAGTCGATCATGGTGAAGACGGGCTCCGGCATCGGCGCCGGTGTCATCGCCGACGGAAGGCTGTACCGGGGCGGTACCGGGGCCGCGGGCGAGATCACCCACGTGCGGGTCGAAGCGGGCGACACCCCGTGCTCCTGCGGCAACACCGGCTGTCTGGAGACCGTCGCCTCGGGTGCCGCGCTGGTACGGATCCTGCGTGAGCGGGGCGTGGACGTCGCGTCGGTCGAGGATGTCGTACGCCTCGCCTCCGACGCGGACCCGGAGGCCACCCGCGCCGTCCGCCAGGCCGGCCGCTACCTGGGCATGGTGCTGGCCGCGAACGTCAACTTCTTCAACCCCGACGCCGTGTACCTCGGCGGCGTGCTCTCCACACTCGAACCCTTCGTCGCCGCCGTGCGCAGCCAGCTCTACGAGGGCTGCCATCCGCTCGTGACCAGGCACCTGGTGATCGAGCGGGCCAGCCTGGGCGCGGACGCGGGGCTCGTCGGCGCGGGCCAGTTCGCGCTCCAGCGGGCGCTGGCCCGCGCCCTCCAGTCCATCACCGGGACGGACGCCGGCCGGCACGCCGTACCGCAGCAGAGCGTCGTGCGGACCGACGTGTGACCCCGACAGCGGTTCGGGCGCCGGCCGGCACGCCGTACCGCAGCAGAGCGTCGTGCGGACCGACGTGTGACCCCGATACCGGGACGGGCGCCGGCCGGCACGCCGTACCGCAGCAAAGCGTCGTGCGCACCGACGTCTGACCCCGACCACCGCGCGAGGAGCCATGTCAGCACCCCGAACAGCCGTCGCCCGCCCTGTCGTCGCCGTCGCCGGACTCGGCATCGAGTCGTCGACGTTCTCCCCGGCGAAGACCGAGGCCCCCGCCTTCCATCCGACGCGCGGCACGGACGTCCTGGCGCGCTATCCGTTCCTCGCGCCGGGAACGCCGCTGCGTGACACCGCCGACTGGCGCGGCGCCCTGGTCGGCAAGGCCCTGCCCGGCGGTACGGTGACCGCGGCCGCGTTCGCCGCCCTCTCGGACGAGCTCATCGACCGGCTCGACGCGATACCGCACCTCGACGGCCTCTGGTACGACATCCACGGCGCCATGACGGTGGAGGGCATCGACGACGCCGAGGCCCTGCTGCTGGCCCGCATCCGCGAGACCGTCGGCCCGGACGTGATCGTGTCCACCTCGATGGACCTGCACGGCAACGTCTCGCGCGAACTCGCGCACCTCAGCGACCTGATCACCTGCTACCGCATGGCCCCGCACGAGGACGCCCTGGACACCAAGGAGCGGGCCGCCCGCAATCTCACGGACCTCCTCACCGCCGGTGGGCCCCGTCCCGTCAAGGCCTGGATCCCGGTGCCCGTGCTGCTGGCCGGCGAGCAGACCTCGACGCGGATCGAACCCGCGAAGAGCGTCTACGCGGCGGTCGAGGAGGTGGCGGCGACGGAGGGTGTCATCGACGCCGCGATCTGGGTCGGCTACGCCTGGGCCGACGAACCGCGCAATCGTGCCGCGGTCGTCGTCACCGGATGGTCCGAGGCCGCCGTCGCCGCGGGGGCCGAACGCCTGGCGCGCGGCTTCTGGGAGGCACGGCGCGCGTTCGAGTTCGTCGCGCCGACCGGTTCGCTGGACGACTGTCTGGACGAGGCGCTGGGCTCGGCCGCCCGGCCCTACTTCATCAGCGACACGGGCGACAACCCGACGGCGGGCGGCGCGGGAGACGTCACGTGGAGCCTCGAACGGGTCCTCGGGCGCCCGGAGTTCAGGGATCCGTCCGGCCCGACCGTCATCTACGCCTCCGTGCCCGGTCCTGCCGCGGTCGAGGCCGCGGAGAAGGCGGGCATCGGCGCGACCGTCACGGTCACGGCCGGCGCGGAGGTCGACGACCGGCACGCCGGGCCGCTCACCATGACGGGCGTCGTCCACGCCGTCCGGCACGGTGACCGCGACGCCGAGACCGAGGTCGTACTGCGCGTCGGCAGCGTGTACGTGATCCTCACCCGGCTCCGCAAGCCGTACCACCACGAACACGACTTCACCGACCTGGCGCTCGACCCACGCGGCGCCGACCTCGTCATCGTCAAGATCGGCTACCTCGAACCGGAACTGTTCGACATGTCCGCCGGCTGGAAGATGGCCCTCACACCCGGCGGCGTCGACCAGAACGTCCTGCGCCTCGGCCACCGCCGCATCCGCCGCCCGATGTTCCCCTTCGACCCGGAGATGGCCGAACCGGATCTGGGGGCGCGGATCATCGCGCCTTCGGACGAGCCGCTCGGTGGGGTCGACGAGTAGGGCGGCACGTCACGGTGGCGTCCGCCCTCGGCAGACCACGTCCGTTTGCCCAGGCTTCCGCGTCCGGAAAGCCGCGACCATCTCGAGCGAGTCCTGCGACCAGTTCGGGTACAGCCGGCCGCTGCGCCGTGTCGCCTCCGGCCCACCCGGCCACGTACTCGGCCGCCCGGGCCCACAACCGCTGGATCACGAGGTGGAGTCGTAGCGGCGGCCCCGAGGACCGGGGGAGAACGGGCCCGTGAAGTGCCGGTGAAAACCCTGTGGAAGTAGTGTCGGTGGGGCCGTTTATGCTGCCCCAGACGATCACGCGGGACCAGGGGAGGGCACGGCATGTTCGGCAAGCTGTTCGGCAGGGGTGTGGAGAGACCGGCGGCGGACCCGTACGCCCTTCCTGTCCCGCGCAGGCAGAAGAACGGGATGTACACGCTGCGGGCGCTCGGGGACACGCGGGTGCTCGCGCTGGTGGAGGCCGCCGACGCGGGTGACTGGGAGGCGGTCAAGGCGGCGCTGGGCCCCTTCGACCTCGGCCGCGACCACCAGGTCCTGGGGCAGCTCGCCGACCTGGACGGTGTGCAGGAGTGGATCGGCCAGGCCGTCGAGGAGGACAAGGAGCACCGGGCGACGGCCCTGCTGATATCCGGGGCGCGCCACATCAGCTGGGGCTGGGAGGCGCGCACCGCCGAGCGTGCCGTGAACGTCACGCAGGACCAGTGGCGGGTCTTCCACGACCGGCTCCGCGTCGCCGAGGAGCAGCTGCTCGAGGCCGCCGAGTTGCGGCCGGACTGGATCACGCCGTGGGACCATCTCCTCACCTCCGGGCGCGGCATGTCGCTGGGCCACGCCGTCAAAGAGGCCCGGCTCGACGCCGCTCTGCGCCGTGACCCACTCGACCTGGATATCCATGTCGCGTGGGTGTCGCAGTTGCAGCCGCGCTGGGGCGGCGAGCCCGGACAGGCCCTGGCGTTCGCCCGCGACGCGCTCGGCCGTGCCCCGCAGGGGCACCGACTCGGCTGCGTGATCGCCATGGCGCACATCGAGGAGTGGGTCGAGTCGGACGAGGGGGACTGCCTCGAAACACCCGCGGTCCAGGCCGAGTTGCGGAACGCGGCCGAACACAGCATCCTGCACCCCGCCTACGCCTGGGCCCGGGGCTGGCAGCACGACTTCAACACCTTCGCCATGGCCCTGTCGCTGGCCGGTGAGCGCCACACGGCCCGGCGCGTCTTCCAGACGCTGGACGGCGCCTTCACCAAGTGGCCATGGACCTACTTCGCGGAGCCCGAGAAGCAGTTCGCCCGCCACCACCGCCGTGCCTGAGCACCCGCCGGCCCCGGTGCCGCCTGCCCGCCACCCGTCGCCCCTCCCACTCCGGACTGCCCGATGACTCTGCCCGACACCGCCTCGAACCCGGCCGGCGCCGACCGCACCTTCCAGGTGGATCTGCGCGGCCTCGTCGACCTCCTCTCCCACCACCTCTACTCCAGCCCCCGCGTCTACCTGCGCGAACTGATGCAGAACGCGGTGGACGCGCTGACCGCCCGGCACGCCCTCGAACTGCCCGCGCCCGCCGACGCCTTCGGCATTCGCCTGTACGCCGACGGTTCGGTGGTACGCGTCGAGGACGACGGCGTCGGGCTGACCGAGGCCGACGTGCACACCTTCCTCGCCACGATCGGCCGCAGCAGCAAGCGCGCGGAGAAGATCGCCGAGCAACGCGGCGACTTCATCGGCCAGTTCGGCATCGGCCTGCTCTCCTGCTTCCTGGTCGCGGACGAGATCCACGTCCTGAGCCGCTCCGCCCGCACCCCCGACGCCCCCGCCGTGGAATGGCGGGGACGTGGCGACGGCAGCTACACCGTCCGCACCCTGCCCGCCACCGCCCGCCCCCGGCCCGGCACCACCGTCACGCTGACACCGCGTGCCGACGCGGGCGAGTGGACCCGCCCGGCCCAAGTGCACGCATTGGCCCGGCACTTCGGCTCCCTGCTGCGCCACCCGGTGACCTTCGGGGACAGCACGGGCGGCCCGGGCGCCTCCGTCAACCCCGAGCCCGCACCCTGGGCACGTACGTACCCCACGCCGGGCGCCCGCTCCCGTGCGCTGGCCGCGTACGGCGAGGAGGTCTTCGGGTTCACACCGCTGGACACCATCGAGCTGGACCTGCCGGCCGTGGGTCTGAAGGGCATCGCGTGCGTGCTGCCCGAGACGGTGCCGGCCGGGCGCCGTCACGGCCACCGCGTGCACGTCAAGGGCATGCTGCTGTCCGAGCAGGCCGAGGAGATCCTGCCCGAGTGGGCGTTCTTCGTCCGCTGCGTCGTCGACGCCGAGAGCCTGCGCCCGACAGCGTCCCGCGAGTCCCTGTACGAGGACGACACGCTCGCCGCCGTCCGCGACGCCCTCGCCGAGCGGCTGCGCGCGTGGATCGCCCGGGCCGCCGCCAGCGACCCCGACCTGCTCGCCCGCTTCCTCCAGGCCCACCACCTGGCCGTGAAGTCGCTCGCGGTGCACGACGACGAGATCCTGCGGATGCTGCTGCCCTGGCTGCCGTTCGAGACCACCGACGGGCACACCACCCTCGACGAGTTCGCGCGCACCCACCGCACCGTGCTCGTGACGTCGAGCGTGGAGGAGTTCCGGCAGGTAGCCGCGATCGCCTCGGCCGCCGGACTCGGCGTCGTCAACGGCGGCTACACCTACGACCGTGAACTGGTCCACCGGCTGCCCGAGATCAGGCCCGATGCCACCGTCGCCGACCTCGACCCCGAAACCCTCACCGCCCACCTCGACCCGGTCGACCGGGAGACGGAACTCGCCGCCGCGGCCTACCTCGCCCGGGCCCGCGACGCCCTCAGCGTCTTCGACTGCGACGTCGCGCTGCGCACCTTCCAACCCGCCTCCGCCCCCGCCCTCCTCGTCGACAGCCGCGAGGCCCGGCACGAGCGGACCCGCTCCCAGCTCGCCCGTGAGCAGGAGGGCGGCCTGTGGGGCGACATCCTCGGCGCCCTGCGCCAGGAGGCCCCACGGGCCCAGCTGATCCTCAACCAGCTCAACCCGCTGGTCCGCACCGCCGTCACCATCGACGAGCCCGAACTGGCCCGCACCAGCGCCGAAGCCCTCTACGGGCAGGCCGTGATGCTGTCCCGGCGACCGCTCAGGCCCGCCGAGTCGAGTCTCATCAACCGCTCCTTCCTCGACCTTCTCGCCCACGCCCTCCGCAAGGACAGCTGACGATGCCGACCGCACCCCATCCCCAGAACACGGACGAGCTGTACCAGGCGCTGCAGGAGAACGACCGGCGCCCCTACGGCCGCACCCGCACCGTCACCGCCGAGGAACTCGTCGACGCAGCCGAGCAGTTCGCGGAGCCCGTCCCGCTCATCCAGGCGCTCCTCGAACTCCAGGAGGCGTACACCTACGGCTCCGAACCCCGCAAGTCGCCCGTCGTCTTCGCCCGCCTGCTCACCCTCTTCGACGAGCAGCCCGACGTCTTCGACGAGCGCCTGCGCCACCTGCTGTTCTGGCGGTTCAAGTGGGTGTCCAACGCCCTGCGCGCGCTGCCGGAGATACCGCTGGCCAGCCTGCGCCAGTGGCTGACGGAGATGCGCGACCGCTACGAGAAGGCCGGCCTCGGCCTCCAGCCCTACTACGGACAGGCGTACCAGCTCGCCGCCCACCTCGGCGAGGACACCACCCTCGCCCACGAGCTGTGGGCGGCTCGCACGCGCACCCGGCTCAGCGACTGCGAGGCCTGCGAGATCTGCGAGCGCGCCCTCTACCACCTCACCGCGGGCGACGACGAGCGGGCACTGCGCGCCTGGGAGCCCGTCCTGGCCGGCAAGGAATCCTGCCAGGAGGAGCCGGCCCGCTCCCTGTCGTACGCGCTGCTGCCCCTGCTGCGCACCGGCAGCGCCGACCGGGCACGCGAGCTGCACCTCGCCGGCTACCGGGGCTGCCGCCGCAACCCCTCGATGTCCGGGGAGGTCGGCCGGCACCTGGAGTTCTGCGCGCTGACCGGCAACGAGGCACGCGGCCTGGAACTGCTCGCCGAGAACCGGAACCTGTTCGACGAGGTCGACTCGCCGCTGGACCAGCTCGACTTCCTCACCGGCGTGGAAGTCCTCCTCCAGCGCGTCGGGCTCCTCGGCCACGACGAGCTGCCCGCCGCCGGGTACCCGGGCCGTACCTGGACGGTGGCCGGCCTGCGCGCCGAGGTGCGGGGCCGTGCCGACGACCTCGCCGCCCGCTTCGACGCCCGTAACGGAACCACGGCCCACACCGACCGTCGCCGGGCCCGGCTCGACCGTGCTCCGCTGCTGGACGCGCTGGAACTGACCCTGCGCACCCGCAGCCTCGACGATGTGGCCCCGGCCGCCCCGGTCGCCACGCCCGCCGCCCGTCCGGCCGCCGCCGTCCCCGAGTCGTTGCCCGAACTCATCCTGCGGGCAAGGGCGTTGGAGGAGCAGGGGCACCCGGACGCACAGGCCTGCTGGGCGCGCCTGCGTACGCTCGCCGCCGCGCGCGACTACACCCACCCCGAGGACCCGGCCGTGGGCCCGCTCGTACAGCTGCGCGCGGACCTGCTGGCCGAAGAGGCCAACCGGGCGGGCGAGAACGACGAGTTCGCCGACGCCGCCGCCCTCCACGAGGAGGCCGCGGCCCTGTACGACGACGCCGGAGCGCCAGGTCACGCGGCGCTTTCCCGAGCCTGCGCTCTGCTCGCCACCGCCGAGATTCCGGTGGAGGGCGCCGACGGAGCCGAGGCGAAGGCCGCCGGGCTGACCGCCGCCCACGCCTCCATGGTCCGCCTGCAGGAGGAGACCCCTGGCCTCGCTCCCTACCAGGAGGCCCGCCTGCTGCGGCTGCGGGCGACTGCGCTCGGCCTGCGGCTGCAGGCCTCGGGCAGCGAGGAGCACGTCCTGCCGGTCTACGCCGAGGTGGACCTGCTGCACGCGTTCGCCACCCGGCACGACATCGCGGGGCAGCTTTCCGGCGCCCTGCTGCTGCGGGCCAGCACCCACGCCATCTCCGGTGACCTGCCCGCCGCGGTCACCGAGATCGACGCCCTCCTCGACCGGCTGAAGGCGCACGGCCCCGACTGGCACCTGCCCCGCGCGCTCGGCCTGCGCGGCCGGCTCCAGCTCGGACTCCGGGACGCCCAGGCCGCCTGCGCCGACCTCACCGAAGGCCTGCGACTGGCCGCCGACTGGCCGGCCGACGCGGTCGACACCAGCCGCCTCCACGGCGATCTGGCCGAGGCCTGCATGCAGCTGGGCCGCCCCGACGAGGCACTGCGGCACCTGACGCGCTCGGCGGAGGCGGACCTGCGGCGCGGCAGCCGGACGGACGCGTTCTGCGCCTACAGCAACGCGGCCCAGCTCAGCCTCGACCTGGGCCGCGTCGAGGACTGCATCGCTCTGCTCGACTCCCTGCTGGCCGAACCGGACGTCGCCGCCGGAGAGGTGGACGACCGGCTTGTCGCTCAGCTGCGTCTGACCCGCGCCCGCGCTCTGCACACGGGGGAGGACCTCAAGGCGGCGACGGCGGAGTTCGTCACCCTCGCGGCCGAGTCGGCCGGCTGGGACGACGACCCGGGGAGCCACGCCATGATCGCCGCCGAGGCGGCCGTACTCCTCGGCGAGTCCGGCGAGTTCGGCCGGGCCCGCGAAGCCGCGGACCAGGCACTCGCCGCCCATGCCCGAGCGCCGCGCTACGAGCAGCTCAGCAACTGCCTGCGCGAACTCGCCCGCCTCCAGGCCCAACAGCAGGGCTCGGACGGCCTGGCCGACGCCCTCGACCTCCTCTCCAGCGCCGGCCGCATCGCTGATGAGGCCCGCGCCGCCGAGTACGAGGAACGCGGCCGCTCCCTGGACACCGCCCTTGCGTACGAACACGGGCGGGTCAACGCCTACGCCGGTGAGTACGAAGACGCCCTGGCCGCCCTGGAGAAGGCCCTCGCCCTGCTCGGCGAGCCGGGACCGGAAAAGGACCGCGCCGGGGAGTGGGCCGAGTGCGTCCGTCTCGCGGGTGCCGTCGAGGGCATCTACATGGAACGCCCCGCCCCCGCCCTCACCCGCCTCGACGCGGCCGTCTCCCGCCTGACCGTCCTGGGCCACACCGAGGAGACCGAGCCGCTGATCTCCCTGGCGGCCCGGCTGCGCGACGAGGAGTGACGCGGCGCGGTGCCGGGGCGACAGCACGCTCCGGCACCGGGGCCGCCCTTGCGTGAGTGACGCGGCGGTGCCGGGGCGGCAGCCCGCCCCGGCACCGGGCCCGCCTCCGCTGGGCCTCGACGACGAGCACGGCCTGGAGCCGGCGATGCGCTCCTGCGACCTGCTGCACGCATTTCGTTTCTGGTCGGCCTCCGGGGTCGACCCCGCCAGTGCGCGCGCCGAGCCGGGCGGAGCATTCAGGTCCTCTCCCGCTGCTACGCCGGTTCCTGGCTGACGCGCGAAATCGCGCCAACAGCCCGATCAGGGACGTCGGTTGCGGTACCACTGCGCGAATGCCCCGCCTGCTGAGGCGAGTTCGGACGGACGCGAGGCGTATGCCTTGCCGCCCACGCCCGTATCCGGCAGCCCGTGATCACCGACAAGTTCCGCTGGACAGGCCTGAGCGCAGCCGGCCGGCAGTGCGAGGACGCCCAGGGGCTGCCGGTGCGGGCAGCCCGGAGATCTCCCGTCATCACAGGTCAGGCGCGTCTTCGTCATCAGGGCACCCGCAGGCGTTTACCGGTCCGTGGATCCAGCTTCAAATCTTGAGCACAAATTACACACATCCCTCTCTTCAGACGGGCCCTGATGGTCTAGATTGACCGTGCTTCACATGCGGGGATACCAGCCGACAAATGATGATCTATAGGTCCATTGTTACGGACAGCCAGCAGCTGCGCCTTCGAGCCGGATGCGGGAGTGATCAATTCTTGGAGCCCGCGAGGGGGGCTTTGGGTGCGGGGAGCACCTGAGGTTTCGACGGGTTCCCGCGCACCTCGAGAATCTGGCAGGACTTGCGAGTCTGCTGCCGTCAGGGTGGGTTTTGAAGTAGCGCTGAAATAGCCGGGATGTCATGCGCGGGGGGCGGGGGCCCCTAGGGGGATAAACAGTGTTGGGCGACCACGTCGAAATACTGGGGACCGGGGGGTTCTGTGCAACAGGGGGGATTAGTCGGCCCATTTCCATCGGCGCGCAGGCGTCTGACGGACGGGGTAATCAGTCGGCCGGCGAACGACTGGGAGCAGCGGTACCGCCGTACCGTGATCACCAGCGATACCGTGGCCACCGCCTTGGTGGTGGCAGGGATCGGCAACTTCTTCGGGGCCCGGGACGCGGCCAACTGGCACGAGAAGTGGGGAATTCTCGCCTTCGGCACCGAGCTGCTCGTGCTGGGAGCGCTTGCGGTGAGCCGGTCGTGGGCTCCGGCCGTGCTCGGCCAGGGTGCCGAGGAATTCCGCCGGCTCGGACGCGCGCTGTTCACGGCGACCGTCGTACTGGCACTCGGCGGGATCGCCCTCACCTCGCGCAACATCAAGCTCTGGATCTTCGTCGCGATCCCCGCGATCGCTCTCGTCACCATGATTGCGCGGTATCTCCTCCGCCTCTCGCTGCACAGACAGCGGAAGGAAGGGCGATGTCTGAGACCGGTGCTCGCTGCCGGCAGCCCGGCCACCGTGCGCGACCTGATCACCCGAACCCGCAAGCTCCCGCACCTCGGCTGGCGGGTGGAGGCGGTGTGCACGCCGGACGGTCTCGGACTCGATGGTGACCAACTGGACGGAGTGCCGGTCGTCGGCCGACTGACGGACGTCGCCGGCCACGTCCACTGCGACGGTTACCGTGTCGTGGCGGTCACACCGGACCCGCACTGGTCACCGGACCGGCTGCAGCGGCTGGCCTGGAACCTCGAAGGCAGCGATGCCGAGATGGTCGTGGCCCCCGTGCTGATGGAGGTGGCCGGCCCGCGGCTGCACGTCGACGCGGTGCTCGGGATCCCGCTGCTGCGAGTCAGCATGCCGACCTTCACCGGGGGACGCCGTGCGGTCAAAGGGGTCGTCGACCGGATGGGCGCAGCGATCCTGCTGATGCTGTTCGCGCCGCTGATGGTGTTCGTCGGGCTGCTTGTGCTGGTGGACAGCCCTGGTGGGGCGTTCTACCACCAGCGCAGGGTCGGCAAGGACGGCCGCGAGTTCACCATTCTCAAGTTCCGCACCATGGTCGCCGGTGCTGACGGGGCACGTGCCGCGCTGGCCGACCGCAACGAGGGCGCAGGCCTGCTGTTCAAGCTCCGCCGGGATCCGCGGGTGACCCGGGTGGGAGCAGTGCTGCGCCGGTACTCGATCGACGAGCTCCCGCAGCTTGTCAACGTGCTCACCGGATCGATGTCGCTCGTCGGTCCGCGGCCGCCGCTACCGAAGGAGTCCGCTGAGTACGGCCCTGACATCCGGCGGCGACTGCTGGTCAAGCCCGGGCTCACCGGTCTGTGGCAGATCAGCGGACGCAGCGACCTGTCGTGGGAGGAGGCGGTCCGGCTGGACCTGCGATACGTGGAGGACTGGTCGCTCGCCCTGGACACAGTGATCTTGTGGAAGACGCTGCGTGCGGTGGTCTATGGGCAGGGGGCCTACTGATGCGCGGGGATCGTCGTCCGGCCGGCACGCGGACCGCAGGCCGGAAGGGCCTGCCCAGGGGGAGGAACGCGTCATGAGGGTCAGCGTTTTCGGGCTCGGCTATGTGGGCTGTGTGTCGGCCGCATGCCTGGCCAGCATGGGGCACGAGGTCATCGGGGTGGACGTGAACCAGGTGAAGGTCGACCTGGTCAACGACGGCAGGGCCCCGGTGGTCGAGGAGCGGATCGGCGAGCTCATCACCGAGGTCGTGCGTACCGGAGCGTTACGCGCCACCGAGGACGTGCGTGAGGCGGTCATGGGCAGCGAGGTGTCGCTGATCTGCGTGGGTACACCGTCGGAGCCCAACGGCAGCCTGTGCACCACGTACTTGGAGCGGGTCACCGAGCAGATCGGCGCCGCGCTGGCCGAGCGGGGTGGGCGGCACACCGTCGTGTTCCGCAGCACCATGCTCCCGGGCACCTGCCTGAACCTGCTGGTACCGATCCTGGAGAAGTACGTCGGCGGCACGGCCGGGGTGGACATCGGGGTCGCGGTCAACCCGGAGTTCCTGCGCGAGGGCACGAGCGTGCAGGACTTCTTCGATCCGCCCAAGACCGTCATCGGCGAGCTCGACCCGGCAAGCGGCGACGCGGTGACGGCGCTGTACGAGGGCTTGCCCGGCGAGGTGTTCCGGGTGCCGGTCCCGACGGCCGAGGCGATCAAGTACGCGGACAACGCCTTCCACGGCCTCAAGATCGGCTTCGCGAACGAGCTGGGAGCGGTGTGCCAGGCGCTCGGGGTGGACTCGCACCAGGTGATGGATGTGTTCCTGGCCGACCGCAAGCTCAACATCAGCCCCGCCTACCTGCGGCCCGGCTTCGCCTTCGGTGGCTCCTGCCTGCCCAAGGACCTGCGCAGCCTGGTCCACGCGGCGCAGCGGGCCGACGTCTCGGTGCCCATCCTCGCCCACGTGCTGCCCTCCAACTCCGACCATCTGCAGCGCGCGGTGGAGCTGGTCGAGCGCACCGGCAAGCGCCGGGTGGGCCTGTTCGGGTTGTCCTTCAAACCCGGCACCGACGACCTCCGCGAGAGCCCGCTCGTAGAGCTGGCGGAGAGGCTCTTCGGCAAGGGGTACGACCTCAAGATCTACGACGCCAACGTGAGCCTTTCCCGGCTGATCGGCGCGAACCGCGAGTACATCGAGACCCGGCTGCCGCACCTCGCGCAGCTGCTCGCGGATTCTGTCGGGGAGGTGCTCGAGCACGCCGAGGTGTGCCTGGTCGGGACCAGGGATCCGGCCGTGCTGTCGGCGCTGCCCCATGGCGACGGCCCGATGATCGTCGACCTCATCCACCTTCCCGACGCCGAGACGCGCCGGTCCGAACGGGGGTACATGGGCCTTGCCTGGTAAAGCAATCAGCGACGACGGGTCGAACCGACGCGCGCTGATCCTGGTGGAGAACCTGTCGGTGCCGTTCGACCGACGGGTGTGGCAGGAGTGCACGACGCTGCGCGACGCAGGCTGGACGGTGCACGTCATCTGTCCCCGGGGGGAGAAGCGGGACACGGAACCGGAGGCGGAGATCGACGGGGTGCGGATCCACCGCTACCCGTTGCGCGCGGCCACCGGAGGACCGGCCGGCTACCTGCGGGAGTACGGATCGGCGTTGTGGCACACGGTCCGGCTGGCCCGCAAGGTCGGCCCGGTCGACGTGGTCCACGCCTGCAACCCGCCGGACCTGCTGTTCCTGCCGGCCCTGTGGCTGAAGCGGCGCGGGGCGCGGTTCGTCTTCGACCAGCACGACCTGGTACCCGAGCTGTACCTCTCCCGGTTCGACCGCGGCGAGGATCTGCTCTACCGGGCCGTGTGCGCGCTGGAACGCCTGACCTACCGGGCCGCGGACGTCGTACTCGCCACGAACGAGAGCTACCGGGACGTCGCGATGCGCCGTGGCGGCCGGCTGCCGGCGGACGTTTTCGTGGTGCGCAGCGCGCCCCAGATCGACCGGTTCCAACCGGTGCCGCCCGAACCGGAGTTGAAGCGTGGCAAGCCTCATCTGCTGTGCTACCTCGGCGTCATGGGCCCGCAGGACGGCGTCGACTACGCCTTGCGGGCCCTCGCGAAGCTGCGCGACGAGTTCGGGCGGACCGACTGGCATGCGGTGTTCGTCGGCGCCGGCGACGCCTTCGACGCGATGGTGGAGCTGTCCCGGAGGCTCGGTCTCTCCGAGCAGGTGCAGTTCACCGGGCGCATTCCGGACGCCGACCTGGTGCGCTATCTGTCCACCGCGGACGTGTGCCTTTCCCCCGACCCGCGCAATCCGCTCAACGACGTGTCGACCATGAACAAAGTCCTGGAGTACATGGCGATGGGCCGACCGATCGTCTCGTTCGAACTGCGGGAGGCGCGCGTCTCCGCCGGCGACGCCGCCGTCTACGCGCCCGCCAACGATGAGGCCGAATTCGCCAAGCTCATCGCGCTGCTCCTTGACGATCCGGAGAAGCGGGCCGGGATGGGCAGGATCGGCCAGGAACGGATCAGCGGGCAGCTTTCCTGGCGGAACTCGCAAGCGTCGCTGCTCGCCGCCTACGCCGCTGCGTGCCGTGACCACACTCCGGTGTCGGCGAGCGGCCCGGTCCGCACAGGGAAGAGGCAGCGCCCTTGAGCGATGACACGATCCGCCTGGTCACGATCGGACGGATACTCCGTCGACGGTGGCGGCTTCTCGCCGTCCTCGCCGTGGTGGGCGCGCTCGTGGGCTATGGCGCATCGGTGGTGTTTCCGCCGCGGTACACGACCTCGGCATCGGTACTGCTGGCGGGGCAGTGGGAAGAGCGCGAGTTGCTGACCCAGGTGGACATCGCGACCAGTTCGACGGTGGTCGACCGCGCGGCCGCCAAGCTCGGCTGGACGGGCGTCAGCGACACCGAGCTGCGGGATCGAGTGACCGCCAAGGCCACCGACGGGAACATCATCAAGATCTCGGGCACCGCCGACACCCCGGAGCGCGCGCAGCAGCTCTCCGACCAGGTGGCCAAGGAATTCGTGAGTTTCGCCGCGCGGATCGCAGGCGGCAGCTCCGACTCCGAAGCGGCTACGGGGCCCGAGGCTCTGCGGCAGCAGGTGCGGGAGACCAACCGCCGCATCACCGATCTGGCGAAGGCGGCCGATCCGGGGCAGACCGTGGAGAGCGTGCAGGCCCGCACTGCGCTCGAAGAGCTGCGGACCTCGCTGGAGGAAGCCATGACGAAGCTGGACCAGGCCGACCCGGCGACCACCAAGACCGGCATGGTCGTCATGGGTCCTGCGGCCCGGCCGACCGGCGAGGCGGCGCCGACGAGGACGCAGCTCATCGTCGCCGGGGCGCTGCTGTTCTTCCTGCTCGCGGTCATCGGTCATCTCGTCGTCGCACGCGTGAACCGCCGACTGCGCACCGAACCGGAGATCGCTGCGGCGCTGGGCTCGGCGCTGCTGGGTACCGTCGAGGTGCCTGATGAACGGGGCGCCCACCGGCCAGAAGGCGGGGGCCCACGAGCCTGGAGCCGCCGGCTCCTTGGCGTCGACACCCGGTGGGACATACCGAGCCCGCAGAGATCCGGCGACGAGGCCGGTCGGCGGATCCGCTACCGGCGGGTGTGCGCTCGCCTCCGTGACCAGCTTTCGGCCCCCCGGCGGCTGCTGGTTGTCGTACCGGACGGCGATGAGATCGCCCGCCGGGCCGCCGGGCAGCTCGTGGCCGAGGCCAAGAGCGATCCGCTGCTGCGGGTGGTGGAGGTTTCGGTGCACCGGCCGATAGTGCCGGACCGCGACACCGAGTCCGGCGCTCTGGTCCTCCTCAGCGCGGGCAGCTGGACCGCAGAGGAGCTCGCCGGTATCGCCGAGGCGTGTGCGGACGGCAGGCATGAGGTGGTCGGCGTCGTTGTCGCCGGTACGGTCCGGGCCGGTCCGACGCGGTCTGCCGGCCATCCTTCGGATGAACCCACTCCCGCCCTCGCGGTTCGCGGCCACGCGACGGGAGGTTCGGTGTGACGACGAGTGCGACTTCGGAGTCGTCTGCAGCCACTCCGCTGTTTGACCTGCAGGCACTGGTGGTGGCGGTGCGCAGGCGCCGCCGCCTCTGGTGCGCCATGGCGCTGATGGGACTGTTGGCCGGTGCGGTGGTGGCGGTCCTGCTGCCGCCGCCGCCGAGCGCGGTGACCAAGGTTCTGGTCGCGCACGCGGAGGACCAGCCGAACGACACCGGAACGCTGATCCGCACCGACGTCCAGCTGCTGGGGACCACGCGGATCGCAGAGCTGGCCCTACGGTCCCTCAAGTCCCCGGAAAAACCGGAAGACTTCCTCCAGGACTACCGGGGCACCGGCCTGACCAACAACCTGCTGCAGATCGATGTGACGGGTGACAGCGACGCGGATGCGGTGGCACGGGCCAAGGCGCTGGCCGACGCGTTCGTCGCGGACCACGTGCGGCGAATGCAGGAAGCCGCGAAGGCCGAGGCCAAGGCTCTGAGCGACCAGCGTGACCGCATGATGGACGAACTCGCCCAGGTCAACAAGGAGATCGGGGGCAGATCGCCGGAGAGCGACCCGACGGCGTCGGCGAGCGTCGAGTCGCTCTTCGCCCGCCGGGCGGAGCTCAACTCGCGGATCGCCGATTTCGACCTGCGCGCAGAGGAGGCGCGCACCGGCAGGCCCAAGGTCATTGCCGGTACGCAGATCGTGGACGCCCCGCGCGCGGTGCGGCACTCCCTGCCCAGGGCCGCTGTCACCGACTCCGCGATCGGGCTCGTCCTCGGGCTCGTCCTCGGACTCGCGGTGGCCGCGGTCGGCACGGTGGTGGCCGACCGTCCCGTGCTTCGCCGGGATGTCGCGGCGAACCTGGGCGCGTCGGTCATCGCTGAGCTGCCCCGCCGGTCGGGCAGGCGGTGGCAGCGCCGACGGACCCGGGCGGCACACGAACGGCTGACCGCGACCCTGGCCCGCACCGTGCGAGGCTCCGCGGAACCCGTGTCGCTGCTGGAACTCGGCTCTGCACGCAGCGCGAGCGTGATCGCCCTGGACCTCGCCAGGGCGCTGGCGGCGGACGGGCCGGTGGTCGTCATCGATGGTTTGCCCGGCCTGCAGCTCGCAGGCCGCCGCCGGAAGCCAGGAGACCCCACCGTGGTCAGCGGCGAGCGTGCCGAGGCCGTGTCGCATCAGGAGCGCCGACTCGGCGTCGGCTCGGTGGCGCCCGGCACGGCGTGGACCGACCTCCAGTACCTCGGCACTCAGACCGTGCTTGTCGTGCGTGCCGGGCACGGCAGTGCCGCATGGCTGCACACCGTGGCGCGGCAGCTCGCGGACCAGTGCATTCCGGTGATCGGTGTGGTGCTGATCGACCCCGATCCGCGTGACCGGACCGACGGCACGCTGTGGGACGGGCTGCACACCGCGCTGCGCGGCCGGTACGAGATACCGGCCCGGCAGAACGGGACGGGCGGGCGGCGGACGGAGCGGCAGCCGGTGTGGGCCGCACGGGGCCCGGACAACGACCAGGAAGCGCGGTAGGACATGTGTGGCATCGCAGGCACTTACCGATGGCCGGACGGGAAGGTCGTGACCGACCGGCTCACCGATACCCTCGCCCACCGCGGTCCGGACGGAGCGGGCCGGTACGGCCACCCCGTCGGTGACGGCGAAGTGCACCTCGGGCACCGCCGGCTGGCCATCATCGACCTGTCCGAGACCGGCGCCCAGCCGATGGTCTCGGGCGGCCTCGCCCTTACCTACAACGGCGAGCTGTACAACGCACCCGAGCTGCGTGCCGAACTGGCAGCCGCCGGGGTGCGCTTCCGCGGTACCTCCGACACCGAGGTGCTGCTCGAGGCGTGGCGGCGGTGGGGCACCGACTGCCTGCCCCGGCTGCGCGGCATGTTCGCGTTCGGGATCTTCGACGAGCGAACCGGTGAACTCGTGCTCGCCCGCGACCAGCTCGGCATCAAGCCGCTGTTCCTGCTCCGGCGCGGTGCGGGCCTGGTGTTCGCCTCCGAGCTCAAGGCGCTCGCCGCCGGGACTGGCGGAACGCTGCAAGTGGACCATGCGGCGCTGGTGGCCTCGCTGCTGTACTACTGGGTGCCGGACTCACGGTGCGCGTTCCGCGAAGCGGAGAAGCTGCCGCCGGGGAGCTGGCTCCGGTGCCGGCCCGACGGCCGGGTGGAGCGCGGCCGGTACTGGAACCTGAAGGACGTCGCCGCCGAGGGCCAGGAGCGTGCCCGCAGCGGCGAGCAGCCGGACCTGGCCGCCATCGTCGAGGAGTCGACCCGGCGCCACCTGCTCTCCGACGTACCCGTGGCGACCTTCCTCTCCGGCGGTCTCGACTCCAGCTACCTGACCGCGCTGGCGGCCCGCGACCGACCCGGGATCTCCGCTTACACGATCGGGTTCCGCGCCGAGGACGCCAAGTTCGAGGCGATGCCGGACGATCTGCGCTACGCCCGGCAAGTGGCCGAGCGGTTCGGTATCGACCTGCATGAGATCGAGATCGCCCCGAACGTGCTCGACCTGCTGCCGCAGATGACGTACCACTTGGACGAGCCGATCGGTGACCCCGCTGCGATCAACACGTTCCTGATCTGCTCGGCCGCCCGGGAGGCCGGGGTCAAGGTGATGCTCTCGGGGATGGGCGCCGATGAGCTGTTCGCCGGTTACCGCAAGCACCTGGCCAACTTGCTTGCGCTGCGCTACCAGCGCATCCCGCGGCCCCTGCGGCGCGGGGTGTCCAGGGCCGTCGACCGGCTGCCGGTCGCCACGGCCCGCCGCGGGTACCGGTCGGTGCGCTTCGCGAAGCGGTTTCTCTCCTTCGCCGACCTGCCGGAGGAGACCGCGTTCCGGCGCAGCTACACCATGTACGACCAGGACGAGCTGCTCGCCCTGGTCGATCCGGACCTGGCCGGGACGGTCGAGGACGTGCTGACCGAGCATGCCGACATCTACCAGGACAACGACCTCGACGACTTCGTCAACCGCATGTGCCTGGGCGACGCCCGGATGTTCCTGCCGGGCCTGAACCTCGCCTACACGGACCGGTCGAGCATGGCCGCCTCGACCGAGGTGCGGGTGCCGTACGTGGACGTCGAGGTGGTCAAGGCGGCGTTCGCCGTGCCGGGCGACCGCAAGATCGTCGGACGACAGGGCAAGGCCGTCCTCAAGGAGGCGGCCGCCTCGATCCTGCCCCGGGAGATTGTGTACCGGCCGAAGGGTCTGTTCAGCGCCCCGCTGCGCGCCTGGATGAGCCGGGATCTGGCACCCCTGGTGCGCGAGGTGGTCAACGACGGTGTGCTCGTCAACTCCGGGCTCCTGCGCCGCGACGCGCTGGCGCGCATGGTCGCCGAGGACGCCGCCGGGCAGCGGGACTTCTCCAAGCATCTGTGGCATGTGCTGACGCTCGAGTACTGGTATCGCGACGCGACCTCTGGCTCCGGCCAGAGCCAAGCGGCTTGACGGCGTATAGACAAGAGGAGCTCGGGTGAAACAGGTTGTTCAGAACTACAAGAGTGGCGAGCTGGCGGTGCTCGACGTGCCGGTGCCGGGATGCAAGCCGGGCGGTGTGCTGGTCCGCACCGCCTACTCGCTGATATCCACCGGGACCGAGCTCATGAAGGTGTCCGAGGCCGGGATGTCGATGCTGGGCAAGGCCCGCTCCCGGCCGGACCAGGTGGCCAAGGTCATGCAGAGCGTGGCCACCAACGGGGTGCCCGCCACGTACCGCAAGGTGATGGGCAAGCTGGACTCCTATACGCCGCTGGGCTACTCGCTGTGCGGGGTGGTCGAGCAGGTCGGCACCGGGATCGACGATGTGAAGGTCGGCGACCTCGTGTCCTGTGCCGGCAATGAGCACGCGTTGCACGCCGAGCTGAACTGGGTGCCGAAGAACCTCTACGCCCGGGTGCCGGACGGCCTCGCGCCGCGGCACGCGGCCTTCGGCACCGTCGGGTCGATCGCGCTGCAGGGCGTCCGCCGCGGCGAGTCGCAGCTCGGGGACGTGGCGCTTGTCATCGGCCTGGGGCTGATCGGGCAGCTGGTGGTGCAGCTCCTCACCGCCTCGGGGGTCCGCGTCGTCGGGGTCGACCCCGATCCGGTGCGCTGCGAGCTCGCCGAGCGCCTGGGCGCCGCAGCCTGCGGCGATCCCACGTCCGCCGCCGTGGAAGCAGCCGTCGCCGAACTGACCGGCGGTCACGGCGTGGACCAGGTGTACCTGGCCGCCGGCGGCGGCAGCAACCAGCCCGTCGAGCTGGCCGCCCGGCTCTGCCGGGACCGCGGCCGGGTCGTCGACATCGGCAAGTGCCGCCTGGACCTGCCGTGGAACGCCTACTACGAGAAGGAACTCGACGTTCGGTTCTCGCGCTCGTACGGCCCCGGCCGCTACGACCCGGAGTACGAGCTGGAGGGGCGGGACTACCCGATCGGCTACGTGCGCTGGACCGAGCGCCGCAACCTCGCGTGCTTCCTCGATCTCCTTGCCCGCGGCAGCGTCGACGTGGAGCCCCTGGCCTCCCACATCGCCGACTTCGAGGACGCCGTCGAGACCTACCAGCGCCTGAAGGACGGCGACCTGAAGGCCGTGGCCGTGCTGTTCCGGTACCCCGAGCAGAAAGAGGAAGCGGGAGAAGCGGAGGCCCCGGCGGTGACCGTGCCCGCGGTGAACAGGCGCAGCGGCGGGGCGTCCACCCCGGCCCGGTCTGCCAAGGCACCGGTGCGCCTTGCGTTCGTCGGCGCGGGAAACTATGCGACGTCGATGCTGCTGCCGCACCTGGCGCAGCGCGACGGCGTCACGTTGTCGACAGTCGTCACCACGACGGCGCTGTCCGCGGCTAACGCGAAACGGAAGTTCGGCTTCGCCGAGGCGACCACCGATCTCGACGCCGTGCTCGGCGACAAGTCCATCGACGCGGTGTTCGTCGTCACCCGGCACAGCTCGCACGCCGAACTGACCCGGAAGGCCCTGCTGGCCGGCAAGACAGTGTTCGTGGAGAAGCCCCTGGCCCTCACCGAGGACGAACTGGCCGGCGTGCTCGCGGCGGTGGAGGAGTCCGGCAACGACCGGCTGCAGGTGGGCTTCAACCGCCGGTTCGCGCCGCTGCTGCAGGAGGCCAGGAAGCGGTTCGGCGCCCGGACCGGTCCGGCGAGCCTGCGCTACCTGGTCAACGCGGGCCGGCTGCAGCACGGCAGCTGGTACCTCCATCAGGGCACCGAGGGCTCGCGGTTCGCCGGCGAGGGTGGACACTTCATCGACACGGTGAGCTGGCTGCTCGAGTCCGACCCCGTCTCGGTGTACGCGGTCGCCACGTCCGGCAACGAGGACCTGCAGGTCGTGCTGCGCTACCCGGACGGGTCCACCGCCACCATCAGCTATGTCACCACCGGCGCGGCCGGCTTCCCCAAGGAGACGCTGGACCTCGTCGCCGACGGCAAGGTGCTGAAACTCGACGACTTCGTCCGCGCCTCGGTGTACGACCGTAAGCGGTGGACCAGTTCGCGGCTGCCCAAGGCCCGGGACAAGGGCCAGTCCGCCGAGTTGGCCGCGTTCATCAAGGCCGTGCGGACCGGCGGCCCGATGCCGGTGCCGCTGGAGTCGCTGGTCGCCACGACTTCGGCCACTCTCGCCGTGCAGGCCGGCCTGGCCGGCGGCGCGCCGATGACGTTGGCGAGGGCGCGATGACTGTGAGCTCGGGGAGTCCGGCCTGGTACCTGCGCCGGCTGTCCCGGATGGGACCGAGGGAGGTCGGCGGCCGGGCGGCCGACGCGGTGCGCAGGCGCCGGTGGCGGTCGGCGCGGCCGGACTGTCCGAGCGTGACCGGCGCCCGGTTTACTGCGGTACTGCCCGCCGGGACGATCGCCGCAATTCCTCCGGATGCCGCGAAACGTCTCATCGCCGAGGCGGACCGGCTGATGTGCGGGCACGCCGAGTACTTCGGGGTGGTCCGCGACGACCTGACCGACCCGGACTGGTGGCGCGACCCGAAGACCGGGCGCCGGGCTCCGTGGGGTTACGCCTTCGACGTCCCGTACCGGAACGAGGACGCGGTGGGGGACATCAAGCAGATATGGGAGCTGTCCCGGCATCAGTACCTCACCGTGCTCGCTGCCGCCTATGCGATCACCGGGGACGAGCGGTACGCCGAGCGGGTGGCTCAGCACCTGCGGTCCTGGTGGACGGCCAACCCACCGCTGCGCGGCGTGCACTGGATCAGCGGCATCGAACTGGGCATCCGGCTGCTGTCCTGGGTGTGGATCCGCCGGCTGCTCGACGGCTGGCCGGGCGCGGCCGGGCTGTTCGAGGGCAACCCGGTGGCACTGAACCAGATTTGGCACCACCAGCGCTGGCTGGCCGCCTTCCCCAGCCGGGGGTCCTCGGCCAACAACCACGTCATCGCCGAGGCCGCCGGGCAGTTCGCCGGGGCCTGCGCGTTCGGCTGGTTCCCCTCCTCGGCACGTTGGAGAGCCGACGCACTGCGGTCGCTGGAGCGACACCTGCGGGGCAACACCTTCGACTCCGGGCTCAACCGCGAGCTGGCCACCGAGTATCACGGACTGGTGCTGGAGCTCGGCCTGGCCGCGGTGGCCGAGGCCGATGCTGCCGCCGTTCCGGTCCCCGCGTCGATCCGACAGGTACTGCTGCGGATGACCGACGCACTCGCGGCCATCGTGGACAACCGGCTACGGCCGCCGCGTCAGGGGGACGCGGACGACGGGCGCGGTCTGGTCGTGGACGGCGCGGGCACCGACCGCTGGGCCTCGCTCCTTGCCACCGGGGGTGCCGTGTTCGGTCCGCTCGCCTGGTGGCCGGCGGTGGCCGGCACCGATGTGCGCACCCCGCTGCTGGCCGCGCTCATCCGGCCGTACGCGATGAATGGAACCTCACCGGCCGTGACCCGACCGGCAAGCCGACCGGCCCACTTCGCCGACGCGGGAATGACCATCCTGCGCGGTCCGGAGGAGATCTGGTGCCGCTGCGACGGCGGTCCGCACGGCTTCCTGTCCATCGCCGCGCACGCCCACGCCGACGCGCTGTCCGTGGAGGTCCGGCACGACGGGGTCGACGTGCTCGCCGACCCGGGGACGTTCTGCTACCACGGGCAACCCGGGTGGCGGCAGTACTTCCGCTCCACCCTCGGCCACAACACCCTGCAGCTGGACGGCAGCGACCAGTCCGTCTCCGGCGGC
This sequence comes from Streptomyces sp. NPDC058274, assembly GCF_042881375.1. NCBI lineage: Bacteria > Bacillati > Actinomycetota > Actinomycetes > Kitasatosporales > Streptomycetaceae > Streptomyces > Streptomyces sp. NPDC058274. The sequence goes on from NZ_JBHVXW010000005.1 coordinate 194,062, forward strand.
CCGTTCCTGTGGACCCGGCACGCCCGCAGTCGCGTCCTGGCCGCGGACACCTCCGACACCTCCGACGGGGGGATGGCCCGCTGGTGTGCTGAGCACGACGGTTACCAGCGCTCCGTGCACCGCCGCCGGGTGGAGCTGACGGCCGCGAGCCAGGAGCTGAGGGTGGTCGACGAGGTCCGCGACCAACACGGCCTGCGCCGGGCCGTGCGGCTGGCGTTCCACCTCGGCCCGGCGATCGCCGCGGACCTGGCGGACCACCGGGTCGTGCTCACCTGGATCCGGGACGGCGAGGAGCGATCCGCGGTGCTCGACCTGCCTGGGCAGCTGTCTTGGCGGGCGCATCGCGGCGAGACCGCCCCGCCGCTGGGCTGGTACTCCGCCGGCTTCGGGCGCAAGGAACCCACCATCACGCTGGTCGGCACCGGTTTCACCGACGGCGTGGACGGGTTCACCACCGTGCTCAGGTTCCGCGGCCGGGGGGACGCGTGGGGATGAAGAGGCGGCGCTGGGCGTTTGCGGCGGCACCACTGGCGCTGGCCCTGCTGGCAACCACCGGCTGTGAGAGCACGTCGGGAGCCAAGACGGATTCGAAGGCCGCGCCATCCGCGTCCGCGACGTCCGCACCCCGATCCGTGGCCCGGGTGTGCGCCAACCCCGCGGCTGGGCCGGCGAAAGCACCGGCGGGCTCGGTGACGGTCGACCCAGAGGTGGTCGGCGACCTGGCAGCGAAGACCAAGAGCAGCCCTCCGAACACCACGTTCTGGCTTCGACCGGGCAAGCACAGGCTCGATCCGGACCGCTACGCCCAGGTCATCCCCAAGAAGGGGGACCGCTACCTCGGTGCGCCGGCCGCCGTGCTCGACGGGCGGAAGAAGAACCAGTACGCGTTCGGCGGCAGCGCCCGCAACGTCACCATCCGCTACCTGACCGTGGAACGTTTCGTGGCGCCGCCCGACGAGGGTGTGGTCAACCATGACTCGGCCGACGGGTGGGTGATCGAACACGCGACGATCCAGCACAACGACGGTGCCGGGCTGATGGCCGGTGCCCGCCAGAAGGTCCGCGCCAGCTGCCTGCGTGAAAACGGTCAGTACGGCATGAACGCGTACAAGGCCAACGGCCGTATCAGCGGCCTGGTGGTCGAAGACAACGAGATCGTGGGCAACAACACCGGCGACTGGGAGCGGCGGCGGGAGGGCTGCGGCTGCACCGGAGGCATCAAGTTCTGGGCTGTCAACGGCGCCGACGTGCGCGGCAATTGGGTGCACGACAACCGCGGAACAGGGTTGTGGGCGGACACCAACAACAACGACTTCCGCATCGAGAACAACGTGCTCCAGGACAACGACGGTGCCGCGCTGATCTACGAGACCAGCTACAACGCGGTCATCCGGAACAACATGATCCGGCGGAACAACTGGGTCGAGGGTCGCAGGGAAGCCGACCGCGGCGACACCTTCCCGTTCGCGACCGTCTACCTGTCCGAGTCCGGCGGCGAACCACGGATCAAAGCCCGCACCGACAAGATCGAGATCTACCGGAACGTGCTGGAGAACAACTGGTCCGGGATCACCCTGTGGGAAAACGCCGACCGCTTCTGCAACAGCCCGGCCAACACCTCGTCCGGAGACTGCACCTTGCTGGTGCGGGACGCCCACCGTTGCGCGGAGCCGGCGATCGCCAAGCCACCGCTCTTCGCCGACTGCCGGTGGAAGACCCAGCGGGTGGACATCCACGACAACCGCTTCATGCTGGACAAGTCCGTCGTCAAGTGCACGGTGAAGTGCGACCGCATGGCGGTCCTTGCCAACTACGGCACCTATCCGGACTGGTCGCCGTACCAGGGTGAGCGGGTGGCCGAGGCGGTCACCACCAAGCAGCGCAACCGCTGGCACGACAACGTCTATCTCGGACCATGGAAGTTCGTCGCACACGACCCGAGCCGGGTGCTCGACCTGGGGCAGTGGCAGGGCACGCCGTATCAGCAGGACGCGGGCAGCACCTTCCGCCCACAGGCCGGTGGTTGAGATGGGCGGAGACCTACGGCGCGGTGGGCCGCCGGGCGGACCGTACACGGATGGCACGCGGGCCGGCGCCGAACCGCGCCCTGCCGGCACACCGAAGATCGTCGGAATCGTCTGGGGGCTGCTGGTCCTCAACACGCTCGGCTCCGCCGGGGCGAAGACCATAATCCCGCTGCCCCGCTCCCTCATCCAGATGGTCACCATGGGCGCGCTGGTCGCCGCGTTCGCGCTGGCGCTCGCAGTCAATCTCCGGCTGCACATCCGAGCCAGTGCGTACCTGTTCCTGCTCACCCTGCTACTGGTGATGAGCGTGATCTCCAGCGCGAACCTGGAATCCGGGTTCGGCGCGCTGTTCCGCTGCGCCCGGCTGGCTCTCTTCGTCGGCACGCTGTGGCTGCTCAGCCGCTGGTGGGACGGCGGCCTGACGTTCGTCCGGCACCACATCCGGATGTACTTCGTGGTGCTCGGGTCGGTGGCAGTCGGTCTGGTCGTCTCACCGGGCGCGGCCCTGCCGGATCTCTACGGCGGACGCCTTGTGGGCGCGTTGTGGCCGCTCACCCCGCCGCAGATCGGACAGTACGCAGCGGTGATCATCGGGCTCACCGTGCTGCTCGTTCTGGGCCGCAGGACCGACAGGACGAGCGCCGCGGTGGTCATCGTGCCGTCTTTCGCGCTGCTCGCGCTGACCCATACCCGGACAGCCACGCTCGGCCTGTTCATCGGATTGGCGCTGGCGATCGGCTCGTTGATCCTGACCAGCGCCGCAGCCCGCCGGTTCTTCACCTGGGCGGTGCTGTGCGCCGTGGTGGCCGCGGTGGGGTTCGCCTCCGCACTCCAGGCGTGGTTCCTGCGCGGACAGAGCAAGGAGAACTTCTCCAACCTCACCGGTCGGGCCAAGGTCTGGGACGCCCTGCTGGCTGCGCCCCGGTCGACCTCGGAGAAGTTGTTCGGCGTGGGCCTGGGCGACAAGTCGTTCGGCGGTCTGCCGATCGACAACAGCTGGCTGGCCGTCTACAACGAGCAGGGTCTGCTCGGCATCAGCCTTGTCGGGGCGATCATCATCGTGCTGGGCGGCGTCGCGTTGCTGCGGCCACCGTCGCTGCACAGGGCCTGCGCGATCTTTCTGATCAGCTACTGCGCGATCGCGTCGTACACCGAGGCCGGTCTTGGCGACGCCTCGCCCTACCTGCTGCATCTGGCCCTCGCCGCCTCGCTGTTGGCGGCACCTGCCGCGACCGCTCCGCTCGCGACGCCCGAAGTCCCTCGACGGCACATCCCGCGCTGGGCCCGGAGATCGGAGGTGACCTGAGCATGCACGTCCTCGTGGTGCACAACCGCTACGCCTCGGCGCAGCCGAGCGGTGAGAACAAGGTGGTCGACCAGGAGGTGGAGCTGCTGCGCGCGGCCGGCCACCGGGTCGAGGTGTTCGAGCGGCGCAGCGACGACATCGCTGCCCGTTCCCTGCTTGCCAAGGTGGCGGTGCCGCTCCTTGTGCCGTGGAACCCGTTGGTGCGCGCGGAACTCGCTGCTCGGCTGCGCACCGAGCGGCCGGACGTGGTGCACGTGCACAACGTCTTCCCGCTGCTGTCGCCCGCGGTGCTGGCCGCCTGTGCCGACGCCGGCGTGCCCGCCGTCGCCACGCTGCACAACTACACCCAGGTCTGCCCACCCGGCACGTTGCAGCGGGACGGCCGGCCGTGCACCGAGTGCGTCGGCTCTGCGCCGCTGCCCGCCGTCCGGCACGGCTGTTACCGGAATTCCCGTCTGGCGACGGTGCCGCTCGCGGTCAGCCTGTCGGTCAACCGGCGGCGGTGGTGGTCCGGCGTGGAGCGGTTCTTCTGCATCTCCGCGGCGCAGCGCGACGTCCTGGTGCGGTCCGGCATGCCCGCCGAGCGGCTGGCGGTGAAGCACAACTTCGTGCCCGACCCGGGCACTCGGCGAGCGGGTGACGGCGAGCATGTGCTCTATCTCGGCCGGCTCGCGGAGGCCAAGGGCGTGCGGCTGCTCATGACCGCGTGGGACGAGATCGAAGCGAGCGGCGGCGTCGGCGTACCGCTCGTGATCGCCGGTGCGGGGCCGCTGGAGCGAGAGGTGACCGCCTGGGCCGCGGGCCGGGACGACGTGCGCTACGTCGGCCTGTACGACTCGGAGCAGTGCCGACAGGTCATCGCGCGGTCGGTCGCCGTGGTGGCTCCCTCGACGTGGCTGGAGGCGTTCGGCCTGGTGGTCGTGGAGGCGATGGCGGCCGGGGTCCCGACCGTCGCCGCAGGCCACGGCGCCTTCGTCGAACTCGTCGAGGACAGCGTGACCGGGCTGCTGCACCGGCCGGGTGAGCCTGCCTCGCTCGCGTCCTGCATACGCCGGATCGCGGCCGATCCGGTCCGCAACCGGGAGATGGGCCAAGCGGCCCGGCGCCGTTACGAGCAGGGTTTCAGCCCGGCCGTGGGCCTGGAGCGCCTGGTGGATGAATACCGCACCGCGATCGCGGGCCGGTCAGCAGTGGCTCGCGGCGGGGACACTCGCGCGAGCAGGGGGGATGGGGACAGTAGATGACACGATGCCGACTCTGCGGCTCGGAAGCGATGGCGAGCGTCGTCGATCTTGGGGCGACGCCACCGTGTGAGAGCTTTCTCGCCGCGGACCAACTGGACAAGCTGGAGCCGGCGTACCCGCTGCACCTGCGGGTCTGCACCGACTGCTGGCTCGCGCAGATCCCGCCGCTGATCACGCCGGAGGAGACGTTCAAGGAGTACGCGTACTTCTCCTCGTACTCGACCTCCTGGGTGGAGCACGCGCGCACCTTCGTCGCCGACGCCGTGGAGCGCCTCGCTCTCGGCTCCGACGCCTTCGTGGTCGAGGTCGCGAGCAACGACGGGTATCTGCTGCGGCACATGGTGGACCGCGGGATCCGCTGCCTCGGCATCGAGCCGTCGGTGAACGTCGGCGCCGCGGCGCGCGAGGCGGGTGTGCCCACGCTCACGGAGTTCCTGGACCCGGCCACCGGCGACGCCGTCCGCTCCGAACACGGCCCGGCGGACCTGGTCGTGGCCAACAACGTGTACGCGCACATCCCCGACGTCGTCGGGTTCACCCAGGGGTTGCGCGCCCTGGTCGCCGACGACGGCTGGGTCTCCATCGAGGTGCAGCACCTGCTGACCCTGATCGAGGAGAACCAGTACGACACGATCTACCACGAGCACTTCCAGTACTACACGGTCGCGTCCGCGATCCGAGCCCTTGCGAGCGGCGGACTCGCGCTCGTGGACGTCGAGCTGCTGCCCACGCACGGCGGCTCCATCCGGCTGTGGGCCCGGCCTACAGAGGTGGCAGGCGAGCCCACCCGGCGGGTGGCCGACGTGCTGGACCGGGAGAAGGCCGCCGGGCTGCAGGAGCTGTCCGGGTACGCCGAGTTCTCCGCCCGGGTGGCCAAGGTGCGCCGGGACCTCCTGCGGTTCCTCATCGAGGCGGCCGAGCGCGGCGAGACGGTCGTCGGCTACGGCGCCCCGGGCAAGGGCAACACCCTGCTCAACCACTGCGGTGTCCGGCCCGACCTGCTCGCATACACGGTCGACCGCAACCCCTACAAGCACGGCAGGTTCACCCCGGGCACCCGCATCCCGATCCTGCCGCCCGAGCAGATAGCCGACGACAAGCCGGACTACGTCCTCGTCCTCCCGTGGAACCTGCGGGCCGAGCTGGTCGAGCAGTTGTCCTTCGTGCACGACTGGGGCGGCCGCCTTGTCTTTCCCATTCCGGAACTGAGCATTGTCGAGGTCAGGCCATGAAGGTCGTTCTGTTCTGCGGCGGTTACGGGATGCGCATGCGCAACGGAGCCGCCGACGACGTGCCAAAGCCGATGGCGATGGTCGGTCCGCGACCGTTGATCTGGCACGTCATGCGCTACTACGCCCACTTCGGGCACACGGAGTTCATCCTGTGTCTCGGGTACGGGGCTCACCACATCAAGAACTTCTTCCTCAACTACGAGGAGACGGCGTCCAACGACTTCGTGCTGCGGGGCGGGCAGACCGAGCTGCTGTCCACCGACATCGCCGACTGGACGATCACGTTCGCGCAGACCGGCATCGAGTCACCGATCGGGGAGCGGCTGCGCCGCGTGCGGCACCACCTGGACGGTGACGAGATGTTCCTCGCCAACTACGCCGACGTGCTCACCGATGCCCCGCTGCCCGAGATGATCGACCGGTTCGCCCGGCGTGACGCCGGTGCGTCGATGATGGTGGTGCCGCCGCAGTCCTCGTTCCACTGCGTGGAGTTGGGCGAGGACGGCCTGGTGGGGGGCATCACCGCGGTCAGCGAACTGCCGCTGTGGGAGAACGGCGGCTACTTCGTGCTCCGCCAGGAGGTCTTCGACCACATCCCGGAGAACGGGGACCTGGTCGCCGACGGATGTGCCCAACTGGCCAAGGGCGGCCGGCTGGTGGCGCACCAGCACCGCGGCTTCTGGAAGCCGACCGACACCGTGAAGGAGCGGGCCGCTCTCGACGACGGCTATGCCCGGGGCGACCGCCCGTGGGCCGTGTGGGAACGGGACGGCGCGGGGGCGAACGCCGCAGTGAGGACCGCATGATCCAGCTCGGCGCCGGGCGCCTGGAGCGGATCGTCGCGGTGGGCGCGCACTGCGACGACATCGCCATCGGCGCCGGCGGCACGCTGCTGACGATGTGCCTCGCGCGGCCGGGTATCCGCGTCGACGCGCTGGTGCTCTCCGGCGGCGGCAGCGAGCGGGAGCAGGAGGAGCAGGCCGCGCTGGCCGCCTTCTGTCCGGGTGCCGAACTGCGGCTGACCGTGCTCAAGCTGCCGGACGGCCGGATGCCCGTGCACTGGGAAGAGGCCAAGGCCGCGCTCGAGGAATTGCGCGGGGAGACCGAGCCGGATCTGATCCTGGCCCCGCGTACGGACGACGCGCACCAGGATCACCGCGGCCTGGCGAGGCTGGTACCCACCGCATTCCGCGACCACCTGGTCCTCGGTTACGAGATCGTCAAGTGGGACGGCGATCTCGGCCGCCCGGCGGCGTACCAGCCGCTGTCGCCGGAGATCGCCGAACAGAAAGTGCGGCTGCTGCAGGAGCACTACCCCTCGCAGCGGCACCGGCCCTGGTACGACCGGGAAGCCTTCCTCGGCCTTGCCCGGATCCGCGGCATCGAATGCCACGCGCGCTACGCCGAGGCGTTCGCCATCACCAAACTCACGCTCAATCTGGGGGACTGACCCTTGCGCGTACTGCTGACCGGACACCAGGGATATCTGGGCACCGTGATGGCCCCGGTCCTCGCGGCCGCCGGGCACGAGGTCGTCGGCCTTGACGCCGGCCTGTTCGCCGACGGCGTGCTGGGCGAGCCGCCCGCGGACCCGCCGGGCCATCGGGTGGACCTGCGTGACGTCACGGCCGAACACGTGGCCGGGGTGGACGCCGTGATCCATCTGGCCGCGCTGTCCAACGACCCACTGGGATCGCTGGCTCCGGAGCTCACCTACGACATCAACCACCACGCGTCCGTACGCCTTGCCCGACTGGCCCGCGACGCCGGAGTGCGGCGCTTCCTGTACGCGTCGACGTGCTCGGTCTACGGCGCCTCCGGCGGTGACGACTTGGTGGCCGAGGACGCCCCGCTGCGCCCGGTGACGCCGTACGCGGAGTCCAAGGTGCGGGTGGAGGACGACCTGCACGCGCTGTCCGACGGTGACTTCAGCCCGGTGTTCATGCGCAACGCCACCGCCTTCGGCTACTCACCCCGGTTGCGCGCCGACATCGTGCTGAACAACCTGGTGGGCCACGCGCTCCTGTCCGGCGAGGTGTTGGTGCTCTCCGACGGCACCCCCTGGCGCCCGCTGGTGCACGCCGCCGACATCGCCAGGGCCTTCACGGCCGCGCTGACCGCGCCGCGCGAGGCGGTGCACGACCGGGCGTTCAACATCGGCAGCGAGATCAACAACGTCACGGTCGCCGAGATCGCCGACCAGGTCGCCGAGGCGGTGTCCGGCGCCAAGGTGGTGATCACCGGGGAGAACGGTGCCGATCCCCGCTCGTACCGCGTGGACTTCTCCCGGTTCCGCGCCGCGATTCCCGGCTTCGACTGCGAGTGGACGGTGAAGCAGGGCGCGCTCGAACTCGCCGATGCCTACCGGAAGTTCGGGCTGACCCGGGAGGACTTCGAGCGACGCTTCACCCGCCTTGCCGTGCTGCGCGCGGCGTCCGAGGCCGGTGCCGTCGACGACACCTTGCGGTGGCGCCGATGACCGAGCCTTTGAAAAGGAGTGCGGGCGACGAGATGCACGCGCTGGTGGAGCGGCTGTACCCGCTGTGCCGGAGCATCACCGGCGACGGTGTGCGCGCCACCCTGGAGATCGTCGGCGAGTACGTTCCGCTGCAGGTGCACGAAGTGCCGACCGGGACGCAAGTACTCGACTGGACGGTGCCGCAGGAGTGGAACATCCGGGACGCGTACATCGCCGACACCGCCGGCCACCGGGTCGTCGACTTCGCCGCGTCCAGCCTGCACGTGCTCGGTTACAGCGTGCCGGTGTCGGCGACCATGCCGCTGGCCGAGCTGCGCGAACACCTGCACACCCTGCCGGACCATCCGGCCTGGGTGCCGTACCGCACCAGCTACTACAAGCCGGAATGGGGGTTCTGCCTGGCCCAGGAGACCTTGGACGCGCTGCCGGACGGCGAGTACGAGGTGCGCGTCGACTCCACACTCGCCGATGGCCACCTGACCTACGGCGAGCACGTGGTCCCCGGGCAGGTCCAGGACGAGGTGATCGTGTCCTGCCACGTCTGCCACCCGTCGCTGGCCAACGACAACCTGGCCGGCATCGCGGTGGCGACGTTCCTGGCCCGGGCGCTCGCGGAGGCAACGCCGTACTACACCTACCGGTTTATCTTCGCGCCCGGCACCATCGGGGCGATCACCTGGCTGGCCCGCAACGCGGAGCGGATCGAGCGGGTCAAGCACGGTCTCGTGCTGGCCTGCGCGGGCGACCGGGGCCAACTGACGTACAAGCAGAGCAGGCGGGGCGACGCGGAGATCGACCGGGTCATGCGTCACGTGCTGACCGCTTCCGAACGCCCGCACCACGTAACCGAGTTCACTCCGTACGGCTACGACGAGCGGCAGTACTGCTCGCCCGGGTTCAATCTCGGCGTGGGCTCGCTCAGCCGGACCCCGTACGCCGGCTACCCCGAGTACCACACCTCGGCGGACAACCCGGACTTCGTCTCCCCGGAGGCGATGGCGGACACCCTCGCGGTCTGCCGCGAGGCATTCGGCGTCCTTGACCGCAACCGGCGGTACCTCAACCTCAGCCCGTACGGCGAACCACAGCTGGGCCGACGCGGGTTGTACGACGCGCTCGGCGGCCGCAGCGACACCAAGCAGGCCCAGCTGGCCATGCTCTGGGTGCTCAATCTCTCCGACGGCGAGCACGGTCTGCTGGACGTCGCCGAGCGGTCCGGGCTGCCGTTCGGCGCCGTCGCCGCCGCGGCCGACGCCCTGCACGGCGCCGGGCTGATCAAGGCATGACGCCGATGGCCACCGAGGGAGAGAACCCGCGGACCACGGTGCCACCGGCCGGATCCGCCAAGCGGGCCCTCGCCGGCCGGCTGTCCTGGGGACTGGCCGACCAGGCGGCCTCCAGCATGAGCAACTTCGTGGTGGGCATCTACGTGGCCCGCTCGCTGGGGGTGACCGCGTTCGGAGTGTTCAGCCTCGCCTGGGTGACGTACGGCGTGGTGCTCAACGTCTCCCGCGGGCTGGCCACCGATCCGCTCGTGGTGCGCTTCAGCGGCGTCGCGGAAGCGTCCTGGCGCGGGGCGGTGGGCCGGTCGACGGGTACCGCACTCGGCGTAGGTGCAGCCATCGGCGCAGCGTGTCTGGTGGTCGGGCTTGGTCTCGGCGGCCGCGTGGGACCCGCGTTCGCCTGTCTCGCCGTCATGCTGCCTGGGCTGTTGCTGCAGGACGCCTGGCGGTTCTCGTTCTTCGCCGCCGGCACCGGGCGGAAGGCGTTCGTCAACGACGTCGTGTGGGGCGTCGCGCTCGTCCCGGCCATGGTCGTGGCGGCCCGCGTGGGCACCGTGGCCGCTTTCGTGCTCGCCTGGGGCGCGTCCGCCACGGTGGCGGCGGGGTACGGCTGCATCCAGTCCGGCATCCGGCCCCGGATGACCGGCGCGCGCGGGTGGCTTCGCGAGCAGCGCGATCTCGGCTCCCGGTACCTGGTCGAGAACGTCAGCCTCAGCGGCGCGAGCCAGCTGCGGGCGTACGGACTCGGCGCGATCGTCGGGCTCGGCGCGGTGGGTGCGATCCGGGGCGCCGAGCTTCTGCTCGGCCCGTTCCTCGCCGTGCTGATGGGCCTTTCGCTGGTCACCGTTCCGGAGGCGGCACGGGTGTTGCGGCGGGCCCCGCACCGACTCGGCACGTTCTGCCTCATGTTGGGTGGCGGGCAGGCCGCAGCCGCGCTGTGCTGGGGAGGGGCGCTGCTGCTGATGCCGGACCGGCTCGGCGAGTTCGTGCTCGGCGGCGTCTGGCACTCCGCGGCGCAGCTCATCGTGCCGGTCACCCTCGCCGTCGCGGGCGCCGGCCTCGGCACCGGCGCGGCGGCCGGGCTGCGCGCGCTCGGTGCGGCCCGGCGCAGCCTGCGCTCCCAGCTGTTCGCCTCCGCCTGCTATGTCAGCGGCGGGCTCGGCGGGGCGGCCGTCGCCGGCACGGTCGGCTCGGCCTGGGGCGTCGCCGCCGCCACCGTCAGCAGCTCGGCCGTGTGGTGGCTGCAACTGCGGTCCGCCCTGCGCGAGCACCACCACCCCATCCCCGAAGTGAGGACCTCATGACCGCCCAACCCAGGCTGAGCATCGGCCTGCCCGTCCACAACGGCGAGGAGTACCTGGCCGAGTCGCTCGACGCCCTGCTCGGCCAGACCTACGAGGACTTCGAGCTGGTCATCTCCGACAACGCCTCGACCGACGGGACCCAGGAGATCTGCCGCGAGTACGCCGCGCGGGACCCGCGCATCCGGTACCTCCGGCTGACCCGGAACATCGGCGCCACGCCGAACCACAACCGGGTGTTCGCCGAGTGCCGCAGCGAGCTGTTCAAGTGGGCCTCGCACGACGACCTCTACGCCCGCGATCTGCTGCGGCGCTGCGTCCAGGCGCTGGACGAGCGGCCGGACGTGATCCTCGCGCACGCCGACCAGGCGGTCATCGACGGCGAGGGCCAGGTGAAGGTCCCGTACGAGTACACGCTCGCCACCGACTCACCGCACCCGCCGGAGCGCTTCCGCAGCATGCTGTTCGAGCCCGGTGGTGACGACTTCTACGGGGTGATCCGGGCCGACGCGCTGCGCCGGGTGAAGCCGATGGAGAGCTACCACCACGCGGACCGCACGTTCGTCGCCGAGATCGCCCTGCACGGGCCCTTCCACCAGGTTCCGGAGCTGCTGTACTTCCGCCGCGACCACCCCGCCCGCGCCGAGCGGGCGAACCCGGGCAAGCGCGCCCGGTGCGTCAACCTGGACCCGCGCCGGGCAGGACCGCTGCACCCGACGCCCCGGCTGCTCGCCGAGTACGTCTGGGGCTTCGCCTCGGCGATCCGGCGGGCGCCGTTGTCCCCGGCCGAACGGCGAGCGTGCTACCGCCACCTGGCCGCATGGATGACCAGCCGGGTCCGGCCGGGTGCCGGCGAGCGGGTCGAGGACCGCGCCCCGGTCGACCCGGCCCTGCTCACCGTGTCCGTCGACGCCCTCGTCGCCGGCCGTGAGGGGAGGCAGGTATGACGTCCGCGGACGAGACTCCGGTGCGCGTCGGCGTGTTCGGCCTGCTCGGCTCCGGCAACCTCGGCAACGACGGGTCGCTCCAGGCCGTGCTCGGGTACCTCCGCGCCGAGCACCCGGAGGCGACCGTGGACGCACTGTGCGGCGGACCCGAGGTCGTCGCGGCCCGGTACGGGATCCCCGCGGCGCGGCTGCACTGGTACCGCGGTGAGTACCGGACCGCGTCGCGGGTGGGCGCGATCGGGGCGAAGGGTCTGGGCAAACTCGTCGACGTCTTCCGCACCGCCGCGTGGGTGCGCCGGCACGATGTGGTGATCGTGCCGGGCATGGGCGTCCTGGAGGCCACGCTGCCGCTGCGGCCGTGGGGCTTCCCGTACTCGCTGTTCCTGCTCTGCGCGAGCGGCCGGCTGCTGCGCACCCGGGTCGCGCTGGTCAGCGTCGGCGCCGCCGAGATCGGCAACCGGCCGACCCGGGCCCTGGTGCGCTGGTCGGCGCGGCTGGCCGCGTACCGGTCGTACCGGGACGCCCAGTCCCGCGACGCGATGCGGGCGATGGGCGTGGACACCGCGCGCGACGAGGTCTACCCGGACCTCGCGTTCGCCCTGCCGACACCGCAGGTGAGCGCGGACTCGGGCGCGTCCGGCCCGGTCTGTGTTGGTGTCATGGACTTCCACGGTGGCAACGACGACCGCGCCCGGGCCGACGAGATATACCGGCGTTACCTCGCTGGGACGATCCGGTTCGTCCGCGCGCTGGTCGAGGAGGGCAGGCCGGTCCGACTGCTCACCGGCGACGCGTGCGATGCGTCGGTGGTCGCCGCGATCCTCGAAGCGGTGGACTCGTCGCTGGTGACCGCTGCCGAGCCGTGCTCACTGGCCGACCTGATGAAGGAGATGGCGGCTGCCGACAGCGTGGTCGCGATCCGTTATCACAACCTGATCTGCGCGCTGAAGACCGGCACGCCGGTGCTCGCCCTCAGCTATGCGGCGAAGAGCGACGCGCTCATGGCACAAATGGGGCTCGGCGCATACTGTCACCCGGCGCGCGAGGTCGACGCCGACCGGCTGCTGGAGCAGTTCCGGGCGCTGGAGAAGCGATCGGCCGAGCTGCGGCAGACGCTCATCGAGGGGAACCAGGCCGCGGCCCAACAACTCGAGCGCCAGTTCACCGACTTGACGGCGGCCCTGTTCCCGGCGTGCGACCACCCTCACGCCCACGCTCGGCAGGAGGCTCCATGAAAGCGACCGAAGTCCCGGAGATCGCCGGCGCGTACCTGTTCGAGTCGACGCCGTACGCCGACGAGCGCGGCTTCTTCTGCCGCACCTTCGACGCCGACGTGGTCCGCTCGGTGGGCCTCGACCCGGACGCCTTCGTCCAGGACAGCCTGTCCCGCTCGGTCCGAGGCGTGCTGCGAGGCCTGCACCTGCGCTCCGGCTCGGGCGAGGCCAAGCTGGTGCGGTGCTCGTACGGGAGGATCTTCGACGTCGTCGTGGACCTGCGGACAAACTCGCCGACCTACCGCAACCGGGCCTTCTTCGAGCTGTCCGGCGAGACGCAGGTGACCCTGTACATCCCGGCGGGGTGCGCGCACGGCTTCCAGGCGCTGACCGAAACCGCTGACACCTCGTACCGGATCGACCGCCCGCACGATCCGGCCGAGGACGTGACGATCGCCTACGACGACCCGGAGCTCGCCATTCCGTGGCCGCTGCCGCCCACATCGATGTCCCAGCGGGACCGCGAGGCGCCGAGCCTCGCCGAGGTCCTGAAGCGCAGATAGAAGTGAGGGCCCGCGTGGACACCGAACACACCGAAGAGACCGAGCACACCGAAGAGACCGAGGAGACAGAAGAGACCGAAGAGACAGAAGAGACCGAAGAGTTCGTCCTGCCCCGGTCGCGGATGGCGAACGAGCGGCTGCACGCCATGATCCCCGGCGGCGCTCACACCTACGCCAAGGGCGACGACCAGTACCCCGAGAACCTGGCCCCGGTCATCAGCCACGGCCGCGGTGCCCACGTGTGGGACGTCGACGGCAACCGCTACATCGAGTACGGGTCCGGCCTGCGGTCGGTCAGCCTCGGCCACGCCCACCCACGCGTGCTCGAGGCGGTGCGGCGGGAACTCGACCGCGGCAGCAACTTCGTCCGGCCCTCCATCGTGGAGGTCGAGGCCGCGGAGCGTTTCCTGGCCACGGTGCCGACCGCCGAGATGGTGAAGTTCGCGAAGAACGGCTCCGACGCCACCACCGCCGCGGTGCGCCTCGCCCGCGCCGCCACCGGGCGCCCGCGGGTGGCCATCTGCGCCGACCATCCGTTCTTCTCCGTCGACGACTGGTTCATCGGCACCACGCCGATGTCCGCCGGTGTTCCGGCGGCGACCAACGAGCTCACCGTGGCGTTCCCCTACGGGGACCTGGCCGCCACGGAGGAGCTGCTCACCCGGCACCAGGACGAGGTCGCCTGCCTGATCCTCGAACCCGCCACCCACACCGATCCGCCGCCGGGGTATCTCGCCGGCCTGCGTGAGCTGGCCGACCGGCACGGCTGCGTACTGATCTTCGATGAGATGATCACCGGCTTCCGCTGGTCCGAGGCGGGCGCCCAGGGTCTGTACGGCGTCGTGCCCGACCTCTCCACGTTCGGCAAGGCGCTGGGCAACGGGTTCGCCGTCTCCGCTCTGGCCGGGCGCCGCGAGCTGATGGAGCGGGGCGGGCTGCGGCACTCCGGCGACCGGGTGTTCCTGCTGTCCACCACGCACGGTGCGGAAACGCACTCCCTGGCAGCCGCGATGGCCGTGCAGACCACCTACGTCGAAGAGGGCGTCACCGCGCGGCTGCACGCCCTCGGCGAGCGGTTGGCAGCCGGGGTCCGGGACGCCGCGGCCGCAATGGGCGTCGGCGACCACATCGTCGTCCGGGGCCGGGCCAGCAACCTGGTCTTCGCCATCCTCGACGAGAACGGGCAGCCGTCGCAGCAGTACCGCACCCTGTTCCTGCGCCGGCTCCTCGCGGGCGGAGTGCTGGCCCCTTCCTTCGTGGTGAGCAGCGCGCTTGACGACGCCGACATCGACCGCACCGTCGATGTAGTGGCGCAGGCATGTGCGGTGTACCGGAAGGCGCTGGACGCCGCTGACCCCACTCCCTGGCTGGTCGGGCGACCGGTGAAGCCCGTCTTCCGCAGCTTGGCGTGACGTGACGTCAGGGGTGCTCCCGCCGAGCGACGTCGGCCATCCGGTCGGCGATCCGGTCGACCAGCCACGCGGTCGCCGGAACCACCGCCAGCGCGGTGCACCAGCCGCCGAGGACGTCGGTCGGGTAGTGCGCGCCGAGGGCGACCTGCGCCCATCCCATCGTGGCGCCGGCAACCAGCGCCGCGGCGAGCACGAGTGAGGTGGCGGCCGTCCTGCCGAGGCCGAGCCGACCGGTCGCGATCAGGGCCGCCATGAGGGCGAGTGCGGTGACGAAGGCGGTGTGCCCGCTCGGGTAGGACAGGTTGCCGTCGCCGTGGATGGTGCGTCCCGCCAGGTGCTTGAGCAGCGTCGCCGTCCCCACGGTCAGGGCGGCGCCTGCCACGATGAGCACCGCTGCGCGAGGACGCCGAAGCAGCAGGCAGCATGCCATGGCGGCCACCATCAGCAGCGCGGCTCCGGCGGGCTCTCCCAGGAAGTCCGTGGCCAGAGCGAAGCGCCGCCACGGAGGCCGCACACTGTCCGCCGTCGGCCGGATGATCCACCTGTCCACCCTGCCGGGCTCACTGTGGCCGGCGTACAGGACCCCGAGCACGACGACCACCAGCGTTCCGAGCGCCGCGATCGGCCCGAGCCACGCGCGCAGCGACGGGGGCAGCACCGTGGGCGCCGACCGGCCGGTCACACGCCCGCCGCGTCCGGTCGACCCGCGGCAGTGGCCTTCTCGACTACCGTGCGCGGCGTCGGGCGTTGCGGGACTACGTCGCCGCCCTGCCGACGCCGCGGGACCGCAACAAGACACTGACCGCGTTGGCGCAGCCGGTCACCGAACCCGACGGCGCCGCAATCCCCCACGTGGCGGCGGTCGAGCGCTGCAAGAACTGTCCACTGCCGCCCGCCGACATGGCCGGGATCGTCAGCGCGTACAGGCTGGGTGGCCGGACCGAGCGGGATTACGAACCCGTCAAGCACGAGCTGGGCCGGGCCGACTTCTGGGTCCGCTCCTGCCAGGCAATCCAACGCGAGCCCCCCGTCGTGTCCGACCCGCCATAGCCCTGGAAAGGGCATCGGGATGAGCCTCTGCTTGTCACCCTAACCAACAATCCGGTCGTGGGAGGCCGCTGTCGAACAGTCATGCGATGCCAGAACAACTCCGCAAGAAAAGAGCGGAGTTGAAGCGGGCCGGGCCAACAAGATCGTGAAAGCAGCTTTGGTGTCCTTTGCCCAGGACGTCGACCGCCCCCGGACGTGGCCGAGCGGGCGGTCCATGCAAGTGGATCAGGGAAGAGAGGCGCCTGACGGGTAAAAAGGCCTGGTCAGACGCCTTTTCAATCCTTAGAAGAAGCCGAGCTTCTGTGCCGAGTACGACACGAGAAGGTTCTTCGTCTGCTGGTAGTGCTCCAGCATCATCTTGTGGTTCTCGCGGCCGATGCCCGACTGCTTGTAGCCGCCGAAGGCCGCGTGCGCCGGGTACGCGTGGTAGCAGTTGGTCCAGACCCGGCCGGCCTGGATCGAACGGCCTGCGCGATAGGCGGTGTTGATGTCCCGCGTCCACACCCCGGCGCCGAGCCCGTACAGGGTGTCGTTCGCGGTCTTGATGGCGTCGTCGAAGTCGTCGAAGGACGCGACCGAGACGACCGGCCCGAAGATCTCTTCCTGGAAGATCCGCATCCGGTTGTCGCCCTCGAAGATCGTCGGCTGGACGTAGTAGCCGCCCTTCAACTCGCCGTCGTACTCGACGCGTTCACCGCCGGTGAGGACCTTGGCGCCTTCCTGCCGGCCGATGTCCAGGTACGAAAGGATCTTCTCCAGCTGGTCGTTGGAGGCCTGGGCGCCGATCATCGTGTCGGTGTCGAGCGGGTGGCCCGGCTTGATGAGCTCCGTGCGGGCGACCGCCGCCTCAAGGAACTCCCGGTAGTGACCGCGCTGGATCAGCGCCCGCGACGGACAGGTGCACACCTCGCCCTGGTTGAGCGCGAACATCGTGAACCCTTCGAGGGCCTTGTCGCGGAAGTCGTCGTCCTTGTCCCACACGTCGTCGAAGAAGATGTTCGGCGACTTGCCGCCCAGTTCCAGCGTGACCGGCTTGATGTTCTCCGAGGCGTACTGCATGATCAGCCGCCCCGTCGTGGTCTCACCCGTGAACGCGACCTTCGCCACCCGCGGACTCGACGCGAGCGGCTTGCCCGCCTCCACACCGAAGCCGTTGACGATGTTCACCACACCCGGCGGCAGCAGATCCGAGATCAGGCTCATCCAGTAGTGGATGGACGCCGGGGTCTGCTCGGCGGGCTTGATGACGACCGCGTTGCCCGCCGCGAGAGCCGGCGCCAGCTTCCAGACCGCCATCAGGATCGGGAAGTTCCACGGGATGATCTGCGCCACGACGCCCAGCGGCTCGTGGAAGTGGTACGCGACCGTGTCGTCGTCGACCTCTCCGAGCGAGCCCTCCTGCGCGCGGATCGCTCCGCCGAAGTACCGGAAGTGGTCGATGGCCAGCGGGATGTCGGCGGCCAGCGTCTCGCGCACCGGCTTGCCGTTCTCCCAGCTCTCGGCGACCGCCAGCTTCTCCAGGTTCGCCTCCATCCGGTCGGCGATCTTGAGCAGGATGCCGGAGCGCTCGGTCACGGAGGTACGTCCCCAGGCGGGCGCGGCCGCGTGCGCCGCGTCCAGCGCCCGCTCCACGTCCTCCGCGGTGCCCCGGGCGACCTCCGTGAACGGCTGCCCGTCCACGGGGCTCGGGTTCTCGAAGTACTGCCCGCGCGCCGGCGGCACGTACTCGCCGCCGATGAAGTGGTCGTAACGCGCCTGGTAGGAGACGATCGCGCCATCGGTGCCGGGCGCCGTGTAACGGGTCATGCTGGTCTGCCTCCCGGAGAAGCGCTGCCCGCCGTTGGGCAGCTCTCGCCGAGAGGCTAGGAGCGGAGACGTTGCAACCACGTTGCGGACGTCAACCTCGCCTCCGGCATGCCCAGTTCGGCCTCAAGACCGGCGAGACGCGCCCGCACGGCGGGCGTCGGCCGCACCGCCGCGAGCGCCCGCCACACGTCGAGATCGTCCTCGCCCCACGGGGCGTGCGCCCAGTCGGCCAGCAGGTCGGGGTCGCGGCCGGCGACCAGCGCCGACCGCAGGCCGTCGGCAAGCCGGCGGCGCAGCCGGACCACGGCCGGCGCCTGAGAACCGGGCAGCAAGGGACCCTCGTACGCCGCCGCCGCAGCCGTGACCGCCCCGGTGCCGAGCCGCCGTTCGACCACCGCGACATCCGACTCGACCGGGACCGCCAGCCGGTACGGCCGGGAGTCCAGCAGGCCCGGGCCGAGCAGCCTGCGCAGCCGGGCCAGTTCGGCACGGAGTGTCACCGGCGTCACCGACTCGTCCTCGTACAGCGCGCACAACAGCTCGTCGCCGGTCAGTCCTTCCGGATGCCGGGACAGCAGCACCAGGATCTCGCTGTGCCGGCGGCTGAGCCTGATCTTCCGGCCGCCCGGAACGAGCAGCTGCGCCTCGTCCCTTCCGAGCGCCGCCAGTTCGATCGTGCCGGCCGCGGTTTCCACCGGTGTGAGCAGCGCCAACTGGGACTCGGCCGCGCGCGCCACCGCCTGGACGAAGGCGAGACTGTGCGGATGCGCGAGCCCGTCCCCGCCCGTGATGTCCACCGCGCCGAGCATCCGCCCCGTGCGTGGATCGTGCACCGGCGCCGCCGCGCACGTCCACGGCTGCACCCGGCGGATGAAGTGCTCGGCCGCGAACACCTGCACGGGCCGGTCGACGGCGACGGCCGTACCCGGTGCGTTCGTCCCGACGGCGGTCTCCGCCCAGCGCGCGCCGGGCACGAAGTTCATCCGCCCCGCCTCCCGCCGAGTCGACGGATGTCCCTCCACCCACAGCAGTCTGCCCTGTGCGTCGCACACCGCGAGCAGATGTTCGCCGTCCGCCGCGAACGTGCCCATCAGCTCGCGGAACAACGGCATCACGCGCGCCAGCGGATGTTCCGCCCGGTACGTGCCGAGGTCCCCGTCGGTGAGCTCCACGCTCGCGGTGCCGTCCGGGCCCACTCCGGCCCTGGCCGAACGCCGCCAGGAGTCGGCCACCACGGAACGCACAGGCCGCGGCACCGTCCCCGCCGCCGTGAACGTCTCGTGGGCGCGGCGCAGTGCCCGCCCCCGCTCGACGGGGTCGGCACCCGGTTCCAGGGCCACCCATGGATCGGTCAACTCGGCCTCCCGGCACGGCGATGCGGCTGAGGCCATCGTCACTCCCGGTGCCGGTCCGGACAAGCTTCGTGACCGGTCTCCTCCTGACTGGGCCCTGCTGCACGGCCCTTGTTGCACAGCTTTGATGCACAGCTTTGATGCACAGCCTTTGGTGGACTTTGGTGCACAGCAGCCGTGGGTGGGCAGCTTTTTGCCGGGTATCGCTTGGCGGAAGAACCGGCGAGGCGCCCGTCAGGCGAAGTTGACGAGCCTGATGTACCGCGTCCAGTCCCAGTTGGGGCCGGGATCGGTGTGGTCGGTACCCGGCACCTGGTAGTGCCCGAGGATGTGCGCACGGTCCTTCGGGATGCCGTACTTCGTGCAGACGGCGGCCGTCAGTTTCGCCGACTGCTCGTACAGGGCGTTGGTGAAGTACGCGGGCTGGTCGACCCACCCCTCGTGCTCGATGCCGATGCTGCGCGTGTTGTAGTCCCAGTTGCCCGCGTGCCAGGCGATGTCGTCCTCACGGACGCACTGCGCGACATGCCCGTCGGCCGAGCGGACGACGTAGTGGGCCGACACCTTCTTCTGCGCGTTCTGGAAGATGGACAGTGTGTCCGGATAGGTCTCCTGCGTGACATGGATGATCACGTAGTTGAAGGGATAGCTCGTAGGACGGTTGGACGCCGTGTAGTTGGAGGTGCTGGCCGGCACCCACTCGGCCCCCGGATAGTCGACGGCCCGCACCTGGGCGCCTGCCCGGGTCGCCGGGACCAACGCGGAGGGCAGAGCGGCGAGGGCCGCGCCCTTCAGTAACCTTCGCCGGCTGGGGAACGGTCTGGACTGGTCCATGGACTTCTGCCTCTCGGTGGGGGTGGGGTGGGGGTGGGGGGACGGCGGCGGTGGACTTTGGGCCTCCGGTGAGGGGGCAGGCCCGACAGCAAGGCCGATGGGGGCGGCGAGGTGGTGGGGCGGTGTCGCCGTGGAGCGGTGCGGCGGGGATCGGGGGTGAGGGCGTGGGCGGCTGGGTGTCGCCCGACGGGACGGTGAGGGCGTGGACGGCTGGGTGTCGCCCGACGGGACGGTGAGGGAGCACCGCCCAGCTCAACGCCGGAATGCCGCCGCGGTTGCGCGCAGCCGCTCGTGCAGCCCCCGGTGCGTCTCGCGCCGCGGCAGCCATTCCTTGCGCAGCTTGGCGACGCAGGTGTAGTTGGTGTCGCAGACGTTGGCCAGCGGCGACTCGACCGCCTGGGTCGCGAACTGATAGGCATCCAGCTCGCTGAAGCCGTAGTCGCGCACCAGCCACTGCACCAGGTCGAGCTGGGATATCCGGAACGCGTCCTCCAGGGGGCGTGCCGAACCCGTCGAGATGATGTGGGTGTCGGACTCGATCCGTGGCCACGGGGTGGCGACACCCTTGAGCAGCTCGACGATCACCACGGTGTTCATCGCGCACTCCACGGCGACCCCGCAGGTCTCGCCCTCGCCCTGCCGGGCATGCCCGTCTCCGAGACTCAACAGCGCGCCTTCGACGTTCACACCGAGGAAGCACGTGACGCCTGCCCGCATCTCCGGGGTGTCCATGTTCCCGCCGTGCGCGTCGGGCACCAGCGCGGAGCGCACCTCCAGGTTGGCCGGGGCCACGCCGACCGTGCCGTGCATGGGGTCCATGGGGAGCTCGATCTCGATGTCACTGTCACGCGCGCTGAACAGGGCGGTGCGCCGCGTCCGGTCGAGCTGCCAGATCCAGACGGTCTCCGGCAGTGGTGGTTGGAGGGTGGCCGTGGTGTGCGTGGACGTGAGGGCGCCGAACAGGGGGACCGTCGTCGACGCCGCCCAGTCACGGGCCGGCTCGACCGACACGAAGTGCACCGCGACCGTGTCGCCGGGCTCCGCGCCCTCCACATGGAAGGGGCCCGTCTGCGGATTCAGGAACGGAAACTCGCACACCTCGGACACCAGATCCTTCTCGGACCTCACACGTCCCGCGAAGCAGTCCTCCGTGTACAGATCGAGGACGGTGCCGGGGGCGATGCGGGCGACGGGTGGCGCGCCGCCGAACGTCCACGCGTACTCTCCCGGTTCGGGGCGCACCGTGAGGATCCGGGGGTCACTCATGACTGCACAGCTCCGATCTGTTCGATCTGTCCGATCTGAAAGAGGCCGGGGGAGCCGGCCGGGCGGGACTCGCCGAGGCGGACGCGGGTTGTGTGGCTCTTCGCTCCACATGCCGCCGTATCAGGCGTATCGGGATGATCGGGGCCGCCGCTCCGGTCATCATCCGGACATTGGCGACCGGACCGGCGTACGACACGGGTGCCGTCCGCTCGGACTCGAAGCCGATGACCGGCAGCGCCGCCACGGTCAGCAGCGCGAGCACCAAGAAGACGACCAGCAGTGCGCACACCATGAACCCCCCGATTCGACCGGCCCGGCAGCCGTCGGCCGGACGGCTGCGCCTCGCGTGAATTACGGTACGGCGCTTGCCGGTTGGGCAGGAAGAGTGCGGCGCGCGGCGGTGGACAACCGCGGGACTGTGGACAACTCGCTCACCCGGAAGGGGGAACGGGGAGATGCTGCCTCAGCGAAGGCCGCAGGCAGTCGCGCTACGCGCGGTTCGCAGCGGCCGTCGCGCTACGCCCGGTTCGCGACGGCCGCTGCGTACGTGACGGCCGCTGCGTACGTGAAGGCCGCTGCGTACGTGACGGCCGCCACGGCCGTGGTACTACGCCCGGGTCGCCACAGCCGTCGGATCGTCCAGCACCGCCCGCACCACCGAGTGCGCGGCACCGAGCAACGGCCCCTCGGGACCCAGCCGGGAGACGGTGACGGCACAGGCGGGACCCGTCGTGCGCTGCGCCAGCTCACTTTCCAGCGAGGGCAGTAGCCACGGCGCGAGGCCGGCCAGCGCGCCGCCGAGCACGACGGTCTCCGGGTCCAGGAGGTTGACCGCCCCGGTCAGAGCGATACCGAGCGCCGTACCGGCTCCGCGCAGGGCCCGCCGTACCTGTTCGTCGCCGTCGGCGGCCCGCCCCGCCAGCACGCCGACCCGGTCCCCGCCCGGTTCAAGTCCCGCCTCCCGCAGTACGGCTTCCTCGCCCGCGTACTGCTCCAGACAGCCCCGGCCGCCGCACGCGCACTCCGGGCCGTCCGGTCGTACCGGCACATGCCCCAGCTCGCCCGCGAACCCGCGCGTTCCCCGCAGCAGTCGCCCGTCGACGACCACCGCGGCACCGATGCCGATCTCGGCGGACACATGAAGGAAGTCCCGCGGGGTCCCGTCGCCGAGCCAGAGTTCGGCCAGACCGCCGAAGTTGGCCTCGTTGTCCACGGTCAGCGGCAGGTCACCGGGCAGCAGGGGACCGAGGTCCGTGTCGTGCCAGTCGAGGTTGGGGGCGCGGACCACGGTGCGGCCGTCGCGGGCGACCAGGCCGGGCACGGCGACCGCGAGACCGGCCGGCCACAGGCCTTCCTGTTCCGCCTCGGCGACGACGCGCCGTATCAGCGCGGTCAGTTCCTCGATCACCGGCTCGGGCGACCGGCCGCGGTTCGCCCCGTGCCGTACGGCCCGCGCCCGCACCTGACCCCGCAGGTCGACGGCGCACACTGCGAGATGGTCGACGCCGACTTCCGCTCCGATCCCGGCGGGACCGCGACCGCTCACGGCCAGGGCCGAACCGGGCCGCCCCACCCGGCCGGGGCGCTCCGGACCCAGTTCCTCCAGGAGCCCGGACCGGATCAGCTCGTCCACCAGGGTCGACACCGCGGCGCGCGTCAGCCCGATGCGTGAGGCCACCGCGGCGCGGGAGAGCGGTCCCTCGGCGTTCACGGTGTGCATGACGCGGGCGAGATTGCGGCGGCGCATGCCCTGCTGGGTGTCGGGCAGCCGCCGGCCGGAGCCGGCCGGATGGGCTTCGTGCAGCGGTGCGGTCATGCCTCCGTCAGTCCTCGTCCGGCCGGTCCCCGCGGGCTGCCCCGGTCAGGCCGACCCTTGTCCGTGCTTGTCCGGCGCCCGCTCCAGCAGCGGGGCCGCGTCGGAGAGTACCCCGGCGATCCTGGCCAGCGCCGCCTCGTCCCGCTCCACGGCTTCCAGGACGGGTCCGCGGGCCGTGTCCCAGCGCCGCGCCACCGCGGCCGGGTCCTCTCCCGTCAGTAGTCCGGCGGCCTGCGCCGCGGCACCGAGGGCGACCAGTTCCCTGGCCTCGGGCACCTGAACGGGACGCCCCGACAGCCGGCGTACCGTCTGCTGCCACGCCTTCCCGCGCGCGCCTCCGCCGATGAGCAGCAGGGGCGCGGTCCGGTCGGCGTCCGCGTCGAGCACCAGGTCCAGCGCGCCCAGCAGGGAGTGGACCGCGCCGTCGTACGCGGCCTGGAGCACCTGCCCGCCCGTCGTGTCGTGCCGGAGTCCGTGCAGCAGACCCGAGGCGTGCGGCAGGTCGGGGGTGCGCTCGCCGTCCAGATAGGGCAGCAGGGTCACGTCCGTACCGGGCTCGACGGCCTCGCGGTCCAGGCCCAGCAGGGCGGCCACGCGGTCCACGGCGAGCGTGCAGTTGAGGGTGCAGGCCAGCGGAAGCCAGTCGCCCCGCGCGTCGGCGAAGCCGGCCACGGTGCCGGTCGGGTCGGTGGGGCGCCGCGTCGACACGGCGTACACCGTGCCGGAGGTGCCGAGGCTCAGCACAGCGGTGCCGGGGCGGAGTCCGAGCCCGAGAGCGGCGGCCGCGTTGTCGCCGGTGCCGGCGGCGACCAGTGTGCCCTTGGAGAAGGGCAGTTCACCGCGCTCGCGCACGGTTCCGGCCACCTCACCGGGCTGGACCACGCGGGGGAGCAGAGCCGGGTCGAGGCCGATGTGGGCGAGGACCTCCTCGTCGTACGAGCCGGTCGCGGACGCCCACCAGCCCGTTCCGGAGACGTCGCCGCGGTCCGTGGTGCCCTGGCCGGTGAGGCGCTCGGTGAGGTAGTCGTGCGGCAGACGTACGGCCGCGGTCGCGCGGACCGCATCCGGCTCGTGCTCGGCCAGCCACGCCCATTTCGTCACCGTGAAGGAGGGGCCCGGCACGCTGCCGGTGCGCTCGGCCCAGGCCTTCGGGCCACCCAGGTCCTCGACCAGACGGCGGGCCTGCGGCGCCGAGCGCACGTCGTTCCACAGGAGGGCCGGTCGCACTGGCTCGCCCTGGGCGTCCAGCGTGACCAGGCCGTGCTGCTGGCCGCCGATCGACACCGCCGCGGCCTCGTGCGCGGCGTCACCGCACTGGTGCAGTGCCTCCCGGAGCGCGTCCCACCACTGGCGCGGATCGCTCTCGCGGCCCGCTCCGGAGGAGACGGTGTGCGGGGCCTGCCCGCTCGCGACCACCTGTCCGGACGATGCGTCGACGACCAGGACCTTCGTGGACTGGGTGGATGTGTCCACGCCGACGACGAGCGGACCCTCGGCTGCTGACATCGGGCTCTCCCTCTTTCCGCGACTCCGCGGGCTTGCGGCCAGGTATTGGGGTCCCCGGAACGGATACAGCCCGGGTTCCGCACTTCGTCTCTTCCCAGAGTTGCCTCCGCATACTAATTTGTTAAGCGCCATGACGAAATAGTCGGAGCGAGCGAGGAGCCGCGGTATGAACTACCAGCCCACCCCCGAGGACAGGTTCACCTTCGGCTTGTGGACCGTCGGCTGGCAGGGAAGGGACCCGTTCGGCGATGCCACCCGGCGGGCCCTCGACCCGGTCGAGTCCGTACAGCGCCTGGCGGAGCTCGGTGCCTACGGAGTGACGTTCCACGACGACGACCTGATCCCCTTCGGGTCCTCGGAGTCCGAGCGCGAGTCGCACATCAAGCGCTTCCGCCAGGCCCTCGACGCGACCGGCCTGACCGTGCCGATGGCCACCACCAACCTGTTCACGCACCCCGTCTTCAAGGATGGCGCGTTCACCGCCAACGACCGGGACGTGCGCCGCTACGCCCTGCGCAAGACGATCCGCAACGTCGATCTCGCGGTCGAGCTGGGCGCGCGGACGTACGTCGCCTGGGGTGGCCGCGAGGGTGCCGAGTCCGGCGCCGCCAAGGACGTCCGGGTGGCGCTCGACCGCATGAAGGAGGCCTTCGACCTCCTGGGCGAGTACGTGACCTCCCAGGGATACGACCTGCGTTTCGCGATCGAGCCCAAGCCGAACGAGCCGCGCGGAGACATCCTGCTGCCCACGGTCGGTCACGCCCTCGCCTTCATCGAGCGGCTCGAGCGACCGGAGCTGTACGGCGTCAACCCCGAGGTGGGGCACGAGCAGATGGCCGGGCTGAACTTCCCGCACGGCATCGCTCAGGCCCTGTGGGCGGGCAAGCTCTTCCACATCGACCTCAACGGCCAGACCGGTATCAAGTACGACCAGGACCTGCGCTTCGGAGCGGGCGATCTGCGATCGGCCTTCTGGCTGGTAGACCTCCTGGAGACCGCTGGGTACGAGGGGCCGAGGCACTTCGATTTCAAGCCGCCGCGGACCGAGGACCTCGACGGCGTGTGGGCGTCCGCGGCGGGCTGCATGCGCAACTATCTGATCCTCCGTGAGCGAGCCGCGGCGTTCCGCGCCGACCCGGAGGTCCAGGAAGCGCTGCGCGCCTCGCGGCTGGACGAGCTCACCCAGCCCACCGCGGCGGACGGGCTGACCGGGCTGCTCGCCGACCGGGCCTCCTTCGAGGAGTTCGACGTGGAGGCGGCCGCCGGGCGAGGGATGGCCTTCGAACGGCTGGACCAGTTGGCGATGGATCATCTGCTCAACGCGCGGGGCTGATCGCGGCTACGAGGAGGGAGTACGGGTGCCGTCGATGCGCGCGGGCGCTGGAGTCGCACAAGGGGCGCCGGACAGGAGGCAGCCGTAACCCGGTCGATGCCTCCCGCCTCGGCCGGCGGCTCCCGGTCGCCGGCCGGTCTCGTGCGGGACGGTCCGGAATCATGCCGTCCAGAGCATGAGTCCGTATCAACTTCCGCGCGGGGCTCGCGTGATGACCGGTTCGAGGCGACTCTTGACGGTATGGCCATGCCACCTTTACCGCCCCAGCCGCCGGGAGACACTCCGCGTCCGGACCACGGCGGTTTCGGCCCGCCGACCGGGGGCTACGGGCCGCCTCCTGGAGGCTATGGGCCGCCGCCCGGGGATTCCGGGCAGACTCCCGGAGACGATTACGCCTCCGGGGGTTACGGGCCGGCCTCCGGGGGCGACTACGTCCCCGGGGGATACGGTCCGCCACCGGGCGGCGGGAACTGGTCGTCCGGACAGGGCGGCGGCGAGGGATGGCCGCCGCAGCCGCCTCCCGGACCGCCCCGGGGGCGCGGCCCACGTCGGAACACGCTCTTCCTGATGATCGCCGCAGTGGTGGCCCTGGGAGTCATCGTCGCCGTACTTCTCGTGACCGGCGGGGGAGACGACTCGACGGACAAGAAGTCGCCGACGGAGACCAGCGGGAAGACCAGCCGGTCGCCCACTCCGTCCCTGAGCATCCCGTCCCAGCTGCCCACGGAACTGCCCTCGAACCTCCCTTCGAAGTTGCCTTCAGGGCTGCCCAGCGGATTTCCGAGTGACTTCCCCAGCGACCTTCCCAGCAGCGTTCCGAGCGACCTCGCGACCCTCTTCGCGAACCCCTCGGGCGATGAACTGCCCTACTACCTGCTGAAGTCGGGAGACTGCTTCGACACCACCGCCGGCCGGCCCGGGCAGGCGGCGCCGCGCGCGTGCGGTTCGCCGCACGACGCCGAGGTGGTGAAGGTCGCCGAACTCGACGGCGCGTACACGACCGACGCCGCTTTGCGGAAGGCGGCGTCCGCCCTGTGCGAGAAACCCCTGGCGCGCAAGGCGGCCCATCAGTCGACGGGCGCCGTGCGGGGGAACCTGGTGCAGTACCCGGACTCGTCGGCGTACAAGATCGGCATCGACAACGTCGTCTGCAGCCTGGCCGCCGACCTCGGCAGCCACCAACTGACCAGGCCGCTGACCTGAACCGCACGCGCGCGTGCCGCATGACACGGCTCCTGCACCCCATGCGCCGCCCTGACGTCAGATCCCGTGGGGCAGCCGCACGTACGTCACCGTCGTCTCGACACCGCTGTCCACGAGACGGCCCTGCGCGTCGAACGCGCCAGAGCCGTCCGTCATGCCGAAGTCGTTGTCGTTGATCAGGGCGAGCGTGTCGCGGCCCACGCGTGCGATGCCCTCGATCTTGCCGGGCACTCCCGCCACGGTGCCGAGGTCGACGACGAGGTGCTTGCGCAGGACGGGGACCCCGGAGGCCGACGGGTCGTCGAGCTGCTCCAGGGACGGGGAGGTCGTCGCGTCGTCCCAGGCTCCCGCAAGGATGTCCGCGCTCCGCGTGAGCTTCACCAGCTGAAGCCGCGCCGCCTTGTCGGTGCGCTCCTCGACGAGCAGGTGGTCCCGTCCCACGGCGACCACGGAGGAGATCTTCAGCTCGGACGTGTCGTCCTCGCTCGGGTCGACCACGTTCACCGGATCGAAGCGGTAGGCGTACTCGGCGGTGACGGCCTGCCTCTTCGGTGAGAAACGCAGCAGACGGGTCGTACGCGAGGCGTCACCCGCGTCGCCGTCCGGCAGGGACAGCGGGCTCTGCAACGCCATCACGAGGTCACCGCCCGGGAGTTGGGCGAGCCCTTCGAAGCCCCGGTTGGTCTTCCGGTGCAGCAGGACGGCCGGCAGGGCCTCGACCACCGGATAGTCCGCGCCCGTCAGGTGCAACCCCTTGGGGACGTAGCGGGTCAGCACCTTCCCGCGAGCCGAGACGTGGATCAGTGAGGGCCCGTACTCGTCGACGAGCCAGAAACTGCCGTCGGCGCCCCGGACGATGCCCTCGGTGTCCACACCGTCCGGGTTGTACGAGAGTGGCGTCTGCGCGTCGTAGGAGTACGGCGCTTCGTCGCGTTCCGCCTGGTCGGGCAGCCCGGTGACGGGTTTGCCCGAGGAGGTGGTGATCGGAATCGCGTCGAGGACCCGCACGGTGTTCCCGGACACGCGGATCTTCACGATCGCCGGGTCGAAGCCGGGCACGGGGAAGGTACGGCGTTTCTTGCCGTCCACCTTGATCTGACCGTTCGGGCCCCGGTCGGTCACGGTCCAGAACTCGCCCTTGCTGGCTGCCGGAAAGATGTCGCTGCCTATGCCCCCGAGGTCCACGCCCCGGTCGTCGCCCACCGTGCCGGGCAGCAGCGTGTTGCTGAACGTGCCCAGGGGGATGTCGCCGAGCGTCGCGGTGATCGTCACCCGCGGACCGGCGGCGGCGTCGTGCGCGTCCGCCGTGCCGGAGACCGCCAGGGCGGCCAGGACGACCAGCGGCACTGCCGCGGCGACGGAAAGGTGGACGCGGCGCCGGCCGGCGGCGAGCGGGGACATCGGGCCTCCTGGGGCACGGATTCGGTGACAGCGGCCAGATTCCGCCGCTCTGCCCAACGGGGTGCGTCCGCCGGATGAACTGAGAGAAACGAGTGATCGACTTGACGGGTGAGGCGGCGAAAGGGCGCAGGTGAGCACGGTGTTGACGGGGCGTGTGGGGGAGCTACCCCATCGCCTGCGGCCGCAATCGGAGCGCCCTGCTCCGAGAACAGGGCGCTTCCGCGCCGGCCGGTAGGTCTCGCACAGCGGCCTGCAGAGTGCTTCGACCGGGCATGGCCGCGGCGGGCCCTACCTGGACGGCCAGGGACCAATCCAGGCCACCCACGGCCGGCCCAGAGCCACCCCGGGCCGCCCCAGGCCACCCACGGCCGGCCCAGAGCCACCCCGGGCCGCCCCGGGCCACCCACAGCCGGCCCAGAGCCACCCCGGGCCACCCCGGGACGCTCAGGGCCACCCCGGGACGCTCAGGGCCGCCCCGGGACGCTCAGGGCCGCCCCGGGTCCGGAGGGCGTGTCACTCGCCCCCGAGAACCGGAGCCAGCGCAGTGGCCGGATCCGCGGACGCGGCGCCCGCGGGTGTCCATCGCCCGCCCTCCTCGCGATACGGCCACCACCGCCCGTCCCGTCCCAGGCGCAGTTGTGCGTGTGTGCCGACGACCGTCCAGCGGTTGTCGGCGGTGTGCAGTCGCGGCCGCTCGTCCTCGTCCCAGGCGGACTCCAGGGCGGCACGCGCGCGTGCGAGTGATTCCGCCTCCACTGTCCACTCGTCCTCCAGGACGGACAGCGCGGCCGCGCCCCCGTTCCGCCAGGCGAGGACCGCGAGCGCCAGTGCTTCGCGGTCTCGGCCCGAACCGTCGGCGAGCCGGTCGGCGACCACCCGCTCCGGGTCACCGGCCGCCAGCCGCACGGCATCCTGTGTGAGCGTCAACTCCGCATCAGGGGCTTGCTGTTCGTGCCCAGGCCTGAGCGCCTCCGCAAGCAGCCGCAGGGCATCGACCGCGGTCTGCGCGGCCAGGAACTCCAGCGCGGCGGGCTCCACGCCGGGCGCGGGCGCTGCCTCCGTGTCCAGGGCCTGCGGCGATCCGGGCCGCTCGGGCAGCGCGGGGAGGGCGGGCAGCGACGGCAGGATGTCCCCGGCCGCGTACGCCTCGGCGGCATCGACGCCCTGCTCGGAATCCTCGTGCGGCGAAGACTCCGAGGGCGCGGGGGCGCTGCGCGTCTGGAGTGCGTCCAGCACGGCGTGTTCGCCGCGTCCCCGCATCAACAGCAGCACGAAGGGATCCTCGTCGACCAGCCGTGCCGTCTGGTAGCAAAGGGCGGCGGTGTGTCCGCAGTGGTCCCACGCGCCGCAGTCGCACTCCGGCTCCAGATCACCGAGACCCGGCAGGAGCTCGACGCCGGAGGCCGCGGCGTCCTCCACCAGGTGCGGGGGCATCTCGCGGTCGAGCAGCGCCGCGATGTGCCCCGCGCGCTCGACGGCCACGTCCAGGAAACGGTCCCACTGCTCGTCGGACAACTCCTGCAACAGGACGTCGGCGCGATGCAGAGTGCCGTCGCGGTCCTGGACGACGGCGGTGATGCGGCCCGGGCGCACCGACACTGCTCCCACGGCTCCGGCCCGCGCGAGTCTGCGGCCCGCCTTCACCTGCTGCGAGTCCAGCGCAGCGTCCTCCAAGGCCTTCAACCAGGCCTGTCCCCACCAGGTCCGGGCGAAGGCCCGCCCCTCTGCCGGCGGCAGCGCCTCGAACGTACGCTCGTCGCTCTGATCCCTCATCGTGCGCCCCCTCGCAGCTCCACCAGATCGGCCAGTTCGCCATCCGTCAGTTCCGTGAGTGCCGACTCGCCGGAACCGAGCACCGCGTCGGCCACTTTGCGCTTGCGGACCAGCATCTCGGCGATGCGGTCCTCGATGGTCCCCTCGGCGATCAGCCGGTGCACCTGCACGGGCTGGGTCTGGCCGATGCGGTACGCGCGGTCGGTGGCCTGCGCCTCGACGGCCGGGTTCCACCAGCGGTCGAAGTGCACGACATGCTCGGCCCGAGTCAGGTTCAGGCCCGTGCCGGCGGCCTTCAACGACAGCAGGAAGACCGGCTTTTCGCCGTCCTGGAAGCGCTGCACCATCGCCTCGCGCTCGCGGACCGGCGTACCGCCGTGCAGGAACTGCGACGACACGCCGCGCGCCGTGAGGTGCCGCTCGATGAGCCGGGCCATCTGCACGTACTGCGTGAAGACCAGAACGCTCGCCCCCTCGGAGAGGATGGTGTCCAGGAGTTCATCCAGCAGTTCGAGCTTTCCTGACCGCCCCTCGATCCGCGGTCGGTCCTCCTTGAGGAACTGCGCCGGGTGGTTGCAGATCTGCTTAAGCGCTGTCAGCAGCTTCACGATCAGGCCGCGGCGGACCATGCTGTCGGCGCCGGAGATCTCCGCCAGCGTCTCCCGCACCACTGCTTCGTAGAGGCCCGCCTGTTCCTTGGTGAGCGACACGGCCCGGTCGGTCTCGGTCTTGGGCGGCAGTTCCGGCGCGATGCCCGGGTCCGACTTGCGGCGCCGCAGCAGGAACGGCCGTACGAGCCGGGCCAGTCGCTCCGCAGCCGCGGGGTCCTGGCCGCCCTCCACGGGCTGCGCGTACCGCGTGCGAAAGGTGCCCAGCCTGCCGAGCAGCCCCGGAGTCGTCCAGTCCAGGATCGCCCACAGCTCCGAGAGGTTGTTCTCCACCGGGGTCCCGGTGAGCGCCACGCGTGCGCGTGCGCCGATGGTGCGCAACGCGCGTGCCGTCGCCGAGTAGGGGTTCTTCACGTGCTGCGCCTCGTCGGCGACCACCATGCCCCACGGAACCTCGGCCAGCCGGGGCGCCTCGAGCCGCATCGTGCCGTACGTGGTGAGGACGAACTCCCCGTCGGCCAGGGCGTCGACGCTCCGCCGGGAGCCGTGGAAACGGCGCACCGGGACGCCGGGCGCGAACCGCTCGATCTCGCGCTGCCAGTTGCCCATCAGCGAGGTCGGACAGACGACGAGCGTGGGTCCCGCCGCCGACTCGTCGGTCTGCCGGTGCAGATGCAGGGCGATCAGGGTGATGGTCTTGCCCAGCCCCATGTCATCGGCCAGGCAGCCTCCGAGGCCCAGCGAGGTCATCCGGACCAGCCAGTTGAGTCCCCGCAGCTGGTAATCGCGCAGCGTGGCGGCGAGCGCGGCGGGCTGCCCGACGGGGTCCTGGCCCTCAGGGTCCGCCAGCCGCTCCCGCAGTGCCGCCAGCCACCCCGTGGGCCGTACGTCGACCCTGTGGCCGTCGACCTCGGCGGAGCCCGTCAGAGCGGCGCTGAGCGCGTCGACGGGTGTGATCTTGCGGTCCTGCTGCGCGCGGGCACGGCGGACCTCCTGCGGGTCGACCAGAATCCACTGATCGCGCAGCCGCACCACGGGCCGGTTCGCCTCGGCCAGCCGGTCCAGCTCCTGCCGGGTCAGCTGCTGATCACCCAGCGCGAACCGCCAGTTGAAGGCGAGCAGGGCATCGGCCGACAGGAACGACGGAGTGCCGGACGCGTCCCGGCGCGGGTCCTGCTCTTCGTCGGGCGGCCCGACGACAGCGTGGGCGGTCAGCTCGCGCACCAGCTCCCTGGGCCAGTGCACGTCGACTCCGGCACCTGCGAGCATCCGGGCGCCTGCACCGAGCAGTTCGGTGACCTCCTCGTCGGCGAGCTCCACGGAGTCCGGAACGGCCGCCGAGAGCAGCGGGGTCAGCGCGGCCCAGGCCCGGGCCGCGCGGCGCAGGGCGAGAAGGGTGTCCATCCGCGCGCGCGGGCCGAACGCCTGGGCCCCGGCCCACACCACGGTGGCGTCCGCTACCAGCGCCGGATCGCTCAGGCTGTGCACCTGGAGCACGGCGCGGAAGGGCAGTGGCGTCTCCTCGGACACGGCCGACGCGAGCCCGGGCACCTCGATACGCAGGGAGATCCGTACACCGGCATCGTGTCCGGCGGCCACATCCGCGGCCCAGACGCGCTGTTCCGGCACGTGCTGCGGCTCCGGAACGGCGTAGGCGGGGCCGCCGGCGGCGAGCACGGCGGCGGGGGAGCGAGGCAGGGCGTCGGCGACGGCATCGAGAAAGGCACGCAGCAGCCGCTCCGGGACCGGCAGGCGCAGCGGCGCGGTCTCGTCCAACGGCACCGCGTGCGCGTCCGGGGGCATCGCGGCGGCCAGCTCGCGGACACGATGCAGGTCCTCCGCGCGCAGAGGGCCCGCGCGCCAGGCGTCGTGATCGTTCTCCGACAACCCGGGCAACAGCAGCCCTCGTGCGGCGAACTGGAGGGCGAGGACGGCGGCCGACCCCCAGAACGCGGTCGCCCTGTGGACCTGCCCGGCGGCACGCGCACGCGTGAGGACCGGCAGGGCGGCACGTACGGGCAGCAGGACGGCGGGCACCGTGGCCGGCTCGACGCCCTCGTCGGAGGGCTGGACGACTCTCAGGTCTTCGGTGGACCCGGCCGCCACGGAGGGCGGCGCCCCGCCGTCGGGGCGCCAGAAGGCGACGTACCCGGTACGGGCAGGATCGGCGGGCACGAACACGGCGCAGCAACGAGCCAGTTCGGAGATCTCGGCGGGGGTGGCCGCGGGAATCCTCTGCACAGCGATAACGTATTCCTCAAATTTGACTACTGGTGCCGAGCAGTCGAGAGTACAGCACACTCAGCCACTCGATGGAATGCGGAAGCGGTGAACCGGGTCACCTCATGGCGGGGGTGGAGGAAACCCCCCTGCGCGGTCCGGTGCTGGCCCCCGCACCCACACGGGTGGTGGCGCCATGGTCCAAGAGGGCCTCTGATCCGTA
Organism: Streptomyces sp. NPDC058274; assembly: GCF_042881375.1. Classification (NCBI taxonomy): domain Bacteria; kingdom Bacillati; phylum Actinomycetota; class Actinomycetes; order Kitasatosporales; family Streptomycetaceae; genus Streptomyces; species Streptomyces sp. NPDC058274. Next base: position 227,461 of record NZ_JBHVXW010000005.1, read on the forward strand.
CGTTTCATGAGGTCAGGCCGTCCCTGAGAGACCGGAGACCCGCCATGCCCCAGATCGCCCCAGCCCTGGAGAAGCACCCTCCGGGGGCGACAGCCGGGCAGTCCGCCGGAAGCGACTTCACACCCCTCCTGCGCACCGTTCGACGGCAGGACCTACTGGAGCGTCGATACGGCTGGTACGCCCTGGGCATGGCCGTGAACGCCTTGGCGCTGGGAAGTGTCGTCACGGGTGTCGTCCTCATCGGCAACTCCTGGTGGACCCTCCTCCTTGCCCCCGTGCTCGCCGTGCTGTCGGCCCGCACGGCCTTCATAGGGCACGACGCCGGTCACTCCCAGATCAGCGGCGACAGGGCCGTCAGCCGGCTGATCGGGCTGGTCCACGGCAATCTGCTCCTCGGCATGAGCTACTCCTGGTGGAACGACAAACACTCCAGGCACCACGCGAACCCGAACCACATCGACAAGGATCCGGACGTCGTCGCCGACGTCCTGGTGTTCACCGCCGCGCAGGCAGGAAAGCGGTCCGGTTTCCGGCGCTGGCTCACCCGCAACCAGGCGTGGCTCTTCTTCCCGCTGACCCTTCTCGAAGGCGTCGCCCTGAAGGTCCACGGATTCCAGGACCTGCGCCGGCAGCCTCCGCGAGAGCGGGCGGTGGAAGCTCTGCTGCTGGTCACCCATGTCGTCTCCTACACCGCCCTGTTGCTCACCACCATGTCCCTCGGCAAGGCCCTCGTCTTCGCCGCCCTCCACCAGGCGCTGTTCGGCCTCCACCTCGGGCTCGCTTTCGCGCCCAACCACAAGGGCATGGAGATGCCCGACCCGGACGGCGAACGCTGGGGTCATCTGCGCCGTCAGGTCCTCACCTCGCGCAACATCCGCGGCAGCGTGCTGACCGACTGGTTCCTCGGCGGCCTCAACTACCAGATCGAGCATCATCTGTTCCCGAGCATGCCCCGCCCCCATCTCCGGCTCGCCCAGCCTCTGGTGCGCGCACACTGCCGGGAGTTGGGTATCCCTTACGCGGAGACCGGTCTCATCGACTCCTATCGGCAGGCCCTGGGCCACCTCCACGAGGTCGGGAGCCCGCTGAGGGGCGAATAGGCGGGACGGCGCTCAGGGTGGAGTCAGGGTCACGTCTCAGGGGCGTCTCAGGGTCATTGCCTGGAACCGCGCGAGGCGCCGATCCGTTTTCAGGACAGAGAGCGGCGATAGCCGCGAAGGAGGCGACACCCATGTCGAAGAGAGCGAAGATCGTCGCAGGTGGTGCAGCGATCGGGATCGTCCTGCTGATCCTGTTGCCCGCGGTGGGCGTGCCCTGGTGGATCGCCTTCCTGATCGTGCTGGGCCTGCCGACCGCGGCGTATCTGACGCTGGACCGCTCGCAGCGGCGCAGGCTGCGCCGTGTCACCCGCAAGGAGCTCGGCCGCTGAGCGCTGTCGACTCGACGTGGTCGTCTCCAGATCGCAGGAGTTGACGACATCGCCGCTCGCGGGCCTGCCGACGGCATGGTCCGCGGGCGGCCGTACGTCCCGCTCGACCCAGGCGGTCAGCGCACGGAACGCGGAGCGGTAGCAGGGCAGGATCGGCCGCAGTCGGTCGGGAGGGCTGGCACGCATCGCGAAGGGGCTGCCTCATGCTGCGATCCCGTCCGGCCGCCGACCATAGGCGGGGACCACACGGAACGGGGCTCAGGCGTGGGGGCTCATGACACCGACTTTCGACGAAGTCGCTGCCGTTCGGGCGACTGACGGCCCACCTGAACGGAGGCGGGTATCCGCGCCTGGAGGTGTCCGCCACCGGGCTTGCGCTCGACCGGGGCCATGTTCTGGCGGGCCACGCGCGCGACCGCGTCCTTCGAGGCGCGTCCACGGCCATTCCGGAGGAGCCTCCCGAGCTGCCGCGAGGCTCAGACCGGACGTACCGCCATCTTGTCCAGGGCCTCCAGAAGCCCCGGCAGTTCGGTGCCGCGGCCGATCGGCAGGACTTCCCCGGGCTCCTCGTCGAGCAGCACGAACGCGATGTCGTCCGTCCGGGCCACCATGGACCAGCCGGGACCGTCGGCACGCAGGGTCCGGGCGTCGCCCGGAGCGAAGGACGACCGGACCCTGCCCAGGGGCGGTGGAGTCTCCACGTAGGAGCGGGCTTCGGCGAGCGCTCGACGGATGCCGCTGCTGGATTGGGTGTCTCCGCTGCCGCCCTCCGCGGTGTCCGCGCCGCCCTCCCCGTCGTTCTGGGGCTCCGTCTTCGGCGCGTCCTCGGCCGGTGTGTCGCTGTCCGGGCTGATGAAGTGGTCTTCGGGGATCTGCTCGCGCCAGATCGCCCACTGGAGGGCGATCTCGTCGGCCCCCAGGCGCCGTTGGGCCGGACCCCAGGTGCTGGTGTCCGGCGGGGACAGCGGCGGCCGTTCCGCGATCTCGGGCGAGGGATCGTGCGGGGCGGGCACGCCGGGAGCCGCGACGGCCAGGGCCAGCGGCCAGCCGGGCAACGCGGCGACGACCGTGCGTTCACCGGGCGACAAGTCGTACTCGATGCCGCAGTCCCACGACGCGATGGCCACCGCGACCAGCGAGACGTCGTCGACGACGACCGTCCACCGTGCTCCCTCGCCGTCCTGGCCGAGCACGAGGCCGTAGCCGTCGGCCAGCGGAGGGAGGTCGAGCGCCGCGCAGGCCTCCGGATAGTCGTCGCCCAGGACGCTGGGGAACTGTGCCGGCGTCAGCAGCACCGCTGTGAGCACATAGAGCGCGTCATCGTCCTCGGCGGCGACGGCGTCCTCGCCCGTCCCGGCCATCCCAGCCTCCCCATTGGTTCATCCGTCGGCGCACCTTAATGCGACAGCGAGGCGCTTGTCACGAGGGTGAAGCACAGGCGGAGCTGCAGTTGTCCGGCTGGAAAGGGGCGAATCGACCGCGCGGGTCCCCGACGCCCCCGAGAGGCCCGGGCCTCCGCATTTCCGCCGATCGGCGCCGGGCATCCTGCGCGCCCGCCCCGAATCAGGCGGCCGGCAGTCCGAGGAGCTCCCGTGCCACGGTCTGGGGCGACTCGTCACGTTCCCGGGCGAGGGCTATGACCGCGCGGCATGCCAGCTCACTCACCCCGAACGACAAGGCTTCCGGTGAGACCCAGTCCGAGGCCTCGTCGATCTGCTCCTGATCGTCCTCGGCGCACGCCGACACATAAGCGGCCGCGGCCTCGAACAGGTTGTGTGCGCGCTTCACCGGCCGCCGTACCTCGGGTGGCTGCTCCGTGCTCCGCTCGGCCGGTCGCCGACCCAAGAATTTGTGGAGTCTGCCGAACATGCCGAACATCGAACCACCTTCCCCCTGTGCGATCACCGTCGCTCATCGTCCAGCTGCTGCTACTCAACGTAGAGTTGGAGACCCGCCGACAGAAGAGGGCGGGGGACGGCGTGGTGTCGGCTTGGCACATCAGCCACCGTCGAGTGAGTCGATCGTCGCGCGAAGCCAGGCCAGTTCGGCCCGGCTCGTGGCCCGCGCGATGGTGAGAATGCCGCGCCGGAAGGGGTCGTCCAGCTCCTCGGCGCGCAGCGGCCGGTCACCGTCGTAGAAGAAGCTCGCGGGCTCCTCCAGGAAGGCGAGCCTGCGCCGGAGCACGGTGGCCTGGGCCCCGGCGTCGTCCAGATGCCGGAGAAAGGCGAGGACCGTGAACCAGCGGTTCTCGTCCGTGATGTCGCGCCGTACCGGTTCGGCCAGCCGATCCCGCAGTTCACGCCGGCCCTCTTCGGTGAGCGTCAGGACATGTCGAGGGGCGGCCACGGATCCGGGTTGAGTGGCTCGCGCCAGCAGGCCGGCTTTCTCCAGCCGCTTGATCGCGGGATACAGCGTGCTCTCGGCGACGGGCCGGACGTGCCCCGTCAACGCCGTGATGCGCTTGCGCAACTCATAGCCGTGCAGTGGGGCGTCGTACAGGAAACCGAGGATCGCGAGCTCCAGCATGCCTGCATTCTGCCCCACCTCCGGTGTACATCGCTTACTCAATACATCGGTGACGATGTATCCTCCCGGAAGGCGTGACAGCGCGGAACGGGAGCAAGGGGGAGTGGGATGAAGCAGGCGAAGTTCGACGGCGGAGGAAGCAGCATCCGCTGGACGGAAACAGCGGGCGCCGAACCCGCGCGGGTGTTCGTGCACGGCCTGGGCGCCGCGTCGGCCGTCTACCACGCGCACATCGCGGCGCGGCCCGAACTGGCGGGCCGTCGCACTCTGTTCGTGGACCTGCCGGGCCATGGCATCAGCGACCGGCCCGCGGACTTCGGCTACACCTTGGAGGACCACGCCGACGCGCTGGCCGCCGCGCTGGACGAGGCCGCGGTCAGCGGGGCCGAACTGGTCGCCCACAGCATGGGCGGTGCCGTCGCCATCGTGCTGGCCCACCGAAGGCCCGACCTCGTCTCACGCCTGGTGCTCACGGAGGCGAACCTCGACCCCAACCCACCGCTCACGGCGGGCAGCAGCAACATCGCGTCGTACGACGAGGACGAGTACGTCGAAAACGGCGGCCACGCACGCGTGCTGGAAAGAGTCGGGCCCACCTGGGCCTCGACCATGCGACTCGCCGACGCACGTGCTCTGTACCGGACGGCGAAGGGGCTCGTGCGGGGCACGAGCCCCACCATGCGCCACCTGCTCGAAGGGATGACAGGCGTGGACCGTGTCTTCCTCCAGGGCGCGCTGAGCGGCGAACTCGTGGGCCGGGAGGGCCTGGAGGCTGCCGGTGTACGCGTGGTGACCGTGCCCCGTGCGGGCCACTGCGTGATGTTCGACAACCCGGACGCGTTCGTGGCGCAGATCGCCGGGCAGAGCTGAGTGCTCAGGCCGGACGTACGGCGAGTGCCAGGAACCGGGCGTCCTCGTCGACGTACGACGTCATGCGCCAGCCGGAACCCGTCAGCAGGGCCCGGAGGTTGCCCTCCGCGCGCAGATCGTCCGGCGTGATCTGCCGGCCCTGGCGCGCCGCGAGCGCCGCACGCCCGATGGGGTGGAAGAGCGCCAGCACCCCACCGGGCCGTACCACTCTCGCCAACTCCCGCAGGTTCTCGGCGGGGTTCGGGAGATGCGCGATGAGGCCCGCTCCGAACACGGCGTCGAGCGACTCGCTGCGCAACGGCAGCCGGGCCGCGTCGGCCAGCAGCAGCTGCGCTGCGCGGTCCCGTCCGGCCCGTACGGCGGCTGCCAGCATGGCGGGGGTCAGATCGGCGCCGATGACGACTCCGGCCGCGCCCACGGCCGCACGCAGCGGCGGCAGGGCCCGCCCGGTGCCGCAGCCGGCGTCGAGCACCCGGTCGCCCTCGCGCAGCCCGAGCTCGGTGACCGCGGCCGCGTAGGCGGGACCGTCGTCGGGAAACCGGGCGTCCCAGTCCGCGGCTCGGGCGGTGAAGAACTCCTGGACATGTGTGTGGTCGTCGCTCATGTTCCGCATGATCCCTCACCGACACGAAGGACGACCGGGTGCACATGTTCGAGCATGACGCGATCGTTCAGGTACATCGCTGCGTCATATTCCAGCAGCTTTCGAAATGCGCTCCCTTTCCGCGCCCCTACCGGGACTAGCGTCCCTGAGCCATGGGACACCTGGACCACGCCGCCTTCGGCTGGCTGACCCCCGCGCTGTCATATGTGATGGCCTGCATAGGCGCCGCCCTCGGGCTGCGCTGCACCGTCCGCGCCCTGGGCGCCACGGGCCGCTCACGCCGGAACTGGCTCCTCACCGCGGCCTCCGCGATCGGCACGGGCATTTGGACGATGCACTTCGTGGCGATGCTCGGCTTCAGGGTCAGCGGCACGGAGATCCGCTACAACGTGCCGCTGACCATCCTCAGCCTCCTCGTCGCGATGGTCGTCGTCGGCGCGGGCGTGTTCGCCGTCGGATACGGCCGTGAGCGGGGCCGTGCGCTCTTCCTCGGGGGACTCACCACCGGTGTCGGCGTGGCGAGCATGCACTACCTGGGCATGGCGGCGCTGCGGCTGCACGGCACCGTGCACTACGACCCGATGCTCGTCGGACTCTCCGTGGTGATCGCCGTGGTCGCCGCGACCGCGGCCCTGTGGGCGGCGCTCAACATCAAGTCGCCGGTCGCGGTCGCAGTGGCCTCCCTGGTCATGGGCGGCGCGGTGAGCAGCATGCACTACACGGGAATGATCGCGGTGAGTGTGCAGGTCACCCCGTCCGGCGCGTTCCTGCCCGGGGCCTCGGTGATGCAGTTCATCTTCCCCCTCGCCGTCGGCCTCGGGTCCTATCTCTTCCTGACATCGGCGTTCGTCGCGCTGTCGCCGACGGCCGGTGAGCGCGAGGCCTCCGCGTCGGCCCAGCGGCCCGTCGAGAGCGTCGCCCCCTAGGGGCGGTCCTGAGTCACCACGGTACGGACCGGCGCACCCCGAACCATCCGAGCGAGGAGGCCATGCGTACACCCCGTAGGACCCCCAGGACCGGCGCCGCGACGGCGCCCCAGCCGTCCGCACGCGGTCGTCGTGCACATGCTGGCCCGCCGGCCGACGAGCGCTCCGGCACCGACGACCCCATCGGCCTGGCGCCGCCCGCGCCGCCCACGCGCGCGGGGCGGTGGACCGTGCGTCCCCGCACCGTACGGGCGAAGATCGTGTGCCTGTTGATGGTGCCCGTCATCTCCCTGCTCGCGCTGTGGGCGTACGCCACCGTGAGCACGGCCCAGGACGTCGCGCGCCTACGGCAGTTGCAGAGCGTGGACTCGACGGTCCGCGCTCCGGTCGACGCCGCCGTCGCCGCGCTCCAGGCCGAGCGCGCGGCCGCCGTCCGGTACGCGACCGATCCGGCCGCCGAGCAGCGGAGCCACCTCAAGGAGCTGGCGGGACGCACCGACCGAGCCGTGGCGAAGCTGCGCCTGGGGGACCACAACACCGTCGCCGACGGCGCCGATCTGCCCGCCGGGGTGGCGGGGCGGCTGGACGCCTTCGTCACCGGTGCCGAGGGCCTGGGGCCGCTGCGGAGCGCGTTGCTCGACCGCCGGACCGGATGGGACGAGACGTACGGCCAGTACACGAAGACCATCGCGACGGCCTTCGGTGTGGGCGGTGCGCTGACCGGCATCCAGGACGCCGACCTGGGGTCCGACGCGCGCGTGCTGCTCGAGTTCTCCCGAGCCGGGGAAGCGCTGGCCCAGGAGGACGCGGTGCTGTCCAGCGCGCGCCTGGCGGGCGGCCTCGACGGCGAACGGCTGCGGCTGTTCACCGGCGCCGTCGACACTCGCCGCACGCTGACGGACTCCGCCGTCGCGGACCTCCGCGGATCCGAACGCGCGGCATGGCGCGACCTCGCCGACGGGAGCGCGTACGCCGATGTGCGCGCCGCCGAGGACAAGGTGCTGGTCTCCCGGGCGGGCGGCAAGGCGCTCGACGCCGCCCCGGAGGCGACGTGGAAAACGGCACACGCGCGCGTGCAGAACGGCATGCGGACGATCGGTGCCGACGCGGCCCGCGGGGTCGCCGACCGTGCGGACCCGTTCACCCGGGGCCTGCTCACACCGGCCGGCGCCGCGGTGCTGCTCGGCCTCGCCGCTGTCGCCGCCTCGCTCGTGATCTCCGTACGCATCGGTCGCGGTCTCGTCATCGAACTCGTGAGTCTGCGCAACGTCGCTCTGGAGATCGCCCGCCGCAAACTCCCGTACGCCATGCGCAGGCTGCGCGCGGGCGAGGAGATCGACATCCGCGCGGAGGCCCCGCCCGGGCCTCCCGCCGAGGACGAGACCGGGCAGGTCGCCGAAGCCCTGGGGACCGTGCACCGCGCTGCCCTGCGCGCCGCGGTCGAACGCGCGGAACTCGCCAGCGGGATCTCCGGAGTCTTCGTCAATCTCGCCCGGCGCAGCCAGATCCTCGTCCACCGTCAACTGAGCCTCCTCGACAGCATGGAGCGCAGGTCGGACGACCCCAATGAGCTGAGCGACCTCTTCCGGCTGGATCACCTCACGACACGCATGCGGCGCCACGCGGAGAGCCTGATCATCCTCTCCGGAGCCGCACCGGGGCGGGCCTGGCGCATGCCTGTCTCACTGACGAACGTGGTCCGCGCCGCCGTGTCGGAAGTCGAGGACTACGCGCGCGTGGAGGTACGCCAGCTCCCGGAGACGTCCGTCGTGGGCACCGCTGTCGCCGACCTCACGCACCTCCTCGCCGAAATCGTCGAGAACGCGGCCCAGTTCTCACCGCCCCACACCCGCGTGCGGGTCACCGGCGAACCGGTCGGCAACGGCTATGCGGTGGAGGTCGAGGACCGCGGGCTCGGCATGGGCAAGGAGACCCTCGCCGAGGCCAACCGCCGCATCGAGCAGTCCGAAGCGCTCGACCTGTTCGACAGTGACCGCCTCGGGCTCTTCGTTGTCAGCAGGCTCGCAGCCCGGCACGGCGTCAAGGTGCACCTGCGCACCTCGCCCTACGGCGGGACGACCGCGGTCGTCCTGCTGCCCACCGCCCTGTTGCAGAGCGGCGCGGCGGAGCGTTCACCCCGGATCGCCGAGCGCGAACGGGACACCGAACGGGCCTACGCGCGCGTGCCGGCCGCGGCCGTACAGGACTCCGTCCATGCGCCGAGTGAGCGACCCGCTCTCGTGCCGCCCGTGCAGGCGGCGGAGAGCCCGGCCAACGGCTCACGCGAAACCCCGATCCCAGGAGTCACCACCTTGCGGCTGCACCGGCCTCCGGACGACTCCGAGGGGACCGACGACCTCCCGCGCCGGGTACGGCAGGCGAGTCTGGCCCCGCAGCTGCGCGAACTGCGGCCTGAGGATCCGCCGGAGGCGCCGGGAGGCCGGAGCGGCGACGAACGCACCCCCGAACAGGTACGGGACCGGATGGCCGCCTACCGCGCGGGCTGGGCACGCGGTGGCGGCAGGTCGCCCGGCCTCGGCGCCACCCCCGATCCCGTAGCGGGCAGTGACAGCAGCGAAGGAGATCCCGCATGATCCAGGACCCGAGTATGAGAGCCGCCCAGCAGTCGGGGGAACTCGACTGGCTGCTGGACGACCTGGTGTTGCGCGTCAGCGAAGTGCGGCACGCGGTGGTGCTGTCCAACGACGGACTCGCGGTCGGTTCGTCCACCGACCTCAGGCGCGAGGACGCGGAGCACCTTGCCGCCGTCGCCTCGGGCTTCCACAGCCTGGCCAAGGGGGCAGGCCGTCACTTCGGCGCCGGAGGCGTCCGTCAGACCATGGTCGAGATGGACGACGGCTACCTGTTCGTGGCGGCAGCGGGCGACGGTTCCTGTCTCGCCCTCCTCACCGCCGTCACGGCCGACATCGGCCTGGTGGCCTACGAGATGGCGCGGCTCGTCAAGCGCGTCGGCGAGCATCTCTACACGCCGCCGCGCGTCGCCGCGCGACCGCCCGCCGGCGGATGACCGAGGGCGGTCCACGCAGATGACCGAGGACACGAAAGGCGCCCCCGAGCAGGAGGGCAGCCAGTGGTACGACAGCGAGGCCGGACCCCTTGTCCGCCCCTACGCGATGACCGGCGGCCGTACCCAACCCGGCCCCACCGGAGTGCGCTTCGACCTGATCGCACTGGTCACACTCGACACCGGCGCGCCCGGCGCCGACGACGACACCGGGCTCGGCCCGGAACACCGCGCCCTGATCGAGCACTGCCGACTCGAAACGCAGTCGGTCGCCGAACTGGCCGCGGGAGCCGACCTTCCGGTGGGCGTCGTCAGGGTGCTCCTCGGTGACCTGCTGGAGATGGGCTGCGTCACGGTCAGCCGCCCCGTTCCGCCTGCACAACTGCCCGACGAACGCATTCTGCGCGAGGTCATCGAGGGATTGAGGGCGCTGTAGACCATGAATCGGAACCACCCCCGGCCTGCCCCGCGCAGAGTTGGGCACCCATCGGACACCAAACAGGTCCGAGTCGGTCGGATCGGCCCAATAATGATCCAACCTCTCCCAGAGGGGCCGCAGTTGTCATGATGCTGACGCCGCACACATGTACTGACGTCGACCGTTGCCGGCACTCCTGAGAGAAGTGATCGATGGTCTCCGAGCACTCCGACGCAACCGGTGGCGAGTCGGCCGCCCTGGCGTTGAAGATCCTGGTCGCCGGCGGATTCGGCGTGGGCAAGACCACGCTGGTGGGCGCGGTCAGCGAGATCAAGCCGCTGCGCACCGAGGAACTGCTGAGCGAGATGGGCGAGTCGGTGGACGACACCGATGGCGTGGACCAGAAGGTCACGACGACCGTCGCCATGGACTTCGGCCGCATCACCATCAGGTCCGGCCTGTCGCTCTACCTCTTCGGGACGCCGGGGCAGGACCGGTTCTGGTTCCTCTGGGACGAGCTGTCCCAGGGCGCCCTCGGTGCCGTCGTCCTCGCGGACACCCGGCGACTGGAGGACTGCTTCCCCGCCGTGGACTACTTCGAGCACCGGCACATCCCCTTCGTGGTGGCCGTCAACTGCTTCCCGAGCGCACGCAATTACGGTGCTCAGGACGTGTCACGCGCTCTTGATCTCGACCGGGGCACGCCCGTGGTGCTCTGCGACGCCCGTGACCGCGACTCCGGGAAGGAGGTGCTGATCCGGCTCGTCGAGTACGCCGGGCGGATGCATACCGCCCGGATGCTCGACTCGGTGGGCTGAGGGGGACTTCGGGGTCTCTGAGCGAGGGGCCCGGCGTCTCCGGGGACCGGTCCGGCAGTCATCGGAGAGCGCGCGGACCCGACATCACGGATCGATCAATGGGAGATGCCGGAGCGCGCAACAACCTTCTCGATCCTCACCCTGACGAGCAGTTCGCCGGGAACACCGTTCCGCCGTCCGAACTCCTCCGCGCGCTCCTCGCCCATGTAGCGCGCACCGATCCGCGCTGCCCAGTGCTGGAGTTCGCCGGGCTCTTCCGAGAGCTGGGCCCGGCCCTGCAGCACGACGAAGTCGAAGGGCGGACGGTCGTCGTCCACGCACAACGCGACCCGGCCGTCCCGGGCCAGATTCCGTCCTTTGACGGTTTCCTTCCCGGTGTTGAACACCACGTCGTCACCGTCCAGCAGAAACCAGATCGGAGCCACGTGCGGAGCTCCGTCCGCGCGAACGGTCGACAGCTTCCCGGTGCGGGTCCCGTGCGAGACGAACGCCCGCCATTCCTCGTCGGTCATCTTCTGTGCCATGCCTCCCATCCTGCTTGCCCGGAAGGCGGCTGTGGGGAAGGCTGGCTGGTCGAGTCCTCCCGCCAGGAGGAACGACGACACGGGGAGAGAACGGACCATGGCTCAGAACACGGGACTCGGCTGGCTGCTGGACGACCTGACCGAGCGCGTCGAACATGTCCGGCACGCGCTGGTGCTGTCGACCGACGGTCTGGTGACGGCCGCGAGCACCGGGCTGCGGCGAGAGGATTCCGAGCATCTCGCTGCCGTCGCGTCCGGTCTGCACAGCCTGGCCAAGGGGTCGGGGCACCACTTCGGCGCCGGTCAGGTGCGCCAGACGATGATCGAGTTCGACGACGCCGTCCTCTTCGTCACCGCGGCCGGCGCCGGCAGTTGTCTGTGCGTACTGAGCGCGGCCGAGGCCGACATCGGTCAGGTCGCCTACGAGATGACCCTGCTCGTGAACCGGGTCGGCGAACACCTCAAAGTGGACGCACGGCAGCCGGAGCACACTCCTTCCATAGACCTCTGAGCTGCGAATACGCCATCGCGATCGGAGTTATCCACAGGTTTCCCGCGTGATCCGGCGAACCGGCTACGGTTTTTCTCGAAGCGAGCGCATGCCGGCGCGAGCACCGCACGGGGGAGAAGAACATGTCCGGTTCCACCATCACGCAGTCCACCAGGCCCACCACCGTTCCTGCCGGCACCGACGAGCGGCCCCCGTCATGGGCACAGAGCCGTGCCGCCAGGGAACTGGGTCTCAAACGAGGCGAGTTCGAGCTCGCCGTCCACCTCGGGTGCATCCGCACCGTCCCCGACGACAGGGGAGGGGGAGTACGCCGAGTCGCCCGGGCGGAGATCGACCGGGTGCGCTCCGAGGACGGATCGGCGGAAGCTCTCCGGGAGCGCGTCAAGGCGGTGGGTACCACGGAGGGCGCGGCCCTCATGGGAGTGACGACCGCCAGGTTCACCCGCCTCGCCCGCCTCGGCCTGGTGGTTCCGGTCAAGTTCTACCTCAACCGGTATCGAGCCGTCGTCTGGCTCTATCTCGCCGAAGAACTACGGCAGTTCGCCGCCGCGGAGAAGAACGCCGCGATGCTCAGCGGCCGCACCCCCGAAGTACTGCGCGACCAACTGAGTGCGGGGCTGGACCTGCGCCCCCGCAACTGGCGGGGACGCCACATGGGTTTCCTGCTCCGGCAGACCGAGGACCCGTGGGCGCAGGCCGCGATCGTGGCGTCACTGCTCGATCCGCTGGACAGGGCAGAGCTCGTCCCGGATCCGTACGAACGCGCCTATCTGAACCGGCTCAGGCCCGATCAGGCGGCCCGCACCGTGTCCGAGTCACCCGCCGCCGATGTCGCCGCGAGGATCATGACAGCGCAGGATCCCGACGAAATCAGCTGGCTCAAGGCCGATTTGACGCAGGCGCTCACCACGGCCCGGCAACTCCGCCCCGCTCCTCGTCCCACTCCACGCCCCGTTCCGAACGACTCACAGCGGCTTGGCTTTCTCCCCGAGGAGGCCGCCCCGGAGAATTCACCCCTGAACGAGAAGCCGCAGCGGTCGCGTGGCCTGTTCGGGTGGCTGCGCCGCAGAAACGCCTGACGGCGGGCGGCGCGCCTTCGGCGCCGAGTGACGGCCGACAGCCGAGCCCCCACCCGACGGCAGGCGCCGAACCCGATGCAGGGTCAGGTACCGAGCTTGCGGAACAGACCTTCCTGAACCACGGAGACGAGCAGGCGCCCCTCCTGGTCGTAGATGCGCCCGCGCGCCAGGCCGCGCCCGCCCGTCGCGATCGGGGACTCCTGGTCGTACAGGAACCACTCGTCGGCCCGGAAGGGCCGGTGGAACCACATCGCGTGATCCAGGGAGGCCATGTCGAAACCGCGCGGCCCCCACAGCGGTTCCACGGGGATGCGCACGGCGTCCAGAAGGGTCATGTCGCTCGCGTACGTCAGCGCACACGTGTGCACGAGCGGATCGTCCCCCAGCGGCCCGACCGCGCGCATCCACACCGCGCTGCGCGGTTCGGCGTTCTCGATCTCCTCGGCAGTCCAGCGCAGCCGGTCCACGTACCGGATGTCGAACGGCTGGCGCCGGGCCATGCGTTCCAGAGTCTCGGGCAGCGCGCCCAGGTGCTCCTTGATCTCCTGGGTCACCGTCGGCAGCGACTCGGGGTCCGGGACCTCGCGGGCCGGCGGCAGCTGATGCTCGAAGCTCCCATCCTCAGGCTTGTGAAAGGAGGCGGTCAGATTGAAGATCGTGCGGCCCTGCTGCACGGCGGTGACCCGGCGCGTGGTGAACGACCGCCCGTCGCGGACCCGTTCGACCTGGTACACGATCGGCACGCCCGGCCGGCCCGGACGCAGGAAGTACGCGTGCAGCGAGTGCACGGGCCGGTCGCCCTCCGTGGTGCGACCGGCGGCGACCAGCGCCTGCCCCGCCACCTGGCCGCCGAACACGCGCTGCAGGGATTCCTGCGGGCTGCGGCCACGGAAGATGTTGACCTCGATCTGCTCCAGGTCGAGCAGATCGACGAGTCTCTCGGCTGGGTTCGTCATGGTGCGGTGTCTCCTGTGCTCACAGCTGGCCGACGTCGGTGACGCGGACGATGGCACGGCCCTCCGCGTCGGAGGCCGTGAGGTCGACCTCCGCGCTGATCCCCCAGTCATGGTCGCCGTTCGGGTCGGCGAAGGTCTGGCGGACGCGCCACAGGGCGTTCTGGGGCTCCTCCGTGATCAGCAGCAGCTTGGGCCCGCGGGCGTCGGGACCGGTGCCGAGGTCCTCGTACTCGTCCCAGTACTTGTCCATGGCCTCGCCCCAGGCGTCGGCGTCCCAGCCGGACTCGGCGTCCAGTTCACCCAGTTCATTGATGTGGTCGAGGGCGGCGAGCTCGACCCGGCGGAACATGGCGTTGCGGACGAGGACGCGGAAGGCGCGGTTGTTCGCGGTGACCGGCTTGACCTGGTCGGCCTTCTCCTGGGCCTCCTCGGCCGTCATCTCCTCCGGGTTGGCGAGCTGCTCCCACTCGTCGAGGAGGCTGGAGTCGACCTGGCGCACCATCTCGCCGAGCCAGGCGATCAAGTCCTGCAGGTCGTCGGACTTGAGGTCGTCGGGGACGGTGTGATCGAGAGCCTTGAAGGCGCCGGCGAGGTAGCGCAGCACGATGCCCTCGGTGCGGGCCAGCTCGTAGTGGGAGACGAACTCGGTGAAGGTCAGCGCCCGTTCGTACATGTCACGGATGACGGACTTCGGCGACAGCGGATGGTCACCCACCCAGGGGTGGCTCTTGCGGTAGACGTCGTAGGCGTGGAAGAGCAGCTCCTCCAGCGGCTTGGGGTACGTCACGTCCTGGAGCCGCTCCATCCGCTCCTCGTACTCGACGCCGTCCGCCTTCATCGCGCCCACGGCCTCGCCTCGCGCCTTGTTCTGCTGCGCTGCGAGGATCTGCCGGGGGTCGTCGAGCGTGGACTCGACGACGGACACCATGTCGAGCGCGTACGACGGGGACTCGGGGTCCAACAGCTCGAACGCGGCGAGCGCGAAGGTCGACAGCGGCTGGTTGAGCGCGAAGTCCTGCTGCAGATCGACGGTGAGGCGCACGATGCGGCCCTCGGCGTCCGGCTTGTCGAGCTTCTCGACGATGCCGCCGTCCAGAAGCGAGCGGTAGATCGCGATCGCCCGCCGGATGTGCCGCAGCTGCTGCTTGCGGGGCTCGTGGTTGTCCTCCAGCAGGTGCCGCATCGCCTCGAAGGCATTGCCGGGCCGGGCGATCACGGACAGCAGCATCGTGTGCGTCACGCGGAAGCGGGAGGTGAGCGGCTCCGGATCGGAGGTGATGAGCTTCTCGAAGGTGCTGTCCGTCCAGCCGACGAATCCCTCCGGCGCCTTCTTGCGCACCACCTTGCGGCGCTTCTTCGGATCGTCGCCGGCCTTCGCGAGCGCCTTCTCGTTCTCGATGACGTGCTCGGGCGCCTGCGCGACCACGAACCCCGCCGTGTCGAAGCCGGCCCGGCCGGCGCGCCCCGCGATCTGGTGGAACTCCCGGGCGCGCAGGGTCCGTACGCGGTTGCCGTCGTACTTCGCCAGAGCGGTGAACAGCACCGTGCGGATGGGGACGTTGACGCCGACGCCGAGCGTGTCCGTGCCGCAGATGACCTTCAACAGGCCGGCCTGCGCCAGTTTCTCCACGAGGCGGCGGTACTTGGGCAGCATGCCGGCGTGGTGCACACCGATGCCGTGCCGCACGTAACGCGAGAGATTCTGGCCGAACTTGGTGGTGAAGCGGAAGTTGCCGATCAGCGCGGCGATCTGGTCCTTCTCCTCCCGCGTGCACATGTTGATGCTCATCAGCGCCTGTGCCCGCTCGACGGCCTGCGCCTGGGTGAAGTGGACGATGTAGACGGGGGCCTGCTTCGTGGCGAGCAGTTCCGTGAGCGTCTCCGTCAGCGGAGTCAGCACGTATTCGTAGGAGAGGGGCACGGGCCGGGTCGCCGAGCGGACCACCGCAGTGGGGCGGCCGGTGCGCCGGGTGAGGTCCTTCTCGAACATCGCGACGTCACCGAGCGTCGCCGACATCAGAATGAACTGGGCCTGCGGCAGCTCAAGGATCGGGATCTGCCAGGCCCA
Source organism: Streptomyces sp. NPDC058274 (assembly GCF_042881375.1). Taxonomy (NCBI): domain Bacteria; kingdom Bacillati; phylum Actinomycetota; class Actinomycetes; order Kitasatosporales; family Streptomycetaceae; genus Streptomyces; species Streptomyces sp. NPDC058274. The sequence goes on from NZ_JBHVXW010000005.1 coordinate 243,215, forward strand.
GCCGCGGTCCCCCTCCGCGTAGAAGTGGAACTCGTCCATCACGACCTGGCCGACGTCGGCGTTCTTGCCGTCGCGCAGCGCGATGGAGGCCAGCACCTCCGCGGTGCAGCAGATGACGGGGGCGTCGGCGTTCACGGACGCGTCGCCGGTCAGCATGCCGACGTTCTCGGTGCCGAACATCTTGCACAGCTCGAAGAACTTCTCCGAGACCAGGGCCTTGATCGGCGCCGTGTAGAAGGTGACCTCGTCCCGGGCGAGCGCCGCGAAGTGCGCGCCCGCGGCGATCATGCTCTTGCCGGACCCGGTGGGCGTCGAAACGATCACATTCGCACCCGAGACCACCTCGATCAGCGCCTCCTCCTGGTGGGGATAGAGCGTGAGGCCGCGTTCCCCCGCCCACGACTCGAAGGCTTCGTAGAGGGCGTCCGGGTCGGCGGTCTTCGGCAGCTGATCGATAAGGGTCACCCCTCCATCTTGCCTGTCATCGGACGTGATCAGGGAATCGGATGCCCGTACGAAGATCGCGAACGTTACGCTGTGGCGCCGACGGAGCGTCAGTGCACGAGGGCAACTGGGCAGCGGCACAAGAGGAATGGGGCGGGGTACGGCCATGATGGGACCAGCACACTCACTGTCGGGGGCCGCGGCCTGGCTCGGAGTCGGAGCGGCGGCGGCAGCGGCCGGACACACCATGCCGTGGCCCGTCCTGCTGGTCGGTGCGCTGATCTGCGCGGGAGCCGCGCTCGCCCCGGATCTGGATCACAAGGCGGCGACCATCTCGCGGGCCTTCGGACCACTCTCCCGGTGGCTGTGCGAGATCGTCGACAAGCTCTCGTACGCCGTCTACAAATCGACTCGGAAGCAGGGCGACCCCCGTCGGTCCGGTGGTCACCGCACGCTGACGCACACCTGGCTCTGGGCAGTGGTGATCGGCGCGGGCACCTCGGTCGCCGCGATCACCGGAGGACGCTGGACGGTCCTGGCCATCCTCTTCGTCCACATGGTGCTTGCCATCGAGGGGCTGCTGTGGCGGGCCGCCCGCGGCTCCAGCAGCGACATTCTGGTCTGGTTGCTGGCCGCGACCAGCGCCTGGATCCTCGCGGGGGTGCTGGACAAGCCGGGCAACGGCTCGGACTGGCTGTTCACCGAGCCGGGGCAGGAGTACCTCTGGCTGGGTCTGCCGATCGTCCTGGGCGCGCTGGTGCACGACATCGGGGACGCCCTGACCGTTTCCGGCTGTCCGATCCTGTGGCCCATCCCGTTGGGCCGCAAGCGCTGGTATCCGATCGGGCCGCCGAAGATGATGCGGTTCCGGGCCGGCAGCTGGGTCGAGCTGAAGGTGCTGATGCCGGTGTTCATGCTGCTCGGCGGGGTGGGCTGCGCGGCCGCACTGAACTTCATCTGACCGAGCCCGGGCAGCCCGGTGGGCCGGATCCCGGGCGGGCTGGACGGCCCGCTCGCCCGGGCCCACTCGCGACACTGATCACCGAGGTCAGGATGGTCACGCCGGCCGGGATGCCCACCCCGGTCACGAGGGCCTCGTCGGCTTCAGCCGGCGTCACCCGTGCCGGAGCCCGCAGCCCCGTACCGCCGTTCGAACGCCGCGACGCGGCCCTCCGTGTCCACGGTCCGGGCCTTGCCGGTGTAGAAGGGGTGGCTCTCCGAGGAGATCTCCACGTCCACGACCGGGTAGGTCTCCCCGTTGTCCCACTCGATGGTCTGGTCACTGGTCGCGGTGGACCGGGTGAGGAAGGCGTAGCCGGCGGCGCGGTCGCGGAAGACGACCTCGTGGTACTCGGGGTGCTTGTCCTGCTGCATGGCTGCTCCTTGCCTGAGGTGGGTGGTGCGGGGGAGGGCGGTCTCAGCCGGAAAGGGTGTCCTCGTCGACGATGTGCATGGCGGCTTCTTCGGCCGAGGCCGCAGCGCCGTCGATGCCCACGTCGGTGGCGATCAGACCGCTCTCCTCGTCTTCGTGCGCGCCCTCGTCGGGTGCGACGAGACGGCCGGAGCGGGCGGCACCGACCTCGTCGTCGAGCGGTTCGCCGTCGGTGCCCTCACAGTCTCCGATGCCGTCTCCGTCGGGGGCCGCGAGGTCCGGCAGCTCTTCCGCGAGGCGCTGGTCGAGGGTCTCGCCGTGCTGTCCCTCCGCCGCGGTCACCCCGGTGTGCTCCACCGCCCACGGTCGCTCGGGCGGTGACCAGCCCCGGTCCAGAGGATCGTCGACGCCGTCGGCGTCCAGGGTGTCCTCGGCGTCGAGCAGCCCCGCGTCGTCCTGAACCTCGGAGCCGTCGGGCTGATAGACGTCGTCTCCCCATCCGTCGGCGCTGCTCACGGGTACCTCCAGGTGGTGGGGGCGGATCCGGTGCCGTCGCGTCCCACGGCGGCTGCGGAGAGCGCGTGGCACAGACCGCGTGGCACAGACCGCGCCCCTCGCGAACCGGCTGGTTCAGGAGCGTTCCCCGAGTCGGTGCCGGTTTCCAGCCTTCCACCCCCGTTCGGCACCGCGCAACGGCACGGGCCCTGGCACGCGGCCAGGGCACGCGCTCGGGGGAGGCCACCCACCCGGCATCGGCATCGGACCGGGCCGGGCACCGGACCGGCCCCGGCACCGACGACGGCACCGGCACCGGCGTGCGCTCACCCGTGCCAGGACCGCCACAGCGCCGCGTACGCGCCGTCGGCGGCGACCAGCTGGTCGTGGCTGCCGAGTTCGCTGATGCGGCCGTTCTCCACGACGGCGATGACGTCGGCGTCGTGGGCGGTGTGCAGCCGGTGGGCGATGGCGACGACGGTGCGGCCGTCGAGGACCCGGGCAAGGGAGCGTTCCAGGTGGCGGGCCGCGCGTGGGTCGAGGAGCGAGGTTGCCTCGTCCAGGACGAGGGTGTGCGGGTCCGCGAGCACCAGACGGGCCAGCGCGATCTGCTGGGCCTGGGCCGGGGTGAGCGCGAGGCCTCCCGAGCCGACCTCCGTGTCCAGACCGTCGTCGAGGGCCCGTGCCCATCCGTCTGCGTCCACCGCGCCGAGAGCGGCCCACAGCTCGGCGTCGGCGGCACCGGTTCGGGCGAGCAGGAGGTTGTCGCGCAGGGCGCCCACGAAGACGTGGTGTTCCTGGTTGACCAGGGCCACGTGGGAGCGCACCTGTTCGGCGGGCATCCGGGACAGTTCGGCGCCGCCCAGGGTGATCCGGCCGCTGCGGGGCGCGTAGATCCCGGCGAGCAGCCGGCCCAGCGTGGACTTGCCCGCGCCGGACGGACCGACCAGAGCCAGACGGGTGCCGGGCGCGACTTCGAGGGACACCTTGCGCAGGACGTCGACGCCGGCGCGGTATCCGAAGTGGACCTGGTCCGCGTGGACGTCGCGTCCGTCGGGGGTCACCGCGGGATCGCCGTCGTCCGGCTCGATGTCCCGCACACCGACGAGGCGGGCCAGCGACACCTGGGCCACCTGGAGCTCGTCGTACCAGCGCAGGATCAGGCCCACCGGGTCGACGAGCATCTGCGCGATGAGGGCGCCGGTCGTCAGCTGGCCGATGCCGATCCAGCCCTGGAGGGCGAAGATCCCGCCGATCATCAGGACCGAGCAGAGGACGGTGACATGCGTGAGGTTGATGACAGGGAAGAGCACGGAGCGCAGCCAGAGCGTGTAGCGCTCCCAGGCGGTCCATTCCTTGACGCGGCGGTCGGAGAGGTCGATGCGGCGCTCGCCGAGACGATGGGCCTCGATGGTGCGTCCGGCGTCCACGGTCTCCGCGAGGACGGCGGCGACGGCGGCGTAACCGGCGGCTTCCGAGCGGTAGGCCGAGGGCGCCCGTTTGAAGTACCAGCGGCAACCGACCACCAGCAGCGGAACGGCGAGCAGGACGGCGGGGGCGAGCGGGGGCGCGGTCACGGCGAGACCGCCGAGCAGCAGAGCCGCCCACACGACTCCGATCGCCAGTTGCGGCACGGCCTCACGCATCGCGTTGGCGAGCCGGTCGATGTCCGTGGTGATGCGGGACAGCAGGTCGCCCGTCCCGGCCCGCTCCAGGACGCCGGGCGGCAGTCCCACGGACCGTACGAGGAAGTCCTCGCGCAGGTCGGCCAGCATCCGCTCGCCGAGCATGGCGCCCCGCAGCCGTACCTGGTGCACGAACACCGATTGCACGACGAGGGCGGCGACGAACAGCGCGGCGGTGCGCTCCAGGTGGAGATCGTGCGCGCTGTCCGAGACCCGCTCAATGGCCGAGCCCAGGAGATAGGGCCCGGCCATTGAGGCGACGACGGCGACCGTGTTGACGGTGACGAGCAGCAGGAAGGCCCTGCGGTGCCGTTGGAACAGTTCGGTCACGTAGGCGCGGACGGTCGCGGGGGCGCCGACGGGCAGGGTGTTCGCCGTGGTCGGGGCGGCCGGGTCGTACGCCGGTGGCGCCAGGCCGATCATGCGGTCTCCTCGATTTCTTCCAGTTCTTCCAGTTCTTCCAGCGCGTCGATCTCGCGTTCTTCGAGTGCACCGCCTCCGTGCGGGGAGTCGGTCTCGCGCGGCTTCGCGGGCCCGGCGCCGGTGGCCTCGTCGTCGGTCTCGCGGGTGACGACGGCGCGGTACCGCGGCTCGCTGTGCACCAGCTCGCGGTGCACGCCGACCGCCACGACCGCGCCCTCGTCCACGAGGACGACCCGGTCCGCCTGGTCCAGGAGGAGCGGCGAGGAGGTGAGGACGACCGTCGTACGGCCCGACCGGAGGGAGCGGACACCGTCGGCGACCCGTGCCTCGGTGTGCGAGTCGACGGCGGAGGTCGGTTCGTCCAGGACGAGCACCTCGGGGTCCGTGATCAGGGACCGGGCCAGCGCCAGTCGCTGGCGCTGGCCGCCCGACAGGGAGCGCCCGCGCTCGGTGATCCGCGCGTCCATGGGGTCCTCGGTGTCCAGTGACCCCTGGGCGAGGGCGTCCAGGACGTCGCCGCACTGTGCGGCGGCGAGCGCCTCGGCGGCGCTCACCTCGCCCGACGAGGGCACGTCGAGCAGCTCGCGCAGTGAACCGGAAAGCAGTACCGGGTCCTTGTCCTGGACGAGGACCGCCGTGCGGGCGGAGCCGAGCGGCAGCTCGTCCAGCGGGATTCCGCCGAGCAGGACCGAGGCGGAGGCCTTCTCGGCCGTCGCATGGCCCCCGAGCCGTTCGGCCAGGACGCCCGCCGCGTCCGGATCGCCGCACACGACCGCGGTCAGGCGACCGAGGGGCGCGAGGAGTCCGGTCGCCGGGTCGTACAGATCGCCGGTCGGTACGACGGCGTCCCGCGACCCGGCGGTGTCGGTGATCCGCTCCAGGGCGAGCACGCGGGCGGCCCGCTTGGCGGAGGGGCGGGAGAAGGAGTACGCCATGGCGATCTCCTCGAAGTGCCGCAGCGGATAGGCGAGCAGCATGACCGCGCTGTACACCGTCACCAGTTCGCCGACCGTGATCCGGCCGTCGCGGGCCAGGTGCACCCCGTGCCAGATGACCGCCACCATCAGCAGACCGGGCAGCAGTGTCTGGATCGCGGAGATCAACGCCCACATGCGGGCGCTGCGCACCGCGGCCCGGCGGACCTCCTGGGAGGCCCGGCGGTAGCGGTCGAGGAAGAGTTCCTCACCGCCGATGCCGCGCAGCACACGCAGACCGGCGACCGTGTCCGAGGCCAGCTCCGTGGCGTGTCCCGCCTTCTCGCGCTGGATGTCGGCGCGGCGGGTGGCCCGCGGCAGCAGCGGCAGCACGGCCAGCGCCAGGACCGGCACACCCACGGCGACGACGATCCCCAGAGCGGGCTGGTAGACGACCAGTCCGATGCAGACCATGACTACGGTCAGCGCGGCCGCGGCGAACCGCGACAGGGCTTCCACGAACCAGCCGATCTTCTCGACGTCGCCCGTGGAGACGGCGACCACTTCGCCGGCCGCGACACGTCGTGTCAGCGCGGAGCCCAGCTGCGCCGTCTTGCGGGCCAGCAACTGCTGGACGCGTGCGGCCGCGATGATCCAGTTGGTGACGGCTGCGCGGTGCAGCATCATGTCGCCGAGCGCGATGCCCGCGCCGCACAGGGCCATGAGCCCTCCGGCCTGGGCGAGCCGGGTCCCGGAGTGGTCGACGACGGCCTCTACGGCGAGGCCGACGCAGAAGGGCAGTCCGGATACGGCGACGAAGTGCAGCAGGCCCCAGGCGAGGGCCTTCAGCTGTCCGCCGAGCTGATTCCGGCCGAGCCACCACAGGAATCGGGGACCCGAGCGCGCGTCCGGCACGCCCGGGTCGGGAAACGGAAGGTCTTGAATCTGCATGACGTCCCAGTGGCTCGGGTCAGGGGGCGGGGGGCCGCGGGGGCCCGACGGCAACCGGCCGGGGAGCCGGGCGCGCCCGTCCCGTGAGCGGACGGTGCGTGCCGACCACGAGGCCGACGGGGGACCGGCCGTGACGCCGGCAACACATCGTGAGGCGGGGACCGGCCGTGAAACGCCGGCAACAAACCGTGAAAGGTTCGCCTCGGAGCGTGGTCGGAAGCAAACGATTTATCGCCTCAGGGGCGGAGAGTCGGCCGGAACCGCCGCTTAATGGCCGGGAACCGGGGCCCGGGCGTGATCGTCCGGAACGTGGTGCGACGATGGACCGCATGCAAACAGGCGGTGCGAGCGGTTCGATGCGCGCGGGGGTCGCCCTGGCGGCCTGCGGAGTTCTTCTGATGTCCCTGTCGGCCTGCGGCGCCGACGGAGGCAGCGCGGCGAAGGGGGACGGCGGGTCCGGCGGCAAGGCCGCCCATGCGAAGGCGCCCACCGTCGACCTGAAGCGCATCCCGGACGTCGGAGACCGGCTGCGGAAGGAGATCCCGGCCAACTCCCGCCAGGTCGTGGCGGTCTACGGGGAGGGCAAGGACTCCGCCGACTCCAGGATCGTCCTGTACACGAAGAACGGCTCCACCTGGGACCAGACCCGCAGCTGGGAAGGGCACAACGGCAAGAAGGGCTGGACCACCGACCATCACGAGGGCGACAAGCGCAGCCCCGTCGGTGTGTTCACGCTCAGCGACGCGGGCGGGGTGCTCGGCGATCCCGGTGCCGGACTTCCGTACACCGAGTCCGCGTCCTTCCAGGCTCCGCACTACTGGGCCAAGTCGCACTGGCACGACTTCGACTACGTCATCGCCATCGACTACAACCGGGTGAAGGGCACCTCGCCGAACGACCCGACCCGGCCCGAGGGCCAGTCCAAGGGCGGCAGCATCTGGCTGCACATGGACCACGGCAGCGGTACGTCGGCCTGTGTGAGCCTGTCCAAGTCCGGCATGGAGTACCTGTTGCGCACGCTCGACCCGGATCAGCACCCGGTGGTGGTCATGGGCGACAAGGCGGACCTCAAGGCGTAGTCGGCGCGACCGACGGGGAGCACCGCATCGGGGGCACCCCGCAACGCGCACCGCACCAGGGCTCCCCGCATACGCGCGACGTCGGGATCCGGAGGGCACGGGCGACGTCCGACTGCCGAGAACTCATTGCGGACGGGGCCGACTCCCCCGTAGAACACCGCACATGAGAAGACCGGTCATCATGTCCATGCTCACCGGAATGATCCTCACGGCGAGCACCCTCCTCGGGGCAGGCCCGGCCCCCGCGGCCGCGTCACCCGGAACGGGTTCGTCCGCCGGTGCCACGATCGCCGCGCCGTCCGCCGGTGGCACGCCCGCCGAGCCGCCCGCCGAGTTCGGCACCGACTGGCACGACCCGCTGACCGCGGCCCCGCCCCTGGCGAAGCCCGCCACCAAGTCCTGCCAAGTGACTGTCGCCGAGACGCAGTTCCGCGACTACACGCCGTACCAGGGCACGTACACGCCGCCGAGCGGCTGCGGGACCAGCTGGAGCAAGGTGGTCCTGCGGCTCGACGGCAAGGTCAAGGGGCGGCAGTACGACCGGCTCGGCTATCTGCACATCGGCGGGGTCGAAGTCCTCCGCACGTCGACCCCGGAGCCCTCGCCCGACGGCATCGGATGGTCCGTGGAGAAGGACGTGACCCGTTACAGCGACACGTTCCGGCAGAGCCGCGACGTCGAGATGCTCATCGGCAACATGGTCGACGAGACCTACACCGGTGTCATCGACGTGAAGGTCGTCCTGACCTTCTACGCGACGAACGAGCCGGTCACAGCCACGAGTTCGGGCACGTCCGACCGGACCACCACGCCCCCCGACCGTGTCCTCACCCTCCAGGACGGCACGCTCACCACGCCCCGCAACAGTGAGCGGATCGTCGCCGAGGTGTACGCCACCGGCTCGGGCGGCGGCTGCGAGGAGTTCTGGTACCTGACGGTCCCGGACGCGGCACCGTACTCGTGCAAGGCGGCGAACGGCCCCTACCGCGAGGTGCAGATCAAGGTCGACGGCCAACTGGCAGGAATCGCCGCGCCTTTCCCGACCGTGTGGACCGGCGGCTGGTCCAACCCCTTCCTCTGGTACGTGATCCCGGGCCCGCGCGCCTTCGACGTCAGGCCCATCGAGTACGACCTGACCCCCTTCGCGGGACTCCTCAACGACGGCCGCCCGCACCAGGTCGACGTCTCCGTCGTCGGCGTGCCCGAGGGGCAGAGCGGCTGGAGCACACCGGTCAACGTCCTGGTCTGGCAGGACGCGGGGCGTGCGCACGTCACCGGCGCGGTCACCCGCATCAAGGCGGGCGACCCGGCCAACTCCTCGACGTACACGCCCGGTTCACCGGAGTACCGTCTCGACACCGAGGGCGGTCATCGGCTCACCGTCGCCGGATACCTCGACACCTCGCACGGCCGCGTCACGACCACCGTCAGCCGCGACCTGGCCAACACCTCCGTGCACCGCTGGACCGAGGGGGAGAACACCGACGGTCTTGAGGCCGGTTGGACGGACGACGAGTCGGTCACCGTCGACGGGCGTGGACCGGCCGCGACGACCCGCACACATCGCACGTACGCCATGGACGGCACGACCACCCTCGGGGCCGACGACCGGCTGCGCACCGTCCTGACCATCGGCGACCGCGCGTCGGTGGACGCGTCGCGCGGCGGCCGGCGTACCTCCTGGTCCCGGTTCGACGACACCTACACGGGTGACGCGACGTATACGGCGAACGTGCCGCGCGACCAGCGCCACGCGGTGGGGACGACGAAGGAGCGTTACCGGCTGTACGGCTCGGCCGGTTGCTACGACCGGGAGCTGGCCACCGTGCAGGGCGTGCTCACCGAGGACCGGAGCCGCTGCTGATCCAGGACGTGTGTCGCGTCACCCTCGCCATGATTAACAGGGGTGTGACACGCAGGTCTCCGGCGCGATCAACGACTTCCCGATAGTGATCGACGCGGAAGCGCATTTCCGCATATCAGAAGTCCCGTCGGAGGAGTCCCCCCGTGCCGCCGTCTGTACCGTCCCCGCGACGCGTCGCACGCATGCTGCGTACCTCACTGTTCGCGCAGGTCGCCTGCGCCCTCGTGCTCGGAATCGTCGTCGGACGGCTGTGGCCCGACACGGCCACGGCCGTTCAGCCGCTCGGCGACGGCTTCGTGCGTCTCATCAAGGCGGTGATCTCACCGCTGGTGTTCTGCGTGGTCGTCGTCGGCATCGCCAAGGCCGGTGATCTGAAGGCGTTCGGCCGGATCGGGATCAAGGCCCTCGTCTGGTTCGAGGCCGCGACCACCGTGGCCCTGCTCATCGGTCTGGTCGCGGCCAACGTGGTCGGCCCAGGCTCGGGGATGCACGTCGACCCGTCGAAGCTCGACGCCTCCGCGGTCGACGGCAAGACCGGCGGCGGCTCGCTGCCCTCGACCGGCGAGTTCATCCTGGACGCCCTGCCCCAGAGCGCGGTCGGCGCCTTCGCCGAGAACTCGCTGCTCCAAGTCCTCGTCCTCGCCTGTCTCGTGGGCGCGGCGCTGCTCCACCTCGGCCACACCAAGGTGCCCGCGGTGCTGCCCGCCGTCGAGCAGGTCCAGGACGTCGTCTTCGCGATCGTCGGCTTCATCATGCGGCTGGCACCGCTCGCCGTGTTCGGCGCGATGGTCCACCTGGTCGGGGAGTACGGCCTGGGCGTGATCAAGACGTACGGCAAGCTGATCGTGCTGTGCTACGCGGTGGCGCTGCTGTTCCTCGTGCTGCTCGCCGTCGCTCTCAAGGCGGTCACCGGGCTCAGCCTCTGGAAGTTCGTCCGGTACACCCGCGAGGAGTTGCTGCTCGCGCTCGGCACGGCCTCCAGCGAGACCGTCATGCCCCGCATGATGCAGAAGCTGCGCCAGGCGGGCTGCCGCGACGACGCGGTCGGTCTTGTGCTGCCCACCGGGTACTCCTTCAACCTCGACGGTGCCTCGATCTATCTCTCCATCGGCACGCTCTTCATCGCTCAGGCGGTGGGGGTGGACCTCAGCCCGGGGCAGCAGATCACCGTGGTGCTGGTCCTCATGCTGACCAGCAAGGGCATGGCGGGCGTGCCGGGTTCGGCCTTCCTCGCCCTGTCCGCGACCGCCTCCTCCCTCGGGGTCATTCCCGCCGGCGCCGTCGCCCTGCTGCTGGGCGTCGACCGCATCATGGACTCGATGCGTGTCACCACCAACCTGCTCGGCAACTGCGTCGCCGTCTTCGCGGTGTCCCGCTGGGAAGGCGCCCTGGACACCGAGCGGGCGAAGAAGGTGCTGGACGGCGAGATCGCGTTCGTACCGGACGCCGACGAGCAGCCGGCTTTGGTACCGGACGCCGACGAGCAGCCGGCCGGGGCCGTCGTGCCGCCACAGCAGCCTGCCGACGCCGCTGCTCAGCCGGTCAAGGAGCGTGTGCCCGAGGCCGGTTGACCCCGTCAGAGGCCCCAGCAGCTCAGGCGGATCGGGAGGACCAGGCGGGCGGCCACCTTGTCGTCAGGAGTACCCTCACGGCCGGTACGACCCGCCCCCACGGCCGGCACGACCCGCCCCCACGGTGGCTCAGCAGCCGAGCCCTCGCTCCGGCACGCCGTCGATCAGCGTGTTCAGCAGCCCGCCCAGCACCTCGCGCTGGTCGTCCGTCAGGGGAGCGAGGATCTCCTCCGCCGCGGACCGGCGCGCCCCGCGCAGTTCGCGCAGTGCCTTGCGTCCCTCGTCCGTGACCTCGATCCGGATCACCCGGCGGTTGGTGGGATCGGGCGCCCGGCGGACCTTGCCGTTCGCCTCCAGGCCGTCGACCAGCGTCGTCACGGCCCGCGGCACCACTTCGAGGCGCTCGGCGAGATCGGCCATGCGGGGCGGCGAGCTGTAGTGCGCCAGAGTGCGCAGCAGCCGGGACTGCGCGGGAGTGATGCCCAGCTCGCGCTGGGCCAGATGGCGCTTCTGGATGCGGTGCACACGACGGGTGAGCCGCAGCAACTGCTCGGCGAGCAGCCCGTCGGCATCGGGGGTGGTCATAGCGGGAACAATATCAGGACCTTGTTCATTGTGAGTATAGGTAACAATGAGCTAAGCTCCGGAAGGCGCCGGCTCCCGGCCGCCGCCACCGCGAGGCCTGGCCGCCGCCCTTGTCACGTCCCAGCCGTCTCACCTCCCGTAGGAGCCCATGCGTCCCGATCGACCCACCTGGACCCCCTCACCCGCTGATGCCGATGCGGACCAGCCGCGGCAGGTCCGCCGCATCCTGAAGCTCTTCCGGCCCTATCGCGGCCGGCTCGCGGTCGTCGGCCTGCTGGTCGGCGCCGCGTCCCTCGTCTCCGTCGCCACGCCCTTCCTGCTGAAGGAGATCCTGGACGTCGCGATCCCGCAGGGCCGCACCGGCCTGCTGAGCCTGCTCGCGCTCGGCATGATCCTCAGCGCGGTCGTCACCAGCATCTTCGGCGTGCTGCAGACCCTGATCTCGACGACCGTCGGCCAGCGCGTGATGCACGACCTGCGCACCGCCGTCTACGGCCGGCTGCAGCGCATGTCCCTCGCCTTCTTCACCCGGACCCGCACCGGCGAGGTCCAGTCCCGCATCGCCAACGACATCGGCGGCATGCAGGCGACCGTGACTTCCACCGCGACCTCGCTGGTCTCGAACCTCACGAGCGTCGTCGCCACGATCGTCGCCATGGTCGCCCTCGACTGGCGGCTCACCGCCGTCTCACTGCTCCTGCTCCCGGTCTTCGTCTGGATCAGCCGCCGAGTCGGCCGCGAACGCAAGAAGATCGCGACGCAGCGCCAGAAGCAGATGGCCGTCATGGCCGCCACCGTCACCGAGTCGCTCTCCGTCAGCGGCATCCTGCTCGGCCGCACGATGGGCCGCGCCGACTCGCTCACCAAGTCCTTCGCGGACGAGTCCGAGGGTCTGGTCGACCTCGAGGTCAGGTCGAACATGGCCGGGCGCTGGCGCATGGCCGTCATCAGCATCGTCATGTCCGCCATGCCCGCCGTCATCTACTGGACCGCGGGCATCGCCTTCCAGCTCGGCGGCCCGACGGTCTCCATCGGCACGCTGGTCGCCTTCGTCTCGCTCCAGCAGGGCCTGTTCCGGCCGACGGTCAGCCTGCTGTCCACCGGCGTCCAGATCCAGACCTCGCTGGCCCTCTTCCAGCGCATCTTCGAGTACCTCGACCTGCCCATCGACATCACGGAGCCGGCGAGCCCGGTCCATCTGGAGCAGGTCAAGGGCGAGATCCGGTTCGAGGACGTCGAGTTCCGCTACGACGACAAGGGCGGCCCGATCCTCGACGGCATCGACATCACCGTCCCCGCGGGCGGCAGCCTCGCCGTCGTCGGCCCGACCGGCTCCGGCAAGTCCACGCTCAGCTATCTGGTGCCGCGGCTGTACGACGTCACGGGCGGGCGCGTCACGCTCGACGGGGTCGACGTACGCGACCTGGACTTCGACACGCTGGCGCGCGCGGTGGGCGTCGTCTCCCAGGAGACGTACCTCTTCCACGCCTCCGTCGCCGAGAACCTGCGGTTCGCCAAGCCGGACGCCACCGACGAGGAACTGCACGCGGCGGCCCGCGCGGCCCAGATCCACGACCACATCGCCTCGCTGCCCGACGGGTACGACACCGTCGTGGGCGAGCGCGGGCACCGGTTCTCCGGTGGCGAGAAGCAGCGCCTCGCCATCGCCCGCACGATCCTGCGCGACCCGCCCGTGCTCATTCTCGACGAGGCGACCAGCGCTCTGGACACCCGTACGGAACGGGCAGTCCAGGAGGCCATCGACGCGCTGTCGGCCAACCGGACGACGCTCACCATCGCCCACCGGCTGTCCACCATTCGGGGGGCCGACCAGATCGTGGTCCTGGACTCCGGCAGTGCGGCCGAGCGGGGCACACACGAGGAGCTGTTGGAGCAGGACGGCCGTTACGCCGCCCTCGTGCGCCGAGACGCCCAACTGGAGCCGACAAGATGAAGATATGTCGGCTTTGTAGGCATTAGCGGGTTACCGTGCCCGCATGCAGATGAACACTCCGCCACGGAGCACGATTCGACTGACGCGCCGGGGCCGGGCCGCCCTCATCGCGACCGGAGCCGTCGTCGCCGCCACCGCCGTGGCGGTGCCGCTGCTGATCATGGAGGACGGGGACGCGCGCCCGAAGTCCCTGGTGATCCCCGAGGGCTGGCGAGCGGGCCAGGTCTACGAAGCGGTGGACAAGGCCCTGCGCGTGCCCGCCGGTACCACCAAGAAGTCCCTGAGCAAGGCCAATCTGAAGCTGCCCGGGGACGCGGAGGGCAACCCGGAGGGCTACCTCTTCCCCGCGACGTATCCGCTGGACGCCAAGACCTCCCCGGAGTCGTTGCTGTCGTTCATGGTCACCACCGCGAACAAGAAGTTCAACGGAGGCCAGGTCACCGCCGGGGCGCAGCGCAACGCGATGAACGTCTACCAGGCGGTCACGATCGCGAGCATCGTCCAGGCCGAGGCGGCCACGAAGGCGGACATGGGGAAGGTGGCCCGGGTCGTCTTCAACCGGCTGGAACGCGGTATGCCGCTGCAGATGGACTCCACCATCAACTACGCGCTGAACCGCAGCACGCTGGACACCAGCGCCAAGGACACCAGGCTCGACAACCCCTACAACTCCTACCAGCGCATGGGCCTGCCGCCCACACCGATCGCCAACCCCGGTGAAGAGGCCATGCGCGCGGCGATCAACCCGACCCCGGGCGACTGGCTGTACTTCGTCACCGTCAAGCCGGGCGACACCCGCTTCACGGCCAGTTACGAGGAGCATCAGAAGAACGTCGCCGAGTTCAACCGGAACCGGAAGAGCGCGTCGCCTTCGCACTGAGCCGGACCAAGCCAGACCAGGCCTGGCTAGACCGAGCGAGGCCAGGCCAGGCCAGGCCAGGCGTTCCAGGCCGCGGGCCGGCGCGCCGTACGTCCCATGGGCGTCGGCGCGCCCCAGCCCCACCCGCCGAGGGGCGTCACGCGGCGACCGGTGCCCCCGCCAGCAGCCGCCTGATGTCCCGCACCGCCGCGCGCCCGGCCCGGTTGGCGCCGATGGTGCTGGCCGAAGGCCCGTAGCCGACGAGATGGATCCGCGGGTCGGCGACCGAGCGGGTCCCCTCGACGCGGATGCCGCCGCCCGGCTCGCGCAGCCGCAGCGGCGCCAGATGGTCGATCGCCGCACGGAAGCCGGTCGCCCACAGGATGACGTCGGCGTCCACGTGACGCCCGTCGTCCCAGGCGACGCCGTCCGGAGTGATCCGGTCGAACATCGGCAGCCGGTCCAGCACGCCGTCCTCCTGTGCCCGGCGGATCGCGTCGGTCAACGGCAGCCCGGTCACCGAGACGACGCTCTGCGGCGGCAGGCCCCGGCGTACCCGTTCCTCGACGAGCGCCACGGCGGCCCGTCCGAACTCCTCGTTGAAGGGCCCCTCCCGGAACACGGGCGGCCTGCGCGTCACCCAGGTGGCCGCGGCGGCGTACGGCGCGATCTCCATCAGGTGCTGGGTGCCGGAGGCGCCACCGCCCACGACGACCACCCGCGAGCCGGCGAACTTCTCAGGGCCGGGGTACTGCGCCGTGTGCAGCTGCCGCCCCCGGAACGTCTCCTGGCCCGGACAGCGCGGCCAGAACGGCCGGTCCCACGTGCCCGTGGCATTGATCAGCGCCCGCGTCGACCACGTCCCCTCGGAGGTCTCGACGAGCAGCCGGCCGCCCTCGCCCGCGCGGACCGCGCGCACGTCCACCGGCCGCCGTACCCGCAGATCGAAGGTCCGCTCGTACGCGGTGAAGTACTCCGCGACGACCTCGGCGGACGGCCGTGCCGGGTCGGCGTCCGTCAGCTCCATGCCCGGCAGGGAGTGCATCCCGTGGACCTTGCCGTACGTCAGCGACGGCCAGCGGAACTGCCAGGCACCGCCCGGGCGCGGCGCGTGATCCAGCACCACGAAGTCCCGCTCCGGCTCGAAACCGGTGCGCCGCAGGTGAAAGGCGCTGGACAGGCCGGCCTGCCCAGCGCCTGTGACGACCACATCGACCTCGCGCGTCCCTGCCCCGGTGTTGTTCACGCTTCTGCTAACCGGACCGGGGTCCGGGATCTTCCCGGAGCGGTTCCTCAGCGGCCGCTCGCGACGAGCAGCGGCGCGCCACCTCCCGCCGGGGCGCCGGGCAGCAGCCCGCGAGCGGCCAGATCCGGGATGACACCCTCCCCGAACCAGTACGCCTCCTCCAGGTGCGGATAGCCGGAGAGCACGAAGTGCTCGATGCCCAGCGCGTGGTACTCCTCGATCCGGTCGGCGACCTCGGCGTGACTGCCCACCAGGGCGGTACCGGCGCCACCCCGCACCAGCCCCACGCCCGCCCACAGGTTCGGCGAGATCTCCAGCTCGTCGCGGGAACCGCCGTGCAGCGCCAGCATGCGCTGCTGGCCCACCGACTCGCTGCGCCCGAGCGCGGCCTGGGCGGCCGCGATCGTGTCCGCGTCCAGGTCGCCGAGCAGCCGGTCCGCCGTCGACCAGGCCTCGGCCGACGAGTCCCGGGAGATGGTGTGCAGCCGGATCCCGAAACGGACCGTGCGCCCCTCGCGCTCGGCCAGCGAGCGGATCCAGTCGATCTTCTCCTTGACCTGGGTGGGCGGTTCGCCCCAGGTCAGATACACATCGGCGTGCCGCGCGGCCACGGGACCGGCGGCCGCCGACGAGCCGCCGAAGAAGATCTCCGGCAGCGGGTCCGGCGGCAGCGCGGTCAGCCCGCCCTCGACCTGATAGTGGGTCCCGTCGAAGTCGTAGGGCTGCCCGCTCCACACCCCGCGCACGACGGAGAGGAACTCGTCCGTACGGCTGTAGCGCCGGTCGTGGTCGAGATGGTCGCCGAAGCGGCGCTGTTCCGTGGAGTCGCCGCCGGTGACGACGTTCAGGAGCAGCCGCCCCCGCGTGATCCGCTGATACGTGGCCGCCATCTGGGCCGCGAGCGTCGGTGAGATGACCCCCGGCCGGAACGCCACCAGGAACTTCAGCCGCTCGGTGTGCTGGGCCAGTGCCACCGTCGTCAGCCAGGCGTCCTCGCACCAGGTGCCGGTCGGGGTGAGCACCGCCTCGAAGCCCAACTGCTCGGCGGCCTTGGCGATCTGGGCCAGATACTCGATGTCGGGCGGCCGGATCCCGCTGACCGGGCGCTTGGCCCCGGCCGTGTTGGAGGCGTAGGCGTGCCGGTCCACGAGAGTGCGACCGTCGCCGCCGGTCGGCAGGAACCAGTGCAGGCGCACCGTCATGGTCAGGACTCCTTGTAGACGCGGGGCGCGGTGGTGGACGCCGGCAGGTCACCGTTGAAGCGGCTGTCCACGAAGCCGGCGAAGTCGACCTTGCGCGGAATCAGCTTCAGACCCGTGAAGGTGTCCGCGATCTCCTGCTCGGAGGCGATCAGCGGCTTGTCGACGGCCACCGGGACGCGGGAGGCGTTGGTGCGCTTCACCGAGGCCAGCGCCACCTCGTACGGCAGTCCGGTGTCCTTCGCCCACACCTTCGCCCAGGCGTCGGGGTGGTCGTAGACCCAGTCCTGGGCGCGCCGCAGCCGCTCCAGATAGTCCTTGATGGCCGCGGTCTTCTTCTTGTCCTTCAGCGCGTCGGGCGCCGCCACCTGGAAGCTGAGTCCGTTGACCACGCCGTCGCCGTCCGCCAGGATCCGGCCCTTCTTGGCCTCCAGGACCTGCGAGGTGTACGGGTCCCAGACCGCCCACGCGTCCACCTTGCCGCCGGTGAACGCGGCCAGCGCGTCGGCCGGCTGCAGATACTTCACCTTGACGTCGCTCAGCTTCAGTCCGGCCTCCTTGAGCGAGGCGATGAGCTGGTAGTGCGCGGACGAACCCTGCGCCACGGCGATCGACTTGCCCTTGAGCTCCTCGGGTTTCTTCAGCGACGAGTTCTCGGGCACGAGGATGGCCTCGCCCTTGGAGGTGCCGTGCCAGGCGGCCACCACGCTGATCTTCGAGTTCGCGCCGGCCGCGAAGACCGGCGGGGTGTTGCCGACGCCGCCGATGTCCACGGCCTTGGCGTTGACGGCCTCGAGCAGCGGTGGGCCGGAGGTGAACGTGGACCAATTGATCTTGTAGTCGAGGTCCTTGAGTTCCCCGGCGGCCCGCAGCACCGCCTCGGAACCGCCCTTCTGGTCCCCGACGTTGAGCGTGAGAGAACCCTTGCCGTCGGTCCCGCCGCCCGTCGAGGTGTCGGCCGCCGAGTTCCCGCCGCAGGCGGCGAGCAGCAGGGCCAGGGGGAGCAGAGCGGCGGGGGCGAGACGTCGTCGCATGGTGAGTCCGTTCGGTTGGTTCAACTGAGGGTGAAGACAACTCGCTTGCACAGAAGGCGAGTTGTGGTGTACTGCGGTGGGGTCAGGCGGCTTCGGCGGCCGTGTCCACGCCCAGCCGCTCCAGCAGCCCGGCGCGCAGCTCGGCGAACCGGGGGTCGGTGATGTCGCGCGGGCGGTCCAGATCGATCCGGGTCTCGTACGCGATGACGCCGTCGTCCATCACCAGGACACGGTCGGCGAGCAGCACCGCTTCCTCGACGTCGTGCGTGACCAGTAGCACGGCGCAGCCGCGGCGCTGCCACAGCCGGCCCACGAGCCGCTGTGCCTTGATGCGCGTGAGGGCGTCGAGCGCGCCGAACGGCTCGTCGAGCAGCAGCAGATCGGGTTCGCGGACCAAAGCCCGTGCCAGTGAGGCGCGTTGGGCCTCGCCGCCGGAGAGCGTCTTGGGCCAGGCGTCCGAGCGGTGGGTGAGACCGACCTCGGCCAGAGCCTGTTCGGCGACGGCGCGCTGCGGCTTGCCGGGCAGGCCGAGCAGCACATTGCGCCACACCTTCTTCCACGGCATCAGCCGTGGTGCCTGGAACGCGACGGCCTTGCGCCGGGGCACGAGAACGGTGCCCGCGATGTCCCGGTCGAGCCCGGCCAGGACGCGCAGCAGGGTGGACTTGCCGCAGCCGCTGCGGCCGAGCAGGGCCACGAACTCGCCCGGTGCGACGTCCAGTTGGAGGTTGTCGATGACGGCACGGCCGTCGAAGGAACGGGTCAGACCTGCCACGCGCACCGCCGAACCGGCTGCCGGCGTGGCCTTCTCGGTACTCACCGGCCGGTGAACGTCGGTCGCCATTGCAGCAACAGCCTTTCGAGGGAGCGGACGATGAAGTCGGCGAGCAGGCCGAGGAAGGCGTAGACGGTCAGGCAGACCACGATCACGTCGGTCCGCAGGAAGTCACGCGCCTGGACCATCAGGAAGCCGATACCGGCGTCCGCGTTGATCTGCTCCGCGAAGACGAGCGCCAGCCAGGCGATGCCCAGCGAGTAGCGCAGGCCGGTCATGGCGCCGGGCAGCGCGCCCGGCAGGACGACATGGCGCACCAGGCCCCAGCGGGACAGACCGAGGGACTCTCCGGCCTCGATCAGCTGGGAGTCGACACCGCGGATACCGGCGTAGACGTTGAGGTAGAGCGGGAAGGACACACCGAGCGTGATGATCGCGATCTTGGGTGCCTCGCCGATGCCGAACCAGATGATGAACAGCGGGATCAGGCCGACGAACGGCACGGTCCGCAGCATCTGGACGCTGGCGTCGACGAGGTCCTCGCCGACGCGGAACAGCCCGGAGACCAGGGCGAGTCCGGTGCCCACGACCGTGCCGAACAGCAGGCCGACCGCCACGCGCTGGAGCGAGACGCCCATCGCGTGCGGCAGTGACCCGTCGCTGATGAGATCGCCGCCGACCCGCGCGATGGTGCCGGGCGAGGCGAGCACGTCGGCGGTCAACACGCCTGTGCTGCTGAGGAGTTGCCACAGGGCGAGCAGCAGGAGCGGGCCGGAGGTGCGGCGCACCCAGCGGGGCACGCGGGTGCGCCGGGTGGAGGCGGGGACGATGGGTTCGAGCGACGGCGACACCGGCTCGGACGCGGCGCTGTTCTTGGATATATCCGAAATATCGGAATCGGGTGAGCCCGGCGGGGCATGGCTGATGCTCATGAGTGCTCCACGAGGAGGGAGAGCGACCGGAGAGAAGTACGCCTCGGCGCCGCCGCGTCAGGGGATCAGCCGGTGATCAGCGTGAGTCCGGACGTGCGGGCAGGGCAGCGCGCAGGCGCGAGGAAGAGCGGAAGAAGGGCGTCAGCAGCCGCGGCGACACGCGGCGGAGGCCACCCGCAGCAGGTCGATGTGACCGCGCGTGGTGAGCATGGCTGAACGCAACATGCGGCAGAAAGTAGCCAGATGGTCCGCGTACGGTCAATGGCGTCTCGCGGAGTGGACCCCTCGTATCAGCCGTCGGGCGGCCGATCAGGTGTGGAACCAGGCGTATGGGTGAGGATTGGGGCATGCCCGATGCCTTCACCACCCGCGTCCTGAACGTCGCCTCCGGCTCGACGGAGACCGTCGTCGATCTCACTCGCGACTGCGAGGCCTTCCTCAGAGAGGTGGCCGGCGGCCGCGACGGGCTCCTGAACGTCTTCGTCCCGCACGCGACCGCGGGTGTCGCGATCATCGAGACCGGCGCCGGCAGCGACGACGACCTCCTCGCCGCCCTGCACACCCTGCTCCCGGCCGACGACCGCTGGCAGCACCGCCACGGCAGCCCCGGCCACGGGCGGGACCACGTCCTGCCGGCCATCGTCCCGCCCCACGCCACCCTGCCCGTCGTCGGCGGACGGCTGGAGCTGGGGACATGGCAGTCGGTGTGCCTCGTCGACACCAACAAGGACAACCCCGACCGGCAGGTCCGGCTGAGCTTCCTCGGCTGACCGCAGCGCTCCGGCGCCGGGCAGTCGCCCGGCGCCGGACCCGTCAGAGTTCGGTCGTCCAGTCCCGGGTCTCGATGCTCTCCTTGAGGTGCGCCAGGAACCGGCCGGCGTACCCACCGTCCACCGCCCGGTGGTCGAAGGTCAGGGCCAGGTTGCCGACCGGGTGCACGACCACGGCGTAGGACCCGTCCGAGGCGGGGACGGCCACCGGTCGCGGCCGTACGGCGTCGGTGGCCAGGATCGCCACCTGCGGCTGGTTGATGATCGGTGCCGTGAGAAGCGTGCCGTAGGGGCCCGGATTGCTGATCGTGAAGGTGCCGCCCGCGAAGTCGTCCGGACCCAGCCGGTGCGCCCGGGCCCGGCCGGCGAGGCCCGAGATCTCCCGGGCGACGGCCCCCAGCCGCTTGTCCCGGGCGTCCTTGACGACGGGGACGAGCAGTCCCTCGGCGTCCAGGTCCACCGCGATGCCGAGGCCGATGCGGCGGTGCACCAACAGGGCGTCGTCGCCCACACTGGCGTTCAGGTGGGGGTACGCGACCAGCGCGTCCACCACCGCCCTGGCGACGAACGGCAGATAGGTCAGCCCGAAGCCCTCCGTCTCCCGCCACGACGCCGCAGCCGCCCGGCGCGCCCGGTCCACGGCGTGGAAGTCGGCCTCGATGGCCATCAAGGTGTGCGGCGACGTCGCCTTGGAGCGCACCATGTGCTCGGCTGTACGTCGGCGGATCGTGGTGAAGGGAACGGTCAGGGTCTCGCTCCGCGGTGGCGGCCCGGCGCTCTCCACGGGAGCCGGGCTCTGGGGCCGGGGTCCGGCGGCAGCGGCAGCCCCGGCGGGCGGCCGGTCCGGTGTGGTGGCGGCCGCCGCGGCGAGGACATCGGTGCGCGTGATCCGGCCGTGCGGGCCGGTCCCAGTCACCTGGTCGGCCGACAACTCGTGCTCGGCGAGCAGACGGCGGACCAGCGGGGTCAGCGTCCCGTGCCGGGGGGTGTCGCGGGGCGCGGCGACCGCCCCTCCGCCAGATCCCGCGGCCGCCACCTTCCCGGAGCCGTTCGTGCCGCTCACGGACGCGTCACTGGAGGCGTTGGTGCTACGCACTGAAGCGTCACCGGAGCCGTTCGTGCCGCTCACCGACGCGTCACCGGAGCCGTCCGAGCCGCTCGCCGGCACCTCGCCGGAATCGTCCGCGGTGATCACCGCCAGCCGCGCCCCCACGGGCACGGTCTCCTGCTCCTCGACGAGGATCTCGCCGAGCGTTCCGGTGACGAGGGCCGGGATCTCGGTGTCCACCTTGTCGGTGGACACCTCGAAGAGCGGTTCCCCCTCGGTCACGCGGTCGCCGGTCTCGCGCAGCCAGCGGGTCACGGTCGCCTCGGCCACCGTCTCGCCGAGCTGGGGCATGGTCACATCCATCGCGGTGTGCTCCTTCCGGCCGCGGTCACCACGACAGGGCGACGTACTTGGACTCGGTGAACTCGAGAAGTCCCTCATGACCGCCTTCGCGGCCGATACCGCTCTGCTTCGTGCCGCCGAACGGAGCGGCCGGATCGGAGACCACCCCGCGGTTCAACCCGACCATGCCGCAGTCCAGTTGCTCGGCCACCCGCAGACCGCGCGCCAGATCCGTGGTGCAGACGTACGACACCAGCCCGTACTCGGTGGCATTGGCCAGGCGGACCGCCTCGTCCTCGGTGGTGAAGCTGACGACCGGGGCGACGGGACCGAAGATCTCCTCGTGCAGGACCGGGGCGTCCGGGGGCACGTCGGCCAGGACGGTCGGCGGGTAGTAGTAGCCGGGCCGGTCGAGCGGCTCACCGCCCGTCACGAGCGACGCACCGGCGCGTACGGTGTCCGCGACCAGCTGGGCGACCTTGTCGCGGCTCTGCGCGTTGACGAGCGGACCGAGCTGAACGCCCGCCTCCAGACCGGGCCCGACGGTCAGGGCCTCCATGGCCGCCGCCAGCCGGCGCGTGAACTCGGCGGCCACCGGCGCCTGGACGTAGAAGCGGTTGGCTGCCGTGCAGGCCTCGCCGCCGTTGCGCATCTTGGCGATCATCGCCTCGGCCACGGCCCGGTCCAGGTCGGCGTCGGCGAAGACCAGGAACGGAGCGTTCCCGCCGAGCTCCATCGAGCAGTTGACCACCGATCCGGACGCGGCCGCGAGCAGCGTGCGGCCGACCTCCGTGGAGCCGGTGAAGGACAGCTTGCGTACGCGGGGGTCATCCAGCATGGCCGAGACGACGGCCCCGGAGCGGCGGGACGGCAGTACGTTCACCACGCCGTCCGGCAGCCCGGCCTCCTCGAAGAGACCGGCGATCGCCAGGGCCGTCAGCGGTGTGTCGCTCGCGGGCTTGAGCACCACCGTGCAGCCGGCCGCGAGCGCCGGGCCGATCTTCCGGGTGGCCATGGCGGCGGGGAAGTTCCATGGCGTGACCAGTACGGACACGCCGACCGGCTGGCGCAGCACCAGGATCTTGTTGCTGCCGGACGGCGCCGTCTGCACGCTGCCGATACCGCGTACGGCCTCCTCCGCGTACCAGCGGAAGAACTCTGCGGCGTACGCGACCTCGGCCCGGGCGTCGGTCAGGGTCTTGCCGTTCTCCAGCACGATCAGCTCGGCGATCTCCTCCGCCCGCGCCGTCATCAACTGGAAGACCCGGCTGAGGAGTTCGGCCCGCGCGCGGGGCGCGGTGGCGGACCAGGCGGGGAGCGCGGCCGCGGCCGCGTCGACGGCGAGGAGCGCGTCCTCGGGAGTCGCGTCGGCGGTGTCGGCGATCTTCTCGCCGGTCGCGGGGTCCACGACCTCGATGCGGGAGCCGTCGCCCGACGGCCGCCACCGGCCCCCGATGAACAGGTCGGTGCGCACGGTCTCGGTCTTCAGCCGCGCGGGGCTCTGCGTCAGTTGGGGTGAGGTCACTGGTTCATCGCCTTCTGGACGGTCTCGGTGATGCGGTCGACCGAGGGGATCGCCAGGTCCTCCAGCGCATCGGCGGCGGGCAGGGGGATGTGCGGGGTGGTGATGCGCAGGGGAGGCGCGTCCAGGTCGAAGAAGTGCTCCTCGACCACGATGGACACCAGCTCGGCTCCCCAGCCGCACAGCCTGGGGTTCTCCTCGACGGTGAACAGCCGTCCGGTCGCCGAGATCTCGCGCAGGATCGTCCGGGTGTCGAGGGGCACCAGGGAGCGGACGTCGACCACCGTGCAGTCGATACCGGCGTCCGCGAGCCGCTCGGCCGCCTCCAGGCTGCGCGGCACCATCGTGCCGAGCGCGACCAGGGTGGCGTCCCCGCCCCGCCGCAGCACCTTGGCGGTGCCGAGCGAGTCGACGATCTCCCCGTCCGGCACCTCGCCGCGCACCGGGTAGAGCGCCTTCTGCTCCAGGAAGATGACCGGGTCGGGGTCGCGGACCGCGGCGGCCAGCAGGCCGACGACGTCCACGGCGCAGGACGGCACCACGACCTTCAGTCCCGGCACGGCCATGGCCCAGTTCTCGACGGTCTGCGAATGCTGCGCGCCGAACCGCAGCCCGCCGCCGTTCCCGGCGCGGATCACGAGTGGGAAGGAGACCTGGCCGTTGGTCATGTACCGGCTCTTGGCTATCTCGTTGACGACCATGTCCCAGCAGACCGCGAAGAAGTCGCTGAACATGATCTCGGCGATCGGCCGCAGACCGGTCATCGCGGCGCCCATGGCCGCACCCAGGATGGCCTGTTCACTGATCGGGGTGTCCCGCACGCGCACCGGCCCGAACTCCTCCAGGAGTCCGACCGTGCTCTTGAAGACGCCGCCGGCCTCGGCCACGTCCTCACCCAGGAACAGGACGTTGCGGTCCCGCCGCATCTCCTGTGCGATGCCCCGCGCCACGGCCTCGCGGTAGGTCAGTTGCGCCACGACGATCCTCCGTCCGCCCATACGTCCTTGAACAGCAGCTCGGGGCCCGGCACTTCGCCGGCCTTCGCCTCCTCCGCGGCCTTGTCCACCGCCGCCTGCGCCTCCGCCTCGATCGCGTCCAGTACGGCGCTGTCGACGCCGGCGGAGATCAGCCGCTCCCGGTACATCGGCACCGGGTCCCTGGCCAGCCAGGCATCGACCTCCTCCTGCGGCCGGTACTTCGCCGGATCCGCCCGGGAGTGGCCGCCATGCCGGTACGTCAGCGCCTCGATCAGCGTCGGTCCGCCGCCGCTCCGCGCCTTCTCCAGCGCCGCCACGGCCGCCTCGTGCACGACGTCGGCGTCGTTGCCGTCGATCAGGACCGGTTCGAGTCCGTAGGCGCCGGCGCGATCCGCTGCCGGCTGCTTCACCGCGGTGATGCTGGTGGTGCGGGTGTACTCCATCCACAGGTTGTTCTCGCAGACGAACACCACGGGGAGCTGCCAGATCACGGCGAAGTTGAGCGCCTCGTGGAAGGCCCCGATGTTGGTCGTGCCGTCGCCGAAGAACACCACGGCGACCTGCCCGGTCTCCTGGTACTGGGCGCTCCAGGCGGCCCCGCAGGCTATCGGCAGATGGGCGCCGATGATCGCGTACGAGCCCATCACGCCGTGCTCGACGCTGGTGAGGTGCATCGAGCCGCCCTTGCCGGCCATCAGTCCGTTGCTGCGGCCGAGCAGTTCGGCGAGGACCGGGCCCATGGGGACCCCGCGGGCCAGGGTGTGGGCATGGCCCCGGTAGGTGGCGAAGGTGTAGTCGTCCGCGCGCATCGCGACGCCGAACGCCGCCGCGATGGCCTCCTGGCCGAGGGAGAGATGGCTGGTCCCCTTGACCAGACTCTGCAGGAACAGGTCGTAGGCGCGTTGCTCGAAGTACCGCAGCTCGACCTGCATCCGGTACAGGGCGAGGCCGGTGGTCGCTTCCATTGCTTCTCCTCCTCAGTACGGGTTCGCGACGAAGAGCTCCTGCGCCGGGAACCTCGTGAGCACCTGGGGCCCGTCGGCGGTGACCACGACCTCTTCCTCGATGCGCGCGGCGGAGAAGCCGTCCGAGGCCGGGCAGTACGTCTCCAGCGCGAAGACCATGCCTTCCTGGATCTCGACGGGGTTCTCCAGGCTGTTGAGCCGGCTGATGATCGGCCGTTCGTGCAGGCCCAGACCCAGGCCGTGCCCGAACTGCAGCCCGAAGGCGGCCATTTCACTGGGGAAGCCGAACTCCGTCGCGGCCGGCCACACCCTTGCGACCTGGTCCGTGCCGACCCCCGGCTTGACCACGGCGATCGCAGCGTCCATCCACGCGCGCGCCTGTGTGTAGGCATCGCGCTGGGAGGACGTCGAGCTGCCGACGCCGAAGGTGCGGTAGTAGCACGTCCGATAGCCGTTGTACGACTGGATGATGTCGAAGAAGGCCTGGTCCCCGGGGCGGATGATGCGGTCCGAGAAGTTGTGCGGATGCGGGTTGCAGCGCTCGCCCGACACCGCGTTGATGGCCTCGACCTGGTCCGAACCCATCTCGTACAGCCGCTTGTTGGCGAGCGCGACGATCTCGTTCTCCCGGACGCCGGGCTTGAGTGCCTCGACGATGTCCTGGTAGACGCCGTCGACCATGGCGGCGGCCATCGACAGGAGCGCGATCTCGTCCTGGGACTTGATCTGGCGGGCGTCGAGCATCAACTGCTGTGCGTCCACGACCTGGAGACCCTGGCGCTGCATCTCGAAGAGGAACGGCGGCTCGACGATGTCCACACCGACCGGCAGCCCGGCGACGCCCGCGTCCTCCAGCATGCCCTTGATCTCACGGACCGCCGAGCGCATCAGACCGGCCTCGGGGGCGATGGCCCCGCGCAGTCCGAGCATGCCGGCGCGCGAGTTCTCGGGGCGCAGCCAGGGCGCGTACAGCTGGTGGTGGCGGGCCGCGGAACCGAAGTCCCACAGGACGGGCTCGCCACCGTCGCGGGTCAGCAGGGCGTAGCGGCTCATCTTGTCGCCGAGCGCTCCGCCGATCCACGTCTGCGTCGTATAGCGGATGTTGTAGAAGTCGAAGAGCAGGAAGGCCCCGCACTCGCTGGAGTCCAGCGCCGCGCGGGCACGGCGCAACCGGTCGGCGCGCAGACGGTCGTAGTCCACGCGCTGTTCGTAGTCGACCGCGCTGTGGCCGTACGCCGGTATCGGGCGCGTACTCACGAGGTGACCGTCAGGCCGTCGTCCACGTCCTCGTTCTCGGATTCGAGGACCATTCCGGACCGCCTGGCCTGCTCCAGGATGAGGGTGGCGAAGTCCTCGTCGGTGTGGCCCGCGCCGATCGCGCCGGCCACGAGCTGCGCGGTGGCCGAGGCCAGCGGCATCGGCACCTCGAGAGCGCGGGCCTCGGCCAGGCCCAGATCGAAGTCCTTGCGCAGCAGGGGCATGGTGAACGTCGGCTTGAAGTCCAGATTGACCAGCGCGGGGGACTTGTACCGGGTGAAGACCGAGCCCATCACCGAGTCGTTGAGGAAGGCCAGGAACGCGGCCCGGCTGACGCCGCCCTTCTCCGCGAGCAGCGTGATCTCGGCGAGGGACTGGGTGACGACGCCGAGGAAGACGTTGTGCGCGATCTTGACCAGCCGGGCCACCTCGTCGTCCCCGACGTAGGTCACCCCGCGGCCCAGGGTGCTGAGCAGCGGCTCGACCCCGTCGAAGACATCGCGCGGGCCCGAAGCCGCGATGGTCAGCTGTCCGGCCGCGATCACCTTCGGATTCCCGCTGACCGGGGCGGCGAGCAGTGCCGTGCCGCGCTTGGCGGCCTCGGCGCGCACCTGGGCGGAGACCTGGGCGGACACGGTGGAGCTGTCCACCAGCACGCCGGGCGCCGCGTCCGGGTCGGTCAGCACACCACCGTCTCCGGTGGTCACGGATTCGAGGTCCGCCGACGCCGACACCATCACGAACACCACATCGCGGTCCGCCAGGTCCTGCGGCCGGTCGACGACCGTCGCCCCGCGCGCGGCCAGCGGCTCGGCCTTGGCGCGGGTGCGGTTCTGCACGGCGACGTCGTAGCCCGCGTCCAGGAGACGCGCGGCCAGCTGGAAGCCCATGCGGCCGGTGCCGATCCAGCCGATGCGGGGCGGGTCCTTGGCGACGTACGTCATCTCTCGTTCCTTACTTCCGGAGGAGACGGCTCGGTGACGGAAGGCGTCCGTGCATTCGATTGCGGGGGCGGCTACTCCGTAGGTGCGCCGAGCCGGGATCCTTGTTGTGCAATCGATTGCCACAATGCTCGCTCCGCCGAGGTGTGGCTGTCAAGGGCTGCCCTGTAAGGGCGAGGCAGGCGTTGCGGCGATCGATTGCGGTCGACGGGCGGGGATCCCTACACTTCCGGGGTGAACAAGCGCCCGACCATGTCCGATGTGGCCCACCTCGCTGGTGTGCACATGGCAACCGCGTCCCGAGCCCTGAACCCCGCCACGAGTGGCCGGGTCAACGCGGCGACGGCCCAGCGGGTCAGGGCGGCGGCTGAGCAGCTGGGGTTCACCCCCAACAGCGCCGCCCGGAGCCTGCGGACCAACCGCTCGTTCACGGTCGGCGTCCTGCTGCCCGACCTCACCAACCCGCTGTTCCCGCCGATGGTGCGCGGAATAGAGGAGGCCCTGACCCGCCGGGGCTACACCGCGCTGCTGGCCAACACCGACAACGACCGGACCAAGGAGCGCACCCAGTTCGAGGCGCTGCGCGGACGCCAGGTCGACGGCTTCATCGTCGCCACCGCGCAGCGAGAACATCCCCTCCTCGACGAGGCCCACAAGGCGGGCGTGCCGATCGTGCTGCTCAGCCGCGGCACGGACCGGACGATGTTCCCGCTGGTCGCCGGGGACGACGCCGCCGGCGTGACGCTCGCGGTCGAGCACCTGCTGGCCCAGGGACACCGGGCCCTGGCGCATCTGGCGGGACCGCAGCGGCTGTCCACGGGGGAGATCCGCGCCCGCGCGTTCCGCCACGCCACCGAGGCCGCCGGGGTCGCCCCCGCGCAGGCACCGGTCGTCGTGAGCGAGGCGTACACGGTGCCGGCGGGCGAGTGGGCGGCCCGCGAGCTCCTCGACCAGTACCCCGGCACCACCGCGATCGTCGCCGGCAACGACCTGATCGCGCTCGGCGCACTGCACGTTCTGCGCGAGCGGGGGCTCCGCTGCCCCCAGGACGTCTCGCTCGTCGGATTCAACGACATGCTGTTCGCCGACGAGTTCCAGCCGCCGCTGACCACCGTGCACGTACCGCATCCGGAGCTGGGCGCGGAGGCAGCCCGGCTGCTGCTCGAACAGCTGGACCGGCCCAGCGGCTCCGCGGACCCGGCACCGGTGGCCAAGAGGGTCCTGCTGCCGGTGGATCTGGTGGTACGGGAGTCGACCGCGGCTCCGGTCAGCGGGTCCGCGCGCGGCTAGTGGTCGCGCGGGCCGAGAGGGTGACCTCCAGGCTGACCGGGACCGCTTCCCCTTCCGTCTCGCTGTTCCGTGCGAGGAGCAACTGGTCGACGGCCACACTGCCCAGCCTGCTCAGGGGCACGGCGAGGGTGGTGACGGCGGGCGTGGTGTAACTGGCCAGCTGGGTTCCGCCCCAGCCCACCACACTGACCTGCTCCGGAACCTGGACGCCGAACTCGAGCAGCCGGGCGGTCAGGCCCAGCGCCATCACGTCGTTGAAGCACACGACGGCCGACGGCAGCGGCGCGCGCACCAGCTGCTCGGCGGCCAGGGTGCCGGACTCGAACGTCGGACGGTGCGGGGCGGTGACCTCTATCTGCAAGCCCGTCTCCTCGCCGGCCGTGACCAGCGCGTTCTGCCGGTCCTTGGCCGCCCATGAGTTCGTCGGCCCCGCGAGGTAGAGAGCGCCGGTGTGGCCGAGGTTGCTCAGGTACTGGGTGAGCAGCCGCATGCCCTGCAGGGCGTCGACGAGGACGCACGGATAGCCCTCGACACGGCGGTTCACGAAGACAGTGGGGCGCAGACCGCCGGCGGAGCCGATCTGCTCGTCCCGCAGGAGCGACGAGAAGAGGAGCAGCCCGTCCACGTCCTTGGACAGGGCGTGGATCAGCTTCTCCTCGTCGTCCGCGTCGTCGTCGCTGTCACCCAGCAGGGCCGCCAGATTGTGCCGTCTCGCCTGATGCTGGGCGGCCTTGACCATCTCGGGGAAGAGCGGGTTGGCGAGGTTGGGCACGACGAGGCCGATGTTCCCGGTCCTGCCGGTGGTCAGCGCCGTGGCCGCCTTGCTGGGGGCGTAACGCAACTGCTCGGCCGCGGCGTACACCTTCAGCCGGGTCTCCTCGCGGAAGAGCTCGGGGGAGGTGAAGACCCGGGAGACGGTGGAGACGGACACTCCGGCAACCCGCGCCACATCCCGAATGGTGGACCGGTCAGCCATTGTCTCCCACACCTCTGACGTGCGATTGCGGTGGACGGATTCTATGTGTTGCCTGTGCGGACCCTGAGAACCAGGGACCCTGAGAGCCAGGGGCCCCCAGACCCCGAGACCCAGAGACCCGGGCCCCCGGGACCCTAGTCCGTCGGGCGGCCCCGGGCGGCACCTTCCGAGGCGGTGGGCGCCGGCCGCGAGTCGTCGTCCAGGAACGGATAGTCGGTGTACCCGCGGTCGTCGCCGCCGTAATACGTCGACGGATCGGCGGTGTTGAACGGTCCGCCCTGTTCCAGCCGGCGCGGCAGGTCGGGGTTGGCCAGGAACAGCGCGCCGAAGGAGAGCATGTCGGCGGTGCCGTCCTCGACGAGTTCCAGCTCCCCGGGCCCCGTCGTCCGGGGAGCGGTGAACGGGTTGAGGACGAACACCCCCGACCACAGCCGGCGCAGCTCCCTGGTCAGTCCGCGGTCGGGCCCCTCCGCGAGGGCGAGATAGGCGAGCCCGAATCTGTCGAGAGCGGTGACCAGGGGGCCGTACGTGCCGGAGCAGTCGTCCTCCACCATGTCGTTGTACGGGTTGCCGGGGGAGAGCTGGACCCCCACCCGGTCGGCCCCGATGGCGCCGGCCACGGCCTTGGTCACCTCGATCGCGAAGCGGATGCGGTTCGCGGCGGAGCCGCCCCAGCCGTCGGTGCGGCTGTTCGCGTGAGGGGAGAGGAACTGGTGGATCAGGAAGCCGTTGGCGCCGTGCAGTTCGACGCCGTCGAACCCGGCCGACATGGCGTTGCGGGCCGCGGCGGCGAAGTCCGCGATCGTCGCGGTGATCTCCTCCTCGCCGAGCTCGCGGGGCTGCACGCAGGGCTTGGGACCCTGGGGCGTGAACACCTGCGCGTTCGCGGCGATCGCCGACGGGGCGACGGGTGACAGGCCGTCCGGCAGCAGGCTCGGATGGCCGATCCGGCCCGCGTGCATGAGCTGCGCGAAGAGAGTGCCGCCGGCCGCGTGCACCGCTTCGGTGACGGGACGCCAGGCGCGTACCTGCTCGAGGGAGTAGAGGCCGGGCGTCGCGGGATAGCCGCGCGCCACCGCCGACGGCTGGATCCCCTCGGAGACGATCAGACCGGCCGAGGCGCGCTGCCGGTAGTACTCGGCGGTCGACGGGCCAGGGCAGGCCTCGGGTCCGTAGGCCCGGCTTCGGCTCATCGGGGCCATCACGATGCGGTTGGGCAGGCGTCGGCCGCCGAGGTCGACGGGATCGAAGGCGGTGGGCATCTCAGTGCTCCTTCTCGGTGGTGCCCGTCCGCGGCCAGATCCCCAGCTGGCGGACGAGCGCGAGTTCGTCGACGAAGAACCACGCCTCGGCGATCAGACCGTCACGGATCCGCCACTGGCCGACTTCGAGGACCTCGACCTTGCGGCCGGTCGGCGGGATTCCGTAGAGGGATCCGCTGTGCGTGCCCCGGATGAGCCAGGTCGCCCAGACCCGGTCGCCGTGGGCGATGATGTCGAGGATCTCGTCCTCGCGGTCGGGGATCGAGTCCGCGGTGTAGTTCGGCCCGTCGCCGGTCTTGATGTCGGCCAGGTTGGCCATGCCCATGCGCGCCGGCCGGAAGCCCTCGACGGTGTAGGCGGCGCGGTCCCGGAAGGGCAACGCCCGGAACCGGAGCACCAGTTGGATGTTGGAGCGTTCCTGCTGTGTGAGGGTGGGGTCGCGCAGTGCCTGCTCGAGGATGGGGAGTGCCACGGAGGTTCCTCTCGTGTCGGGTGCCGGGCTCCAGGACGGGTTGCGCGGCCCCGTCGGTGCGTGTCAGGTGCCGAGTTCCAGGACGAGGGCGCGGCCCCCGTCGGTGAGGGCCACCGCACGCGCGTCCGGTGTGTGGGCGAGTGCCAGGTATTCGCCTTCGCCGACGGCGGGCCCGGTCTCGGGCAGGTCGAAGCGGTAGCGCCCGGCGAGGACGTAGACCGCGGTCGCGGACGGCCCGGGTGTCCAGGTCGCGCCGGCGGTGTCACCGTCACGCAGCACGATGCGCAGGCTCGTCCTGGTGGCGGTGGCATCCGCCAGGGTCACGGGTGCGCCCGACGGGTCGGAACCAGCTCCGGTCCGGGCCCGTACGAGTGCGGCGGGTCCCGGGCCCGTCGACTCCAACAAGCGGGTACGGGCACGGGAGTTGACGTGCTCCCAGAGCGGGCCGGGTTCCCCCTGGGTGCCGAAGATCTCGGGCATCCGCCGGAAGACCTCCTCGAAGCCCGCCGGCGCGAACAGGACCAGCGCACGCGCCGGCCCTTCGGCCACCTCGAACTGATGGGGCGCACCGCGCGGCACGAGCAGGAACCCGCCCGCGCCGAGCTCGTGGGTGCCGCCGCTCACCGTGAGCCGGTAGCGGCCGTCCAGCACGTAGAAGCACTCCACGGCCCCGTCATGGGCGTGGCAGCCGACCGTGGCGCCCTTCGGGCTCTCCGCCTCGGTCAGGCTGAAGGCGCCGCCGGTCCCGGAGCCGTCGGTGATGATCCGGAACGCGTGTCCCGGCACGGTGACGGGGTCGACGTCCCGGGCGGCGATCACCTGGCCCGAGGCCTCGGGAAGGCCGAAAGTCATGTCAGAGAACGGAGTGGGCGGGGGAGGCCGCGTGGGTCTCCTTCTCGACGGTGTACAGGGCGGGCAGCGCGGGGAACTCCAGCCACCCCGGCTGCGCTTGCATCCGGCGGAACTCCTCGTCGTGGGCGGCGTCGAACTGCTCGGCCGAATCCCAGCCGGCGACGTTCACGTACCGCAGGCGGGTCGTCGAGTCCAGGGAGCGGTGCAGCTTGCGCCATCGGAACCCGGGTTTCTCGCACATGTAGTCGTCGATCTCCGACCACAGGGCGAGGAACGCGTCCTCCCGCCCCACGGGGACCTCGAAACAGTTGATGAAGACGATGTCCGCCATCGCATGGCTCCTCGGGCTCGCGCCGTCGTGTGTCGCCGGTAGTGCTTTTCCAACCTGGCTTTTCAACCGGTTGCACGATGATGGCGAAGCGCAAGTTCCGCTGTCAACCACTCGGCTGGATTCGGTGGCCGGCAGGGGGAGTTGAGGTTATATGCCAGTCGCACAGGGTCTTGCGCCAAGCATTGACCCTCCATGGGGTGCGTGGTACCACTCTCTGCAACCGCTTTAAAAGCTGCAGAAGGAGTCCCTGCCATGCGGTTCTCGATCTACCTGAACCCGCAGACCCGTGGAGCGGAGGAGGACGTCCCGATCATCCGTACGACGATCGACCAGGCCGTCCGCGCCACCCGGGCCGGCGTCCAGGGCATCGCGCTCACCGAACACCACTTCTCGGGCTACAACACCTACGGGAACAACTTCATGCTGGCGTCCCACCTGAGTTCCCAGGTGCCCGACGACACGATGTTCCTGCTGGCGGTCGCCGTGCCGACGCTGCACAACCCGATGCGTCTGGCCCAGAGCTGCAACCTGCTCGACATCATCACCCGCGGCAACCTCATCGTCGGTTTCGCGGCCGGCGGGTCCCCCGTCGAGTACGCCGGCCTGGGGCGCGACCCCTCCGTACGGCACGAGCAGATGATGCACAACCTGGAGGTCATGGAGCGCGCGCTGGACAAGAAGCCCGACGACCCGCCGTACGAGTGGTCGACCGCCTTCGAGCAGGGTTCGCTGCGCACCCGGATCATGCCGGCCGCCTATCACGCGTCCCGCCCGAAGTTCGCGCGGGCGACCCAGAACGACGAGGGCGTCGTATGGACCGGCCGCAAGGGCTGGTACCTGTTCACCGCGCGCGAGACCGCGGACGTCATCGGTCCCCGGTTCAAGCTGTACGCGGAAGCGCTCGCCGAGGCGGGGCACGACCAGGCCTGCATCGAGGAGCGCCTGGACTGGAGTCTCGTGCAGAAGCAGGTGATCGTCCGCGAGACCGACGAGGAAGCCGTCGCCTTCGCACGGGCCCGTATGGAGGAGATGGGCGCCCACCAGAAGAAGAACTTCACCATGACCGGGGACATCAAGGACAGCGCCCATCTGAAGAGCGTCGTCGGGGTGTCCCCGCAGAACCCGGACGAGTTCCTCCAGCGCGCGATGATCGTCGGCAGTCCCGCGACGGTGACCGAGCAGATCAACGCTTTCGCCGACGCCGGAGTCCGGCACATGTCGCTGCTGTTCAACTTCGGCTTCATGACGGCCGAGGAGTCCGGCCGCTCGCTCGATCTGTTCCTGGACGAGGTGCTGCCGCGGTTCGGGACGGCACCGGCCCCGTCGGACAACTGATGGGCACCGCCGCCTCGTTCGGCCTGCTCGTCCTGCGCCTGGCCATCCTCGTGATCATGGGGTTCCACGGGACACAGAAGCTCTTCGGCTGGTGGGACGGCGGAGGGCTCGACCGCGCCGAGAAGTTCTTCGCCGCCCAGGGATTCCGGCCACCGCGGCTGATGGCCCTGGTCGCCGGCGCCACCGAGACCTGCGGCGCCGTCCTGCTGGGGACGGGTGCGCTGAGCGTCCTGGGCACGGCCATGCTCACCGGAGTCCTCACCAACGTCACGGCGATCCATCTGCGCAACGGACTCGACGGCAAGAAGCACGGCTTCGAGTTCGAGCTGATGATCCTGGCCGGCGTCGTCGCGATCGGCCTCTGCGGACCCGGTGACCTCAGCGTCGACCACTGGCTCGACGTCACCAGTGGCGCCCCCTGGGGGCCGGTCGCCGTGGCCGTGGGACTGCTGTCCGGACTGGTCGTGGTCACCACCCGCAAGCGGGTGGACCGCGAGGCACTGCAGAACGTACCGGCGCGGGGCCGCTGACGCGCCGGGGGCGGCCGGACCGGAAGCCCTGCCCAGCAGCTCATGCCAGAGAGTCCCTCGGGGAGTCACAGGAACAGGAGCGTACGCACCGTATGGAAACATCTCAGCGCGTCGGCAGGATTCTCGCCTCGTTGGACGGCGAGTTCGCGGGGTCGGTCGTACTGCCCGCGGACCCGGACTACGAGCAGGCGCGCCGCATCTGGAACGCCACCGTCGACAAGCGTCCCGCCCTGATCGCCTACTGCGCGTCGACCGCCGACGTGTCCGCGGTCGTCCGGGCGGCCAGGGCGGAAGGGCTGACCCTCTCCGTACGGGGCGGCGGACACCAGGTCGCCGGTCTGTCCGTGTGCGACGAGGGGGTCGTCGTCGACCTGTCCCGGATGCGGTCGGTCGTGGTCGACGCCGACGGGACGAGCCTGCGCGCGGGCGGCGGCTGCCTGCTGGGCGATGTGGACACGAAGGCCGCCTCCCTCGGCCGGGTGGTGCCCGCGGGAGTGGTCTCGCACACCGGTCTCGGCGGCCTCGCCCTCGGCGGCGGCTTCGGCTGGACCTTCCGTAACTACGGACTGACCTGCGACAACATCATCGGCGCGGAGGTGGTCACGGCCGACGGTACGGTCGTCCACGCGGGCGAGGAGGCGGACGCGGACCTGCTGTGGGCGCTGCGCGGCGGGGGCGGGAACTTCGGGGTCGTCACCGAGTTCACCCTGGCCACCCATCCCCTCACCGACGTACTCCTGGGACAGGCCGTCCACCCGCTCGACAAGCTGCCCGACGCGCTGGCGCACTACGTCTCCGTCATGGAGGCGGCGCCGGACGAACTCACCGCCATCTGCATCATCTGCGCGGCTCCGCCCGTGCCCGGAGTGCCGCAGGAGATCGTCGGCCGTCCGGCCGTCATGGTGAACGCGGTGTGGTCCGGCAACCTGGAAGCCGGGCACGATCCGATGGGTCTGCTCGTCAACGAAGGGGCGCCCGTGGTGAGTTCGGTGGAGCGGATGCCGTACGTGGCCGTGCAGTCGATGCAGGACGACCTGCATCCGCACGGGCGCCGCAACTACAACAAGTCCCGCTACCTCGGCCGCGTCGACGAGACCGCGGTCAAGGCCCTGCTGGAGGCCGGCCGGCGACTGCCCGGACAGCACTCGCAGATCGAGGTCCTCCGGCTCGGCGGAGCGGCGAGCAGGGTGCCCGCGGACGCCACCGCCTTCGCCCACCGCGACGCCGCCTACATCCTCAACGTCGTCGCCGCATGGACCGACCCGGCCGACACCGGCACCCACATCGACTGGGCCCGCGAGACCTACGCGGCGATGGACTGCGTCGGCTCCGACGCCGGATACATCAACTTCATCGACACCGAGCCCGACCGCGTCCGCAGCGTCTATCCGCCCCGCACCTACGCCCGGTTGCGCAGCATCAAGCGCCGGCTGGACCCCGACGGAGTCTTCCGCGGCAACGTCCCCATCGAGCCGGCCTCTTGACGGTTTCCTGCGCCGACCGCAGGAACAGCGCGGGACAACTCCCATTCGAGCCGGCCCTTTGACGGCTTCCTGCGCCGACCGCAGGAACAGCACCCTCAGCCCTCCCAACAACCCATTGGATGCGGCATGACCGACACCACGAGCCCACCCGTAGCCGGGAGAAATCTGCCCCTTGCCACGCTGATCGCCGGCTGCCTCGCCGTCTGCCTCGCGCAGACCGGCCTCGCGATCCCCGCCACCCTCAACGGCCTCTTCCAGACCGACCTGCACACCACCGGTTCGCAGCTGACCTGGATATCCGACGCGACACTGCTGCCCGTCGCGGTCCTGGAGCTGACCTTCGGGGTCTTCGGTGACCTGTTCGGACGCAAGCGCCTCCTGATCGGGGGCGCGTTGCTGATGGCCGTCGGTGAGGCCGCCTCGGCCACCGCCGGCAGCGTCCACTTCCTGTGGGCGGGCCAGGCACTGGCCGGTGTCGGAGCCGCCGCGATCTTCCCCAGCTCCCTCGCGATGATCGCCGTCGGCACCCGCACCAACAGCCAGCGCGCCACCGCGATCGCCGCCTGGTCGGCCAGCCTGGCGGGCGGTGGGTTCGTGGCACCGCTCCTCGGCGGCATCACCGCCAACTACGGCTCGTGGCGCTGGGCCCTCGTCATCGTCGCCCTGATCGGGGTGGTCAGCGCGGCGGTGGGCTTCCTCGCGCACGACTCGAGCGCGCCGAAGGGCCGTTCACTCGACCTGAAGGGGCAGCTCACCATCGCGATCGGCCTCTTCGCCCTGCTGTACGCGGTGATCCAGGGGCCGTCCGACGGCTGGGACTCCGCCGCCGTCATCACGGGGTTCGTCGTCGCGGCCGTCTTCCTCGCGCTGTTCATCGTGGCCGAACTGCGCTCCCGCGCCCCGCTGTTGCAACTCGACCTGTTCAAAAACCGCGCCTTCGCGCTCTCCTCGGTGGTCGCGGTGGTCGGCATGTTCAGCTTCATCGGCACCTGTTACGCACTCAGCATGCGGCTCGGCCCCATCCAGCACCAGAGCCCGCTGCGCACG
The DNA here is from genome assembly GCF_042881375.1 of Streptomyces sp. NPDC058274. Taxonomy (NCBI): domain Bacteria; kingdom Bacillati; phylum Actinomycetota; class Actinomycetes; order Kitasatosporales; family Streptomycetaceae; genus Streptomyces; species Streptomyces sp. NPDC058274. Next base: position 279,998 of record NZ_JBHVXW010000005.1, read on the forward strand.
TCGGTGGCCTTCCTGCTCACCAACGGGCCGACGATGGTGCTGGCGCCCATCACAGCCGCACTGCTCGCCCGGGTCGCCGCACGCTGGCTGCTGAGCATCGGCTTCCTGCTGATAGCGGCCGGAGATCTGCTCCTCGCCCGGCTGCCGATCACGGATACGGCACTGCCCTCGCTGGTCGTGCCGCTGGTCCTGGTCGGCATGGGCTTCACCCTGGCCGTCTCGTCGATCACCGCGACCGCGGTGAACACCGTGCCCGTGCGCTTCGCCGGCATGGCCAGCGCGACCACCAGCCAACTGCGCGACCTCGGGTTCACCCTGGGGCCCGCCATCATCGGCGCGGTCGCGCTCAGCCGTGCCGCGAGCGGTTTCAGCCATTCCCTGGCCGCCTCACAACTGCCGGAGGGGATCAAGGCCGCGGCCGGGCAGGTCGCAGCGACCGGCGGACCGCTCGCCGTCAACTCGGTGCCGCCCCAGTCGCCACCCGGGGCCGCGGGACCGCTCGCCCTGCACGCACTCGGCCACGGCTACTCGATCGGCTTCGTGGTCTGCGCCGGTGCCGCGCTGCTGTCCTGTCTGCTCGCGGGGCTGGTCCTGCGCGGCGGCCGCCCCGGAGTGAACCTCAGCGAACAACCCGACCTCGACACCCGGCCGGAGCCCGCGGCCGCCTGACCCGAGCCGCGGCGGTCGGGGTTCCGCCCGCCGGGATCAGCCGGCCGGATACGAGGCCGACTTCAACCGGCGTGCCAGATGGGCGGAGTTGGCCGCCAGGGTGGCCGTCGTGGCGGCGGTGGCGTCGGGAGTCTTGTCGAGGTCCTGGAAGTCGGTGCCCTGCATGGCCTCGCCGACCCGGTACGTGACGGCGTTGGGCGGGAGGGAGAAACCGACGTCGTTGAGCCCCTGGAACAGGTCGGCGCTCACCTTGTGGGCGCCGTCCTCGTTCCCCACCACGCACACCGCCGCGACCTTGCCGTACGTGAGCATCCGGCCCTCGTCGTCGGTCTCGGAGATCTCGGCGTTGAGGCGCTCCATGACCCGCTGGGCGACGCTGGACGGGTGGCCCAGCCAGATCGGGGTGGACAGGATCAGGATGTCGGCATCCATGATCGTGTCCCGGATCTCCGGCCATGCGTCACCGTCGCCCATGTCGGTCTGCACCCCGGGGCGTACGTCGTGGTCGGCGATCCGGATCACCTTGCCGGTGACGCCGTGCTCGCCGAGCGCCGCCATGGTCTGCTCGGCCAGCAGCTGAGAACTGGACGAGGCGGGCGAGGGCGACAGGGTGCACACGAGCGCGACGGCGCGCAGCGGGGTCTTGTCTGTGGCGTTCATGCGTCAGGGGTACCCCTGTGCCGGGATTGAATCCGTTGTCAGCCGACCGCGGGGCCGACCCCGTTTCCCTGTTCGTAAGCGGGCGGATTGTAAATTCGCACGTGTGGCCGGTGAATGCAGGGCACACGGTGGTTCGGAGGTTGATAATCATGGTTCCCCTGCTTCTCGTTCTTCTGCTGGCGCTGATTCTCTTCGGTGCGGGTTTCGCGGTGAAAATCCTGTGGTGGATCGCGATCATCGTTCTGGTCGTGTGGCTGATCGGCTTCGTCGCCCGTCCGAAGGGGGGCAGCGGCCGCTGGTATCGCTGGTAGCCGCCTGTCCAAGGCGCAGCTCACATGGTGTGTGACGGTGGTCCGCCGGCCTCTCAGGGGTGGCGGACCACCGTCGTGCCGCCCGGGCTCCGATGGAATCCCCCATGTCGGGTTGAACCGGATATCGGGGGTAGTCGGAAGGGAGCCGGGGTGGTCTCCGTGACGCAGCAAGGGAACTGGTTGCCTCCACAGATCGGCGGCCATCCCGGTTTCTGCGGCATGGGGGAGTGAGACGCCGGATACGGGGCAATCGGAAGGCGGCGGGGAAACAGAAACCGCCGCGCAAGAAGTACGGAAAAAGAGGATCAGCGGGAACCCCTGCTGCCCTCTGTTTACCGGAGGAGTTGTTTTCGCGTGACTGAGCATGTGTGGAGTTACAAGTCGACCGCCGGTCGTCTGACGGGTACCGACCTGACGGGTTACAAGGTCGAGGCCACGGACGGTGCCATCGGCAAGGTCGACAAGCACTCCGACGAGGTCGGTGACGCCTACCTGGTGGTGGACACCGGTGTGTGGATCTTCGGCAAGGAGGTCCTGCTCCCGGCGAGCACGGTCGTCAGCATCGACCCGGACGAGAAGAAGATCTTCGTCGACCGCACCAAGGGTCAGATCAAGGACGCCCCCGAGTTCGACCGGGACAAGCACCTGGGTGACTCGGGCTACCACGACGAGCTGGGCACCTACTACGGAACCGGTGCCCCCTTCGGCGGCCCGTCCGTCTGATCCCACCGCTCTGAGCATCGCGGCCCCGGGACTCCGAGAGGAGCCCCGGGGCCGTTGCATGCCCGGCCCGCGGTCCCCCTGGACCGCCGCCCGCCCCGTTCGCGTCCGCTCGCCGGCCGTGGTGCGGATACCTTCGCTCGGCAGCCGTACCGCGCTCGCACAGGCTGGGCCGACAGGCGTAGGGCGTAGGCTGAGGCAACGCGCCCCCAGACCCCGGCGTTATGAGCACAGCAGTGAGGCAGGCGCATCACACCGTCTGCGGGACGGCAGCCCCGGACGACGAGGGTGGCCGCCGTCCGGTTCCGCCCGGTGACAGGCCCGCATTTCGGCGTGTGGTCTCCCCTTGATCCCGGGCGTTTTCGCTGCGGTGTCGGGCCGTTCCTCGAGTGAGGCGCCATGGACATCTCCCGCAGACCGTTCCCCGGTCCTGACGCTCAGGAGCGGGTCGAACCGGTCATGGCCGGTGAGCTGGACCTGAACACCGCACCCCCGCTGCGCGAGGTTCTGCGCCGTTTCCCGGCGTGGAACGGCATGCCGCGGCTGGTTCCCGGCCGCCCGGCCGCGACCCCCGTACCGAGGCTGGTTCCCGCGCCACCCGACGGCCGCTGAGGCCACGACCTGCGCGGCTCCGCGCCGCGCCCGCCCGCACCCGCCCGAGGCGGACACCCCACCCATGAATCCAGGCCGTGCCTGACCCAGGCACCGGCGACGCCGCCCCGCTCCACCCCGTACAGACGAGGACTGACATCCATGCTGGACCAGAAACAGACAGACATCCCGGGCAGGGGGCCGGGCGCCGGCGTCCAGGCACCGCTCCCGCACCCGACCGGGGGCAGCGACTTCGCGCGGCTGTCCAAACTGATCAAGGACTCCGGGCTGATGGGCCGCAGGCCCGTCTACTACGCGGTGCGGATGTCACTCATCCTCGTCCTGTACGTCGGCGGCTGGGGAGCGTTCCTGCTGGTGGGCGACAGCTGGTGGACCCTGGCCCTGGCCGCTTTCCTGGCGGTCGTGTTCGGGCAGGTGGCACTCGTCGCCCACGACGTGGGGCACCGGCAGGTGTTCCGCCGCAGCCGAGCCAGCGCCGTGACCGGCCGGATCGCCGGGAACCTGGGCATCGGCATGGGGTACGGGTGGTGGCAGGACAAGCACTCACGCCACCACGCCAACCCCAACCACGAGGACCTCGACCCCGATGTCGTGCCCGACATCTTCGTCTGGACCCAGGCTCAGGCCCGCAAGGCCACCGGCCCGGCCCGGGTGATCGGCAGGCTCCAGGCCTTCCTGTTCTTCCCGATGCTGACCCTGGAGGGCTTCAACCTCCACGTCGCCGGGGTGCGCGCGCTGGCCGACCGCTCCCTCAAGCAGCGCCGTACGGAGGGTGCCCTGCTGTTCGGGCACTTCGCGCTCTACCTGGCAGCCCTGTTCACCGTCCTGCCGCCCGGCAAGGCCGTGCTCTTCCTCGTCGTGCACCAGTGCCTTTTCGGGGTGTACCTGGGCTCGATCTTCGCGCCCAACCACAAGGGCATGCCCACCTTCACCGGCACCGACCGCCCCGACTTCCTGCGGCGACAGGTCCTCACCTCGCGCAACGTCCGCGGCGGGCGGCTCGTCGACACCGCCCTGGGCGGGCTGAACTACCAGATCGAGCACCACCTGTTCCCGAGCATGCCCTCGCCCAACCTCCGCCGTGCCCAGCTCATCGTGCACCGCTACTGCGAGGAGCTCGGGGTGCTCTACCTCCAGACCGGCCTGGTCGAGTCCTACCGGCAGGCCCTCACCAGTCTCCACCGGGCCGGCGCGCCCCTGCGGCAGGCTGGTTGACCGCGACGGGATTTCCTATGGGATTTTCGGGACCTTGACCCGGAAGTGAGCTTCCCGCCGCTTACGCCGGGATGGCCGCCCCAGGGACGAACAAGCTCAGGACGTCGCATAACGGCACCTCCATGCCCCCTCCGGCTCCCAGTCCTGTCAGATGTCTTGACGCGGGACGGTGCCTGGCGCAGCATCTCCTCGCAAATATCCTATTGAATTTAGGGGGAGTTGTGGCGCCGTACGTCCGGATCAGGCCCCTCTTGTCCAGTGCTCTCGCCGTGGTGGTGCTCACCGGTGGCCTGACCGCATGCACCTTGAAGAACTCAGGGGAGCCGGCCGGCGGGAAGGCGGCTCCCGGGCAGGGCACGGGGAACGGGACGGCCGAGCTCGCCGACGGTTCCGGCGTCAAGGTCGCCCTCGTCCCGGGCGGCGCCCACCCGTACTTCCAGCCGTGGAAGGCGGCGGGAGCGACGGCGAAGAGCGAATACGGCCTCGGGGGAGAGACGTTCGACGAGACCGCCGAATGGGATCAGCAGAAGCAGAACAACCTGCTGTCCACACTCGCCGCGCGCGGCTACAACGCCTTCGGCGTCTTCGGTGTCTCGCCGACCGACATCAACAGCACCTTCTCCGACCTCACGTCGCAGGGATTCGCGGTGGCCTCCCTGGGCTCGTGCCCGGCCGGCAAGGTGAACAAGGCCGACTTCTGCCTGTCCACCAACGTCGAACTCGCGGCCTACCGCGCCACCCGCGCGGCCATCGACGCCATGGGCGGCAAGGGCACCCTGGTCCACCTGACCGGCAACAACGTGGACGCCAACACCCAGTTGCGGATCAGAGGCGTGGCCAAAGCGGTGAAGGAGACCAAGGGCAAGGTGAAACTCCTGCAGACGGTCACCGACATCGACAAGGACCTGCAGACCGCGCAGAAAGCGGTGTCCGACCTGCTGGCCGCCAAGGGCAAGGAGATCCAGGGCATCGTCACCACGGCCTACAACCCCGCGGTCGCCGCCGCCGACGGGGTCAAGCGCTCCCGATCGTCGGCGAAGGTCGTGGCCATCGACGACGACGCCAAGATCATCAGCTCGATCCGCAACGGCTCCGTCAGCGCCACCGTCGTACAGAACCCGACCGGCCAGGCGGACGTGGGCACTTGGGCACTCGCCCTGCTGCAGAGCAAGCAGTGCGTGATGCGCAGCCCGGGCGCGGTCGTGGACTCCGGGTCCTTCGTGGTCACCAAGGCGAATGTCGCCGACTACGACAAGGAGAGGCAGCGCAAGACCGCCGGCCTCAAGACGCAGTTCGCCGACAAAATCCTCAACTGCGGCTGACCAGGCCCTCGCCACCGGCGCGCTGCCGGCGTGCCGCCCACGCCCTTGACCGGGGCTCATGACCACGGAGAAGCGGACACCGTCATGACCATCATCACGACCGCCACGGCCAGGCTGGCCGATATCGCGGTGGAGCAGAACCGCACCGACGCGGTCCAGGCGTTCATCAAGCAGGAGACGATCTTCGTCGACCTCACCACCGACGACGGCCTGGTCGGCATCGGATACAGCTACACGATCGGCACCGGCGGCTCCTCCGTGCTGGCACTGCTGCGCGACCATCTGCTGCCCGCCCTGGCCCGACAGGACGCGCGCAACGTCGAGGCGCTGTGGCAGCGGCTGTTCGCCCTGACGCGGTCGACCGCCGTCGGAGCCGTCACCTCGCTCGCCCTCGCCGCGGTCGACACCGCCCTGTGGGACCTGAGGTGCAAGCGCGCGGACGAGCCGCTGTGGCGGCTGGCGGGCGGCCATCGCCAGGAGATACCGCTGTACGACACCGAAGGCGGCTGGCTGCATCTGAGCACCGACGACCTGGTGAAGTCGGCCCTCGCGGCCCGCGACTCCGGGTGGGCGGGCGTCAAGATCAAGGTGGGCAAGCCGCACCCGGCCGAGGACGTGGAAAGGCTGCGCGCGGTACGCGAGGCGGTCGGGCCCGCGCTGCACATCATGACGGACGCCAACCAGTCCCAGACGCTGTCCTCGGCGGTGCGACTGGCCGCGGCGCTCGAACCCCACGGGCCGTTCTGGTTCGAGGAACCGATGCCGGCGGACGACGTGAGCGGCCACGCACGGCTGGCCCGCGCGACCAATGTGCCGATCGCCGTGGGGGAGACCCTCTACTCGCTGGGGCAGTTCCGCCAGTACCTGGAGGCAGGGGCCGCCTCCGTGGTGCAGGTCGACGCGGCCCGCGTCGGCGGCATCACCCCCTGGCTGAAGGTCGCCCACCTGGCGGAGGCGTACAACGTCATGGTCTGCCCGCACTTCCTGATGGAACTGCATGTCAGCCTGGCGGCCGCGGTCCCCAACGGCAGCTATGTCGAACACATCCCGCAGCTGAGGGCCGTCACCCGCACCGAACTGACGGTGCGCGACGGACACGCCGTCGCCCCGGACGAGCCGGGCATCGGCATCGACTGGGACCACGACGCGATCGACGACCGGAGGGTGGCGTGACCACGACCTCACCGCCCCCGGCGGAGACCGAGCAGCCACCCGCGCCACAGCGCCGTGCCCCGCGCCGGCGTCCGCTGGCCCCGCAGCAACTGGGCCTGTTCGCCCTCGTCGTCGCCCTCGTCATCGTCTTCGGCGTGCTGCGCCCGGCCTTCTTCGACGCGCGACTCGTCCTCTTCCCGCTGCTGCGCGACATCTCGACGCTGACCGTCGTGGCCCTGGCCCAGATGGTCGTCCTGTCCGTCGGGCACATGAACCTGGCCGTGGGCCGGATGGCCTCCTTCGGTGCGCTCTTCGCCGGCCTCGGCTACGACCGGTTCGGACTCCCGCTCGCCGTGGGCCTGTTGGTCTGTCTGCTGGCGGGTGCGCTGATCGGTGCGCTGAGCGGATGGATCATCGCCCGTACCCAGGTGAGTTCCTTCGTCGTCACCCTCGCCATGGACTTCGCGCTCCTCGGGCTCGTCTCGCTGCTGTACTCCTCGCTCACGGAGAACGCGGCCTTCACCCGTACGCCGGGCGGGGTGGCGGAGTTGCGCCAGTACTCGCTCGCCGACATCTGCGTCGGCCCCGTCTGCGGCTCCCCGGCGATCCCGCAACTGGCCCAGTTCACGGTCCTGGCCCTGCTCGGGCTCGGCTTCCTCTACCGCTACACCCGTACCGGCAGGGAACTCCTGCTGACCGGCGCCAACCCGGCCGCCGCGGAGCTGTCCGGCATCCCCACCGCGCGCCGCGTCATCACGGCGCACATGCTGTCGGGGCTGCTGGCCGCGCTCGCCGGATTCATGGCCGCCGTCAGCACGGGCACGTTCCGTGCCTCCATCGGCGACGACTTCATGCTCCCGTCGTTCCTCGGAGCCGTCCTCGGCGGCACCCTGCTCACCGGTGGCGTCGTCTCGGTCATCGGCGCCCTGCTGGGCACCTCGCTGGTCGGTGTCATCCGCAAGGGCCTCGATCTGCTCGGCGTCGGTCTGGAGAGCCTCAACATCTATCTCGGCTGCGTCCTGCTGCTGGCCCTGTCCGCCGACCGGGTGCGCCACATCGTCAGCTACCGGAAGGTGGTGCGCTCGACATGACGCCCCCCACAACTCCCCGTTCCTGGGCGGCTGATGCCCTCCCCGCGCTGCGCCGCTTCGCCCGCTCCACCTCCGTCACCCTGCTCGGCGTCGTCGTGGCCGGGTACATCGGTCTGGGGGTGGCGTCGGGCGGCTCGTTCTTCGAGGGCAACTCGGTCCGGACGTTCCTGCAGTACCTGGCCACCCCGATCCTCATCGGCCTGGCCCAGATGGTCGCCCTGTGCGTCGGACAGCTCAATCTCGCGGTCGGCGCGCTCGGCGGATTCACCGCCTGCGCCATGGGCGTCCTGATGGCCGACGCCGGCCTGCCGGCGGGCCTGGCCGTGGCGATCGGGGTGCTGGCCGCCACGGCGATCGGCGCGCTCACCGGTCTGTTCATCGTGGTCACCCGCATCAACGGCTTCATCGTCACGCTGGGCACCATGACGATCCTGCTCGGGGCGCAGTACCGGCTCGCCGGGACGCGCACCGTCGACGGCTACTCCGCCACCCTGCGCGACCTGGGCACGGCCGCTCCCCTCAACGTCCCGCTCGTCTTCGTCACGGCGCTGGCCGTGGCCGCGGCCCTCGCCCTGTTCATGCACCGGGGCCTCGCCGGAAGGCGGCTCCTCGCGGCGGGCGGCAACCCGCTGGCCGCGCGGCTGTCGGGCATTTCCACCGACCGCCAGATCGTCCTCGCGCACACCCTGTCCGGCCTGCTCATCGGGGTGGCCGCGCTGATCGCCACCGCCTCGCTGCCCGGGGTCAACCGCAGTGTCGGCGGCGACTGGCTGCTGCCCAGCTTCGCGGCTCCCATCATCGGCGGAGTGGCCCTGACGGGTGGGTCGGTGGCGGTCCTCGGGACCGTGCTGGCCGCGTTCGTCATGCGGCTCATCGACAGTGCACGCGCCGAGTTCTCGCTCGACCCCAGCTGGGTCAACTTCCTCATCGGCGTCGTCGTGCTCGCCACGGTGGTCGGTGGCCGCCTCCACCAGACCCACCTCGGCACCGCGACCCGGACCGGCGACGGGAAACCGCCCACGCCCCCCGGCACCCGGGCGGCACCCGCCAACACCCTCCCGAGCACAGGGGGAGCCCAGTGAACGACGTACTGCTCGAGTGCGAGGACATCGTCAAGGTCTTTCCCGGCGTACGCGCCCTGGACGGGGTGGCGCTGCGGCTGACGGCGGGGACCGTGCACGCGCTGCTCGGTGAGAACGGTGCCGGCAAGTCGACGCTGATCAAGGTCCTCACCGGCGTCCACGCCCCGGACGGCGGCCGGCTGCTGCTCAGCGGCACCGAGGCGCACCTGCGCAACCCGCTGGACGCGACGCGCGCCGGCATCGGCGTGGTGCACCAGGAGCGCAATCTGATTCCCGCGTTCTCCGTGGCGGAGAACATCACGCTCCAGAAGCCGCCGTCACGCCGTGGCCTCATCGACCGCGCGGCCATGACCGGCCCGGTGGAGCGCTGCCTCCGGGACGTCGGGCTCGACCTGAACCCGCACACCCCGGTCAGTGAACTCTCCGTCGCCCAGCAGCAGTTGGTCGAGATCGCCAAGGCGCTGCACACCGACAGCCGGGTCCTCCTGCTGGACGAGCCGACCGCCTCGCTCTCGCCGCAGGAGGCCGACCGGCTCTTCGACGTGATCCGGCGGCTGACGGACCGGGGTACCTGCGTCGTCTTCGTCAGCCACAAGCTGGAGGAGGTCTTCGCGGTCTGCGACACCGTCACCGTGCTGCGCGACGGTCACTCCGTGCTGGAGTCGGCCCCGCTCGCCGAGCACACGCACGACGAGATCGTGAGTCTGATGGTGGGCCGCAGCCATGCGGCGACCGCACTCTCCCCGCGGACGGTGGACGCGTCCGCCGAGCCCGCGCTCTCCCTCACCGGCGTGGCCACCTCAGCCGGACACCGCGACATCGCTCTCGACGTGCGACCCGGGGAAATCGTCGGGCTGTACGGCCTCGTCGGCGCCGGCCGCAGCGAACTGGTCAAGGCCGTCCTCGGTCTTGGCCTCGACCGCGTCACGGCCGGCCAGGTCCGTGTGCACGGCGAGACCGTGCGGATCTCCTCACCGCGGCAGGCACTGCACGAGTACGGCATCGGCTATCTGACCGAGAACCGCAAGGAGGAAGGCGTCTTCCTCGAGCAGCCGATCCTGCGGAACATCACCGTCACGGTGTGGAAGCGACTGGCGCGGGCCCTCGGATACGTCTCCGACCAGCAGGAGAGAGAGGTCGCCGACGATCTCGTGGCGCGGCTCGGCATCCGTATCGCCTCCCTGGAACAGAACGCCGGTGACCTGTCCGGCGGAAATCAGCAGAAGGTGAGCCTCGCCAAGTGGCTGGCGGCCAAGACCCGGCTGCTCGTCGTCGACGAACCGACCGTCGGCGTCGACGTCCGCACCAAGCACGCCTTCCACGAACTGATCTGGGAGCTCGCCCGCGACGGTCTGCCCATCCTGCTGATCAGCAGCGACCTCGGCGAGATGGTGACGCTGGCCGACCGCATCGTCGTCATGGCGGACCACCGGATCCGTGGCGAGGTCGGGAACGAGCACGACTACGAGCGGATGAGCGGTCAGGTCATCCGCCTCATCCACGCGGCAGCCGACGCACCGCAGCCCTCGGGCGACAACTCGCAGGTGGGGGCGGGCACATGAAGCCATGAGCCGTAGCGGAACGAGTGCGGGAAACCTATACGATTCGTGGAGCCGATCGTCCGGATGGCTCAAGGGGAGGCAGCATGCTGTCGGAGAAGCCTCACGACGGAGTGCCGGACGCGGCCCCCGGCGACATCCCGCCGCCCCGCGTCCTCCCGCAGCGCCAGGTCCTGGCCGACAGCGTGTACGAGGCCATCAAGGCGATGGTGATGGACCACCAGATCAAGCCCGGCGCCCGCGTGGGCATCGAGGCCCTCGCGCGTGTCCTTGAGGTGTCACCGACGCCGGTACGTGAGGCGCTCGCCCGGCTGGAGGCGGACGGGCTGGTCACCAAGCGGTCCCTCGCCGGTTATCGCGCCACCGATCTCCTCACGGTCGAGGGAATCGAGGAGCTCTTCGAGATGCGGCTGCTGCTCGAACCGCACGCCGCGGCGCTGGCGGCCGAGCGGGCCACCGAGGCCCAACTGGACCGGATGGAAGAGCTCATGGAGGAGATGAGGGGCGAGCCGGAAGAGGGCGAGAGCTACGCGGTGTACGGCCGGTTCGCCGCCCTCGACCAGCAGTTCCACGACGCGCTCGCCACGGCGTCGGGGCGCGGCCTGCTCGCGGACGCCGTCGAGCGTCTCCATGCCCATCTCCACATCTTCCGCTTCAGCGCCATCGCCGGCGCGGGCCCGGCGACGGTCGCGGAGCACGAGCGCATCCTGCGTGCCCTTCTGCGGCGCAACTCCGACCGGGCCGCACAGGCCATGCGGGAACACTTGCGCAGCAGCCTCGAACGCCAGCTCGGCTGCTTCCGCGAGGGAAGCTGAGCAGGGCTCGAAGAGCATCGTCGCGGCCGTCGGCGGACACTGGACCGAGAGATTCCCAGAATTGCCCGGGACGGCCGTCGATCCTGCCGCTCCCCGTTCGACGCAGGGGTGAGAGCAGGAGCAACGAGCCGAGGAGCACCCCATGCCCAAGCTGCGCGCACACAACCTGACCGTCTCCCTCGACGGCTTCGCCGCCGGCACCGACCAGCGCCTGGACGCGCCCTTCGGTGACGGGATCGACGGCCTGCACGCCTGGATGTTCGCCGCGATGCGGGACCGCGCCGACGGCAGGACGGGGATCGATGTCGACCGGGTCGAACGCAGCGAGGAGAACATCGGCGCCACGATCATGGGCCGGCACATGTTCGGGCCCCAGCGCGGGCCCTGGCAGGACGAGTCCTGGAAGGGCTGGTGGGGCGCCAATCCGCCCTACCACCACGACGTGTTCGTCCACACGCACCACCTGCGGCCGTCACTGACCATGGAGGGCGGCACCACCTTCCACTTCACCGATGAACCCGTCGAGAAGGTCCTGGAGCGGGCTTTCGAGGCGGCCGGCGGCCGGGACGTGCGCATCGGCGGGGGACCGGCCACCGTGCAGCAGTATCTGCGCGCCGGCCTGGTCGACGAACTGCACCTGGCCGTCGTACCGCTGCTCGTCGGCCGGGGCGAGCGGCTGCTCGACAACGTGGCCGACGGTATCCAGGGCTACCGGGTCACCGAGCTGGTCAGCTCACCGGCTGCCACGCACGCGGTCCTGACCCGTCGCTGACACATCGCGAGGCCCCGCCGGGCCAATTCCGGGCCGGCACGAGACGCGGCGGCCCCGCCGGTCACCGCCCCGGCGCTCCCGCCCGGAGGCCGTCCATCACGAGGTCCAGGAGCCGGGCGACGCGCGGCTGCCAGTCGCTGTGCGGGTCGATCTGCCAGAGCCCGGCGATGGCGAGCACGAAGTCGTCCGGGGTGAGGCCCGGGCGGATCGTGCCCGCGTCCTCGTTCGCCTTCAGCAGGAGCGTGACGGCCGACGTCACCGGGCCGTGTCCCAGCTTGGCCAGGCTGCCGCGCGAGCTGGTGGCCTGCCGCATCGCGTCCGCCAGGCCCGCCTTGGCCATGGCGTACTGGGCGAGCCGGTCCATCCACTCCCGCAGGGCCCGGTCCGGCGGGCGGCAGGCGAGCAACTGGGTCGCGGTGTCGGCGACCTGCTGCACCTCGTACCGGTAGACCTCCAGTACGAGGGCCTCGCGGCTCGGGAAGTTGCGGTAGAAGGTGCCCTGGCCGACCCCCGCCTTCTTGGCGATCGCGCTCAGCGGGGTGTCCGACGCGCGCGTCAGCTCCGCCAGTGCCACCTCGAGGATGCGCTCGCGATTCCGTTGCGCGTCCGAGCGCAGGGGTGCGTCCTTCTTCGGCTGCACTCCTCCTCCTTCCGGAATCACGCGGAGGCCGCCCTTGCTAAGCGGACAACTGTCCGTTAGGTTTCTGGAGTACCGGACAGTTGTCCGCTTAGCTTCACCATACGGCAGATCCAGCCAGTATGGCCGTCACGGGGGCCCTGGGTGCTGTTCACCGCGGGTCGCGGAGGCGGCGCCCGATATCGATCGCCGCCTGCGGCTCCCCGCGCCGCGGACTCCGTGGGTCCTGCTCCCCGCGCACAGCACCATCCTCTTGCTCCCGGCCCGCCCGCCGGGAGCGTCTCGCTCGACGCGCCTCAGATACGCGAAAGAAGGCTGATCATGGCCCCATCGACGTCCAGCGCCATCACCCTGAACATCAACGGCGAGAAACACACGCTGCCCGTCGACCACCGCACCACCCTGCTCGACGCACTGCGCGAACACCTCGATCTGACCGGCACCAAGAAGGGCTGCGACCAGGGCCAGTGCGGTGCCTGTACGGTGCTGCTCGACGGGCGCCGGGCCGTCTCCTGTCTCCAGCTCGCGGTGGCCGCCGAGGGCCGGACGATCACCACCATCGAAGGCGTGTCGGACGGGGAGCGACTGCACCCGGTGCAGCAGGCCTTCCTCGACCTCGACGGCTACCAGTGCGGCTATTGCACCCCGGGGCAGATCTGCTCGGCCCTCGCGGTGATCGAGGAGCACGCGGCGGGCTGGCCGAGCGCGGTCACCGCCGACGTGCGTCCGGAAGCGGGCCCGCCACCGCTCACCCCCGAGGAGATCCGGGAGCGGATGAGCGGCAACCTCTGCCGCTGCGGCGCCTACGTGTCGATCGTCCAGGCCGTGGCGCAGGCCGCGCAGGCCGGAACCGACACCTCCCAGGCGCGGACCGCCGGTACGGAGGCGGCGGCATGAGGGAATTCGGCTACGAGCGTGTCTTCGACGTCTCCGGGGCGGTCGCCCTGCTCGGCGCCGACCCCGACGCGCGCTTCCTGGGCGGGGGCACCAACCTCGTCGACCTGATGAAGACGGGTGTGGAGCGGCCCGCCCGGCTCATCGACGTACGCGAACTCCCCCTCGACCGGATCGAGTCGGCCCGGGACGGCGGTCTGCGCATCGGAGCGACCGTCACCAACAGCGACCTCGCCGCTCATCCCGAAGTGCGCCGCCGCTACCCGGCGTTGTCCCAAGCCGTCCTGGCGGGCGCCTCGGGACAGCTGCGCAACATGGCCACCGTCGGCGGGAACCTGCTCCAGCGCACCCGCTGCGGCTACTTCACCGACCTCACCAAACCCTGCAACAAGCGGGCTCCCGGCAGCGGTTGCCCCGCCATCGAGGGTGAGCACCACAACCACGCGATCCTCGGCGCCTCCGGACACTGTGTGGCCACCCACCCCTCGGACATGGCGGTGGCCCTCGCCGCCTTTGACGCCGTCGTCGGGTACGAAACCGCCGACGGGCCGGGGGAGTTGCCGCTCACGGAGCTCTACCGCCCCGTGGGTGACACACCCCATCTGGAGACGACGCTGCCGGCCGGTGCACTGATCACCGGCGTCACGCTGCCGCCGGCTCCGGTGGCCGCCCTCTCGCGCTACCGGAAGGTGCGGGAGCGCGCCTCCTACGCGTTCGCGATCGGCTCGATCGCCGCCGCCCTCGACGTCCAGGACGGCGTCGTACGCGAAGTGCGCCTCGCCTTCGGGGCGGTCGCGTCCCGGCCGTGGCGTGCCCGGCAGGCCGAACGGCTGCTCACCGGGGGCCCGGCGAGCGCCGAGGCGTTCGCCGCCGCCGCGGACGCCGAGCTGGCGGACGCCGAGGTACTGCCCCACAACGGCTACAAGGTGCCGCTGACGCGCAACCTCGTCGTGGCCGTGCTGACCGAACTCACCGAGGAGGCCGCCCGATGACCACGACGACCGGAACCACGGCGGTGACCGGTGCGGTCGGCACCGCCCACTCCCGCCTGGAGGGCCGGGACAAGGTCACCGGAGCGGCCCGCTACGCGGGAGAGATCCCCTTCGCCGAACTGGCCCACGGCTGGCTGGTGTTGTCCTCCGTGGCCCGCGGACGCGTCCGCTCGGTCGAGTCCGCCCCCGTCCTGGCGATGCCGGGCGTCCTCGCCGTCCTGCACCACGGCAACGCCCCCCGCCTCGAAACGGCGTACACGAGCGTGTTCGGCATACCCGACCCGGTCCTCCAGCTCTTCCAGCACGACCGGGTGCCGTACGTCGGCTGGCCGGTGGCGCTGGTGGTGGCCGAGACCTCCGAACAGGCGAGGGAGGCCGCCGAGGCGCTCGTCGTCGAGTACGACGAGCAGACCCACGACGTCGCCTTCTTCGCCGGGCATTCCGGCAGTTACACACCGGAGGGTTCCGAGACCGGGAAAGGGGACGTGGAGACCGAACTCGCCGCCTCCGCCGTGGTCGTGGACGCGCAATACACCACACCGGAAGAACACCACAGCCCGATGGAACCGCACGCCGCGATGGCGCGCTGGGACAACGGCCGGCTCGAGGTCGTCGACTCCAACCAGGGCAGCAGGTTCGTCGCCGACGAACTCGCCAAGCTGTTCTCGCTCGACGCCGATTCGGTGCGGGTGCGCTCCGAACACGTGGGCGGCGGCTTCGGATCCAAGGCGACCCGCCCGCACGCGGTGCTCGCGGCGATGGCGACGACCGTCCTCCACCGCCCCGTCCGGGTCGTGCTGACCCGCCGTCAGATGTTCTCGCTCGTCGGCTACCGCAGCCCCACGGCCCAGCGGGTCAGGCTCGGCGCCGACGCCGACGGGCGGCTGCGCGCCGTCGATCACCAGTCGGACTCCCTCACCTCGACCGTGCACGAATTCGTCGAGCGGAGCGCCGACTTCGAGCACGCGATGTACGACGCCACGGCACATCACACCGTCAACCGTGTCGTACGGCTCGACGTGCCGACGCCGAGCTGGATGCGCGCCCCGGGCGAGGCGCCGGGGTCGTTCGCGCTGGAGTCCGCGCTCGACGAACTCGCCGCGAAGTGCGGGATCGACCCGATCGCGCTGCGCGCCCGCAACGAACCTGACGTCGGGCCCGTGTCAGGGCTGCCGTTCAGCAGCCGCCGTCTCCTCGACTGCTTCCATGAGGGCTCGCGCAGGTTCGGCTGGGCGGACCGCGACCCGCGTCCGGGCGTCCGCCGCGAGGGCCGCTGGCTGCTCGGGACCGGTACGGCCGCGGCCGCCTTCCCCACCCTGTCCGCGCCGTCCACGGCGGCCGTGACGGCCGAGGCGGACGGCACCTTCACCGTGCGGATCACCGCGGCGGACATCGGGACCGGGGCGCGGACCGCGCTGACCCTGATCGCCGCGGACGCGCTGGAGGCCGAGCCGAAGCGCATCCGGATGCGGATCGCGGACAGCGACTTCGGGCAGGCGATGATCGCCGGCGGTTCGATGGGCACCCGCTCCTGGGCCTGGGCGATCAGGGCCGCGGCGATCGAGCTGCGAGCCCAACTGGCCCTGGGGGGCGGCATTCCGGCCGAAGGGATCACCGCACGGTCGGACACCTCGGCGGCCGTCGGCGCGCTGTCGCAGAAGGAACGCCACGCCTTCGGGGCGCAGTTCGCCGAGGTCGCCGTCGACGACACCACCGGCGAGATACGCGTACGGCGCATGCTCGGCATCTTCGCCGCCGGCCGGATCGTCAACCCGCTGACCGCACGCGGCCAGTTCATCGGCGGAATGGTGTGGGGCCTGTCGATGGCGCTGCACGAGGAGGCGGTCAGGGACC
Source organism: Streptomyces sp. NPDC058274 (assembly GCF_042881375.1). Taxonomy (NCBI): domain Bacteria; kingdom Bacillati; phylum Actinomycetota; class Actinomycetes; order Kitasatosporales; family Streptomycetaceae; genus Streptomyces; species Streptomyces sp. NPDC058274. Next base: position 296,355 of record NZ_JBHVXW010000005.1, read on the forward strand.
AGGCCTCGGGCGGCCATGTCGGTGCCGACCTGGCGGGCTATCACTTCGCCGCGCACGCCGACGTACCGCCCATCGAGGCGGACTGGGTCGACGACCCGGACCCGGACGACCCCGTCGGGATCAAGGGCATCGGCGAGATCGGCGTCGTGGGAGCGGCGGCCGCCATCGCCAACGCGGTCTGGCACGCGACCGGCGTACGCCACCGCGACCTGCCGATCCGGCCCGACCGCGTCCTGCTCGCCCAGGCAGCGGCGGGAAGGGACGGGGATGCTTGACATCGCCGACGAGCTGAACCGGTGGGCCGAGGAGGGCCGGGACTTCGCCGTCGCCACGGTCGTGGCCGTCGGCGGCAGCGCGCCGCGCGGCCCCGGCGCCGCCCTCGCCGTCGACAGCGAGGGCAGGGCCGTCGGGTCGGTCTCCGGCGGTTGCGTGGAAGGCGCGGTGTACGACCTGTGCGTCCAGGCCCTCCAGGACGGCGCGGCAGTGCTCGAACGGTTCGGCTACAACGACGAGGACGCCTTCGCCGTGGGACTGACCTGCGGCGGAGTCATCGACGTCCTGGTCACCCCCGTCAGGGCGGACGCGCCGGACAGGGCCCGGTTCACGGCGGCCCTGTCGGCCGCCTCGCGCGGGGAGGCCACCGCCGTGGTCCGCGTGGCCCGGGGACCGGCCGGGATGCTCGGCAGGCTCCTGCTCGTCCACGCCGACGGATCGCACCGAGGCGGCTTCGGCGGGGCTCCCGAGCTGGACCGGACCGCCGTGGCCGAGGCACGGGCGATGCTGGCCGTGGGCCGCACCGGCACGCTCGACCTCTCGGAGAGCGGAGCGCACTGCCCGGGCGGTCTGACGCTGCTGGTCGAGTCGAGCGTGCCGCCGCCCCGCATGATCGTCTTCGGGGCCGTCGACTTCGCCACCGCGCTCGTCCGCGTGGGCAAGTTCCTCGGCTACCGGGTGACCGTGTGCGACGCCCGGCGCGTCTTCGCCACGCGGGCCCGCTTCCCCGAGGCGGACGAGATCGTGGTCGACTGGCCGCACCGCTATCTCCGGCAGACCGAGACCGACGACCGGACGGTGCTGTGCGTGCTCACCCACGACGCCAAGTTCGACGTACCACTGCTGGAGACGGCTCTGCGGCTTCCGGTGGCGTTCGTCGGGGCCATGGGCTCCCGCCGTACGCACGAGGACCGCGACCGCAGGCTGCGCGACGTCGGCCTCAGCGAGCGCGAACTGGCCCGGCTGCGCTCACCGATCGGCCTCGACCTGGGCGCTCGTACGCCGGAGGAGACCGCGCTGTCCATCGCCGCGGAGATCGTGGCGGCCCGGCAGGGCGGGACGGGCGCGCCGCTGACGGACACGCGGACGCCCATTCACCGGGACGCGGGGAAGCCGGGGACAGGCGACCCGGCGGTGAGACACGAGGCGGCCTGAACCGGGGGGCTCGGCGGAGGAAAGGAGGTCAGGAGCGTTCGCCGTCGGACCGGTCGTCGCGCTCCGCCTTCTTCTCCTTGATGCGGACCGTTTCCTTGCGGACCTCGGCCTGGGTGGCACGCTCCCGCCGCAGCCACGCGGGGTTCTCCGCCTTGAGCGCCTCGATCTGCTCGGTGGTGAGGGCCTCGGTGACTCCGCCGCGGGCGAGCCCGGCGATGGAGACGCCCAGCCTGGCCGCGACCACCGGGCGGGGGTGCGGGCCGCTGCGGCGCAGCTCCAGCAGCCACTCGGGCGGATCGGTCTGCAGCGCGCTGAGCTCGGTGCGGGAGACGACACCCTCCTGGAACTCGGCGGGCGTGGCCTGGAGGTACACACCCAGCTTCTTCGCCGCGGTCGCGGGCTTCATCGTCTGGGTGCTCTGGTGCGACGTCATGGTCTCAAGGGTATCGACCATGTGAGCTACCGCTGACCACGCCCGGTAGCCTGGCCAGGTGACAGGCTCGGAAGCATCCCCCTCGTTCCGGCTCGCGTATGTCCCGGGAGTGACGCCCGCCAAATGGGTGCGGATCTGGAACGAGCGGCTGCCCGACGTTCCGCTGACCCTCGTCGCGGTGTCGCCCGCGGAGGCCTGCGGGGTGCTGCGGGGCGGTGCCGCGGACGCCGGGTTCGTCCGGCTGCCGGTCGACGGCGCGGACCTCAGCGCGATCCCGCTCTACACCGAGACGACGGTGGTCCTGGTCCCGAAGGACCATGTCGTGGCGGCGGTCGACGAGGTGACCGCCGAGGACCTCGTCGACGACATCGTGCTCCATCCCCTCGACGACGTCCTCGTATGGGAGAGCCTGCCGGGGCGGCCCGCGATCGAACGCCCCGCCACGACGGAGGACGCGGTGGAACTGGTCGCGGCGGGCGTGGGGCTCCTCGTCCTCCCGCAGTCGCTCGCCCGGCTGCACCACCGCAAGGACCTGACCTACCGCCCGGTCTCGGACGCCCCCGAGTCCCGCATCGCCCTGTCGTGGCCCGAGGAGCGGACCACCGACCTGGTCGAGGACTTCATCGGCATCGTCCGCGGGCGGACCGTCAACAGCACCCGCGGGCGCGCCGCCCCGGCCCCCGCCCCGGCCCAGCCGAAGCGCAAGCAGCCCCCCAAGGGCGACGCACGGCGCAAGCCCGCGGCGGGCAAGGGCACGGGCAACCGAGGCGGCTCGAAAGGCGCCGCCAAGGGCGGCAAGCGCGGCAAGCCCGGCCGCCGCGCGTAGCGCCGGTACGGCAGCGCAGCCAGCCGTGCCCCGCCGGCGCAGGCCAACCCGGCCGCCGTGCCGGGCGGCGGTACGGGAGAGCAGGCAGCCGTGCCCGGCCGCCGCGCGTAGCGCCGGTACGGCAGAGATGCCAGCCGTGCCCCGCCGCGCGTAGCGCCGGTACGAACCCGGCCGTCGAGCCAGGCCCTAGTCGTCCGAGAAGGGCGACGACCGTGCCGACCGCACCAGCCAGTCGTACGCGCCACGTGCCGTGAACTCGGTCTGGCCGCCGCGCAGCAGCAGCCCGGCCGTCGCGAACGCCGGGTCGTCCGCCTGGGCGGCCACGTACGGGATCGCGATGCAGCGCATCCCGGCCGCGTGCGCGGCGGCGGCGCCCGGAGCGGCGTCCTCCAGGACGACACAGTCGGCCGGTGGCGCCCCCAGCCGGCGCGCGGCCTCCAGGAAGACGTCGGGGGCGGGCTTGCCGTGGGCGACCTCGTCGGCGGAGACGGTGGTGGTGAGCCACTCGGCCAGGCCCGTACCGGCCAGGATCGCCTCGATGGCCTCCGGTGAGGAACCGGAGGCGACGGCCAGCGGGACCCCCTCACCGGCCAGCAGCTCCACGAACTTCCGCATCTCCGGGTAGACCTGCGTGGCGGCCCGGGCCAGCGCCAGATAGCGGCTGTTGGTGTCCGCGAGCAGCGCGTCGAGCGGGGCGGAGAGACCGTACCGCTCCTTCCAGAGCGCGAGCGTCTCCAGGGTGCTGATACCCACGTACCGCTCGTGGTCCGCCCAGGTGAAGTCCATGACGCCGTGCTCGGCGAGTGTCCTTCGTCCTGCCTCGAAGTAGTTCGGCTCGCTGTCCACGAGCGTGCCGTCGAGATCGAAGATGACCGCCGTGCCGCCGAGAGAGCTCATGGCTTCCAGGATGCCAACGATCAGCCCTTCGCGGCGCGGCCCATCGACTCCACGAGGGGCAGCAGCCGGTGCGGAACGCGTTCGCGCAGCACCACTTCGGTCCGGGTGCGGACCACGCCCGGCAGGCTGATCAGGGACTGGATGACGTCCTCCAGATGGGCGTTGTCGCGGGCCACGACCCGGGTCAGCAGATCGCCGCCGCCCGTGATGGAGAACGCCTCCACGATCTCCGGCACGGCCGCCAGCGCGTCCCCCACGTCGACGAGATTGCCCTGGGTCACCTCGATGTGGACGAAGGCGAGGACGGGATGGCCGAGCGCGGCGGGCGACAGCGAAGGGGCGGTGCCGGTGATGACCCCGTCGCGCTCCAGCCGGTCCAGGCGGGCCTGGAGCGTGCCGCGGGCGACGCCCAGCAGGCGCGCGTACTCCCGCACGCTGGTGCGCGGCTGCTCCAGGAGCAGCCGCAGGATACGGGTGTCGAGCTCGTCCACGGCCATGGTCCGTTGGCCTCCCTGCTGTCACGGGTGATCACGGATGACTGTACCAATGGTCCAGCAGATGGTGGCCGAGTTGAGCCAGTGCCCTCCTGATGCTTACCTTGTCTGTATTGATGGCGTCGCGCAGCGCAGGACGGCAATGAAGCCGGATCCGTGCCCGCGGCGCCATTCCCATGTCCTGACGGTGCGTTCACTGGAAAGTTCACGAGAAAAGGGGGCGGGCTGCCGACGGTGAAGAAGATGTTCACGGCTCCGGATCCCGGACTGGTCCGGCTGCGGATCTCGCTGCGTGCGGTGCTCGGCATCAGCCTCGCGGTGACCGCGTCGGAACTGGCCGGACTGTCGCTGCCTGCCTCGGTCACCGGCGGTCTCGCGGCACTCCTCGCGCTGTTCACGGTGGGTGATTCGACCGTACGCGGCCAAGCGGTCACCACCGTGCTGCTGCCCGTCGTCGGCTCCCCTGTCCTGGCGGTGGCCACGGCGCTGCACGGGGCCCCGGCCCTGCGCGACGCGACCTGGCTCGCGGTGATCTTCTGCGGGGTGTACGCCCGCCGCTGGGGACCGCGCGGCCACGCGCTCGGGATCTTCGCGTTCATGATGTTCTTCACCACCCAGTTCCTGCACGCCGTGCCCGGTCAGCTGCCACAGCTGTACGCGGCGGTGGGGCTGGCCCTCGCCGCCTGCTCGGTGGTGCGGTTCGGCGCGTGGTGTATCGAGCGGCGCACCCCGTTGCCCGCCGCACCCGCCCCGCTGGACGGGCGCGGTCTCGACCGGCCCGCCACCCGCCAGGCCTTCCAGGCGACCGCCGCCTGCGCGTTCGCGGTCGCCGCGGGCCCGGTCCTCTCCCACGACCGCTGGTACTGGGCCGTGGGCACCGCCTGGTGGATCTTCGTGAACACCGCTTCGCGCGGCGAGACGCTGGTACGCGGCTTCCGGCGCGTCGTCGGAACGGTCGCCGGCATCGTCGCCGGCCTGCTGGTCGCCGTCCCTCTGCACGGTGCCCCGGTGCCCACCGCCGCCCTGGTCGCCGTCTGCGTCTTCGGCATCTTCTACACGGCGGCGCCCTCGTACAGCTGGATGATGTTCTTCGTCACCGTCATGGCGGGGCTGCTGTACGGGCTGCTCGGCGTGCTGCATCCCGGGCTGCTCGCCCTTCGGTTCGCGGAGACCGGCGTCGGCGCGCTCGGCGCGGCCCTCGCCGTCGCGCTGATCCTGCCGGTCACCACGCACGCGGTGACCGACCGCTGGGTGGAACGGGCCCTCCGCGCGGTCCACGGCTGCACCGCGGCGGCGGCACGACGCCTCGCCGGAGACGCCGGAGCCGACCCCGCGCCGCGCGTGGCGGAGCTCGAAGCGCTGCTGGGCCGCGTGCGCATGGCCCTCGCGCCCCTGGTCCACCCGCTCAACCCGCACCGGGCGCGCAAGGCGCGGGCCCGTCAGATCCTCGCGCTGCTCGACGACTGCGCCCGGGAGGCACGGGGGCTCGCGGCCCTCGCCGCCGATCCCGACGCCTCGCACGACGCGCGCCTCACCGCCGCGTGCGGGCGCGTCGAGACCGCCGTCGAAACGCTCGTCGGAGCCGTGCCGGAACCGGCCCTGCCGGCCCACGCCGCGGCGCCCGGCCACCACCCGGGCGCCGAGCAGGCACTCGCCCATCTGCACGGCCTGGAGCACGCGCTCGGAGCCCTCGCCGCACCGCTGCGGGGCTCCCGGCTCGCCGGGGCCTGACGGACGGCGGCTCCGGCACGAGACACATGCACGGGCCACCTGGAGGGTGGATCAGGGTCCAGGAGGGGTAACCCCGCGGCTATCAACGCACGCACCCCGTGGACCGTGCGGGAGCGGCCCGCGGGCGAGCCGTTTTGGGGGTGCGCCATGCGGAACTTCCCACGCGGACGCCGAGGGTCCGCGGACTGTGGCGGGAGCGCGGAGTTCCCGCCGTCGCGGGCCGAGGGACCGGGCGGCTGGCTGGACCGCGTTCCGGCCGACGCCGCCGGTCCTGAGCCGCCGTACGACCGGACCGGCGTCGTCTCGTGCCTGGAGTCGTGGGCCGCGGACCGCGCCGGCGCGGGACGGGTCACCGGCCTTCAGGGCCGGCTCCTCATCGGCGGCCCGCAGGTGACCGAAGCGCGAGCCGCGCAACCGGCGCCCCGCGCCGATCCGTTGCCGCCGGCTTCCCGCGAACTCCTCCGTGAGGCCACCGAGTTCCTGACCCTGCGGCACGCAGAGGAACGGCTCGGCGATCCGGCCCGCCGGATCGCCGCCGTACGCGCGGAGATCGCGGAGACCGGGACCTACCGGCACACCACGGCGGAGCTCGTCCACGGCGCCAGGGTCGCCTGGCGGAACGCCAACCGGTGCATCGGACGGCTCTACTGGCGCTCGCTGACCGTGCGGGACCGCAGGGACGTGCGGGACCCGCGGGACGTCGCCGACGCGTCGGCCGACCATCTGCGGGAGGCGACGCGGGACGGCCGGATCCGGGCGCTCATCACGGTCTTCGCGCCCGACGAGCCGGGCCGCCCCGGCCCGCGGATCTGGAACGAACAGCTCGTCCGGTACGCCGGTTACGGCCGTCCCGGCGGCGGGGTGACCGGCGATCCGCGCAACGCCGGCCTCACCGCGCTCGCCCGGCGCCTCGGCTGGCCCGGCGGCCCCGGAACGCCCTTCGACGTCCTGCCGTTGGTCATCCAGGCGGCCGGCGACCGGCCCCGCTGGTTCGCGCTGCCGCAGGACGCGGTGCTGGAGGTCGAGCTGGCGCACCCCGAATACCCGTGGTGGCGCGCGCTCGGACTGCGCTGGCACGCGGTGCCCGCGCTGTCCAACATGTGCCTGGAGATCGGCGGCATCTGCTACCCCGCCGCGCCCTTCAACGGCTGGTACATGGGCACCGAGATCGGCGCCCGCAATCTCGCCGACGCCGATCGCTACGACCTCCTGCCGCTCGTCGCGGACCACTTGGGCCTGGACACCCGCACCGACCGCTCGCTGTGGAAGGACCGCGCGCTCGTCGAACTCAACCGCTCCGTCCTGTACTCGTTCGACCGGGCCGGCGTCACGGTCACCGACCACCACACCGAGTCGCAGCGGTTCCTCACCCACCTCGGCCGAGAAGAGCGCAAGGGCCGCCAAGTCGGCGCCGAGTGGTCCTGGATCGTGCCGCCGATCTCGGGGAGTGCGACACCGGTGTTCCACCGCACCTACGAGGAGATCGAACGGCACCCGGCGTACGTCCACCACCCGGAGGCCCAAGCCCGGGCGGCAGGCCACCCGGACGACACCTTGGTCTAGACCGCTGATCCACGACTGCTACCGTCGCCCCGAGCAGCGCAGAACCGAGAGGGGACGGCAGTGACGGACGGCGGCAGGCGGCAACCACGGGCGTTCATAGGCTCGTTCACGGCGGCGGGCGGCCTCGGTGTCCTCACCGCGGCCGTCGACGAGGACAGCGGCACGCTCACGGTCCTGAGCGCCTCGGACGGCGTCCCCGACCCGTCGTACCTCGCGCTGTCCTCCGACGGTGACGTGCTCTACGCCGTCAGCGAGACGGCCGAGGGCGCGGTGGCCGCGTACCGCGTGACCGGTGCCAAGCCGGAGCTCGCCGGGCCGCCCGTGCCGGTCGGCGGCAGCGGGCCCACGCACCTCAGCCTGTTCGACGGACACGTCCTGACCGCCAACTACGGTTCGGGCAGCGTCAGCGCCGTACCCCTCCGCGCCGACGGCAGCCTCGCCGACGCCCCGTCCGACGTGTTCACGCACACGGGGTCCGGGCCGCACTCCCCGCGCCAGCAGAGTCCGCACGCCCACCAGGTGCAGCCCGACCCGCGCGGCCGGTGGGCGGTCAGCGTGGACCTCGGCACGGATTCCGTGCGGGTGTACGCGCTGAACGGCGGTGCCTTCGCGCTGCACCGCGAGATCGCGCTGCGGCCCGGCTCCGGACCCCGCCACCTCGCCTTCCACCCGCGCGGCGAGCACGCGTACGTGCTGAACGAGCTCGCGCCGACCGTCACCGTCTGCCGCTGGGACGCCGCGGACGGGGCACTGCGGCCCTTCGGCGAGACTCCGGTGCTGCCGGGCTCACCGGGCGGCGACGCCTTCCCGTCGGGCATCGTGGTCTCGCCCGACGGCCGCTTCGTCTGGACGGCCGTCCGGGGTCAGGACGTCCTCTCGGTGCTGGCCCTCGACGGGGAGGAGCTGCGGCTGGTTGCGACGGTGCCGTGCGGCGGCAGCTGGCCGCGCGCCATCGCCCTGCATCCCTCCGGACGCCATCTGTACGTCGCCAACGAGCGCTCCGGGGACGTGACCTGGTTCGCGGTCGACCCGGCCACCGGCATGCTGCGCAAGGGCGGCTCGCTCGACGTGCCGGCGGCGTCCTGCGTGATCTTCGGCTGACCCGCGGCCCGGGTGCCCTGCGCAGGCCGCCCACGCACGGCGAAGGGCCCGTTCCAGCTCGGAACGGGCCCTTCCGGCGTTACTGGTGCGACTAGCGAACCGGAGCGCCCTGTTGCTGCTGCGGGGCGATGCCCAGCGCCGTCGTGTACTTGGCCAGCGCGAGCTTGCCGATCGCCGGGTACGGGCCGAGCGCCTCGGCGGCGGAGCAGCCGGCCTCCTTGGCGGCCGCGTCGAGCAGCCCCGGGTCGAGCTCCGGACCGATCAGATACGGCGCGAGGGCCAGTTGCTGGGAACCCGAGCCGCGCAGCTGCTCCGCGGTGGCCGCGATCGCGCCCTCCTCGTCGAGCGCCGCCGCCATCACCGGCACGGCGAGCCGTGCGGCGAGCAGCATGCCGGTGATCCCGGCCGCCTGGACGGCCTCCTCGCCGCCCACGGAGGCGAGGATGATGCCGTCCGCCGCGGTGGCCACGGTGAACAGCCGGGCGCGGTCGGCACGCGCCAGGCCGGCCTCGGAGAGGCGCACGTGCAGCGCCTCGGCGAGCAGGGGGTGCGGGCCGAGTACATCGGTCAGATCGGCCGCGATGCGGCTGTCCATGACCGCCTGGCGGATCCGGCGCAGCAGCGCGTTGTCCGGGCCGGCGAGCAGCGGCACCACGACGGCGACGGGGCCGTCGGGCTCGGTCACGTCCGCACCGGCGGCGCGGGCCTGCTCGAAGCGGGCGACACGCTCCTCGGCGGCGCGGGACAGCACGGACTGCAGGGTCGGGAACTCGGCGTCGTCCCCGTCGAGGTACCCGATACGGGCGTCGAGGCCGGGGAGCTCGGAGCGGGCGATGCTCACGACCTCCTCGGCGAGGCTGCGCGTGGCGGCACTGGGTGTGCCCGGCAGCGCGAGGACGAGCGCGGGCGCGCCCTCGGGAGCCGCCAGCGGCTCGGGACGGCGGTGCCGCCCGGGCTGGCGAGGTCGCGGCATTCGTACTGGCAGGCCGGACGCGGGCCCAGTGGGGGAGCTCATGGCGTCGCATGTTACTGGCTTCCTGGGCTCCCCTGTTCGGGGAGGGTGCAGGTGAGCGGTATCCGTCCGGTTTTGTCTGATGAGTTACGTCCAGAACGGAAATGATCGCTACGGGATGACTTGACACTCCTGGGGTGGGTGTCAACTCCCGTGGCGAACCGGCGACCTCGCACAGCCGCAAGGGCGGACCAATGCGTCTTTCCAGGCGCTATGTCGGGCCCTGAGAATTTTCGGTCACTCGGTCACCACGAAGATTCGGTCACTCGGTCGCCACGAAGAGCAGCCGCTCGTCACGGGGGAGCGTGAGTTCGTCGTTCGCCAGGTCGGTGGCGATGAGCAGGGCGCCGTGCAGGGGGTCGCCCGCGGCCGGTACCTGCCGGGCGTGCGGCAGTTGCTCCGCCAGCTCCTCGCGCAGCGGTACGAGCAGGGGGTCGCCCATCTTGAACAGACCTCCGGTGAGCGCGACTTGGGCGCCTTCGCCGGACGGGCAGACCGCGGCGGCCGACTCGGCCATGTGGCGCGCGGCCGCCCGCAGGACGTCCGCCGCCACCGGGTCGCTTCCGGCTGAGGCCGCGACCTCGGGCGCGAAGGAGGCCAGCACGGCGGGCCGGTCCGCGCGCGCGTACAACTTGCCGGGCAGGCCCGGTACGGGGCCGAACATCCGCTCCGCGCGCACCAGAAGCGCCGGTGAACCGCCCCGTCGCCCGTCGAAGGCCCTGATCGCCGCCTCCAGTCCGGCGCGCCCGATCCAGGCTCCGCCGCCGCAGTCGCCGAGCAGATGTCCCCAGCCGTCGGCCCGGCGCCAGCTCGTCAGGTCCGTGCCGATCGCGATCAGGCCCGTGCCCGCGGCGATCACCGCGCCAGGCCGCCGGCCGAGCGCGCCCGTGTACGCGGTGACCGCGTCGGCGGCCAGCACCAGCCGCCGTACGCCCAGTTCACGCTTCAGGGCCGACGGCAGTTCGGCGCGCAGCCCGTCGCCCAGGGTGGCGAGGCCGGCGGCTCCGATGGCGATGGCCCCCAGGTCCTCTATCCCGGCCTCGCTTATCAACGTCCGGGCCATCGGCAGCAGTTGTCCGAGCAGATGACCGGCGTCGATGCCGCGCGGGCCCGTGCGCACCGGCTCCTCGGACGCCACCGGCCCAGAGCGGACCGCGCCGGTGCCATCCGCGAGACCGAGTACGACGCGCAGCCCCGAGCCCCCCGAGTCCACGGCGAGGACACCGGGCGCGGGGCTGGGGTGCGTCATGGCAGTCGCCAGTCCACCGGCTGTGCTCCCTGCCTGGTCAGCAGGTCGTTGGCACGGCTGAAGGGCCGGGAGCCGAAGAAGCCGCGGTCGGCCGACATCGGCGAGGGGTGCGAGGACTCGATCGACGGAAGATCGCCGAGGAGCGGACGCAGATTGCGGGCGTCACGGCCCCACAGGATGGACACCAGCGGACGGCCGCGCCCGGCCAGCGCTCGTATCGCCTGTTCGGTGACCTCTTCCCAGCCCTTGCCGCGGTGGGCGGCCGGACTGCGCGGGGCCGTGGTCAGTGCCCTGTTGAGCAGCAGCACGCCCTGCTGTGTCCAGGGCGTCAGATCGCCGTTGGACGGCTGGGGGAGCTCCAGGTCGGTGGTGAGCTCGCGGTAGATGTTGATCAGGCTGCCGGGCAGCGGCCGTACCTCGGGCGCGACCGAGAAGGACAGGCCCACCGCATGGCCCGGGGTCGGATACGGGTCCTGCCCGACGATGAGGACGCGCACCTCGTCGAAGGGCTGCTGAAAGGCGCGCAGGACATTCGGCCCGGCAGGAAGATAGGTGCGTCCCGCGGCGATCTCCGCGCGCAGGAAGTCGCCCATCTCGGCGATCTTCCCGGCCACGGGTTCCAGGGCCTTCGCCCAGCCGGCTTCGACGATCTCATGCAACGGTCGTGGTGCCACGGGCGTCACCCTACTGCCGTACGGCCATCGACGATCAACCGGTGGCCCTGGGCGGACCGGAGTTGACCGGTCGGTGGCCGGAACGGACGGCGGCTTGGCGCGTGAGGACCGGGAGGCGGCGGTCCGCGGTCCTCGCGCCATGGGGGTGGGTGAGCCTCGCTGCCCCGTCACAGCAGCGCCGCCCGGCCGGCTCGTGCCCGTGGGCCCGGCCGTCGGCTCAATCCCGTCGGCCGGCCCCTCAATCCACCACCGCCGCCCGCACACACAGGACGTCCGGCAGATGGGAGGCCAACTGCCGCCAGCTGTCGCCGTCGTCGGCCGACCCGAACACCTCTCCATTGCGGTTGCCGAAGTAGATGCCTGCCGGGTCCGCGTCGTCCGTGCACAGGGCGTCGCGCAGCACCGTGCCGTAGTGGTCCTCCGTCGGCAGGCCGGCGGAGAGCGGCTCCCAGCTCTTGCCCGCGTCCGCCGTACGGAAGACCCGGCATCGGCGGTCGGCCGGGACGCGGTCCGCGTCGGCGTTGATCGGGAAGACGTAGGCGGTGTCCCGGCGGTGCGGATGCCCGGCGGCCGCGAAGCCGAAGGTGGACGGCAGTCCCGCGCCGATGTCCGTCCAGTGGCCGCCCGCGTCGTCGCTTCTGTAGACCCCCCAGTGGTTCTGCAGATACAGCCGGTCCGGACTCGACGCGTCCCGGGCGATCTTGTGCACGCACTGGCCGAACTCGGGGTTCGGATCCGGCAGGAACACCGCGGAGACACCGGAGTTGGAGGGCGTCCAGGTCGCGCCGCCGTCGGTGGTGCGGAACACCCCGGCCGTGGAGACGGCCACCGTCACGGCCGCCGGGTCGCGCTCGTCGGTGAGGACGGTGTGCAGCCCCTCACCGCCGCCGCCCGGCACCCACTTCGACCGGGTGGGGTGCTCCCAGAGCGGGCGGACGAGCTCGAAGGTCTCACCGCGGTCCTCGGAGCGGTACAGCGCGGCCGGTTCCGTGCCCGCGTAGACCACGTCCGGCTCCGCGGCCGCCGGGTGCAGCTGCCACACCCGCTCCAGCGAAGCCCCGGTGTCCTTGGGGAACTTGACGGCCGGCCGGGCCGGCTCGGTCCAGGTGCGGCCCAGGTCGTCGGAGTGGAAGACGGACGGGCCCCAGTGCGCGCTGTCCCCGCCGGCCAGCAGCCGGGGCGTGGGGCCACGGGTGTCGATGGCGACCGAGTACACCGCCTGCGCGTTGAAGTAGGGACTCTGGTCGAACTCCCAGGTGCCGCCCCGGCGGCGGCCGATGAAGAGCCCTTTTCGAGTGCCTACAGTGAGCAGTACGCCGGCCATGCCGACCACCTCCGCGACGTCGTTGTCCCAGCACCGGCCAGTCTGCACCCCTGCACTGACAGTCACCTCTGGACACGGCATCACCGCAGGTCACAGCGGTGACGTCGCTATCGGGCCGACCTTCCCCGCCGGCGCCCCGGAATCGCGGAGGCGAGTTCTCCTTCCGCAGCTTTCCGGTCAACGTGACGCATGACTCCGACGAGTTGGAGCACCGGTATGAGCAGCGAGGAGACGGCTCCCGTATGGGAGGGCGGTCTGGCATGTCCCTGAGTCCGTGAGGAGGATGCCTCGATGGCGGCATTCCGTGGTCCGAAGGTGTGGCTGTGGCGATGGCGGCGCAATCCGCTGCGGCGCCCGGTCGACGCGCTGGAGGCCTGGGTCGTGCTGGTCGCCTGGACCCTCACCGTGCTCTGCGGGGTACTGGCGGGCCTGGCGGCGGCGCAGTCCGTCGACAACGGCCTGGCCAGGGAGCGTGCCGAGTGGCATCCCATCCAGGCGCTGCTCAGCGAGGACGCGTCGCGGTCGCCCGGCCCGGCCGCCTCCGGTGCGGGCCAGGTGTGGGCCCCGGTGCGCTGGACGGCGACGGACGGCTCGGCGCACGCAGGTCAGGCACGGGTGAAGCCCGGCAGTGCGGCGGGCACCCCGGTCACCGTGTGGACGGACGCCGCCGGCCGGCTGGTGACCAAGCCCGCCACCGAGTCCCAGGCGCGGCTGCGGGCCTCCCTGGTCGGATTCCTCGTCGGGGTGAGCGCGGCGAGCATCCCCTTCGTCGGCGGCCGCCTCGTCCGCGGGCGCCTGGAGCGCCGGCGCATGGCGCACTGGGACGAGGAGTGGCAGCGGTTCGGCCCACGGTGGGGCAGCACGACGGGCTGAGACGCGGGCGCCTCCGGCGAGGAACGGGGGCTCCAGGACGACCGGGGCTCCGAGGGCGAGCGCCGGGTCACCTCGGCCGTCTCGCCACGCCTGCGGGTGGGTGCTCCCACGCCTGTGCGTGTTCCCACGCCTGTGCGTGTTCCCACGCCTGTGCGTGTTCCCACGCCTGTGCGTGCTGCCACGCCTGTGCGTGCTGCCACGCCTGTGCGTGCTGCCACGCCTGTGCGTGCTCCCATGCCTGTGCGTGCTCCCACGCCCGCTCGGTGTCCCGCACCCGTATCCGGAACCAAATCGCCACCCCTGTCCGGAACCAAACCGCCCCGCACCAGCCCGCCTCCGGGGCCCCCGCGACTACACCCCCGCCAGCCCCTCCCGGCACGCCCTCAGCAGTCGCTCGTCCTCGACGATGTCGTGGCCGCTGAATCCGCCGGCACGGGCCAGGTGGCGGCGCGGCTGGGCGAGCTCGGTGCGGAGCAGATCGTGGGCGGGGGCCGGCGCCGGGCCGGACTCGGTGAGGCAGCCGGCGATGGTGCCGCGCGTGTGCACACGCTGCTTCCAGGCGGCGCGGAACACCGGGAGCACCGGATCGGGCTCCCCGGTGATCCGCCACACCGCGCACGCTCCCGCGGTCCGCTCCCACACGTCGTCGGAGTCGAGCAGCCGGCGCAGCCCGGGCAGCGCCGAGCGTGCGCCGGGTCCGAGGCGGCCGAGCGCCTCGGCGGCACACCTCCGGTGCGGCCGGCCGACGGCCAGCTCGCGCCCCAGCAGCGGCAGTACGGCCTCGGCGTCCCCCTCCACCGACCAGAGCGCCGCGGCGGCGGTCACCGCGCACTCGGAGTCCAGCAGCTCGCGCAGCGCCGGTATCGCCTCGGGGGACCCGAGGGCACCCAGGGTCCGGGCGACGGCCTCCAGGAGCGGGCCCCGCGTCCGCGGATCGTCCGGCATGCCGTGCGTCAGCCGCAGCACCGCAGGCAGGGCGGCGCCGTCCTCCAGCGTCGCCAGCGCCAGGAGGAGCGGGGCGGCACGGTCGTAGAGGTCGGGGGAGCCGAGGGGTACTTCGGCGAGCCGTGCCCGCAGCAGCGGAGCCAGGAAGGCGGCGCCCGGGCCCATGTCGGCGATCACGTATCCGAGGTCCTTCGGCACGGCGGGTTGTTCCAGCAGTTGTGCCAGGACCGGGATCGCCCGCGGATCCCTCGTTCTGGCCAGCGCCTTGAGTGCGCCTCCGAGGGCCGGTGCCCCGTGCTCCCAGTGCCGGACCCGGTACTCGGGCCGGGTCTGGACGAGCGCCGCCAGCTGGTCGGCCGCGGGAGCCGCCAGCGTGAACAGGTCCTCCAGGACGGAGACGGCGGCATCGCGCAACCGCTCGTCGTCCGCGCCGAGTTGCTCGCCGATCAGCGCGACCGGTTCCGCGTAGGACGCGCGCCACTCGCGGAACAGCCCGGCGGACATCCACACGGCGTTGCACCGGTCGGCGGTCCCCGGACTGGTCAACTGCCCGCTCAGCAGGGCGATCCGGTCACCGACCCGGCCGCCGAGCCCGTTGTGCAGCGTCCGCAGCAGTTGGGAACCCTCCTCGTCGGCTGGCCGCAGCCGTCGTAGATGACCGATGAGTGTGTCGGTGTGGGGCCGTTCCGGCTCGTCCGGAGCCCGGAGCCGCTCCGATCTGGAGCGCAGGAGGGCGATGACCGTCGGCACCAGGTCGGCCGGAAGCCGCTCGGGCGCGCAGCCCGCGAGCTGGCCGAGCGCGGCCAGCCGCAGGCCCGGATCGTCGGCGGAGGTACTGAGCTCGGCCAGGCAGGCCACGGCGGGGGAGGCGATGCCGGGATACAGGCGCGCGAAGAGCCCGAGGCCCTCGGTGAGGGCGGGCCTGACCCTGGCGTCCGCCTCTTCCCCGATCCGCCCCCGCAGCAGCCCGAGCACGCGGGCCGGATCGTCGGCAAAGCGCACCAGGGCCGTCGGAACGGCCCGCCGCACCTCCGGGTCACCGTCCTCGACGAGCGCGGCGAAGACCGCGGCGCCGGCCCTCACCGCCGTACGGGCCATCGCGTAATTGCCGTGGACGGGCCTGTCGTCCGGGTCGGCGCCTTCCCGCTCGCCGGGCGAGGCCGCCGGCTCCTGGTCCCCGCCGCCGATGCTGACCAGTAACTCCACCACCTCGGCCCGGTCCTTGAGGTCCCCGCGGGCGATCAGCGCGAACAGGAACGGGATGCAGGCGAGCGTCGAGTCGTAGACATCGCCCTGGTGGTGCACCGCTCCGTACATCCCGTCGAGCGC
Organism: Streptomyces sp. NPDC058274; assembly: GCF_042881375.1. NCBI lineage: Bacteria > Bacillati > Actinomycetota > Actinomycetes > Kitasatosporales > Streptomycetaceae > Streptomyces > Streptomyces sp. NPDC058274. Next base: position 312,234 of record NZ_JBHVXW010000005.1, read on the forward strand.
TCGCTCCCGCTCCTCGGCACGGGGCGACGCCAGCCCACGGAGCAGCTCGGGCACGTCCTCGGCGCTTCCGTAGGCGTGCCTCATCGAAGCCCAGTCGACCTCGTCGATCCCCGTGAACACGGCGTTCCTCCCCGGCTGTTCGGCAATTGATCGTGAGTGTGCACCACAGCACTGACAGTCACCTCGGGGAAAGGCGGCTCGACGGCGGGGATCAGCCGAAATGAGCCGCGTCCGGTCCTTCGGGGAGGTGCCGCAGGCTGTGGGCGCCACGTGCCGCGGGGGAGGGAGCGCCCGGTGGTGGGACGGCGGAGGTGTCAGACCGAGCGGTGGTACTGGTCCGGCACGTGCACGTCCCCACCGAGGTCACGGGCCGCGAGGCGCGCGAAGGAGGGGTTGCGCAGGAGTTCGCGGCCCAGCAGCACGGCGTCGGCCTCGTCGTTGGCGACGATCTTCTCGGCCTGTTCGACATCGGTGATGAGGCCGACGGCCGCGACGGGCATCCGTGTCTCGGCCTTCACCCGCGCGGCGAAGGGGACCTGGTAGCCCGGACCGACCGGGATGCGTACGCCGGACGCGTTGCCGCCGGACGAGACGTCGAGGAGGTCGATCCCGTGCTCGTGCAGCTCCGCGGCGAAGCGGACGGTGTCGTCGGCGCTCCAGCCGTCCTCCTCCAGCCAGTCGGTGGCGGAGATGCGGAAGAAGAGCGGCTTGTCGTCGGGCCACACCTCGCGTACGGCGTCGACGACTTCGAGCGCGAAGCGCGTGCGGTTCTCGTAGGAGCCGCCGTATGCGTCGGTGCGACGGTTCGAGTGCGGCGAGAGGAACTCGTTGATGAGGTAGCCGTGCGCGCCGTGCAGTTCGGCGATCTCGAAGCCGGCGTCCAGCGCCCGGCGGGCCGCGGCCACGAACTGGCCGACGATCTCCTGGATCTGAGCGACCGTCAGTTCGCTGGGCACCGGGTGCCGCTCGTCGAACGCCACCGCGCTCGGCGCGAGCCCCTGCCAGCCGTACGCCTCCGGACCGACCGGCGCGCCGCCCTTCCAGGGGCGGTCGGTGGAGGCCTTGCGTCCGCTGTGCGCGAGCTGGATGGCCGGCACCGTCCCCTGCGCCTTGAGGAACCGGGTGATCCGGCGGAACGCCTCGACCTGGGTGTCGTTCCAGATGCCGAGGTCGTACGGGCTGATGCGGCCCTCGGGGGAGACGGCGGTCGCCTCGACGATGATCAGGCCCGTGCCGCCGGCGGCGCGGGCCGCGTAGTGCGCGAAGTGCCAGTCGTGCGGGGCTCCCACCGAGGGCCCCTCGGGCGCGGCCGAGTACTGGCACATCGGGGGCATCCACACCCGGTTCGGGATGGTCAGATCGCGCAGGGTGCAGGGCTCGAAGAGCGCGCTCACGGCGGACTCCATTCATCGGGGGGCCGGTGTCGAGTCGTACGATAAGCATCGTAGTACGGGAAGTGTCAAACTACGATAGGTCTCGTACAATGGCGGCGGTGGGCCCCTCCGGAGACGTCGCCGGACCGGAAGCCCGCCCCGAGGAACTGGAGCCGCCGTGACGACCGCCGCCCCCACCGGCAGCAGCAGCCGGGATCTTCCGCACCCCGCGAGTGAGGAGATCCGCCTGGAGAGCGTGCTGCACGCGCTGTCCGACCCGATGCGTCTGCAGGTCGTGCGAGAGCTCGCCGCCGACGGCGACGAGCTCTCCTGTTCGCACTTCGACCTGCCCGTCACCAAGTCCACGACCACGCACCACTTCCGGGTGCTGCGCGAGAGCGGGGTGATCCGGCAGATCTACCGGGGCACGGCCAAGATGAACGGCCTGCGCAAGGACGACCTGGACGCGCTGTTCCCCGGCCTCCTCGGCAGTGTTCTCGCCGGGGCCGCCCGGCAGGCCGACCGGCTCGGCGACGGCTGAACTCGCCTACGGGGCTTCGGCGTCCGCGACTTTCGCGGCCCGTGGGGTCTCGGCGTCCGCGAGACCCGCAGCCCCCGGGGTCTCGCCGTCCGCCGCTGAACCCGCCCTGCCCGACAGGTGGTTGAAGAGCAGGTTCAGCACGATCGCCGTCAGGCAGCCCGCGCTGATCCCGCTGTTCATCACCGTCTGGAACCAGTCCGGGAACTTCTCGTAGACCGTCGGCACCCCCACCGGCAGCATGCCGACGGCGACCGAGACCGCCACGACGGTCAGATTGTCGTTGCCCTTGAAGTCGACCTCGGACAGGGTGCGCAGCCCGCTCGCGGCGACCGTCCCGAACATCACCAGGCCCGCCCCGCCGAGCACCGGCGCCGGTATCGCCGCGACCACCGCACCCAGCTTCGGCAGCAGGCCGAGCAGTACGAGGATGCCTCCCGCGGCGGCGACCACCCAGCGGCTGCGGACGCGGGTCATGCCGACGAGGCCCACGTTCTGCGCGAACGCCGTGTAGGGGAAGGTGTTGAACACACCGCCGAGGACTGTCGAGAGTCCGTCGGCGCGCAGACCGTCCGCGAGTGAGCGCGGCTGGATCGGCCGGTCGGTCATCTCGCCGACCGCGATGAAGTCGCCGGTCGTCTCGGTCATCGTCACCAGCGCCACGACCAGCATCGAGATGATCGCCGAGGCATGGAAGGACGGCGCCCCGAAGTGGAAGGGCGTGCTGATCCCGACCCAGCCGGCGTCCCCGACCCCGCCGAAGTCCGTGAAGCCGAACGGGGCCGCGACCGCGAGGCCCACGGCGATGCCGATCAGCACGGCGATACGGCTCAGGAAGGCCGGCGCGAACCGCTGCACGCCCAGCACCACGGCCAGGACGAAGCCCGCGAGCGCCAGATTCTTCGGTTCACCGAATTCCGGCGAACCCTGGCCGCCGGCCGCCCAGTTGCCCGCCACCGGCAGCAGCGAGACGCCGATGATCAGGATCACCGTGCCGGTGACCAGCGGCGGGAAGAAGCGCAGCAGCTTCCCGAAGACGGGTGCCAGCAAGACGATCGCGAGGCCCGCGACGATCACCGATCCGTAGATCGCCGGCAGTCCGCCGCCCGTCGTCCCGATGAGCACCATCGGTGAGACGGCCGCGAAGGTGCAGCCCTGCATGATCGGCAGCCGGACACCGAAACGCCAGAAACCCACGCACTGGATCAGCGTCGCGATCCCGCACACCAGCAGGTCCGCGGTGATGAGATACGCCAGATCGGCGGGCGACAGCTTCATCGCCCCGCCCACGATCAGCGGAACCGCCACCGCTCCCGCGTACATCGCGAGCACGTGCTGCAGACCGAAGGCGGCCAGCCGGCGTACGGGTGGGACCTCGTCGACGGGATGCGCGGGTGCGGTCGTGGCCATGGGCACTCCAGGGGCGGCGGGCGAGCGGGGAGCGTCCGGAGGGCGCGAGAAGTCCGGACAGCACGAGACCGTAAGGGGCTTGAACAGTTTGTTGATTTCCGGATTGTTGCCGGTGTGTGTCCTGCCCACAGGAGCGAACCCGAGTCTGCTAGGGCCGGTCCGTTCCGAGGCAGCCGGGAATTCCCGGGCCGCCTCTACGAAGCCGCCGCCCGCGCCGCGGCCAGCAAGGACGCCCAGTCGGGGAGCTTCACCACACCCCGTCCCAGCGAGGCGCCCAGCTCCGCTTCGGCCCGCTCGATCGCCTGCCAGCCCGCCCACTCGACGGGTGTGACCCCGGCGGCCCGCAGCGCCGCGAGCGGGTCGTCGGCGACGTCACGCCGTACGAGCAGGGGCGCGTCCGCGAGCAGCGAGGTCACTGTCTCCTTCGCGCACGGCCGGTTGGTGCCGATGACCCCGGTCGGTCCTCGTTTGATCCAGCCGGCGACGTACTCGCCCGGGGAGACGACGCCGTCCCGCAGGACCCGGCCCGCGAGATGCGGCACCGTGCCACGCTCCGCGTCGAACGGCAGTCCCTCCAGCGGCACTCCTCGATAGCCGACCGAGCGCAGCACCAGTTGGGCCTCGATGTCCTCGTACCGGCCCGTACCGCTGACCCCGCCGTGTCCGTCGGGCACCGTCCGCTCGAAGCGCACCGCGCCGACGTGGGCGCTCCCGCCGGGCCGGTCTGCGAGCAGTTCGGCCGGGCGCAGGAAGAAGCGCAGCCGGATCCGGCGGCGGCTGCCCGAGGGCGGTGCGGCGGCCCACGCCCGCAGGACCTCCACGTTGCGGCGCTGGGCGGCCGGCAGGGCCGACGGGTCGGCGTATTCGGGATCGAGGGCCAGCTCCTGCGGGTCCACGACCACGTCGACATCCGGCAGCGCGCCCAGCTCGCGCAACTCCTTGGTGGTGAACCGGGCCTGCGAAGGGCCGCGCCGCCCGACCATGTGGATCTCCGCGACCTCGCTCGCGGCGAGCGCGGCGAGCGCCGCCTCGGGCATGTCGGTGGTGCTGAGCTCGCCGGCGCCGCGGGCGAGGATGCGGGTCACGTCGACGGCCACGTTCCCCACGCCGATGACGACGGCCGAGCGGGCGCCGACCACGAAGCCGTCGGAGGTGGAGTCCGGGTGCGCGCTGTACCAGGACACGAACTCGGTGGCCGACCAGCTGCCGGGCAGCTCCTCGCCGGGGATGCCGAGGTGGCGGTCGGTGGCGGCGCCCACGCAGTAGACGACCGCGTGGTACAGCTCCCGCAGCCGGGTCGCCGGCAGTCCGCCGGGTCCGACCTGGACACCGCCGAGGAAGCGCACCCGCTCGTCCTCCAGGACGGCGCGCAGATTGTTCTGCAGTGACTTGATCTTCTCGTGGTCCGGCGCCACGCCGTAGCGCACCAGGCCGTACGGGCACGGCAGCCGGTCGAGCACATCCACTCTGACGTCGGGCAGCACGCTCTGCTGGACGAGGCTCTGCGCGGTATAGACCCCGCTGGGCCCCGAGCCGACGACGGCGACATTCAGCACGGCGGAACTCCTTCTCGACGTCCGGACGGTCCGAGGAGATCGCTGGTGGCTCCAGCATCGCACCGTACGGAGCACTCGGGGAGGGGGCGCGGGGGCGGGGCGGCCCTGGGCCGACGGAGTGCGGCGCCCGCGCCCGGCATGCGTGCCGTTGTGTATTGAATGTGATCATGCGGTTACGTTGTGTATGTGCTGGAAGCATCCTTTCTTAATCTTTCTGATCGTGATCGGCCGGATGGTGCGGTGTCCGTGTGGCCCGCGTGGGAAGTGCGGGAGCACGGGATCGCCACGTCGTGGTTCAACGTGAGGCTCGGATTCGGTGACGGGGCCCGGGTCGACGTGCTGGCCGTGGTGTCCGGGGCGGGCGTCTCGGTCGAGGACGTACAGGCACGGCCGCCGCTGTCCCTCGACGATCTGGCGGTGCTCGCCGAGTGGATCGAGGGGCCGCTCTCCGATGCGTGCGGTGCCGGGCCGGGGTCCGCGGGGTCCGGCGAGGGCCCGCACGTGCCACCGCGCCGCGCCCGCCCCGCCTGGCCGCGCGGCACGGAGGGGCGGCGCCTCGTCGCGGAGGAGTACCGCGCGGCGCAGGAGGAGGGCGCGGATCCCGTGTTCGCGGTGATGCGGGCCACCGGCCACAGCCGCCGGCGCGCGCTCAGACTGATCGCCGGAGCGCGCGACGCGGGATTCCTGACCCCACGTCATGTGCGGCGCTGAGCGGGCTCATTGAGGCCGCCCGGCGATCGCCGGGGGCGGGCCGTTTTTCTGGCTTTGCGTCATGTACGGCGCCGAACAGGCCCGTTGGGGTCGGCCGGTCGATCGCCGGGGTCCGTACGGGCGGTGCTCACGGCCCGGACGACCTGAAGGCGGTCGGGCCGCAGGCGGTGTCAGGACATGGCGCGCATCCGGCCGATCTCGGTGGTCTGCTGGGCGATCACGTCGTCCGCCATCTCCTCGATCTGGACGTTGTTGCCCTGGGACTTCACGTCGGTGGCCATCGTGATCGCCCCGTCGTGATGCGTGATCATCAGCTTCAGGAAGAGCTCGTCGAACGCCTTCCCCTTGGCGGCGCGCAACTTCTTCAGCTGCGCCTCGGTCGCCATGCCGGGCATCGTGTCGTGCTGGTGTTCCGCGCTTTCCGTCGGCCCGCCGTGCGTTTCGAGCCAGCTCTCCATCACCTTGATCTCCGGCCCCTGCGCGGCCGCGATCCGTTCGGCGAGCCGCCGCACGGCACTCGACTCGGCCCGTTTCGGGACGAGTTGCGTCATCCCGACCGCCTGGGTGTGGTGCTCGATCATCATCCGCGCGTACGTGAAGTCGGCCGAATTGGGGGAGTCGTCGGGCCGCTGCTTCCGGGCGTCCTGGGCGGAGAGCGTTTCCGCGGCCTCTCCGGGTTTGCCGGGCGCGATCACTGAAGGACCGCTGCCCGCCGGGGACTTGGCGTCCGCGTCGGGCGAACCGGAGTCGCACGCGCCGAGTGCGAGCACGGCGGCCGCCAGGGACGCCGTGACCAGGGATGCGCGGAACGTACGGCGAACGAGCACAACGGCCTCCTGTGGCCCACGGGTTGAGGGACGCCTCTTGGTGTCGAGGACCGTCCTAGCACTCTTCCGTACGCGAGTGATCAAAGTCTTTCATTACGAGTCCGTTGCCGTCTGTTGATCTGTGCATGATGAAGACGATACTTCGGAGGTCCGTGAACCGTTCGAACGCGGACGGCGACTAGGGAGGACGCAGTGACCCTGTTGAACAACCCCCGAACGCGGCACAGACGCCTGGGAGTTGCCGCGGCCGCGGCCGGGCTCCTGGCCGCGCTGCTCACGGCCGGCCCGGCGGCCGCGACCCCCGACCCCGGGGACGGCCCCGCCGCACAGGAACAGGTCTCCAAGAGCGAGGCCGCCGAGGTCCGGGCGGCGATCACGGCCGGCGAGATACCCGGTCAGGACGAGATCGTCCACTCCGACAACATCACGCACCTGGCCAACATCCCCAAGGAAGCACTCCTCGGCACCAATTCGGACCTGGCCTTCCAGGGCCACTACGCGTTCGCCGGCAACTACGACGGCTTCCGCATCTTCGACATCAGCAACCCCAAGGCGCCCGAGACCGTCGCGCAGGTGCTCTGCCCCGGCTCGCAGAACGACGTCTCCGTCTCGGGTGACCTGCTCTTCCTCTCCACCGACTCCTCGCGCAGCGACAACTCGTGCAGCAGCACGACCCAGCCCGCGACCGAGAAGTCCTCGTGGGAGGGCATGAAGGTCTTCGACATCAGCGACAAGACGAACCCGAAGTACGTCGCCGCCGTCGAGACCGCCTGCGGTTCGCACACCCACACGCTGGTGCCGGAACGCAAGAACGTCTACGTCTACGTGTCCTCGTACTCGCCGAGCGCCACGTTCCCCGACTGCCAGCCGCCGCACGACGGCATCTCGGTCATCAAGGTCCCGCGCAAGGCCCCCGAGAAGGCGGCCGTGGTGAACTTCCCCGTCCTGTTCCCCGGTGAGGGACCCGACGGCGGCGGCAACCCGGGCGGACCCACCAACCCGGGCGTCTCCAAGACCACCGGCTGCCACGACATCACCGTGCTGCCCTCCAAGGACCTCGCGGCGGGCGCCTGCATGGGCGACGGCATCCTGTTCTCCATCAAGGACCCGGAGAACCCGAAGGTCATCGACCAGGTCGAGGACAACGTGAACTTCGCGTTCTGGCACTCGGCGACCTTCAACCAGAAGGCCAACAAGATCGTGTTCACCGATGAGCTGGGCGGCGGCGGTGCGGCCACCTGCAACGCGGCCGTCGGACCCAACCGCGGTGCCGACGGCATCTACGACATCGTCGGCAGGGGCGACCAGCGCAAGCTCGTCTTCAAGAGCTACTACAAGATCCCCCGCTACCAGGCGGACACCGAGAACTGCGTCGCCCACAACGGCTCGCTGATCCCGGTCGAGGGCAAGGACATCATGGTCCAGGCCTGGTACCAGGGCGGTGTCTCGGTCTGGGACTTCACGGACTCGGCGAAGCCGAAGGAGATCGCCTACTTCGAGCGCGGCCCGCTGACCACCGACAAGCTCACGGGTGGCGGCTCCTGGTCGGCGTACTACTACAACGGCTACATCTACTCGAACGACCTGGTGAAGGGCTTCGACGTGCTGAAGCTCAGCGACCGGCGCACCGACCCGGCGAAGCGGATCCACCTGCGGGAGCTCAACGTCCAGACGCAGCCGGACTACTTCGACTGACCGGACTGCGTCGACTGACCGGACTACCGACTGACCGGACCGCTTCGACCGGCCGGATCCACGTCGGCCGACCGGAACCCTTCGTGCCACGGGGCCGCTGCCACCGGCCCGACCCGCAGGCCCGTCACGCCCGGTCGGACTCCACGGTCCGGTCGGGCGGCGGATCGGCCTCGCGGCCCCCGGCCGCGAAGAAGCGGGACAGATCCGGGTCGAACATCCCGCCGGGCGCCTCGGCGTCCGGCGGGGTGCCCATCGCCGGATCCAGCCGGTAGCGCTTGAAGAGCTCGGCCCGCAGCACCGGCACCGGCATCGGCACGCCGGGCACCAGCGCCGAGTACACCGCGCCCATGAGCAGCGCCCGCAGCATCGGATAGTCGGTGGCCGCGTCGGGCGAGCCGTGCCGGGCGACAGTCTCCCGCAACAGCTCCGCGAGCCGCTGCTGCTCCGGGCACTGGACGAAACCCTCCGCGTGCAGGATCCCGGCCATGTGCTGGCGCATCAGGACCGGGTGGTCCTGGGTGAGGCCGAGAATCGCGTCGATTGCGCGGGCCATCCGCTCCCGGCCGTCGTCGGTGTGCGGTTCGCGCTCCAGCGCCTCTTCCAGCGTGCGGTGCATCAGCCGGTGCACGGCCGACTGCAGCAGCTGTCTCTTGCCGGGGAAGTAGTACGACACCAGACCGCGCGCCGAGCCCGCCCGGTCCGCGATGTCGCCGAGCGTCGTGGCCTCGAATCCGCGCTCGCGGACCAGCTCGGCAGCCGCCTGCAGAAGCCGTTCCCGGGAACGCCGCCGCAACTCTTCATTGACCGAGGCGCTTCGCGGGGACATGCTGTAACTCCTGCGTTGACTGGCTGCCAGCCAACTATACTCAACGCGTCCGGTCCAGACCCCAAGTGGGTCTCCTCCGGGCTGCCGTCCGCCCTGGGCGACGCGGGGGATCGTCCAGGGCAGACGTGCGGGGGCTCTGCCCCCTGCCGCGGCGGATACCGCCGGCACCGTCCGTGCCCGTCCACAGCTGTCGCAGCGCCGCCGAACCGTCTCTAAAGTGGGCAGCAGTCCCAAGGAGGCGTACGGACATGGATCAAGAACAGATCCTGGCCAGGATCACGGCGATGGTGGACGACGAGCGACGGCTGCGCGAGGCCGTGGCGTCCGGGCAGATCGACAGCACCACGGAACAGGAACGGCTCGGACAGCTGGAGCGCGACCTCGACCAGTGCTGGGACCTGCTGCGCCAGCGCCGTGCGAAGACCGAGTTCGGCGAGAATCCGGACGACGCCCGGGTCCGTCCGTCGTCCCAGGTCGAGGGCTATCAGAGCTGAGTCGAGGGCTATCGGAGCTGAGTCGAGGGCTATCGGAGCTGAGTCGAGGGCTATCAGAGCTGAGACGCCGGGCCTGCGTCAGCCGGCCAGGTCCAGCACCGGGCGAAGCCCGTCCGGCCGCTGCGCCACCGGCAGATGGTCCACGAAATGCACTCCGCAGCCCAGTGCCGCGGCACCGCCGTCCGCCCGGCGGTCGTCCCCGACCATCAGCGTGTCCTGCGGAGCGACCCCGAGCGCCTCGCAGGCCGTCGCGAACAGCCGCGGATCCGGCTTCTGGATGCCGTGCTCGTAGGACAGCACGTACGTCCCGACACAGCCGTCGAGTCCGTGCCCGCGGAAGACCGGCCGCAGATCCCACCCGATGTTGCTCACCACTGCCACCGCGATTCCGCGTTCGCACAGCGCCTCGAGCACCTCCAGCGCGTCGGGGTACGGGCGCCAGGCGTCCGGTGTGCTGTGCCGGTCGTACAGCGCGTCGTGCAGTCCCGGGTCGGGCAGTGTCACCTGGCGGGACAGCCCGGTGTACGTGGCCCGGTGCAGCTCGGCGCTGCGGTCCCGGATGTCCCACAGCTCGGCGACGCCGGGCGGCAGGGGCCGGCTCGGAGCGGCTCCGCCGGGCAGTGCGCCCACCGCCTCCAGTTCCTCGGCCGCGCTGAGCAACTCGGTCTCGGGCAGAGGGAGACCGGCCGCCGTCAGTACGGCCCTCAGCCACGATTCGCTGGATTCGATACGGAAGAGGGTCCCGGAGAAGTCGAAGAGCACACCCTTGATGGCCATGGAAGGTGATCCTTGGCGAGCCGGCCGCACGGGTCAAGAGCGCCCGGCGCGCACGGCCGCCCACCCCGGCGGCACAGGTCAGGGGAGTCTCCGCGCGCCCCACCGCTCGTACGAGGCCACCGCGAGCGCCGCCACCAGGGCACCCAGGAGCCAGCCGCCCAGGACGTCCGAGGGCCAGTGGACGCCCAGCCAGACGCGCGTGAGGCCGACACCCAGGACGGAGACGGCGGCAGCGGTCACGGCGGTCCACCACAGGAGCCGGCCGGCGCCGTACCGGTGGAGCAGCCAGAGCAGCAGCGCGCACACCAGGGTGGCCGTCAGGGCGTGGCCCGAGGGGAAGGCGGCGTAGTGGGCGGAGTCCACGGGGTCGGGCCAGACGGGGCGCCGGCGGTCGACCGCCGCCTTGAGGCCCTGCTGCAGCAGGGTGCCCACCGCGCAGGTGGCCGCCAGCCAGAGGGCGGACCGCCAGGCGGAGTGTCTCCACACCAGCCACAGGGCGGCGGCCGCGCACACGATCCGCATCGTCAGCGGATCCCAGACCCAGTCCGTCAGGATGCGGAAGGCGTGGGTGGCGCCGGGTTCGCCGACCGCCCAGCGATGTGTGGTGCGTGCGATGTCCCCGTCGAGCGAGAGGAGGGGGTGCCAGGAGAACGCGACCAGCAGCAGGAGCAGCAGGGAGGCCACGGCGAGGGGCAGTGCGACCAGGACGGCGGTCCGCGGGGCCGGCGTGCGGGACGGTGGGTCGACGGGCGGCGGGTGCATACCGCGATCCTCGCCGACTTACGAGGTTCTATGCCTCCAGCGGGCCGGGAGAGGCCGGGTCCGTCAGCCGAGGGCCCGCAGGCCCGGGACGAACGCCACCAGCAGCGGGATCACCGGCACCAGCGTCCCGGCCGCCGTCAGCCGCAGCCGGCGCGCCGCCGTGAGCCGGCCCGGCGGGGTGAGGAGGCGGTCGACGCGCTGCGGGACATGGGCCTGCGGCGTCGGGCAGGGGCCGAACACGCCCCGGTCCTCGTTCAGTTCGACCAGGGCGAGGGCGATGGTGAGCCGGCCGAAGCGGCGGGACGCCATGTCGTCGGCGGCCAGTTCGACCAGCCGGTGCATCTCGTCGCGGAACGCGGCGAACACCGGCACCTGCGGGAATCCGTTGGCCAGCGCGGCCGAACAGTGCAGCAGCCAGTCGTGCCGCGCCTGGGCGTGACCCTGTTCGTGGGCGAGGACGGCATCCAGTCGGCGGCCTTCGAGGCGGCGCAACGCGGACGTGGTGATGACGAGTTGGGGAGCGGCCCCCGGCAGCCACCAGGCATCGGGACGCTCTCCCTCCAGGACCACCAGACGGTCGCTGCCGGGCTCCTCGCCGGGCAACAGCGGGGCCCGTACGAGGAGTTCGGTGCGGTGCCTGCGACGGCGCGCCCGGGCCCGTACGATCTCGCGGGCCAGCATCGCCGCGGTCCAGGCCCCGCCGCACGCGAGGGCCACGGCGGTCGCGGCGGCCCAGGGGCTGCTGCTCAGCGCGTAGGCGTTCACGACGGAGTGCGGCGCGGGGGCGAACACATGGCCGCGCACGGCCATCCACGCACCGGCCGCGCTCAGCGTCATCGACAGCACGCAGCACAGCAGGACCGACGCCACCACGCACTGCCACACCCACAGGGCCACCACCGGTTCGCGGTCCGGCCAGTCGGCCCGGGCGAGCAGCCGCGGGGCGACGAGGGCGGCCAAGGCGCCGAGCAGCAGCAGTGCCGCGGGGACCATCATGGGGCGAAGCCTATGAGCGGGGCCGCGCCGGGGATACGGCCTGCCGCGGCAAGTGACGTACACCACGGGTTCGTCCACTGGAGCCCGCCGGTTCGTACAGCCCCCGCGACGGTTTTCTACAGTTCGCACAACGGATCAGCGAGACGTGCCTCGCGGCGCGGAGCGGCCCGGGGCACGGAGCTCTGCCGGTCTCAGAGCGTGAGCAGCATCGCGACCATGGCGATCCCCATCGACAGCCGGCACGCCCGGGCCACTTCGGGCCGGTCGCCCCAGCCGGGCGCGCCCCCCTGCCGGCCGGCCACCGCCGCCACCGGCAGCAGTCCGGCCCCGGACCACAGGACGTACCCCGCGAAGTACAGCAACAGGGCTCCGGTCACCAACGGCACGCCGGTGCCCCCGTGTTCCTGGTGGCCGGGGGAGGCGGCCATCACCGCGGCCATGTAGGCCATCGCCGAGGCCCCCACCAGATGGTGCAGGTGATGCGGGCTGGTCCGGGCAGCCCACAGGGCTCGCAGGGCCGCGGCGCCGAAGAGAGCCGCGTAGGCCAGCCAGGTCCAGCGCGGCGGTGCCGCCACCGCCGCGGGTACGGCCATCGCTGCCATCCCGAAGCCCATGAGCGCCTCACCGCCGGCGGCGCGCCGCTGTTCCTCGACCGGGCTGCGCATGCGCAGCAGACAGTAGGCCCCGGTAGCCGCGCAGAGCGCCACGAGCAGCCAGCCGGGCGAAGCCGGTCCGTGCACCGCGCACCTCCCCGTTCGACGGTGTCGGACAGTCGGTCAGGGCATGCCCCGCCCGGCCGGTGCGCAAGCGAGCGCAAGGGTGTACACGGGGGAGCGTGCAGGAGCGAACCGCAGGTGAGAGGCTATCTTTTACGAGTAAAACACCTGGTAATCTTTATTCATGCGCCGAGATTCCCCCGCCTCCCCGCCCTCCCGCCGGCTCCCGCTCGCCGGGGTGCTGAAGGTCGGCAGGCCCTCCGACATCTGGTTCAAGCCCGCGTCGAGCGTCGTCGTCGCGGTCGCTCCGCCGAACCTCACGCTGCTCGCGCTCGGCCGCCTCGATCTCGCGATGTACACGATGGCCGGATCCCTCTGCGCGCTCTACGCCCACAACCGTCCCTACGCCGCCCGGGCCCGGGTGCTGGCCGGCGTGGTGCTCGGCATGCTCGGCGGGCTGGCCGTCGCCCTGGTCACCGCGTCGTTCACCACGGACGCCGTCGTGCTGGTCACCGTCGGCGCCCTGCTGGCCGCCGTACAGAAGACGCTCTGCGACGCCACCCGCGTCGGACCGCCCGGCCATGTGGTCCTGACCTTCATCAGCTCCGCGTCCCTGTTCGCGCCGCAGAGCCTCGGTCAGGTCCCCGGGCATCTGGCGGCGGCCGCCGTCGCGGGCGCCTGGGCCTGGACGGTCGGCATGGCGCCCGGACTCGTACGGCCGCACGGACCCGAGCGGCGCGCCACCGCGCACGCACTCGGCGCCGCCGCCGCGTTCGCCCAGGCGCGCGGCACCGGCGCCGAGCACGCCGGGGCCCGGGCCGCCGGGGCCGCGGCCGTGCACGTGTCCTGGCAGGCACTGCTCTCCACCGGCGCCCGGTCCGCGCCCCGCCGCGCTCTGGAACGGCTCGTGGTCCGCGCCGAGGTCGCGCTCGCGGCGCCCGCCGACGCCGAGCCGGAGCGGCTGCGGGCCTGGGCACGGGACCTGCGCGGCGGCGGGCCGATTCCACCCGCGGACGATCCACCCGCGGACGATCCACCCGCGGACGATCCGGACGCCGGCGAACTGCTCGGCGTGGAGGCCGAACTCGACGTCCCCGCACGGCCGTTGCGTACCCGCCTCGGCCCGCTGGCCCCGTTCGCGCTGCGTACCGCCGTCGGCTGCGCCCTCGCCGGATACGTCTCGCTCGCCCTCGGTATCGGCCGGCCGTACTGGGCGCTGGTCACTGCGGCCTCGCTCTATCAGGCCAACGTCAGCCTGACCTGGAGCAGAGGAGTGCAGCGCGTCGTCGGCAATCTGATCGGCGTGCTGGTCTTCGCGGCTGTCGTGCCGCTCGCCCACCTGGGCCAGGCGTCCCTCGTCCTGTGCTGCCTCGCCCTCACCTTCGGCGCCGAGGCGCTGATCGGCCGTAACTACTGGCTCGGCAGCGTCTGCGTGACTCCGATGGCGCTGCTCATCACCGAGTTCACACACCACCAGCGGACCGCCGAGCTCATGGCCGACCGGGTGCTCGACACACTCGTCGGGGCGCTGGTGGGGTTTCTCGCGGCGGTCGCGGTGACCAATCGGCGCGCCGGCGACCGTGTAGAGGAGGCCCTCGACAGCGTCGAGCGGGCCCGCGAGCGCGCCGCGGGCGTCCTGGCCGCGCGGAGTCCCGCGCCCGGGGCCCTGGAGTCCGCCCGCCGGGGTCTCGCCGCAGCCGTCGTCGAGCTGCGCGCCACCGCCGACGCGGCTGCCGGCGAGTGGTGGCAGCGCGCCCTGCCCCCGGAGCGGGTGATGATGGCTGAGCAGGCCGGACACCGTACGCTCGCGGCGGTGGTACGACGGCGGGGACGGCACTTCTTGGAGGACGCACAGGCATGACGGCAGCGAACGGGCGGGCGGCGACCGGGGGCGACACGGCCGGGTCACCGGACCCCGGGGCCGCCTCTGGGCATCCGGTGGCGGGGCCCGCGGACTCCGGGAGCGGAGGGGCCGCGCCCGTGGACACCATGGCCGTCGTGGTGCGTCAGTGGCAGACGGTGCATCCCGGCATCGACACCGGTCCCATGGAGATCATCGGCCGCATCAACCGCAGCGCGGCCCTCCTCCAGCAGGCCGAGGACGCCCCGCTGCGCCGCGCCGGACTCACCCGGCCCGAGTTCGACGTCCTCGGCACGCTGCGGCGCACCGGTCACGAGCTGACCCCCAGTGACATCGCCCGCGAGACGTTCTCCTCCGGAGCCGCCGTCACCAAGCGCCTCAAGCAGCTGAGCGAGCGGGGCCTGATCGAGCGCCGTGGGGACACCCGCGACCGCCGGGTGGCGCACGTCCGGCTCACCGAAGAGGGCCGCGACCTCGTCGACGGCATCCTCCCCGAACAGCTCTCCTTCGAGACGGCGGCCCTGTCCGGGATCGATCCCGCCCGCCGGGACGAACTCGCTGTTCTGCTCGGCGAGTTGCTCGGACAGCTCGAGGGCCGGCTGGGCGCACCCCGCGTCTGAGGGCCCATCGGGTGCCGCGCAGCCGATCCGGCACCGGATCCCGTACGCCCTATCCCTCCTCACCCGCCACATGGATGCCGAAGACCGCTCCCTGCGGATCCTTCAGTACGGCGATCCGCGGGCCGTCCGGCACGGAGGTGGGCTCCATCAGCAGACTGCCGCCCGCCGCGACGGCGGCCTCCGCCGTGATGTCCACGTCCTCGACGGCGAAGTACGGGAGCCAGTGCGAGGGCACCTCGGGCGGGAACTTGTCGTCCATCGCCAGCAGGCCCCCGAAGTCGGCGCCCTCGATGCCCCACTGCGGGTACTCCTCGGAGGCGCTCAGAGTCCAGCCGAAGACGGTCGTGTAGAAGCCGGCGACCTGCTCGGGGGCGCGGGTCAGCAGTTCCACCCAGCCGAGCGAGCCGGGCGCGTTGAACAGCCCGGCCCCCGGGAACGTACGGGCCTGCCACAGCTGGAACGCGGCGCCGCCCGGGTCGAAGGCCACGGCGAAACGGCCCACGTCGAACACGTCCAGCGGTCCGACGACGACCGTGCCGCCCGCCGTGCCGACGGTCTCCGCGGCGACGTCGGCGTCGGTCACCGCGAACGACACGTTCCACGCGACCGGCTGCGACTGCTGGTAGAGCGGGGAGATCGCCGCGACCGCCGCGTCGCCGAGGTGCGCGACGGTGTAGCCGCCCGCCTCCTGGCGCGGGTCCGTCTCGAGGCGCCAGCCGAACAACGCCGCGTAGAACCCCTTGGCCGCCTCCGGATCGCTGGTCCCGAGCTCGGTCCAGCAGGGCCCGCCGGTCACCGGCCTGTCGAGTTTCATGACGTCACCTTCCGGGCGAGGAACCCCCGCGATCACGCTATGCCCGCAGGCCCGGCCGCGACCACCGGTACCCCTCAGATCCCCGGCCGGTACCGCAGCGGATGGTCGGCCGGGATCTCGACGAGCACGATCTCGGTCCCGTCCGGGTCCGCGATCCACATCTCGATCAGGCCCCAGGGCTCCTTCACCGGCGGGCGCCGGATCTCCACGCCGGCGGCTGTCAGCTCGTCGTGCGCCGCGGCCGCGTCCGCCACCTGGAGCCACAGCCTGAGGGTGGGGGAGGGCGGGGTGTCGGCGCGGCCCGCGACCTCCAGGAAGCCACCGCCCAGGAAGTACACGGTGCCGCGTTCGGGACCCGTACCGAACTCGCGATGGACGGCGAGGCCCAGCTGGTCACCGTAGAACGTGCGGGAACGCTCGGGGTCGGTGGGACGCAGAAGGGTTCGGCTGCTCAGTACATGCACCATGCACCCGAAGCGTAGGACAGGGTTACTCTCGTCGGTGCCGAACCGCGCCACAGAATCGGAGAACCGCTCCATGGACACCGCTCCCGACGGACTGACCTTCCGCGACGCCACCGACGCCGACGTCGACGCCCTCGTCGCGCTGATCGAGTCGGCCTACCGCGGGGACACCAGCCGGACCGGCTGGACGACGGAGGCGGACATCCTCGAAGGGCAGCGGACCGACCCCGACGGCGTGCTCGCGGTCATCAAGTCGCCCGAGAGCCGGCTGCTGACCGTGGAGCGGGACGGTTCCGTCATCGCCTGCTGCCAGCTCGAACACCGCGGTGACCACGCCTACTTCGGGATGTTCGCGGTCAGCCCGGCGCTCCAGGGCGCGGGGCTCGGCAAGGTGATCATCGCGGAGGCGGAGCGGCACGCGCGCGAGACCTGGGGCGTCATGGAGATGCACATGACCGTGATCTCCGTGCGCGACGACCTCATCGCCTGGTACGAGCGCCGCGGCTACCGCCGTACGGGAAAGATGACGCCCTTCCCGTACGGCGACGAGAGCTTCGGCATTCCGCAGCGCGACGACCTGCAGTTCGAGCTGCTGGTCAAGCCGCTCGTCTGATCCCTACGCGGTGAAACGGCCGGTGCGCTTGATCTCGGGGTAGTCGGTGGTCGCACCGTCCAGCTCCAGGGCGCGCACCAGCCGCAACTGGTCCTGCGTGTTCACCACCCAGCCGATGATCCTCAGGTCCGCCTTGCGCGCGTACTCGACGACCTCCAGGGTCAGCCGGCGGATGTTCAGGACGAGCGTCGTGGCACCGACGGCGGTGGCGCGGTCCACGACATCGATGCCATAGCGGCTGGCGACGAGGGCGGTGCGTACGCCGGGGACGAGGCGTGCGATCTCAGCGAGCGCCTCGTCGTGGAACGAGAGGACCTCTACCCGTGCCACGAGGTCCCGGCGGTGCATGACCTCGGCCAGCGCCCGGGCCGCCGCCACGTCCTTGATCTCCGCCTGCAGCGGAGCCCTGACGGCGTCCAGCACCTCCTCGAAGACGGGAACGCGCTCGCCGTGCCCCGCGTCCAGGGTGCGCAGCTCGGCGAGAGTCTTCTCGGCGATCGGTCCCGAGCCGTCGGTCGTACGGTCCACGTCGGCGTCATGCATGACGACGAGGGCGCCGTCCTTGCTCAGATGCAGATCGAGTTCGATCAGGTCGAGGCCCGCCTGCTGGGCGGCGATGAAGGAACGGAGAGTGTTCTCGGGTGCGATACCCATCACTCCGCGATGACCGATGGTGAGGAAGTTCAAGGTTCAACTCGCTTCCGTCGACGGCGGCTCGGCTCCGGCGTGGAGTCCGACGGGGCGTCCACGCGGCAGGGCCGCAGCCTAATGGCCCTGCCGCGTGATGTACCCGGTCGTACGCCGTTGAATGGGCCCCGGCGCCAGGCGGACCTGCCCCTGGAGCCCGGGCGGATCACCCTGGGGTGGGCGAGTCCCGCGCGGGTTGACCCGCCGCCGGTGTCCCCTTGCCCCTCCCTCTCCTGACGGCTAGTCATATGACGTACCCGGTAGAGCAGTTCACGAGCCCGCCGAGAGGTGACGCGATGACCGCCGAGCCCGCCCCCGAAGTCCGTGCCCTCGTCGACGCCATCAAGGTCCACTTCCCGGATCTCGGCGGCACCGTCACCGACGCGGCCGAGGCCCGTCGCGTCCTGGCCGCGGCACCCGCCTGGCCCTTCGAACCCCCGGCCGTCGGTTCCGTGGCGGACCGCGTCGTACCGGGCCCGCCCGGGGCGCCGGAGATCCCCGTACGGATCTACCTGCCGGAACCGGGGAGCGCCCGCGAGGAGCCACGGAGCGACGGGGCACCCAGGCGGCCGGAGAAACCCGGGCCCCGTCCGACCGTCGTCTTCTTCCACGGCGGCGGATGGACGATCGGCGGCCTGGACAGCCACGACCCCATCGCGCGCGGGCTGTGCCGGGACGCCGCCGCTGCGGTGGTCTCCGTCGACTACCGGCTCGCGCCCGAGGCGCGTTTCCCCGCGGCTGTCGAGGACGCGTACGCCGCCCTGTGCTGGGCGGCGGACCATCTGGACGAGCTCGGCGGGGACCCGGGCGCGCTGGTCGTCGCCGGTGACAGCGCGGGCGGCAACCTGGCGACCGTCGCCGCGCTGATCGCCCGTGACCGGGGCGGCCCCGCACTCGCGCACCAGGTGCTGGTCTACCCCGCGACCGACGCGCGGCGCGAGAAGGCGTTCGACGACGGCCTCGGGCTCTTTCTGACCGCGGCCCACGGCCGGTGGTTCGCCGAGCAGTACTTCGGGTCCGACGGCGACCGCGCGCACCCCCACGCGTCGCCCGCGCTGGCCGAACTGTGCGGGCTGCCGCCCGCCCACGTCGTCACCGCCGGTTTCGATCCCCTCTGTGCCGAGGGGCGCGCCTACGCCGCACAGCTGCGCACAGCGGGCGTCGAGGTCACCGAGGGTCACTATCCGGCCATGTTCCACGGCTTCTACGGCTTCCCGGAGCTCCTCGCGGACACTCGCGACGCTCAGCGGCATATAGCGGATGTGATCGCATCTACGGTATCCGGCAGGAAAAAGAGCGGTGAAGGTGGGGGTCACGCAGGATAATTCGCCGGACCCGCACTTGTGGGAAGGAACCTCGCATGCTTACGGTGTCCATACGCGAGTTTCTCCTGTGGAGGGTGGGTCATGACGGAAATTCTTGAGCAGGTGGGTACGGAGGAGCGGATTCCTCCCCTGGTCAGGGTGGTGGAGCACCCGGCTTGGCCCGTGCTCAAGGATGCCGTGGAAGAGATCCGGCCGTGGCAGGCCAAGGACGGCTCCATCGACTTCGAGGGCGAGGGTGCGCCGGACGCCTCCGACGCCGAGCTGGCCGTACGCCGGGTCATAGACGCCGTGGAGCAGCTGTCCCCGCTGGTGCCGCACGACGCCGAGTACCACGCGGCGCTCGTGAAGGACCTGCGCCGCTGGTCCGACGGCGGTTTCGAGGTCCCCGACTTCCTCGACTCGCTGCTGGCCTTCCAGCCCGCCGCGCACCGCGAGGACGGCCTGCAGCACCTGGTCGTCTTCCCGATGTACACGCAGAACGGCAACCCGGACCGCAACCTCGAAGCGGTCGTGCTGCGCATGGTCTGGCCGGACTGGCTGGCCGAGCTGGAGCGCACCCGCTACGACAACCCGCTGTTCTGCGGCATCACCTTCGAGGACTTCACCGCGGGCTACGACACCAACTCCGCGGTCCTTTTCCCGGAGACCATCGCCGTGCGCGAGGCTCCCGAGCGCTTCAGCTGGGGCGGCATCTTCTGCGACCGGGAGGCCGCCCGCTTCCGCCGCGTCACCGAGGCCGCCGTCGACCTCCTCGGTCTCGAACTGCCCGCCGACATCCAGGACATGGTCGGCGACCAGAAGCGCTGCGAAGAGGCCTTCGTGCTGTGGGACATGGTCCACGACCGCACCCACAGCCATGGCGACCTGCCGTTCGACCCCTTCATGATCAAGCAGCGCCAGCCGTTCTGGATGTACGGCCTGGAGGAGCTGCGCTGCGACCTCACCGCCTTCAAGGAGGCCGTGAAGCTGCAGGACGACGGCGTCCCGCAGGCCCGTGACGTGCAGTACGCCGTCCTGTTCGACCGGATGTTCCGCTTCCCGGTCTCCGGCGAGCGGGTCCGCAACTACGACGGCCTCGGCGGTCAGCTGCTCTTCGCCTACCTGCACAAGCACGACGTCGTCCGCTGGACCGACAACAAGCTGCACATCGACTGGCAGCGCGCTCCCGAGGTCACCAACCAGCTGTGCGGCGAGATCGAGGACCTCTACCGCGCCGGCATCGACCGCCCGAAGCTGGTCCACTGGTTCGCCGCCTACGACCTGGTCTCGCAGTACCTCGCCCCGCACCCGGGCTCCCGCTGGGCCAAGGGCCCGGACGCCCTGGACCTGTCCCAGCCGCCGCGCAAGCTCGTGGACGACGTGCTTCCGGACGAGTTTCCGCTGAGCATGTTCTACGAGGCGCTCGCCAAGAAGCTGAAGAACGTGATCGCCTCCACCAAGGGCATCACCGCGGAGAACGCCGAGCGGATCGCCGCGTGAGCGCCCGCGCCGGGAATGCCGAGGACGCTCAGGAGGCGAAGGCCATGGCCAACGGGAACGGCAACGGAGCACTGAGCGGCGCGGTGATCGCGGTGGCCGGGGCCGGCGGCCCGGCCGGCCGGGCCACGCTGATGCGGCTGGCCGAGGCCGGCGCGGTCGTCGTCGGCTCGGACGCGGACCCGCAGCGGCTCGCCGAGGCCGTGGACGCGGCGCGCTACGCGCACGGCGGTGCCACGGTCGTGGGCGACACCGTCGACCTGCTCGACCTGCAGGCGACCCGCGACTGGGCCGGTCGTATCGAGAAGGACTTCGGACGCGTCGACGGCCTGGTCCACCTGGTGGGCGGCTGGCGCGGCAGCTCCTCCTTCGCGGGGACCGATCTCGCCGACTGGGAGCTTCTGGAGAAGCTGCTGATCCGCACCGTCCAGCACACCTCCCTCGCCTTCTTCGACGCCCTCCAGCGCAGCGACCGCGGCCGTTACCTGCTGACCAGCGCGGCCGGTACCGCCAAGCCCACCGCGGGCAACGCCGCCTACGCGGCGTCGAAGGCCGCGGCCGAGGCGTGGACGCTGGCCATGGCCGACGCCTTCCGCAAGGCGGGGGGCGAGGACGGTCCCCGTGCCGCGGCTGCGATCCTGGTGGTCAAGGCACTGGTGCACGACGCGATGCGCGCCGAGCGCCCCAACGCGAAGTTCGCGGGCTTCACGGATGTCACGGAGCTGGCCGAGGCCATCGCCGGCGTCTGGGACAAGCCCGCCGGTGAAGTGAACGGAAACCGTCTGTGGCTGACCGAGAAGCCGTGAACCCTCCGAAGACCGACGCCCGGCGTCATCACGACCCGGACGTCCGCGGCTTCGCCAGCGACAACTACGCGGGGGCCCACCCCGAGGTGCTCGCCGCCCTGGCCCTGGCCAACGGCGGGCACCAGGTCGCGTACGGCGAGGACGACTACACGGCGGGCCTCCAGCGGATCATCCGCAGTCACTTCGGTGCCACCGCCGAGGCCTTCCCGGTCTTCAACGGCACCGGGGCGAACGTGGTGGCGCTCCAGGCCGTCACCGACCGCTGGGGCGCGGTGATCTGCGCGGAGAGCGCGCACATCAACGTGGACGAGGGTGGCGCCCCCGAGCGCATGGGCGGACTCAAGCTGCTCACCGTGCCCACGCCCGACGGCAAGCTCACGCCCGAGCTGATCGACCGGCAGGCGTTCGGCTGGGACGACGAGCACCGTGCGATGCCGCAGGTCGTCTCGATCGCCCAGAACACCGAGCTCGGCACTCTCTACACGCCCGACGAGATCCGCGCGATCTGCGAGCACGCCCACGCGCACGGCATGAAGGTGCACCTCGACGGCGCCCGGATAGCCAACGCGGCCGCCGCCCTGGACGTCCCGATGCGGACGTTCACCAACGCGGTCGGGGTCGACATCCTGTCGCTGGGCGGGACGAAGAACGGCGCGCTGTTCGGCGAGGCGGTGGTCGTCCTCAACCAGGACGCCGTCAGCCACATGAAGCACCTGCGCAAGCTGTCCATGCAGCTCGCCTCCAAGATGCGCTTCGTCTCGGTGCAGTTGGAGGCGCTGCTCGCCAAGGACCTGTGGCTGCGCAACGCCCGCCACGCCAACGAGATGGCCCAGCGGCTCGCCGAGGGGGTCCGGGCGGTGCACGGCGTGGAGATCCTCCACCCGGTGCAGGCCAACGCCGTCTTCGCGCGCCTTCCGCACGATGTGAGCGAGCGGCTGCAGAAGCGCTACCGCTTCTACTTCTGGGACGAGGCGGCGGGTGACGTCCGCTGGATGTGCGCCTTCGACACGACGGAGGACGACGTGGACGGGTTCCTGGCCGCGCTCAAGGAAGAAATGGCGCGCTAGCGACAACAGGATCACTCGTTTCCCGGGGGAGCCCGGATGAATGCATAGGTATGCGGCCGATCGAAAAGTCATTGACTGTCGACCGGCCGCATTCCTATGCTCTGCTGCCATGGAACTGACCCAGGAAACCCCTGACCTGTCCGCCTATTTGGCGGCCGACGAGGTCGTCGACCATCATCATCCGCGGGTGCGGCAGACGGCCGCGCGCCTGGCCGAGGGGGTGGCGGACTCGTATGCCTATGCGCGGGCGGCCTATGAGTTCGTGCGCGACACCATTCCGCACTCCGCCGACTCCGGGGATCCGCGCGTCACCTGGCGCGCCTCCGACGTCCTGGAGCTGCGTACGGGCATCTGTCACGCCAAGGCACACGCGCTGGCCGCACTGCTGCGGGCCGAGGACATCCCCACGGCGTTCTGCTATCAGCGCCTGCTGCACGACGACGGGAGCGGGCACGCCGTGCACGGTCTGGTCGCCGTGCGGTTCAACGGCGCGTGGCACCGCCAGGACTGCCGGGGGAACAAGGCGGGTGTGGACGCCCAGTTCTCCCTCGCCGGCGAGCGGCTGGCCTGGGTCCCGGATCCGGAGTCCAATGAGCTGGACTATCCAGTACTCTATGCTGCACCGCATCCGGACGTGCTGCGGGTGCTCCGAGCGGCACCGGACCGCCCGTCCCTGTGGAAGGCGCTTCCCACCGCACTCTGACGCAAGGCAGACGATGACTCTCAGGCTCACCGTGTCCGACGAGGTGCGCGCCCTCGCGCCGGGCTTCACCCACCTGGCCGTCGAGGCGCAGGGCCTCGTGAATGGGCCCAGTACGGAGGAGACGTCGGCGCTGCTGGACGACGCGGCACGCCGGCTGGCCGTACGACTGGACGGCCGTCCTCCGCACGAGGACCCGCACATGGCGGCCTGGCGCGCGATGTACACGGCGTTCGGCTCCAAGCCGTCGCGGACGCGCAACTCGGCGGAGGCGCTGGCCAAGAGGGCCCTGTCGGAGGCCGGGCTGCCCCGGATCAACGTGCTCGTCGACGTCTACAACGCGATCAGCGTCGCGCACCTGATCCCGGTGGGCGGTGAGGACACCGACCGCATCCAGGGCGGGATGTCGCTGGTGCGGGCCACGGGAGACGAGGACTTCGTGACCGTCGTGGGCGGCGGCGAGGTGGTCGAGCAGCCGGACGCGGGCGAGGTGGTGTGGCGCGACGACGCCGGCGTGACCTGCCGGCGGTGGAACTGGCGCCAGGGGCCGCGGACCCGGCTCACCGAGGAGTCGGCCTCCGCGGTCTTCCTCCTGGAGAGCCTGGCGCCGATGCCCGTGCCCGAGGTCACGGCCGCGGGCGCCGAACTCGCCGAACTCCTGGAGAAGTTCAGCCCCGGGGCGCACATCGTGGTGCACGCCCCGGCGTGACGATTCAGCGCGCCTCGGAAGCACGCACCTCTTCGGGGGTCGGTGCCGTGCCTCCGAGGTGGGCGGGCATCCACCAGGTGTCGTCCGCGCCCTTGGGGCGGACCGGATAGGCGCGCTGCGCGGCGTCGAGCAGCTCCTGCACGCGCTCGCGCAGCCGCCGGGTGATCGCGCCCGCGTACTGGTCCTTGGGGGCCTCGACCGGCTCGCCGATGCGGATGGTGACCGGGATGTGGCTGCGCTTGAAGTTGCGCGGGTGGCCCTTGGTCCACAGCCGCTGGGTGCCCCACAGCGCCACCGGAATCAGCGGGACGCCCGCCTCCTGGGCCAGGCGCGCGGCACCCGACTTGAAGCTCTTCAGCGTGAACGACTGCGAGATGGTGGCCTCGGGGAAGACCCCGATGACCTCGCCGGACCGCAGCGAGTCCAGGGCGTGCGCGTACGCCGTCTCACCCTGCTTGCGGTCCACGGGGATGTGCTTCATGCCGCGCATCAGTGGACCGGAGATCTTGTGCCGGAACACCGACTCCTTCGCCATGAAGCGCACCAGGCGCTTCTGCGGCAGGGCCGCCAGGCCGTCGAAGACGAAGTCCAGATAGCTGATGTGGTTGCTGACCAGCACGGCGCCGCCCGCGCGCGGAATGTTCTCCGACCCCTGGCAGTCGATCTTGAGGTCCCAGGCCTTGAACAAGGTGCGGGCGAAACCGATGACGGGACGGTAGACAAGCTCTGCCATGGACGGGGTGGACCCTTCTCTCTGCCTGGGAAGGGCTTCCCGGCGGAAGTTACGCAGCCGTAGGTTTACGGCGATGCGCAGATCGTGCCCCAAGAACGGACGGGGGGCCAGTCCTGGTTCCTGTGAACGGCGAGATCCTCGTCACGTCGGCACGTGATCCACCTCGGGGTTTTCCCCTCCCTTTACTCTGCGCGCACCGTCACTCGGCGGACGAGCAGGTACATCTCACACCCGAGGCAGTACCCGAAGGCGGCATTGAGAAACGCCGCGGCCAGCGCGGCCGCGGTCGCCGCGAGACCCAGCCACTCCGGGCCCGCGGTGAATCCGATCAGTCCGACGACCGCGAAGAGCAGCCCGACCACCTGCGCGAAGCGCGGCGGCTCCGGGGGTTCGAACTCCGTCGGCGGCCCGATCCGGGGTCGTACGACCGTGCGGAACAGCCAGCCGTACGGGGAGCGCCCGACGCCGCCCGCCGCGCCCAGCGCGAAGGCGAGCGTCTGCCAGGCCAGTACCCACGGGCTGCCGGTGACCAGCACGACCGCCAGTACGACGGTCGTCACGGCCGCACCGAATCGCGGCCCCCTCACATCGATGTCCATGAATCAAGCATTCCGCACCGGACGGGATTCGTGGCGGCGGGAATCTTTGCGGTCTCGTGAATGCTTGAGGCTGTGATGACCGGACTTGTGGTGTGCATGGTGGTGCTCGCACTGGCGAGCGCCTACGGAGTGCTGCATCAGCGGCGGAGCGGGAGAGTGCGGGTGCGCGGGAGGGACGGCGGAAAGCGGCTCGGCGCGGCGGAGTTGGGCGAGGAAATCGGGGAACGGGCCACGCTCGTCCAGTTCTCGAGCGCGTTCTGCGCACCCTGCCGGGCGACCCGCCGGGTGCTCGCCGAAGTGGCCGGCATGGTCCCGGGGGTGTCCCATGTCGAGATCGACGCCGAGGACCACCTGGACCTCGTACGGGACCTCGGAATCCTGAAGACACCGACGGTGCTCGTGCTCGACGCCGAGGGGAAGATCGTGCGGCGCGCGACCGGACAGCCGCGCAGGGCGGATGTCATCGCCGCGCTGGGGGAGGCCGTCTGACCCATGGCGCCCTTGGTGAGGCATCTCCCAGATACCGGTCCGTACTTGACTGCACCCGCCACCTATCGTCAGCCTGACCGTATGCCCCCGGAACTCCTTCTCTTCGAGCGCGTCCACGTGGACCTGGCCCGCACCGCGAGTGCGCGCTGTCCGGGCCGTTGAGCACCCACGGACCCGACCGTCGCCTCCCGAAGAAGGACAACTCCATGACGGCCACACCCGGCCTCGGTACGCCCCGGCTCGCCTCTCCCGACCTCCTGCGCTCCGTCTTCCGGCGGCATGCGGCGGGGGTCGCCGTCATCACCGCGCAGAGCGAGCGCGGCCCCGTGGGCTTCACCGCCACCTCGCTCGCGTCGGTGTCCGCCGAGCCCCCGCTCATCTCCTTCGGCATCGGTACCGGCGCCTCCAGCTGGCCGGCCGTGTCGGAGGCGGACCATGTCGGCGTGCACATACTCGGCGAACACCAGCAGGAACTGGCCGGCACCTTCGCCCGGAGCGGCGCCGACCGTTTCGGTGAACCCACGCGCTGGCGCGAGGGTCCCGAGGGGGTCCCGGTCCTGGACGACGTGCTCGCCTGGCTGGTGTGCCGTGTCGTCGCGCGCGTGCCCGCCGGGGATCACCGCATCGTCCTGGCCGAGGTCTCGCTCGGCGACCCCTCCGGAGCCGGCAGCCCGCTGCTGTACCACCAGGGGCGCTTCAACGGCCTGCGGGACTGACTCGCTCGGTCGACTACGCAGCGTTGCCAAGGTCACAGTTCAAAGCGCTTGCTCAGTGGGCATCCGATAGGTGTACTGACGAGTAATATTTCGTTCGGGGCGTGGGTCGCCCCGACCGGGATCGGCCGCTTCAGGCGCCTATGCTGCCTGAAAGAAGGCAGCCCAGAAATGACGATGCAGTAGGAGAGCCGGCGTGAGCTTGAGGATCGTTGTCACTGTGAAGTACGTGCCCGACGCCACTGGCGATCGGCACTTCGCCGATGACCTGACCGTCGACCGTGACGACGTGGACGGTCTGCTCTCGGAGCTCGACGAATACGCGGTCGAGCAGGCGCTGCAGATCGCCGACGAGGCCGATGACGCCGAGATCACCGTGCTGACCGTCGGCCCCGAGGACGCCAAGGACGCGCTGCGCAAGGCCCTGTCCATGGGCGCCGACAAGGCCATCCACGTCGAGGACGACGACCTGCACGGCACCGACGCCATCGGCACGTCGCTGGTGCTCGCCAAGGCGATCGAGAAGGCCGGCTACGACCTGGTCATCTCCGGTATGGCGTCCACCGACGGCACCGCCGGTGTCGTCCCGGCGCTGCTGGCCGAGCGGCTGGGCGTTCCGCAGGTCACGCTGCTCTCCGAGGTCTCCGTCGAGGACGGTGTCGTCAAGGGCCGTCGCGACGGCGACTCCGCCTCCGAGCAGCTGGAGGCCTCGCTGCCGGCCGTCGTGTCGGTCACCGACCAGTCGGGCGAGGCGCGTTACCCGTCGTTCAAGGGCATCATGGCCGCCAAGAAGAAGCCGGTGGAGGCCTGGGACCTGGAGGACCTGGAGATCGAGGCGGGCGAGGTCGGTCTCGCGGGCGCCTGGACCAAGGTCGACTCCGCCACCGAGCGTCCGGCGCGCACCGCCGGCACGATCGTCAAGGACGAGGGCGAGGGCGGCAAGCAGCTGGCTGAGTTCCTCGCGGGCCAGAAGTTCATCTAGCTGCCGAGGGTCCGGGGCCGTCTCCCGGACCGGCGCGGCGCCCAAGGCCCGCCAGACCGCCCGAGGTTCGGCACGCCGAGCCCCCACCGCCCCCTCATACTTCGTAAGCAGGAGAGAAGAAGTCCCATGGCTGAAGTTCTCGTCTACGTCGACCACGTGGACGGCGCCGTCCGCAAGCCCACCCTGGAGCTGCTGACGCTCGCCCGACGTCTCGGCGAGCCCGTCGCCGTCGCCCTCGGTGCCGGTGCCGAAAACACCGCCGCCGCGCTCGCCGAGCACGGGGCGGTCAAGGTCCTCACGGCCGACGCCCCCGAGTTCGCCGACTACCTGGTCGTACCGAAGGTGGACGCCCTCCAGGCCGCCTTCGAGGCCGTCTCCCCGGCCGCCGTACTGCTCCCGTCCTCGGCCGAGGCCAAGGAGATCGCGGCCCGTCTCGCGATCCGCATCGGCGGCGGCATCCTCACCGACGCCACCGACATCGAGGCCGGTGACGAGGGTCCGGTGGCCACGCAGTCCGCGTTCGCCGCTTCCTACACCACCAAGTCGCGTGTCTCCAAGGGCACCCCGGTCATCACGGTCAAGCCGAACTCGGCCGCCGTGGAGGCCGCCCCGGCCGCGGGCTCCGTCGAGACCCTCACGGTCTCCTTCTCCGAGCAGGCCAAGGGCACCAAGGTCACCTCGCGCACCCCGCGCGAGTCGACCGGCCGGCCCGAGCTGACCGAGGCCGCGATCGTGGTCTCCGGCGGCCGCGGCGTCAACGGCGCCGAGAACTTCTCGGTCATCGAGTCGCTCGCCGACTCGCTCGGTGCCGCCGTGGGCGCCTCGCGCGCCGCGGTCGACGCCGGCTGGTACCCGCACTCCAACCAGGTCGGCCAGACCGGCAAGTCCGTGTCCCCGCAGCTGTACATCGCCTCCGGCATCTCCGGCGCGATCCAGCACCGCGCCGGTATGCAGACGTCGAAGACCATCGTGGCCATCAACAAGGACGCCGAGGCCCCGATCTTCGACCTGGTCGACTACGGCGTGGTCGGCGACCTCTTCGAGGTCGTCCCGCAGCTCACCGAGGAGATCAAGACCCGCAAGGGCTGACCTTCTCCAGGGGAGACCGGGGTCCGTGTGGACCCGGTTCTGCCGTCCGCCGGGGCCGCGTGGTGATCATCACCGCGCGGCCCCGGCTGGTTTCGGGGGACCATTGACGCAGGTCGAGGCCGCCTATTAACTTCGCTATACGGATTGTTGATTCCGTGAAGCGGAAAACAGGAGGACGTGGGATGGGTCAGGGCCAGCAGGAGAAGGTGGCGACGAGCCTCGCGGGAGCCGTCAGCGAGGAGATCAGCGCCTCCCTCGCCCCGGTCGACGCGGAGCTGGAGCGCCGCTTCCCGGGAGACCCGGGCACCCGGCAGCCCGTCCACACGGTGTACGTCCCGGGAGACGTGTTCGCCGCCGACACCATCCGCACCTGGGGCGACCAGGCCCTCGCCGCCCTCGACGCACACGCTCCGGACGCCGCCTCCTTCGCCGCCGTCCTCGGCCTCACCGACGACCTCGCCGAGCCCGTGTACCGCCGCGTGCGGGCCAAACTGGAGCGCGAGCCCATCGAAGACCTGCGCGTCGACTTCGAGGACGGCTACAGCCCCGGCTCCGGCGCCGAGGAGGACGAGACGGCCGCACGTGCGGCCCGGCTGATCGCCGCGGCGTACGAGAACGGCACGGCGGCCCCGTACATGGGGATCCGGATGAAGTGCCTGGAGGCGCCGGTCCGCGACCGCGGCATCCGCACCCTCGACATCTTCCTCACCGGTCTGATGGAGGCCGGCGGTCTGCCCGACGGGCTCGTCCTGACGCTGCCGAAGGTGACGTACGCCGAGCAGGTCACGGCGATGGTCCGGCTGCTGGAGGAGTTCGAGAAGGCGCGCGGGCTCGAGCCGGGCCGGATCGGCTTCGAGATCCAGATCGAGACCAGCCAGTCCATCCTCGCCACCGACGGCACGGCGACCGTCGCCCGCATGATCCAGGTCGCCGAGGGCCGGGCCACCGGTCTGCACTACGGCACCTTCGACTACAGCGCCTGTCTCGGCGTCAGCGCCGCCTATCAGGCCAGCGACCACCCGGCCGCCGACCACGCCAAGGCGATCATGCAGGTCGCGGCCGCGGGCACCGGCGTACGCGTCTCGGACGGCTCCACCAACGTCCTGCCGGTCGGCCCCACCGAGAAGGTCCACGACGCCTGGCGGTTGCACTACGGCCTGACCCGCCGGGCCCTGGCCCGCGCCTACTACCAGGGCTGGGACATGCACCCCGGCCACATCCCGACCCGGTACGCGGCCGTGTTCGCCTTCTACCGCGAGGGTTTCGAGCAGGCCGCGGCCCGGCTCGCCCGGTACGCCAACCACGCCGGCGGCGACGTCATGGACGAACCCGCCACCGCCAAGGCGCTGAGCGGATATCTGCTGCGCGGCCTGGACTGCGGTGCCCTCGACATCGCCGAGGTCGCCCGGGTGACCGGACTGACCCGCGCCGACCTGGAGGGCTTCTCGGCGCCGAGGCGGGGAGACCTGACCATCTCCGGCTCGTAGCGGCCCCGCGGACGCGCAGAACCGCGTGACCGGCCGACTCGGCCCGCGGTTTCCGGACAACTGTGGCGCGCTTGCGTAGCGACCGCGTCACAGAGGTTCCCGGCGGTCCCGCGGGTCACATCCGCCCCTTAATCTGGGGGCCACGCAAGGTGGCTCACAGATCGGGGCGGTCGTGTCTTCGGGGGAGAACCAACAGGCGGACGGGACAGGCCGACTCCTGGCCGGCCGCTATCGCGTCGTGGGCCGGCTCGGCCGCGGCGGCATGGGTGTCGTCTGGAGGGCCGTCGACGAGGTCCTCGGGCGCGAGGTGGCGGTCAAGGAGCTGCGCACCTTCACCGACGCCGCCGGGCCCGAACTGGCCGATCTGGGGCTGCGGATGCAGCGCGAGGCCCGTGCGGCGGCCCGGGTGCGCCACCCGGGAGTCGTCGCGGTGCACGACGTGGCCGAGGTCGACGGGCGCCCGCTGATCGTCATGGAGCTGGTCGACGGCCCCTCCCTGGACGACGTCCTGCGCGAGCAGGGCACCCTCGACGCGCGCGAGGCGGCCGCCATCGGCGCCAAGGTGATGGACGCGCTGGCCGCCGCCCACCGCGCCGGAGTGCTGCACCGCGACGTGAAGCCGGGCAACATCCTGCTCGACCGGTCGGGCCGTGTCGTCCTCACCGACTTCGGCATAGCCGCGATGGAGGACCCGGGTGACGGCTCGACCACCCATCTGACCCGCAGTGGCGAACTGGTCGGCTCCCTCGACTACTTGGCGCCCGAGCGGGCCCAGGGCAACGACCCGGGGCCCGCGTCGGACATCTGGGCGCTGGGCGCCACGCTCTACGCCGCGGTGGAGGGAGCCTCCCCCTTCCGCCGTACGTCGACCTGGTCCACGCTCACCGCGATCGTCGTCGAGCCGCTGCCCGAGCCCCGCAGAGCCGGGCCGCTGGGTCCCGTCCTGCAACAGCTGATGCACAAGCAGCCCGAGTCCCGGCCGGACGCGGGCCGGGCGCGTGAGCTCCTGGAGTCGGTCGCGCAGGAGCCGGACACCGACTCCGTCACGGCCGGGCTGCGGAAACCGGATCCCCGGCCGCGCGAGACCACGGAGCTGAGCGTCCCTGCGGTCCCGCCGGGATTCGGACCGGCAGAGCCCGCCGCCGTACCCGTGCCGCCCGGCTTCGGGCCCGCGGAGCCCGTCGTGACGGCCGCGCCCAGCGGCTCGGCAGTACCCCGCCGGCGGAAGGGCCGTGTTCTCCTCGCCGCCGTGGCCGTCGCGGTCGTCCTGGCCGCGACCGGTGTCACGGTCGCGGTCATGAACGGCTCGGACGGCGACTCCACGGCGGCCGCGCGGCCCGCGTCGTCCGCCGGCGGCGACGAGGCTCCCTCCGCGGGCGCCAGCCGCGGATCGGTCGACCTGTCGCACGACGGCGAGCCGACGAAGCAGGCCGACAAGGCCGAGGGGAAGGACACGTCCCCGGACGACAAGCAGGCGGGGAAGGACAAGCCCGCGTCCGGGACGTCCGGCGCGCCGTCGAAGTCCGCCAACGGCGGTACCACGGGCGGCGGTTCCGGCAGCTCGGGCGGTTCGGGCACTTCGGGCGGCGGCGGTACGTCCGGCGGCAGCTCGGGTGGGGACTCCACCCCCGCAGCGGTCTGCACCTCCGTCGGCGGCGGCAAGTACAACTGCCAGGTCTGGCGCACCGCCAAGTCGTACACGGCGTCCGGCACCGAGGCCGGCGTCCTCAACGCGGGCACCAACTACTTCTACTGCCAGCAGAACCTGGGCCGCCGCGAGACCTACGGCGAGTGGACCAACGTGTGGTGGGCGAAGACCGACGACGACAGCGGCCACACCGACGTCTACGTCAGCGACGTCTATCTCAAGGGCGGCGACAACGACGCACCGCTCCCGGGGCTCCCGGTCTGCTGAGGCCCCGCGGGCCGGTCAGTCCGCGGGCGGCAGCTCGCCGGAGCCGCGTGTGATCAGCCGGGTCGGGAGCTCGATCCGCTCCGGGGTGATGAGGGTGCCGTCCAGCTGACGGAAGAGGCGCTCGGCGGCCGTACGGCCGAGCGCGGCGGCGTCCTGGGCCACGACCGTCACACCGGGCTGGAGGAGATCCGCCAGTTCGATGTCGTCGAAGCCGACCAGGGCGACCGGGCGGCCGCGCTCGGCGAGGACGCGGACCACCGTGACGGTCACACGGTTGTTGCCCGCGAAGATCGCGGTGACGGGGGAGGGCCCGGACAGCATGTCCTCGGCCGCGCGGCGCACCCGTACGGGATCCGTGACGCCCAGGGACATCCACGCGTCCTCGACCGGTATGCCCGCGTCCTCCATGGCCGCCCGGTAGCCGCGCAGTCGCTCGGCGGCGGTGTGGATGCGGGGCATGTCGCCGATGAAGCCGATCCGGCGGTGGCCGTGGGCGATGAGATGGGCGACCCCGTCACGGGCCCCGCCGAAGCTGTCCGACAGCACGACGTCGGCGTCGATCCGGCCGGCCGGGCGGTCCACGAAGACCGTGGCGACGCCGGCCTTTATCTCCGGCTCCAGATAGCGGTGGTCGTCACCGGCCGGGATGA
Source organism: Streptomyces sp. NPDC058274 (assembly GCF_042881375.1). NCBI lineage: Bacteria > Bacillati > Actinomycetota > Actinomycetes > Kitasatosporales > Streptomycetaceae > Streptomyces > Streptomyces sp. NPDC058274. The sequence goes on from NZ_JBHVXW010000005.1 coordinate 344,714, forward strand.
CGACGAGTCCGTCCACGCGGCGCGCGCACAGGGCGAGGACCAGCTCCTGCTCACGGTCCGGGTCCTCGGCGCTGGAGCCGTTGATGAGCAGGGCGCCGTGGGCGCGGGCCACTTCCTCGACCGCGCGGCTCAGCGGGCCGTAGAAGGGGTCGGCGAGATCCTCCAGGACGAGACCGATGCTCGCGGTCCGGCCCTTGCGCAGCACCCGCGCGCTGTCGTTGCGGCGGAAGCCCAGCGCGTCGATCGCCTCCTGGACGCGGCGCTCGGTGTCCGGGGTGACCCCCGGTTCGCCGTTCACCACGCGCGAGACCGTCTTGAGGCCTACGCCGGCACGCGCCGCCACGTCCTTCATGGTGGGACGATTGCCGTAGCGGGTCTCGGATCGGCGGGCGGTCTCGGCCACGATGTACTGTCCTGTCCTGTCGTCCACGGGGATGCGTCGGTCCATGGGGTTGTATGAGGATGTGGCGTCGAGCATAGAGCCTGGACAACGTTGTCAGATGCGGGAGAGACTGTCCACCGCAATCTCCGGCCTGCGCCTTCCCCCAGGGGCGCGATGTCCTGCCAGGTTTTCGGCCGGGGACCCGGACCCGCGGCGGCAGCCGCTCCATGTCAGGGCCCGGGACGACACAGCAGCGGGAGATCTGACTCTGATGCACACCGACCTCGTGGCCGCGCTCGACATCGGCGGCACCAAGATCGCCGGGGCGCTGGTGGACGGCCGCGGCCGGATCCTCCTGCGCGCGCAGCGCGCGACGCCCGCGCAGGAGGACGGCGACACCGTGATGGGGGCCGTGGAGGCCGTGCTCGGCGAACTGACGGTCTCCCCGCTGTGGAGCAGGGCGCACGCGGTGGGCATCGGCAGCGCGGGCCCGGTGGACGCCTCCGCGGGCACCGTGAGCCCGGTGAACGTCCCCGGCTGGCGCGGCTATCCGCTGGTGGAGCGGGTTCGTTCCGCCGCGGCGGGGCTGCCCGTCGAGCTCATCGGCGACGGCGTGGCCATCACGGCGGCCGAGCACTGGCAGGGCGCCGCTCGCGGCCACGCCAACGCCCTCTGCATGGTCGTGTCCACCGGTGTCGGCGGCGGCCTGGTCCTGAACGGACAGCTGCACCCCGGCCCGACCGGCAACGCGGGCCACATCGGGCACATCAGCGTGGACCTCGACGGCGACCTTTGCCCGTGCGGCTCCCGCGGCTGCGTGGAGCGCATCGCGAGCGGCCCCAACATCGCCCGACGCGCGCTGGAGGGCGGCTGGCTGCCCGGCCCCGACGGTGACACCTCGGCCGCCGCGGTGGCCGCCGCCGCCCGCGCCGGCGACGCGGTGGCGCTGGCGTCCTTCGAGCGGGCCGCCCAGGCCCTGGCGGCGGGAATCGCCGCGACGGCGACCCTCGTCGAGATCGACATCGCCGTCATCGGCGGGGGAGTGGGCAAGGCGGGTGACGTCCTGTTCACCCCGCTGCGCAAGGCCCTGAGCGACTACGCGACGCTCTCGTTCGTGCAGCGCCTGACCGTGACGCCCGCGCAGATGGGCACGGACGCCGGTCTGGTCGGCGCCGCGGCGGCCGCGCTCAGCAGGCCGAGCGCGACCGCCGCGGGGGTGGGTGGCTGAGGCCGGCGGCTCCCGGCCCCGCGCCGGGCGTCAGCAGCTGATCTCGGCGTCCGCCCAGTCGCCGTGGTCCGAGGTGACACCGTCCCCGGCATCGGTGACCACGAGGCGGACCACCCCGGCGCCCGTGACGTCGGCCGAGATCGGCTGCGCCGGCATCGCGTTGGTCAGCGTCCCGGACGAGGCGACCTTGGCGCCGTCCGCCCAGATCTCGAAGGCGACGGTGCCGTCGGCGCCTTCCTCGTCGTCGACGCCCACGTCCGCGGTGACCCTCTCGCAGCCCTTGCCGGCGTCGATCTCGACCGTGCTCTGGGCGTGCGCCCCGATCCCCTTGGCGTAGACGGCACCGTTGATAGTGATCGGATGACCGTCGCCCGAGTCGCTCTCACCGTTGCTGGTGTTGCGCTCGACCGGACCCCAGCCGTTCGTCGTCGACATCCACGGCAGGTCACCGAGGGAGGAGACACCCGAGGGCGGAGCGACGACGACGGTCGTCGCCAGGGGCACCTCGATCTCGGCACGCACACCGGCCGGCGAGCGGTACGTCGCCTTCAGGGTCAGGTCGTAGGTGCCCGCCTTGGTGCCTTCCGGTACGGCGACCTTCCATTGCGTTCGCAGTGAACGGCCGGTCGTCAGCACGCGCGCGGTGGTCGGTGAGGCCGCCGTCACCCGCCAGCCCCGCGGTCCGCTCAGCTTCACGGAGACGTGGTGTGCGGGCGTACGGCCGAGGTCGGTGACCGTGGAGGTGAGGGCTACCGTCCGGCCCGCCTCGAGCAATGGACTGGCGGTCAGGCCGAGTTCGACCGCGGACGGGTTCCTGGCCCACTTGGTGTCGGTGGAGACCCGTACCAGGACGGTGCCGTGTGCCGGGACGGTCGCCGCGATCGGTCCTGCGGTGTTGTAGCTCCGGTGCTGCCACAGATCGCGCAGCGTGTAGGCGTGCGCCTTCGGCAGTCCCACCGCCTGCGCCGTGGTGGCGATGCGCTGCGGGCTGCCCGTCTCGTTGAAGAGGGCGACCGCCCGGCTGCCGTCCTTCAGCTGCTTGGTGACGACCCAGCGGCCACCCTCGGAGGAGAGCACCGTGCCCTGGTTGCCGAGCGGGTCCTGGTCGACCGCGATGACTTCCTTGTTGTCGAGGATGTCGAAGGTCGCGTCGGACGCCTTGCGCAGGTCCGAGCCGATGAGCAGCGGCGCCGCCATGACCGACCACATGGAGAAGTGCGAGCGGTACTCCGTCGCGGTCATGCCGCCGTTGCCGACCTCCAGCATGTCCGGGTCGTTCCAGTGCCCGGGACCGGCGTACTGCGCGAGGGGCAGGTTCTGCTTGAGGATCGACAGCATCGAGCTCCAGCTGTCGCTGATGTCCCCGGTCGTACGCCACAGATGTCCGACGTCCGACGCCCATTCCCAGGGTTTGTTCTCGCCCCACTCGCAGAGGCTGTAGACGATGGGGCGCCCGGTGGCCTTCAGCGCGTCACGCATCGTGTTGTAGCGGAGTTTCGCGTCCACGCCCTGGTTGTTGCAGTTGTCGTACTTGAGGTAGTCCACACCCCAGTCCGCGAACTGCTGGGCGTCGCTGTACTCGTGGCCCAGCGCGCCGGGGAAGCCGGCTTCGTTGCAGGTCTTCGTGCCCGCGCTGGTGTAGATGCCGAGCTTGAGCCCTTTGGAGTGCACATAGTCGGCAACCGCCTTTATTCCGCCCGGGAATCGGCCGGGGTCGGGCACCAACTTGCCGTTCGCGTCGCGGGAGGGCAGGGCCCAGCAGTCGTCCAGGTTGACGTACCGGTATCCGGCGTCCTTGAGGCCTTTCTCGACGAAGATGTCGGCTATTCCCTTGACCATCTCCTCGTTGAACTCCGCCCGGCATCCGGTGGAGTTCCAGTTGTTGAAGCCCATGGGCGGGGTGAGGGCGAGGCCGTCGGCCGGCGCCCGCGACGTGGACTCGTGGGCGGGAGAGGCAAGGGCCGGCGCCGCGAGAGCGGTTGTACACAACAGGCCTGCGGTCAGCGCTCCGACGACTCTTCGGCGTGCTGTCCGGGTGTGGGGGTGACGCATCGTGACGTTCCTCCGAACACGCTAAAGGTGGGATGACTTCATGCGCACATCAACTGTGCATCAGCTGTGCGCGTTTACGGTAGGACCTGTCGGAGTCTGTTGGAAGAGAAGTGGTAACGGTTGTTCGATGTCTCGTCCGAACCCTTGACGGCACTCTCACTTGGGAGTGAAATCCGAGCCTCGCGTTCGGTTGTGTTGGGTGGCACCCCGAGGAGGGGGACATGGCACAGTCATCGTTCACAGGGCTCGTCGTGCCCGAAGTTGGGGCAGGACATCGGATGTCCCGGCGAAATCTCTTGCGTGGTGCGGCTATTGGGGCTGGTGCGGTCACGCTTCCGGCGCTGCTGACGGCCTGCGGTGACGGACCCGGTGGAAACAAGAACGAAGTCTCGGTGGGGTCCAACGCCTCGGACGCGGTCCCCAAGAAGGCATTCGCTGCGGCCTTCACGGCGTACGAGAAGAAGTCGGGCAAGACCGTCAAGGTCAACACCAAGGACCACAACGACTTCCAGGAGAACATCAACCGCTATCTGCAGGGTTCACCGGACGACGTCTTCATGTGGTTCGCCGGATACCGTATGCAGTATTTCGCGGAGAAGGGCCTCCTGCACGAGATCAGTGATGTGTGGAGCGGCTTCAGCGGTTTCTCGGACGCGCTGAAAGAGCAGTCCACCCACGCGGGCAAGCAGTACTTCGTGCCCTATTACTACTATCCGTGGGCGGTATTCCACCGGAAGAGCCTCTTCCAGGACCAGGGGTACGAACAGCCCAAGACATGGGACGACTTCATCGCGCTCGCCAAGAAGATGTCCAAGGACGGCACCCCGGTCGCCTTCTCCGACAAGGACGGCTGGCCCGCGATGGGCACCTTCGACTACATCAACATGCGGCTCAACGGATACGACTTCCACAAGTCGCTGATGGCCGGTGAGAAGGCGTGGACCGACACCAAGGTCAAGAACGTCTTCGACACCTGGCGTGAGCTCATGCCGTACTACCAGAAGGGCGCCCTCGGCCGGACCTGGGAGGAGGCCGGGCAGAGCCTCCAGCAGCGCAAGACCGGCATGGCGGTCTTCGGCATGCCGCACCCGGGCACCCAGTTCCCGGAGAACGAACGCGACGACATCGACTTCTTCGCCTTCCCCGAAGTCGACCCGCAGTACGGGCAGGACGCCGTGGAGGCGCCCATCGACGGCTTCCTGGTCGCCAAGAAGTCCAAGAACCTCGACGGCGCCAAAGCCCTCCTGAAGTGGCTCGGCAAGCCCGAGGCCGAGGACACCTATCTCGCCCTCGACCCCAACAACGTGGCGGTCAACGACGGCGCCGACACCGCCAAGTACACCGCCCTGCAGAAGAAGTCGGCCGAGCTCGTCTCCGGCGCGAAGCAGATCTCGCAGTTCATGGACCGCGACACCCGTCCCGACTTCGCCTCGACCGTGATGATCAAGGCGATCCAGGACTTCATCGGCAACCCGAAGGACGTCGACGGTCTCTGCAACAGCATCGAACGACAGAAGAAGACCATCTTCTCGTCGCCCGTCGGCTGATCACCGGAGGAAGACGTTCCGTGGCGCTCAACATCCCACGGCGCGCCCGAGGACGGCGGCTGCGGCGGTTCACCCGTCGTGACGTCGTCGTCCTCGGCGTGCTCCTCGGCATACCCGTCCTGCTCGACATCGTCATCATCTGGGGTCCGACACTGGCCTCCATCGGGCTCTCCTTCACCTCCTGGGACGGCGTCGGCGACGTCCACTGGGCCGGCGGCGAGAACTACAAGAACCTGGTCGACAACTATCCGGCGTTCTGGCCCGCGGTCCGCCACAACGTCATGTGGCTGCTCTTCCTCGGGCTGATCGCGACCCCCTTCGGACTGTTCCTCGCCGTCCTCATCGACCGCGGGGTGCGCTTCAGCCGCTTCTACCAGTCCGTCATCTATCTGCCGGTGGTGCTCTCGCTCGCCATCGTCGGCTTCATCGCCCAGCTGGTCCTCGGCACGGACCAGGGCGCGCTCAACACGATGCTCGGCAACCGCAACAACCCGATCGACTGGCTCGGCGACTCCGACCTCAACATCTGGATGATGATGATCGCGGCGAGCTGGCGGCACACGGGCTACGTCATGATCCTCTACCTGGCCGGACTCAAGTCCGTGGACCCGCAGTTGAAGGAAGCGGCCGCGATCGACGGTGCCAACGCCCGGCAGACCTTCTTCCGCGTCGTCTTCCCGACCCTGCGCCCGGTCAACGTCATCGTCGGCGTCATCACCGTCATCGAGGCGCTGCGCGCCTTCGACATCGTCTACGCGGTCAACAAGGGCCGCAACGGCCTGGAACTGCTCTCCGTGCTGATCACGGACAACATCATCGGAGAAGCCAGCCGCATCGGATTCGGCTCCGCCATCGCGGTCGTCCTGCTCACCGTCTCCCTGGGATTCATCGTGACGTTCCTGGTCCAAGAGCTGCGAGGTGCGCGCGACCGATGACCGCCGACTTCCGAGCCACCGCGCCCACCCGTCCGGCCCCGGCCCCCGCGGACCCGCCCGCGCCCCGGCGCCGGCCGCGCCCCGGCCGCTTCGGGGTCCACATCTTCCTGATGGGCGTCTCGCTGGCCTTCCTCGCACCGCTCCTGCTCGCCGTCTACGCCTCACTCAGGCCGTACGAGGAGACGGCGCAGAACGGCTACTTCTCCTTCCCCAAGCACCTGTCCTTCGAGTACTACCGCCGGGCCTACACCGAGTCCGGCATGGGCAAGTACTTCACCAACACGCTGCTCATCGCCGTACCCGGCGTGATCATCACCCTCTTCCTCGCCTCGTTCGTCGCCTTCGCGGTCTCCCGGCTGAAGCTGCGCGGCGGCCTGGTGATCCTGATGTTCTTCACGGCCGGCAACCTGCTGCCCCAGCAGGTGATCGTCACCCCGCTGTACGTCCTGTTCAACAGGATCCCGTTGCCCTGGTGGATGTCCGACTCGATGACGATGTACGACTCCTACTGGGCCGTCATCATCGTCAACATCGGCTTCCAGCTGGGCTTCTGCGTCTTCGTGCTCGCCCATTTCATGCGGACGCTGCCGCAGGAGATCATGGAGGCCGCGATCGTCGACGGCGCCGGGGTGTGGACCCAGTTCTGGCGCATCACGCTCCCCTTGTGCCGCCCCGCCCTCGCGGCCCTCGGCACCCTCGAGTTCACCTGGATCTACAACGACTTCCTCTGGGCCCTGATCTTCATCTCCGACCCCGACAAGCTCCCCGTCACCTCGTCCCTCAACAACCTCCGGGGCCAGTTCTTCACCGACTACAACCTGCTGGCCGCGGGCTCGGTCCTCGTCGCCCTGCCGACCATCATCGTGTTCATGCTGCTGCAACGGCACTTCATCGCGGGGCTCACGCTGGGGTCGACGAAGGGGTAGCAGGCGCGGGCACCCGTGACTCCTGCGCGCCTTCGTAGTTGAACCGGGCATGAAGAAGCGAACCATGCTCGCCGTTGCCTCCCTCGCCGCCGGATTCGTCGTCGCGGCCGTCACCCCCTCCCACGCCCTCGGCGGGGACGCCCTCGACGACCTGAGCGTCGACGACACGCTCAGCAGCCTCGACCACACGATCGTCAGCAGCGACAGCCTGGCGCTCGACGACAACGCCCTGGGGCAGAACGGCTGACAGGCTCGATCGGCGGCGCCGGTACCCCGTGCAGGGGGCCGGCGCCGCGGCATGCCGGGCCTCGGAAAGCCCCCTCATCAGCGCCTGGTTTCCGTGGCAGGGTGGAGCGGGCAAGCCTCAGGGGGCCAACAGAAGAGGGGGAACCGTGATCGTCTGGATCAACGGTGCGTTCGGTGCGGGGAAGACGACCACCGCACGGGAACTGATCGAACTGATCCCGAACAGCGCGCTCTTCGACCCCGAGGTCATCGGCGGCACACTCACGCACCTGCTGCCGCCCAAGCGCCTCGCCGAGGTCGGCGACTTCCAGGACCTGCCGATCTGGCGACGTCTCGTGGTCGACACCGCCGCCGCCATGCTCGCCGACCTCGGCGGTGTCCTGGTGGTTCCGATGACCCTGCTGCGGCAGGAGTACCGTGACGAGATCTTCGGCGGCCTCGCCGCACGCCGGATCCCGGTACGCCATGTGCTCCTCGCCCCGGCGGAAACGATCCTGCGCGAACGAATAGCCGGGCGCGAGGTGCCCCCGGAGCTGCCCGACGGTGAGATGCGCGTGCGCCAGTGGTCCTACGACCACATCGAGCCCTACCGCGCCGCGCTCGCCACCTGGCTCACCGCCGACGCCCACCCCGTGGACACCAGCGCGCTCGCCCCGTACGAAGCCGCCCTGCGCATCACCGAGGCCGTACGCACCGGTGACGCACCCGTCTCCGACATCGTCCAGACCCCGGAACCCACCGCCGAGACCGTGGCCGCAGGGGTGCTCCTCTTCGACGAACAGGACCGCGTGCTGCTCGTCGACCCGACCTACAAGCCTGGCTGGGAGTTCCCGGGAGGTGTCGTCGAACCCGGCGAGGCCCCCGCGCGGGCGGGCATGCGCGAGGTCGCCGAGGAGACCGGCCTCACGCTCGACGACGTACCCCGACTGCTCGTGGTCGACTGGGAACCGCCCGCACCGCCGGGCTACGGCGGCCTGCGACTCCTCTTCGACGGCGGCCGCCTCGACGCCACTGACACCCAGCGGCTGCTGCTCCCCGGGCCCGAACTGCGCGACTGGCGCTTCGTCACCGAACAGGAGGCAGCCGGGCTGCTGCCGCCCGTGCGCTACGAAAGGCTCCGCTGGGCGCTGCGGGCCCGCGAGCGAGAGGCCGCGCTCTACCTGGAGGCCGGGGTGCCGGTCGGCTGACGGGGACCCTGGCCTGAGTGCGCGTGTCTGACGGGGACCCCGGCCCGCGTACCTGACCGAACGCGAAGAGGGCCCCCGCCGGTGGCGGGGACCCTCTCCTGTGGGCGCACGGGCGCCGACGTCAGTCCACGCCGCCCGGCGCGGTCAGCTCGCCGCGTAGTTGCGCAGGAACAGCGCCTCCGCCACGGACAGCCGCTCCAGTTCCTCGGGAGACACGCTCTCGTTCACGGCGTGGATCTGCGCCTCCGGCTCGCTGAGCCCGATCAGCAGGATCTCGGCCTGCGGGTACAGCGAGGCGAGGGTGTTGCACAGCGGGATGGAGCCGCCCTGTCCGGCGTACTGCATCTCCTCGCCCGGGTACGCGACCGTCATGGCCTCGGCCATCGCTGCGTACGCCGGGCTGGAGGTGTCGGCGCGGAACGCCTGGCCCTGGCCGATCTGCTCCGTCCGCACGCGCGCGCCCCACGGCGTGTGCGCCTCAAGGTGCGCCTGCAACAGCTTCGTCGCCTCGGCGGCGTCAACGCCCGGCGGTACGCGCAGGCTCACCAGCGCCCGGGCGCCCGCCTGCACGGACGGCGTCGCGCCGACCACCGGCGGGCAGTCGATGCCCAGCACGGTGACGGCCGGACGCGCCCAGATGCGGTCGGCGACCGAGCCGGAACCGATCAGCTGCACACCGTCGAGCACCTTGGCGTCCTTGCGGAACGTCTCCTCGTCGTAGCGCAGCCCGTCCCACCGCGTGTCACTGGTCAGCCCGTCGACCGTCGTCGAGCCGTCCTCCGCGCGCAGCGAGTCCAGGACACGGATCAGCGCGCCGAGCGCGTCCGGTGCCGCACCGCCGAACTGCCCGGAGTGCAGGTTCCCTTCCAGCGTGTCGACCTGCACGCGGACGAGGGTCATGCCCCGGAGCGTCGAGGTGACCGTCGGCAGGCCCACGCGGAAGTTGCCCGCGTCGCCGATGACGATGGTGTCGGCGGTCAGCAGCTCCGGGTGTTCCTCGGCGTACCGCTCGAGGCCGCCCGTGCCCTGCTCCTCAGAGCCCTCGGCGATCACCTTGACGTGCACGGGAACGCCGCCGTTCGCCCGCAGCGCGCGAAGCGCCAGCAGGTGCATGATCACGCCGCCCTTGCAGTCGGCACTGCCACGTCCGTACCAGCGGCCGTCGCGCTCCGTCAGCTCGAAGGGCGGCGTCGCCCACGCGGCCTCGTCCAGCGGGGGCTGCACGTCGTAGTGCGCGTACAGCAGAACGGTCTTGGCGCCCTCCGGGCCGGGCAGGAAGCCGTACACCGACTGCGTACCGTCAGGAGTGTCGAGCAGCGCCACATCCTGGAACCCCTCGGCGCGCAGCGCGTCCGCGACCCAGTTCGCCGCGCCCTCGCTCTCGCTCCTGGGGAATTGATCGAAGTCCGCCACCGACTTGAAGGCCACCAGCTCGGTGAGCTCCGCCTTCGCCCTGGGCATCAGCGAGGCAACGGTCTCGGCGACCGGATTCGACGACATGGGCACGCTCCTTGTGGGTGCGACGTTGTATATCTGTGTACGCGTATGAGGGTGTACGGCGTCCACCGGGGCACGAGATGCACCGGTTGTCGGCTTGTGGGCGTTGTTCTGCTGTACCTCTGTGGTGTGTACGCGCGTACTGGTGTGCAGGGCGCATACGCTGCCGATCCTCCCACAGCGGTCCCTGGCGATCTCCGCCGTAGGATGCGGGGAGAAGGTGCGGCAGACGGCTGGATCGGGAGCAGTAGACCATCGTGAGCAGCGAGAACTCTTCGGCGGATGACGCGCAGCGGGTATGGGACGTCGTCGTGGTCGGCGCGGGACCCGCGGGCGCCTCGGCCGCCTACGCGGCAGCGGTCGCGGGACGCAGTGTCCTGCTGCTGGAGAAAGCGGAGTTGCCCCGCTACAAAACCTGCGGCGGCGGCATCATCGGTCCCTCGCGTGACGCTCTGCCGCCCGGGTTCGAGCTGCCTTTCCGGGACCGGGTGCACGCGGTCACCTTCTCGCTGGACGGGAAATTCACCCGTACCCGGCGCTCCAAGCAGATGCTGTTCGGGCTGATCAACCGCCCCGAGTTCGACCAGCAGCTCGTCGAGCACGCCCAGAAGGCGGGCGCCGAGATCCGTACGGGCGTCACGGTCTCGCGCGTCGAACAGCACGGCTCCGCCGTCCCGGACCGGCGCACCGTCGCCGTCGTCCTGCAGAACGGCGAGACCGTGCTCGCGCGCTCGGTCGTCGGCGCGGACGGCAGCGCCAGCCGGATAGGAGCGCATGTCGGCGTGAAACTCGACCAGGTCGATCTCGGCCTGGAGGTGGAGATCCCGGTGCCCGAGACCGTGGCCGAGGACTGGAAGGGCCGGATCCTCCTCGACTGGGGGCCCCTGCCCGGCAGTTACGGCTGGGTGTTCCCCAAGGGCGACACGCTGACGGTCGGGGTGATCTCCGCGCGCGGTGAAGGCGCTGCCACCAAGCGGTACTTGGAGGACTTCATCGCCCGCCTCGGGCTGGCCGGCTTCGAACCGAGCATCTCGTCGGGGCATCTGACGCGCTGCCGTGCCGACGATTCGCCGCTGTCGCGCGGGCGGGTGCTCGTGTGCGGCGACGCCGCGGGCCTCTTGGAGCCGTGGACTCGTGAGGGCATCTCGTTCGCGCTGCGTTCGGGCCGGCTCGCGGGGGAGTGGGCGGTGCGGATCGCCGAGGCCCACGACGCCGTGGACACGCGCCGGCAGGCCCTCAACTACGCCTTCGCGATCAAGGCCGGGCTCGGGGTCGAGATGAGCGTCGGCAAACGGCTGCTCATCGCCTTCGAGCGCCGTCCCGGCGTCTTCCACGCCGCGCTCAGCAGCTTCCGGCCCGCCTGGAAGGCGTTCGCGGGCATCACCCGGGGCGCCACGTCACTCGGCGACGTGGTCCGTAACCACCCGATGGCCGGCCGTGTGCTGACGGCGCTCGACCGTCAGACGGCGGGCTGATCGTCGCCTGGCTTCAGGCTCGCCGGGCCGGGCCGGGCCGGGGCTGGGGTCCCCGGCCGGGGACCCGGGCAGGGTGACCTGCCCTGCCTTGGCGGCGCCAGGCAGCCCGTGGCTCGGCCCGGCGGCTCCCTGCTGGGACGGCCGCGCGGTCGTCGGGACTGCGGCCGGCGGGACCGCGATTGGCTGACCGCGCGGGCCTGGCCGACCCCGGGTCGAGACATCACGGCTTGACGGTGATCCGGAACACCGGGTGCTTGGGCGCGGCGGCGAGCAGCTCCGCGTCGCTGGAGTCCGCCGTGACGTCGCCGAAGAAGCGCCCCACCTCCCAGCCCCACTTCTTGAGGTAGGTCCGCAGGACCACCGGCTTCTCCGCGTCGGGCAGCTCGACGGCGGTGAACTCCTGCGTCCTGCGCCCGACCTGGAGCCGCCCGCCCCCGGCGGCGCGCAGGTTGCGTACCCACTCGGAGTGGCCGCGCGCGGAGATGAGGTAGGGGCCGCCCTCGTACGGCAGGGGGTTGACCGGCACCTTCCGCCACTCGCCGCTCTTGCGGCCGAGGACGGAGAGCTCGGCGCTGCCGAGGAGGCTGACGCCGTGGCGCGCGAGCCAGCCGACGAGGCCGTTCAGCGCCTTGTCGAAGGGCTTGGGCTTCATGTAGTGGGCCGACGACGACATGGCGTCCTCCAGGATTTGGGAGAGCACTGCTCTCGCTTGAGAACAGTCTGTACGAGATCAGTGATCCAAAGCAAGAGCAGTGCTCTCTTTTGTGAGCGGCGCTCTCTAATGCGTACACCGCTCTCGATGTGGAGCGGCGCTTCATAACAAGAGCGGCGCTCTCGTTTGTGTGCACTGCTCTGAATACGTGGGACACTGCCCCGCATGACCACCGCACGAGGGGCACGGGCCCGGGCCAGGATCGAAGTCACCGCCGCCATCAAGGACGAGGCGCGCCGACAGCTCGCCGACGAGGGCGCCGCCAGACTCTCCCTGCGGGCGGTGGCCCGCGAGCTCGGCATGGTCTCCTCCGCGCTGTACCGCTACTTCCCCAGCCGTGACGATCTGCTGACCGCGCTCATCATCGACGCCTACAACTCCCTGGGCGAGGCGGCGGAGGCGGCGCACGCCGAGGCCGCGGGCTCGGGACCGCAGGCGCGCTGGGTCGCGGTGTGCGGGGCGGCGCGCCAGTGGGCGCTGGAGCATCCGCATGAGTACGCGCTGATCTACGGTTCGCCCGTGCCCGGGTACACCGCGCCGGAGACGACCGTTCCGGCCGCGGCCCGGGTCGGGCTGGTCCTCATCGGCATCGTCAGGGACGCGTACCAGGGCAACGGGGTGGCGCGACCACCGTTGCCCGCGGAACTCAAGGACGAGGCGCGGCGGATGGCCGCCGACCTCGCGCCCGATCTTCCGGCCGAGGTGGTCACGGCGCTCGTGGCCGCGTGGGCGCAGCTGTACGGGCTGATCGGCTTCGAGCTGTTCGGTCAGTTCAACCGGGTCGTGGAGGACCGCGAGCCCTTCTTCCGGCATGCGGCGGCTCAACTCGCCCACGGCGTGGGCCTGGTGTTCCCTCAGCCCGGTGGCACCACGGGCGCGGGCCGGCGGAAGTCGTCCGGGGGCGGGCCCGAAGCCTGAGGTGAGATCTGGTGGGCGGGCGCGGTTCGCGGGCGCGATTCGGTCGTACCCGCCGGTCTCGACCCGCCCCGCGTCGCTGCGGCCGGCCGGGCCGCAGGGTCCGCCGGTCAGCCCCGCGGTACTCCCGGGGGAGTACACGTGATCACCTCGCCCGGCTGACGCCGTGCGTGGCCCCCGGCGTCTAGCGTGACGGTCATGGAAGAGCAGCGCACCCGCAGGTCCCCGGCGTGGGGAGGCCCCGAGTGGTGGCGGCACGGGCCGCCGGGGTGGTGGAACCGACAGGACGACCAGGAGCGCGGCGCCCGCTGGCCGTGGCCCTCCACGCTCGTGCTCACCGCGTTCGTGCTCATCGGTTCCCAGTTCGCGGCCCAGGCGCAGGAGGGGGACCGGGCGATGCTGGACCCCTTCGCCCGGGTGCTGTTGCTCGTGGGCTCGGGCGTGCTGCTGTGGCGGCGGCGGTATCCGGTGTTCGTCGTGTTCGTCACGGCGGCGGCGGCGATGCTCTATCTGGGCGCCGGATATGCGTACGGGCCGGTGTTCTTCACCGTGGCCGTGGGCTGCTTCAGTGCCGTCGTCGCCGGGCATCGCAGGGTGGCCTGGATCGCGGTCGGGATGCTGTGGGCCGGTCATATGGTCATCTCGCACTGGCTCTACCGCTGGCTGCCGCCGTCGGGAGACGGTCCCGCCGACTGGGGGCAGGAAGTGGTGGTCGCGACCTGGGTGGTGGCGATCATGGCGGTGTCGGAGCTGGTCCGGGTACGCCGCGAGCAGTGGGCCAGGGACCGTGCCGAGCGCGCGCAGGCGGCCCGTCGGCGTGCCGACGAGGAACGGCTGCGGATCGCCCGGGAGCTGCACGACGTCCTCGCGCACAGCATCTCGGTGATCAACGTCCAGGCGGGCGTCGGTCTCGCCCTCCTGGACTCCGATCCGGAGCAGGCGCGAACGGCGCTCACCACCATCAAGGCGGCCAGCAAGGAGGCGCTGGGAGAGGTGCGTCAGGTACTCGACACCCTGCGCGCGCCCGGCGAAGCCCCGCGCGCCCCGGCGCCGGGCCTGGACCGGCTCCCCGAACTGGTCGACCAGGCGGCGAGCGCCGGGCTGAGAGTCGAGGTCGTGGGTGAGGCGCCGGACCTCCTGCCCGGGACCGACCTCGCGGCGTTCCGCATCGTCCAGGAGGCACTGACCAACGTCGTACGGCACTCAGGGTCGCGGCACGCGCGCGTGCAGGTCGGTCAGGCGGCGGGCGCGCTGCGGCTGTGGATCGACGACGACGGCCCCGCGACCGGAGAGGACGCCGGCGGCAGCGGCAACGGGCTCGCCGGGATGCGGGAACGGGCCGCCGCCCTGGGTGGCACGATCGAGGCGGGCCCGCGCGCCGACGGCGGTTTCCGCGTGCTGGCGGTACTGCCACTGAAGCTCAAGGAGGACCGGTGATCCGCGTACTGCTGGCCGACGACCAGTCGCTGGTGAGGGCAGGTTTCAGGGCGCTGCTCGACGCACAGCCGGACATCGAGGTGGCCGGGGAGGCCGCCGACGGTGAGGAGGCGCTGGGCAAGGTGCGTGAACTGCGGCCCGATGTCGTCCTGATGGACATCCGCATGCCGCGTCTCGACGGTCTCGCCGCCACCCGGCGCATCACCGCCGAACCGGATCTGAAGGACGTCAAGGTGGTCATGCTCACCACCTTCGAGCTGGACGAGTACGTCTTCGAGGCGATCCGCTGCGGAGCCTCCGGATTCCTGGTCAAGGACACCGAGCCGGAGGAACTGCTGCGCGCGGTACGGGCGGTGGTCGACGGGGACGCGCTGCTCTCACCGGGGGTCACGCGCCGGCTGATCGCAGAGTTCGCGGCCCGCTCCAAGGAGCCCGCGGCGGTCGAGTCGCTCGCCGAACTCACCGACCGGGAGAGGGAGGTGATGGCGCTGGTCGGCATCGGCCTGTCCAACGACGAGATCGCTCGCCGCCTGGTCGTCAGCCCCTTGACGGCGAAGACCCATGTCAGCCGCACGATGGTGAAGCTCGGTGCCCGCGACCGGGCCCAACTGGTGGTGCGGGCCTATGAGTCGGGGTTGGTGCGGCCGGGCTGGCTGGGCTGAGTGCCGGCCGTGCGGTCGAAGCGGACCAGCACGCTGACCACGCGTACGGCGAAGAGCGCGGTCGCCAGCAGAACGCCTGATGCGAGCAGCGCCTTTTCGACGTAGCGCGGGAGATCGAAGAGCAGGGCGGGGCCACCTACGGCGCCGAGTACGACGGCCGCCCCGAACGCCGCGCTGAACAGCGCGTACCCGATCTCCACCGTCATCGCGTCCCGCTGCGCCTGCGTACGTCTCCCCATGCACCGAGTCAAACAGGCGTACGCCCGGCAGGCAAGGAACTGCCCGCCGGGCGTGCTGGGTTGGAGCGGGGGGTCACTCGGCGACCGCCACTTTCGCCTCCTCCGTCTCCTGCTGCACGGAGCGGGCGACGAGGATGCTCTCCTGCGCGGGCCGGGTACGTCGCGTCCGCAGTCCGGTGAGCGTGATCAGCAGGCCCACCAGGGCGATGCCCGTCACCACGACGAGACCGGAGCGGTAGCTGTCGAGGACGTCCTGCGGGGAGGAGCTCTCGGAGGAGTTCGCGGTCACGACCGCCGTCACGACGGCCAGGAAGATGGCGCCGCCGACCTGGACCGATGTGTTGAGCAGACCGGAGACCATGCCCTGCTCGTGGTCCTCCACGCCGTTCGTGGCCTGGATGTTGAGCGAGGGGAAGACCAGGGCGCAGGCCGCGCCGATGAGCAGCATCGTCGGCAGGATGACCGCCGCGTAGACGGGGTCGAGGTCGACACGGAGGAAGAGCGCGTACCCGACGACCATCAGCGCGAAGCCGGCCGCGATGAGCCGCGGGGTCCCGTAGCGGTCGACGATCGCGCCCACCTTGGTGGAGGACAGCGCGACCAGTGCGCCGGCGGGCAGGAAGGCGAGCGCGGTGTGCAGCGCCGACCAGCCGAGCAGTGACTGCATGTACAGGGTCACCATGAACTGGAATCCGACGTACGAGCCGAAGAAGGCCATGGCGCCGAGCTGGGCCCGGATCTGGCTGCCGGAGCGCAGTACGCCGAGCCGGATCAGCGGGCTCGGGCTGCGCCGCTCGATGCCCACGAACACCGCGAGCAGTACGGCGACGGCGACGAACGAGAGCAGCGTGCGGGCCGAACCCCAGCCGACTTCGGGCGCCTGGACGACCGTGAAGACGAGCAGCAGCATCGAGGCGGTGCCGATGATGGCGCCCGGGATGTCGTACCCGCGGTGGTCCTTCTCGCGCTCGCTGCGCGGGATGAGCTTCAGACCCGCCAGCAGGGCGATGACCGCGATGGGTGCGGGCAGCAGCATGGTCAGCCGCCAGCTGGCCTCGGTGAGCAGGCCGGACAGCACGAGGCCCATGGAGAAGCCGGTGGCCGCGCAGGTGGTGTAGATCGAGAGGGCGCGGTTGCGCAGCGGGCCCTCGGCGAAGGTCGTGGTGATGATCGACAGGCCGGCCGGCGCGGTGAACGCGGCGCTCAGGCCCTTGATGAAGCGGCTGGCGATCAGCAGAGGGCCGGAGTCGACGAGGCCGCCGAGCAGCGAGGCGAGCGCGAAGACGCCGAGGGCCACCAGGAAGACCTGGCGGCGGCCCAGCAGGTCGGCGGTGCGTCCGCCGAGGAGGAGCAGTCCGCCGTATCCCAGGATGTAGCCGCTGACGATCCATTGGAGCGTCGAGGTGGAGAGGTCGAGTTCGGAGCCGATGGACGGCAGGGCGACGCCGACCATCGACACGTCCAGGGCGTCCAGGAACATCGCGGCGCAGAGCACGAGCAGGGTGCCCCACAGCCGGGGGGTCCAGCGCCCTTGCGTCGTGGGGTGGGTGAGCGGAGAGGTCATGGCGACGAGACTACATGCGTGCACATCCAATGCAAATGCATTTAATTCTGATGCAACAAAGTCGATTCTTTGCTACGGTGCGCCCATGGCGGCGGAGAAGGCCGAGCAGGTGCTCGTGGACCAATGGCGCGACATCCTCGCGGTGCATGCGCGCACCCTGTGCGAGCTCGACCGAGAGCTGCACCGACACGGCCTGGGCGCCAGTGACTTCGAGGTGCTGGATGTCCTGACCGAGGGCGCCGCGTCGGACGGCGGCGCCTCGTACCGCGTACAGGAGATCGCCGAGCGCGTGCATCTGAGCCAGAGCGCGCTGTCCCGGCTGATCGGCCGTCTGGAGAAGGACGGTCTCGTGCTGCGCGGGATGTGCGAGGAGGACCGGCGGGGCGTCCGTGTGTGCCTCACACCGAAGGGGCGCGCGCTGCACGGCGAGGTGCTGCCGGTGCAGCGCGCGGTACTTACGCGGATGCTGGCGGCCGATCCGGCGTGACCCGCACTGGCCGCGGTCGCCCCGGCCTGGTCCCGGATCGGCGGCGGTCGCCCCGGCCCGGTCCCGGATCGGCGGCGGCCGGCGCGGTGACGGCGGGGCAGCCAGAGTCGGCCGCCGACGATTCCGTCAGTTCCAGGTGACGGCTGACTTCTCCCGCCACAGGACGGCCAGTTCGGCATCGCCCGTCACGTTCGGGAACGGCCGACGGTTCCACAGCGCCAGATACAACTGTGCGGCCGGGCCGGTCAGCTCGCAGTCGGCCTCCCCGCTCTCGCCCCGCTCGCTCAAGAGCGGCTCCGACGACAGCCGTACGGTCCATACGGCGCCCGGGGCCGGTGCCGCCGCGCCGTCGCCGCCCCCGTATGTGTCCGTGTCGGTGGCGCGAACGCGCAGCACGCGGGGCGTCTGCGAGCGGACCCTGCTCCTCGCGCGGACATGGAAGCCGCGCAGCAACTCGTCGATCCCGTCCAGCGCGACGTCCGTGGCGATCGAGCTCGGTGTCCCGCCGAGCGCCGACTCGGCGTCCACCCGGTGCACGGTCGTCTCGTGCGCCTGCCGCCGCGCCCAGAAGGCCAGCGGGGACGGTGCCGGCAGGAAGCTCCAGCACTGCACATCGGGCGGAGCCGTCGTGAGCGTGTCGACCAGTCGGCGGTGGCCCTCGCGGAACCAGGCCAGGAGCTCGTCGCCGTCCAGATCCGGAAGGCCCTCGTCCGGGTGATACGAGGTGTACCCCTCGCTCACGAACGCGGTCGCCCAGCGATGCACCATGCCCGTGTGCCGCACGAGGTCCCGCACCTGCCAGCCGGGACAGGTCGGCACCTCGGCGTCGCTTCCCGCCTCCTCGGCGGCCGCGGCCAGCAACGGACCCTCTCTGCCCAGCGTTTCCAGGAACTGCGCAATCTCCATGCGGCGAGTGTGCCGGATGGAGTGAGGTGGAGGGGCAGAGGGGTTACGGCGTCCGGGGGGAGTGGGCGTGCGGGCCCGGGCGGATAGCGGCCGCCCGCACGCCCGACAGCGGGTTTCGCCGTCAGCTCACCGCCGCGCGGCGGGTCGCGAAGCCGATCATGGCGGCCACCGCCGCCAGCACCGCGACACTCGTCAGTGCCGTCGGCAGCGAGTACCAGTCCGCCATGAACCCGATCGCCGGCGGCCCGAGCAGCATCCCTCCGTAGCCGAGGGTGGAGGCGGCCGCGACCCCGGTCGGGCCGGCGAGCGCGCCGGCCCGTTCGACGGCGACCGGGAAGATGTTGGCGAGACCGAGACCCGTGACGGCGAAGCCGAGCAGGGCCGCCCAGACGGAGGGCGCGAGCGCGCCGAGCAGCATGCCGAGCGCGGCCGTCGTACCGCCCGCGACCAGAGTCCGGGTCCGGCCCAGCCGTTCGAGCAGCGTTGTACCGCTGAGCCGCCCGATCGTCATGGCGAGCGCGAAGCACGAGTAACCCGCGGCCGCGACCCCCGGGTGCGCTTCGAGGTCCTGCTCCAGGTGCAGTGCTCCCCAGTCGGCGAGCGCTCCTTCGCCGTACGCGGTGCAGAGCGCGATCAGGCCGAAGACCACGACCAGTCCGCGTGTACGGCCGTCGAGCCGGCCCGGGGCGCGCTCCTGGTGGCCCGGGCGGTCCGGCGGCGCCGGGGGCTCCTGGCGCAGCAGTGTGCGCCCCGCGACGGCGGTCACGAGCAGTGCGATCACGGTGAGGCCGAGCAGATGGCGGGTCGGGGAGACGTGGCCGGCGACCAGTCCGCCGAGTCCGGCGCCGAGCATGCCGCCCAGACTGAACGCCGCGTGGAAGCTGGGCATCACCGGGCGCCCCAGGGCGGCCACGAGATCGACGGCGGCACTGTTCATGGCGACATTGATGCAGCCGTACGCGGCCCCGAAGACCAGGAGAACGGCGCCCAGCGCCGGCGCCGAGTGCGTGAGCGGAGGCAGCGCGACGCTCAGGGCCAGCAGGACGGCGCAGACGACGGTCACGGGATGGCTGCCGAAGCGACGGCACAGCCGGCCGGTGAGCATCATCGTGATCACCGCGCCGGCGGAGACTCCGAGCAACGCGAGCCCGAGCGCGCTGGCCGACGCGCCGGTCTGCTCCTTGATGGCCGGAATCCGCACGACCCATCCCGCGAAGACGAATCCGTCGAGGGCGAAGAAGACGGTGAGGGCGAGCCGGAGCCGGGCCAGGTCGTTGCCCGGCACGACGCTGTGCACGGGGAGTTTGTTTATTAGCGGCACAAAGTCAGGGTAGAGGCGGGCCGGGGTGCATACAAGGGAGGGGGTGTGGGGATACCGCGTGTGGTGCGGCGGGCTGGGGGCGGCGGTGGCCCGGCCGGGTGGGTTGTTCGGCGATGTGCCGTGTCCGGCCGGGGGCAGGTCCCGTAACCCGGGTCCCCGTGCCGGCCCCTGCTCAGACCGCCACGACCTCCACCCCCGCCTCCTCGAAGCGGCGCACCGTGTCCTCGTCGACCGCCGCGTCCGTGACGAGGGTGCCGATCGACTCGGCGGAGCAGATGCGGGCGAACGCGCGCTGGCCCAGCTTGCTGGAGTCGGCGGCCACGATGACGCGCTCGGCGCGCTCGCAGAGCAGGCGGTTGATCGCGGCCTCCGCCTCGTCGTGCGCCGCAGCCCCGTGCGTGGCATCGAAGGCGACGACGCCGAGCACGGCCACATCGATGGTGATCTGCCCCAGCACCCCGTCCGCGAGCGGGCCGATCAGCTCGTACGACTGCGGACGGGCCACCCCGCCGGTCACCACGATCTTGAACTGGGGCCGTACGGCGAGCTCGTTCGCGATGTTGAGCGCGTTCGTCACCACGGTCAGCGCGGGGGAGCCGGACGCGAGGTCGGGGCGTACGGCCAGGGCGCGGGCCACCTCCGTGGTGGTCGTGCCGCCGGTCAGGCCCACCGCCTCGCCGGGCGCGATGAGCTCCGCCACCGCCTTGGCGATGCGCTGCTTCTCGGAAGCGTGGCGAGCGGTCTTGTAGCGCAGCGGCAGCTCGTACGACACGCCGTGGACGACCGCTCCGCCGCGGGTGCGGACGAGCATCTGCTGCTCGGCGAGCTGGTCGAAGTCGCGCCGGATCGTCGCGGCCGACACCGCCAGTTCGGTCGCGGCCTCCTCGACATCCAGCCTGCCCCGCTCCACGAGCAGTTCCAGCAGCGCCTTCCAGCGGGCGTCGCGCGACATCCGCACACTCCGTTCCTCGATCTTCCGCGACCCTAGCGCACCTGCACACTTCCGCAGTTTGCTTGATTGTGCTCGAAAGCTCGCGATATCTTGCAAGAACAAGCATCGGCGGGAAGGGTACGCATGACACATGTCGAGAACGAGCTGAGCAGCCAGCCCGAGTGCTGGGCCCGGGCCGCGGAGCAGGCCACGGCGCACGGTGCCGCGCTGCCCGCGCCGGGGGAGCGGGTCGCGATCGTGGGGTGCGGTACGTCGCTCTTCATGGCGCAGTCCGCCGCCGCGCTGCGCGAACAGTCCGGGCAGGGGGAGACGGACGCCTTCGCCGCCTCCGAGTTCCCGCACGGACGCACGTACGACCGCGTGGTCGCCCTCACCCGCTCGGGCACCACCACCGAGGTGCTCGAACTGCTCGGCCGGCTCCGGGGGCGTACCCGCACGACTGCTGTCACCGCGGATCCGCACACCCCCGTCATGGAGTCGGCGGACGACATCGTCGTGCTCGGCTTCGCGGACGAACGGTCCGTCGTGCAGACCCGGTTCGCGACGACCGCGCTCACCCTGCTCCGCGCCCACCTCGGCCTGCACACCGACGCCGTCGTCGCCGACGCGCGCACCGCGCTGGAGACCCCGCTGCCCGAAGGGCTCGTCGACTGCACGCAGTTCACCTTCCTCGGCCGCGGCTGGACCGTCGGCCTGGCCAACGAGGCCGGGCTCAAGATGCGTGAGGCCTCGCTGGCCTGGACCGAGGCCTATCCGGCGATGGAGTACCGGCACGGGCCCATCAGCATCTCCACCCGCTCCACCGCCACCTGGATGCTCGGCGAGGCGCCCGAGGGACTGGCCGGACAGGTGCGGGCCACCGGCGCGTTGTGGGTGGCCGGCACGCTCGACCCGCTCGCCGAACTCGTCCGCGCCCAGCGGCTCGCGGTCGCCGTCGCAGCGGCCCGCGGGCTGAACCCGGACCAGCCGCGCCATCTCACCCGTTCGGTGATCCTCAGCGGCACACCGGCTCACTGACCCGGCTCGACCACCCGCTGAAAAGGAGCAGTTGTGCCACTCGCAGCAACCGGTGAGCTCGTCGCCGCGGCCGTCGAGGCACGGTCGGCCGTGGCCGCGTTCAACATCATCACCCTGGAGCACGTCGAGGCCGTGATCGCCGGCGCGGAGTCGGTGCACTCGGCCGTCGTCCTCCAAGTCAGCGAGAACGCGGTGAAGTTCCGCTACGGACGGCTGCTGCCGCTGGCCCGCGCCGCGGCCGCCGCCGCCGAGCGTGCCGCGGTGCCCGTCGCGCTCCATCTCGACCACGTCCAGAGCGACGATCTGCTGCGGCAGGCGGCCGGGGCCGGGTTCAGCTCCGTGATGTACGACGCGGCACGGCTCCCGTACGAGGAGAATCTCGCCGCCACCCGCTCGGCCGCCGACTGGGCGCATGCCCAAGGCCTGTGGATCGAGGCCGAGTTGGGGCAGGTCGGCGGGAAGGGGGGCGAACCGGCGCTCGACGCGCACGCGCCCGGTGCCCGTACCGATCCCGCCGAGGCCCGCGCCTTCGTCGCCGACTCGGGCGTGGACGGTCTTGCCGTCGCGATCGGCAGCTCGCACGCGATGACCACCCGTACCGCCGCTCTCGACCACGAGCTGCTCAAGCGTCTGACCACGGCCCTGGACGTGCCGCTCGTCCTGCACGGCTCCTCCGGAGTGCCGGACGACGAACTGAAGGCGGCCGTCGCGGGCGGCATCGCCAAGGTCAACGTCGGTACCGCGCTGAACATCGCGATGACGGGCGCCATCCGCGAGTTCCTCGCCGCCCACCCCGAGGCCGTGGACTCACGCAAGTACCTCAGCGTGGGACGGGAGGCGATGGTGCGGACGGTCGCTCGTCTCATCGGCGTCCTGCGGGGCTGAACCGGTGCGGCCGGCGGCCGGTCCCGGACGCCGCCGCCCGCGTGGGCACCCCGGCGCCCACGGTCGACGCCACCGGCGCCACGGTGCTCAGGCGCCGCCGTTCTCCACCAGTCGCTCGAAGAAGAACTCGTGCCGCAGGGAACCCGGGGCCTCCCCGCGCGCCCTGCGCGGGACTACTTCCTGACGGCCTTGAGGAGCACGAATTTCGCGTCGCTCGCGACCAGTTCACTGTTGCCGAAGAGGCGGCGCAGCTTGAGGTGGTAGCCGAGGTGCCGGTTGCCGATCACCCACAGTTCCCCGCCGGGGCGCAGGGCGCGCCGAGCTCCCGCGAACATCCGCCAGGCGGTGGCGTCCGTCGTCGCCTGATGGGAATGGAAGGGCGGGTTGTTGAGTACGGTGTCGACGCTCGACTCCGGTACGCCGCTCAGGCCGTCGCCGACGAGAAACCGCGCCCGGCCCTTCGCGTTCGCCCCGTAGGTCGCCTCCGCGGAGGCCACCGCCTGGTAGGACTCGTCCACGAACAGCACCTCGGCCCCGGGAGCGGCCAGCGCGGCCGCCGTACCGACGACTCCGTTGCCGCATCCCAGGTCCACGATCCGCTCGGCGTCCCGGCTGTCCGGCATGTGCCGGAGCAGGAACCGGGTGCCGATGTCGAGACGGTCGGCGCAGAAGACGCCCGCGTGATTGACGACGGTCCGGCCCGACAACGGGCCGATGTCGTCCGGGAGTTCATAGCGGTACGGCCACGGATTGGTGCCCCGCTTGAGGTCCGGGTCCGGGGTGCAGAAGATCAGCCGGGCCTTCTGCTCGGCGAGCGAGGTGCGGGTCGGGCCGATGATCCGCTCGAACAGCCTCAGCGTCGAGGTGTGGATCTCCTTGACCATTCCGGTGCCCACGACGAGCGTCCCCTCGTGCACGGCGGGGGCGAGCCGGTGCAGCTGGTCCTCCAGCAGCGCGAGGCTCTTGGGGACGCGCACCAGCAGCACGTCGATCCGCTCGGGAGGCGGGTCCTGGGTGGTGAGGAGACGCACGGCGCTCTCCTCCACGCCGTTGCGCCGCAGGTTCGCCCGGGTCGCCTCGCGTGCCAGGTAGGAGTCGGTGATCTGCACCGGCCGGTGTGCCGACAGTGCCGTGACCAGGGAGCCCCACCGGTCGCCGACCACCACGACCGTGCCGTTCGGCGGAGTGTCGCTCGCCGCGAGGTGCCGCAGCAGATAGGCGTCGGACGCGTCCCAGGCGCGCAGCCGGTCGCGGGGGTCCTCGGGGAAACGGGCCAGCGCGTGCTCGCCCCAGGGTGTGGCCATACGGTCGTTCATCGTGGGTCAAGGCTAGCCGAGCCGCAGCTCAGGGCCCCTCCCGGTGGCCTGCGTGCGGACGAGCCGCAGCGCCCGGGGCGGCTGTCGGCCGATGCGTGATGATGGATGCCATGGACAGCGAGCTGTTTCCGCGCGAGCGGACGGAGGTCGCGCCGAGCGCGGTCCACGTGCCGGACTGGCTCGACGCCGGGGCCCAGCGGCAGCTCCTGGAGGCCTGCCGCGCCTGGTCCAGGCCGCCCGCCGGCCTGCGCACGGTCCGCACACCCGGCGGCGGCACCATGACCTCCCGCCAGGTCTGCCTGGGCCGGCACTGGTATCCGTACGGGTACGCGCGCACCGTGGTCGACGGCGACGGGTCGCCGGTGAAGCCCTTCCCCGGCTGGCTGGCCGACCTCGGCCGCGGCGCGGTGACGGACGCGCTCGGCCCCGAGGCCGTCGCGGCCGACGCGTACGACATCGCACTGATCAACTTCTACGACGCCGGCGCCCGGATGGGCATGCACCGCGACAGCGACGAGAAGTCGCCCGCCCCGGTGGTGTCGCTGAGCCTCGGCGACACCTGCGTCTTCCGGTTCGGGAACACCGAGTCGCGGGGCCGCCCGTACACGGACGTCGAGCTGCGCAGCGGGGACCTGTTCGTGTTCGGCGGGCCGTCCCGCCCGGCCTACCACGGGGTGCCGCGGGTGCACCCGGGCACGGCGCCGCCCGAGTTGGGGCTCACCGGCAGGCTGAACATCACCCTGCGAGTGAGTGGCTTGTAGACGGCACGGACGGACCGCCCGCCGACCGGATCATGGGAGACTCGCCCTCATGAACGGCAAGGCGGGCCCCCGGTCGGCGGGGGAAGGGAACACCCGGACGCGGCTGGACCGGGGGCGTGGTGCGCTCGGCCCCGCCCTGGAGCTCGTGCACACGGGACGTGCGCCGACCCGGGCCGTGCTCACCGCCGAGCTGGGGGTCACCCGGGCGACGGCCGGTGCGGTCGCCGCGGAGCTGGAGGCACTCGGGCTGATCCGGGTGGACGCGCGGCCCGGCGCGGCCGCGGGCTCCCAGGGGCGCCCCTCGCACCGGCTGGAGGTCGCCGAGGACGGTCCCGTCGTGCTGGCCGCGCAGGTGCACGCCGACGGGTTCCGCGCGGCGCTGGTCGGGCTCGGCGGCCGTATCGTCGCGACCGCGCCCGGCTGCGAGACGGTCGACGCCGACCCGGCGAAGGTGCTCGGCTCGGTGGTCGAGGCCGGAGCCGAACTGCTCGCGGCGACCGGACGGCGTTGCGTGGGCGCCGGACTCGCCGTGCCCTCGGCGGTCGCCGAACCCGAGGGCCTGGCCCTCAACCCGCTCCACCTCGCCTGGCCCGCCGGCGCGCCCGTCCGGGAGATCTTCGCCGAGCGCGTACGGGCCGCCGGGATCCGCCGGCCGGCCTTCGCGGCCAACGACGTCAACCTCGCCGCGCTCGCCGAGCACCGCCACGGCGCCGGCCGAGGCGCCCGTGATCTGCTCTGCGTGGCCACCGGGCACCGTGGCGTGGGCGGTGCGCTGGTGCTCGACGGGCGCCTGCACACGGGCAGTTCGGGCCTCGCGCTCGAAGTCGGCCACCTCACCGTCAACCCCGAGGGCCGCCCGTGCCACTGCGGCAGCCGGGGCTGCCTGGACGTCGAGGCGGACCCACTGGCGTTCCTCGACGCGGCCGGTCTCGCCCCGGGGCCCGAGGTGTCGCTGCTCCAGCAGGCCAACGACCTGATCGGCGGCCAGTACGCGGACCCGGCCGTCCGCACGGCCACCGAGGCCCTCATCGACCGGCTCGGCCTCGGCCTCGCCGGGCTGGTCAACATCCTCAACCCCGACCGCATCATCCTCGGCGGGCTGCACCGCACCCTGCTCGACGCCGACCCGGACCGCCTCCGCGCCGTCGTCGCCGACCGCAGCCTGTGGGGACAGAGCGGCGGCGTCCCGATCCTCGCCTGCACGCTGGACCACAACAGCCTGGTCGGAGCGGCCGAGCTGGCGTGGCAGCCGGTGCTCGACGACCCGCTGACGGCACTCGCCGAGGCCTAGGCCCACTCCACCGAGAAGGCCCGCCCAGGATTCTCGGTGAGGATCCGGTCCACCAGGGGCTTCCCCAGGGCGAGTTCGAGCCGGGGCCTGATCCGGCGCAGCAGATACGGCATCCCCGGGCCGCCGTTGACCGAGCGGGCCGCCGCGGTCGTCGTGTCACCTCCCAGGAGCAGCCGATGGCCGAAACCGGCGTCGGCGAGGGCCCGCACGCCGTCCGGCATCCGCCAGTCCGTGGCGTGGTTCGCGCGCGAGGGGCCGTCGAAGGCGAGGTAGGCGCCCGACTCGGCGGCCTGGCGCTGCACCACCGCGTCCGGTGAGCGGTTGAGGTGGCCGAGGATGACGCGGTGCGGCGGGACCCCCGACTCGCCGCACAGCAGGTCGAGTACGTCGAGCGCGCCCGTGCCCAGCTCCAGGTGGACGGCGATGGGGGCACCGGTGGCGTGGTGGGCCTCGGCCGCCGCGGTCATCGTCCAGCGGGCATGCGCGTCGAGGGCGTGGAACCCGCCGGCGACCTTGATCAGACCCGCCCTGACGCCCGACGTGCCGACACCCCGCGTCAGTTCGGAGACGAACACCTCGGCCAGCCTGCCGCGCAGCTCGGTGAGCAACTCCGGCGAGTAGTGCGCCGCTTGATGCAGCCCGGTCGCGGCGACGATGTGCACCCCGGTGTCACGGGAGAGCAGCGGCAGATCCGCGACCCGCCGGCCCAGCCCGTACGGCGTCCACTGCACCACGCCGCTGCCGCCCTGCTCCCGGAACGCGGCCAGCTCGGCCCGCGCCGCCGCCGCGTCGCACAGTTCCTCCCCGGGCAGCCGGGGACTGCTGAAGAAGACGTGGTCGTGCGCGTCGCACACCCCCAGGCGGTCGGGGGGTATGTCCCCCAGGACCGTGCGGACCGTGCTCACCACTGCCGCCCCCGCGGCAGCCGGTCGCGCCCTGGCTGCGACATGTGCAGCACCTGGAACACCTCGCCCGGCGCCTCCGGCGCGTCATGGTCCCAGAGCGAGAAGTGCACCAGCTCCCAGTTGTGCGTGTCGACCGCGGCGGCCGCGCAGACCGCGCCGTCCGCCGCGGCGAGCACCTCGGTCTCGTGCACCGCTTCCTCCATCACCTCGGACAGCTGCGCTCCCTCGGCGACGGACTGCCGCCGGCGCACCGCGACCCTGGCCCGGTGACCGGCGGCCCCTCCCTCCTCGTACGAGAGGCCCGTCCAGTTCAGCACCGGGGGCCGGCCGAAGTCGTTGACGATCCCCTGGAAACCGCCGCCCCAGAGAAAGGAGTTCATGCCTTCGGAGGTGTTCCACAGGTAGAAGGGCCCGTACTGGTTGACCGGCGAGCCGTCGACTCCGCGCTCACGCATCAGATACGTCTTGAAGCCGAGCCCGTCCCAGTGGTCGAGGAGGTGTCCGATCCGGGACACCCGGCCGCGGATGATGTCCATGTCGTAGTCCGCGGGGAAGGTCAGCTCGTACTGCATGGCCTGCATCGTTGCCTCCGGGAGGGCAGGTGGGGCGGGAGCGGCCGGCTCGTAAAGCCGTACCGCGCCCGTGAAGTGCTCGTCTGGTCCCCACCCGGTATCCGTGCCGCGCCCGTGACGTGCTGGGCCGGCCCCCGCCCGGTGTCCGCACGCTTCCTCGTGATGTGCATGCGCACGTGCATGGCGTGAACTCCCTCAGCGGAGCGGGGCGAGCAGCGCGAGCAGCCCGCGGACCCCGGTGTCGAAGGCGGCGGGTGAGCCGGACGCGCGGGCCAGGACATAGCCGCCCTGGACGGTCGCGACGATGGTCGCGGCGATCTCCTCCGCGTCCAGCGAAGGCGCGAACTGCCCTTGTTCCTGGCCCTCTTCGACTATTCCGGCCAGACGCTCCCGCAGCCGGTCGAGCATCTCGTCGACGGGGGCGCGCAGCTCCTCGCTCGCGATCACGTCCGGGTCCATCGTCAGCCGCCCGACCGGACAGCCGCGCAGCACATCGCGCTCACGCAGCAGATAGGCCGCGATGCGCTCGTACGGCGTCCCGGGGGAGTTCAGTACGCCCTCGGCAGTAGCCCACAGCTCCTCGGCGGTCCGGCGGATCGCGGCCAGCGCCAGCTCGGGCTTGCCCGTGAAGTGGTGGTACATGCTGCCCTGCCCGGCGCCCGCGTGCCGCTGGATCGCCTTGGGGCTGGTGCCCACATAGCCGCGCTCCCACAGCAGCTCGCGGGTGGACTCGACCAGCCGGTCCGCGGTGCTCGTGCTCATGATCCGACTGTACATACCAGTAGGTACAGCCGTCGAGGCAGGCGGGGCGGCGCGCCGGAGAGCAGCCGGGGAGGCCCCGCGTACTCCCGGGGAGGTACCCGTACTGCCGCTGGCCGTACGACGACCCGGACCCCCTCCCGGAGCGAGGCTCGACCCATCACGAAGGAAACGCACCGAGGAGATGAGTCGAGATGCAGACCCTGGCGAACTGGGACGGCGGGCCCGGCCCGTGGATCCTGTTCTTCCCGCTGATCTGGGCGGTCGTCGTGATCGGCGTCGTGACGGTGCTGCGCCGCACCGTCTGGCGTGGCCGCCGCGGACCGTGGCGCGCCATGGACGGCGACAACCGCCCCACAGGCGACTCGCCGCTCGCCGTCCTCGGCCGGCGCTTCGCCTCCGGCGAGATCGACGAGGACGAGTACTGGCGGCGGCTCTCCGTCCTGGACGAGCAGTTCGGGCGCACGGGCAAGGGAGGACCGGCGTGAACACCGGACTCGGCGGCACCACCGCGACCGCCACCCGTCATGCCGCGCGGGTCGCCGACGCCGTCAAGGTGTCCGGCTCCGGCGACACGGCCGTGCGGGCCCTGGACGGGGTGAGCGTCGGGTTTCCCACCGGACGCTTCACCGCGATCATGGGGCCCTCGGGCTCCGGCAAATCCACCCTGATGCACTGCGCGGCAGGCCTGGACACCCTCAGCTCCGGGGCCGCGTACATCGGCGGCACCGAACTGAGCACGCTCGACGACCGCCGCCTCACCCTGCTGCGCCGCGACCGCATCGGCTTCGTGTTCCAGGCCTTCAACCTGGTCCCGACACTGACCGTCGCCGAGAACATCACACTGCCGAGGGACCTCGCCGGCGGCCGGGCCGACGACTCGTCCCGTGAGTGGATCGAGGCGCTCATCGACGTCGTCGGGCTGCGCGACCGGCTGTACCACCGTCCGGCGGAACTCTCCGGGGGCCAGCAGCAACGCGTCGCCGTGGCAAGGGCGTTCGCCGGCCGGCCGGACGTGGTCTTCGCCGACGAACCGACGGGCAACCTCGACTCGCGCTCCGGCGAGGAGGTGCTGAACCTGCTCGGCCGGGCGGTGCGCCGGATGGACCGCACGGTCGTCATGGTCACGCACGACCCGGTCGCGGCCGCACACGCCGACGAGGTGGTCTTCCTCGCCGACGGACGCCTGGTCGACCGGATGGAGGCTCCGACGGCGGACAAGGTCCTGGACCGTATGAAGGCCTTCGACGGCGCCGAGTCGGGTGCCCGCGCGGACCGCGGACGCGACCTCGACCGCATGGCCGGCGCCGGTGGCCCCCAGGGCAAGGGAGCACCGTCATGAACGCCTCCGTCCGCATCAGCGTGGCGTCCCTGCGCGCCCACAAACGGCGCTTCGCGGGTACGTTCCTCGCGGTCTTCCTCGGTGTCGCCTTCCTGGCGGGCACGCTCGTCATGGGCGACACCCTGCGCGCGGGCTTCGACACGATGTTCGGCAACGCGGCCGGCGGCACCGGCGCCGTCGTGCGCAGCGCCGACACCATCACCACGCCCGGGGAGAGCCAGGGCGTACGGCAGCCGGTGGCCACGGATCTGGTGACGGCCATCGAGAAGACGCCCGGTGTCGCGGCCGCCGTGCCCAGCATCCAGGGCGCCGGGCAGCTCGTCGGCGCGAACGGCAAGCCGATCGGCGGCCAGGGCCCGCCCACCCTCGCCGGCAACTGGATCGACGACCCGGAGCTCAACGCGTACCGCCTCGCCGACGGCCGCGCTCCGTCGAAGAGCGGTGAAGTGGTCGTCAACCGGGGTGCCGCGGAGAAGGGCGACCTGAGGATCGGGGACACCACGACCCTGCGCACGCCCGACCCCGTCAAGGTGACGATCGTGGGCCTCGCGACCTTCGGCGGCGAGGACGGCATGGCCCAGGTGACCTTCACCGGGATGACGCGGGCCGACGCCGAGAAGTACCTGACCGCCAAGCCGGGCGAGGCCGCGAGCATCCAGGTGCGGGCCGGGCCCGGCATCGGTCAGCAGGAGCTCGTCGACCGGCTGGCATCCGTACTGCCCAAGGGAGTTGAGGCGATCACCGGCCAGGAGTCGGCGCAGGAGAACACCGACATGATCTCCAGCCAGTTCCTGACGCTCTTCACCACCTTCCTCCTCGTCTTCTCCGGCATCGCGCTGCTCGTCGCGACCTTCTCGATCCACAACACCTTCGCGATCGTCGTCGCCCAGCGCACCCGCGAGAACGCTCTGCTGCGCGCGCTCGGCGCCTCACGCCGGCAGATCACCGTCGCTACGCTGGCCGAGGCGAGCGTCGTCGCCGTCGCGGCCTCGGCGGCGGGCCTGGCGGGCGGGATCGGTGTCGCCGCCGGACTGCAGGCGCTCTTCCCGGCCATCGGATTCCCCTTCCCCGACGGCAACTTGGTGATCAGCGCCCTGTCCATGGCGCTGCCGCTCGCGGTGGGCATCCTCGTCTGCCTCGGCTCCGCGCTGCTGCCCGCCGTACGCGCCGGACGCATCGCACCGCTGGCCGCCCTGCGCGAGACGGCAGTCGACCAGTCCGGAGCCTCCCGCGCCCGTGCCGTCATCGGCTCCGGCCTCGCCGCCCTGGCCGTCGGGCTGACGCTCGTCGGCGTCCTGGCCTCGCCGTCCCTGTGGCTCGCCGGAATCGGTGCGGTCCTGGCCCTGGCCGCCTTCGTGGTCCTTGGACCCGTCGCGTCGAGCACGGCCGTACGGGTCATCGGCGTCCCGCTCGACAGGTTGCGCGGTGTCACCGGGGGCCTCGCCCGGCGCAACGCGCTGCGCAGCCCCAAGCGGACCGCCGCCACCGCGAGCGCGCTGATGATCGGAGTCGCCGTCGTCTCGCTGTTCACGGTGTTCGGCGCCTCCCTGAAGGCCACCATGGACCAGACGGTCTCCCGGTCCTTCGCGGGCGACGTCGCCGTCAGCACCCCGTCGTTCGGCGCGGGCGGCAGCGGACTCAGCCCCGCGCTGGCCCCCGCGATCGCCCGCCAGTCCACCGTCGAGAACGCCGTCGGCCTCGGCCGCGGAGTCGCCGAAGTCGACGGCAGGGGACGCGCGCTGACCGTCACGGACCCGGCCGGCCTCGCCAAGGCCTTCGACCTCGGCCAGGTGCGCGGCTCGATGGACTCCCTCGGCACCGACGGCATCGCCATCACCCCGAAGGAGGCCGACAAGCAGGGCCTGACGACCGGCGACAAAGCGCGGCTCGCCTTCACCGACGGCAAGAAGGAGACCTTCACCGTCCGCGCGGTCTACGGTCAGTCGGAACTCGCCGGGGACTACGTCATCACTCGCGCCGTCTGGGCGCCGCATCGCACCCAGGACTCTGACACCCTGATCGCCGTCTCCTTCAAGGACGGCGTGAGTGCGGCCGAGGGCAAGGAGGCGGTGCGGAAGGTGGCGGCGGCCTACGGCAATCCCGAGGTGCAGACCCGCGACGAGTACGCGCAGTCCTCGGCCGCCGGCATCGACATGATGCTGACCCTGGTCTACGCGCTGCTCGCGCTCGCGGTGCTCATCGCGCTCCTCGGCATCGCCAACACCCTGACCCTCGCCCTGCACGAGCGCACCCGTGAACTCGGCCTGCTGCGGGCCGTCGGGCAGACCAGGGCGCAGCTGCGCGCCATGGTCCGCTGGGAGTCGGTCCTGGTCGCCGCCTTCGGCACGACGGGCGGGCTCGTGCTCGGCGGCTTCCTCGGCTGGGTCCTGGTGAAGGCTTCGGACGGCGTTTCCGACAGCGCCTTCGCCTTCGCGGTACCGCCCGTACAGCTCCTTGTAGTGGTGCTGGTGGGACTCGCGGCCGGCGCACTCGCGGGGCTGCGCCCGGCCCGGCGGGCGGCACGCCTGGACGTGCTGCGCGCCATCGCCACCGACTGACCCGTCCGCATGCGGCGGAGGTCACCGCCCGGTCAGCCGACAACGGCGGACCGGGCGGGAGCGTGTTCGGGCCTGCGCCCATCGGCCCCGAACCTGCGGGCGGGTGCCTCGCGGGAGGTGCCGTAGGGCGGACGGGTCGGCGGAGCGAGTGCCGCGGAGGACGCCGGAAGGGTGAACCACACGACCTTGCCCGACTCTCCGTTCGGCCGCACGCCCCAGCTCTCGCTCATCGCGGCGACCATGGCCAGGCCGCGTCCGCAGGTGGCGAAGGGTTCCGCCTTCTCCACCACGGGCAGACGCGGGTCGTTGTCGTGCACCGAGACCGTGAGCCGGTCGAGCAGGAGCTCGATCTCCACGGTGCACGTCTTGTCGGGCTCGGCGTGCCGGTGAACGTTGGTCAGGAGTTCGGTCACACCGAGCGCTGCCCGGTCTATCAAGGGGTCCAGATGCCAGTAGCGCAACTGCGCAGATACGATTCTGCGGACCTGGCCGATCCGCGACGGCAGGGCTTGGAGCTCCACCGTGCAATGCCTGCTTGGCTGGCTGATCACGGCTGCGACTCCCCGAATTGAGGTCCGGAAGAAGACGGAGATCGGATCCAGCGGGTGGCTGCGTGAAACGACCGCCTGCTGTAGTGGCCGGCGGGCTGGTTCGCAGCGTTATCGCCGGTAAACCCAGAGTGATGTGAGAACAGCGTGACTCAGGGGGTGCGGTCCTGCAACTCGCGGCGCATTCAGCCGGTGCGGCCCGCCGCCTTGTCCACCGCCTCGATGAACCGGCGCGCCGAGGGCGGCCCCGGCTTTCCCGGCGCGGGGTCGTGCTCTCCGAGGGTGAGCAGATAACGGGTGCCGTTGACGTCGGCCGACGCCTGGTCGTCATGGGCGAACCAGGGCTTCGACGCACGCACCGCCTGGACCGGCGCGCTGTCGATCTCGCTGCCGTAACTGGTGAGCAACTCCAGCCTGCCATCGCTGATCCGGACCTGTCCGGCCCGGGTGAGCGAGCGCAGCCTTTTTCCGATCTGCACGCCCGTGGCCGTGAACTCCGGCTCCGCCATGGTGCCCCGCCCCCTTGTGCGTTGCGGCTGTCGCTCCGTCATGGTCCCGCAGGGGCCGCGATCCAGTGAAACATCCCCACTTCGGACCCCTGCCCGTGCGGTGCAGTCTGCCCGCACCCGGCGTCGAGCACCAGTGCGCATGAGATAGCTCCCGGGGGCGGCGGGAGCACTCGCCGGGATGCGCCCCCAGGGCCGCCCGAGCTCTCCCCCAGGGGTGCCTTTGGGCTGCTCAAAGGAGTGTTTATGCAGGTGAGAAGCGTGCGGAAGGTGCTTATGATCGAGGTGTCCGACCCTGCGAACCGGCGTCGGCGCGATGTGTGAGGAGCCCCGCCGTGAGCACGCCCCAAGAGACCCGAACCGGCCAGACACTCGACGTCGACCACACCGACGCGGACTACCGCAGCTGGCTCAAAGAAGCGGTACGCAAGGTCCAGGCCGACGCCAACCGTTCGGCCGACACACATCTCTTGCGCTTCCCGCTGCCCGAACAGTGGGGCATCGACCTGTACCTGAAGGACGAGTCGACGCACCCGACCGGCAGCCTCAAGCACCGGCTGGCCCGTTCCCTGTTCCTCTACGGTCTCTGCAACGGCTGGATCCGGCCCGGTCGCCCCGTCATCGAGGCGTCCAGCGGCTCGACGGCCGTCTCCGAGGCCTACTTCGCGAAGCTCATCGGCGTGCCGTTCATCGCGGTCATGCCGCGTACGACAAGCGCCGAGAAGTGCCGGCTGATCGAGTTCCACGGCGGCCGATGTCATTTCGTGGACGACCCCCGCAGGATGTACGAGGAGTCCGCCGCCCTCGCGGTGGAGACCGGCGGCCACTACATGGACCAGTTCACCTACGCCGAGCGGGCCACGGACTGGCGCGGAAACAACAACATCGCCGAATCCATCTTCCGCCAGCTGGAGTTGGAGCGCTTCCCCGAGCCGGTGTGGGTGGTCGCCACGGCCGGCACCGGCGGCACCTCGGCGACCATCGCGCGGTACGTGCACTACATGCAGCACGACACCCGCATCTGTGTCGCCGACCCGGAGAACTCGTGCTTCTTCGAGGGATGGACGACCGGCGATCCGGCCGTCACGACCGACTGCGGCTCGCGCATCGAGGGCATCGGCCGCCCGCGCATGGAGCCCAGCTTCGTGCCCGGTGCCATCGACCGGATGATGAAGGTCCCGGACGCCGCCAGCGTGGCCGCCGTACGGGCCCTGGAGCGGGGGATCGGCCGCAAGGCGGGCGGTTCGACCGGCACCGGCCTGTGGAGCGCGCTGAAGATCGTGGCCGAGATGGTGGCGGAGGGGCGGACGGGGAGCGTGGTGACGCTGCTGTGCGACCCCGGGGACCGCTATCTCGACAAGTACTACTCGGACGCGTGGCTGGCCGAGCAGGGCCTGGACATCGCGCCCTACACGGCGGCGATCGAGTCACTGCTGCGGACCGGCGTCTGGCCGGAGTGAAATGACGCGGCCGGCCACCTGACCGCGTACCGGGTTGGAGAACCCGGTTCAGGCGTGCGTCGCCGCCAGGCGCCGGTCCAGGGCCGTGACCGCGCCGCGGAAGGCCCGGCCGAGCCCCGCCCGTCCCAGGGTCAGGGCGAGCCGGAAGGGCGCGCCCCCGTCGGCGGCGAAGGTCCACTGCACGCGCGTGCCCGTGCCGTCGGGCGTCAGCCGCCACTCCTCCAGGAGCGCGTGCGCCCCGGGAGCGTTCGTCACGTCGACCCGGTACGCGTACACCTCGGGTGCGTCGGCCGCGAGGACGGTCTCCTGGAAGCGCGTGCCGCCCTTGAGCCGGATCTCGCGCCCCGTGCCGTCCGCGGTGGGCCGGGCGAATCTGACCGCCGAGAACCACTCCGTCCAGCCGGGCACGTCCTCCGCCAGCGCGCGGAACACGGCCTCGGGAGGTGCGGCCATCTCGCGTGCGAACACCAGGCGCAGCGGAGCGGTCTCGGCGAAGTCGAGTCCGACTGGGCGCAGACGGCGTGCCATGGACGAAACCCCCTTGCGGGACGGATCCCGGGCGGAACCGAACGGTGACCGGTGCCGCACCGCGCCGTCGGGCGGCGCGGGCAGCGTCACCATAGCTGGCGGTCCGTCAGATGTCTGTAGCGTCCGCGGGCTCGCCCGCCACCACCAGGCGCGTCAGATGCTCCGAGATCTCCGTACGCGCCTCGGTGGGCAGCCCGGCGTCGGTGACCAGCGTGTCGACCTGATCCAGTGCGGCGAACGAACTCAGGCCGACCGTGCCCCACTTGGTGTGGTCGGCGACCACGATGACTCGCCGCGCGGACTGCACAAGACGCCGGTTGGTCTCGGCCTCCGCCAGGTTCGGCGTCGACAGACCCGCCTCGACCGATATTCCGTGCACACCGAGGAACAGCACGTCGAAGTGGAGCGCCGCGATCGCCTGGTCGGCCACCGGACCCACCAGCGAGTCGGAGGGGGTGCGCACCCCGCCCGTCAGGACCACCGTGGCCGCGCCCTGGCGCTGGCCCGCGACGCGCTGCGCGGAGTGGAATACGTCGGCGACCCGCACCGAGTTGGTGACCACGGTCAGGTCCGGCACGTCGAGCAGCTGATGAGCGAGCGCGTACGTCGTCGTACCGCCGGAGAGCGCGATCGCCGTGCCCGGCGCGACCAGCTCGGCCGCGGCCCGCGCGATGTCCTCCTTGGCGGACAGCTCAAGCCCCGACTTGGCCTCGAAGCCCGGCTCGTGCGTACTCGCCTCGACCACCGGGACCGCGCCGCCGTGCACCTTCTCGACCACGCCCTGCCGGGAGAGGGCGTCGAGGTCGCGGCGGACCGTCATGTCGGAGACGCCGAGCTTCCGGGTCAGTTCGTTGACCCGGACCCCGCCGCGGCGCCGCACCTCATCGAGGATCAGGGCGCGCCGCTGCTCCGCGAGGAGGTTCTGATTCTCGCTCACGTCCGCTCCGGTTCCTTTCGCCTCAGCACGTCCGACCCGCCGTCCGAACCCGCTCCCACAAGGACATTCTCCCCCTCGGAGGTCCGCAGGACGACCCATCCTTGCACGGCCGTGCGACAGCTGCGCCACTGCCCGCACACAGGCCGCATCGGTTGATGTCACACGTATGGGGGAGATTCCGTGGCCACAGGTGTGAGCCGCCTCCCGAGCGGAGATCCTGAGCCTGCACATGACACACGCCAGCGCGTAGCACGGGGGATGTGCAGAACAGTGGAGCGTCCACGGGAACATGCGTCGTCAGGGGAGCGCGGCGACTCCCTCCAGACCCCGACGGGGGAGCACGCCGGCTCCTTACCGCGGCCCGCGGTGGCCGAGACCGCCCTCGAACTCCTGGTCCACGGCGTCGGCGGCACCACACCCCAGGACATGCTCGACGACCCGCGCACGGTGCGGATCACCGGCGACGAGACAGCGGCCGTCTACCGCCGCATCGACGACGCCGATGCCGACGCACACCCCGCCGGCCATCAGGCTCAGCCCGTCCGCGAGGCCTACGTCTGGTGCAACCTCACCTCCGGCAACAGCGCCCGGGCTCTGTGGCTGTTGCTGCTGCCGTTCATGGTGGTCAACCTCGCCCACTGGATGCGCCCCATGGCACGCGGCCGGAAGCGGACGGTAAGGCTGTACGGGCTGCTGGTGCGGCTCACCGGCCTCACACTGACCGTGCTCCTGGTCGCCGCCGCCTGCGAGGTGGCTCTCGACCTGACCGCCTGGCAGTGCGCGGGCACGCGCGGGTGCGCCGAGGACCACTCCTGGCTCGGTTTCCTCTCGCCGGCCGTCTCCGACGACGGGTGGTGGAGCCTGCCGGGCCGCCGCCTTGCCCTCGCGGGCCTGGTACCGGCCGCCGTCACGGGCCTGCTCTGGTACCTGTCCCACCGCACCTGGAGCGCGTACGAGTCCCAGCAGCCCATGTCCCGCCGCGCCGAGCCCGACGAGGAGACCGGGCGCACCGGTCTCGGGCGGCCCGGGTTCTGGTACGGGCGCCGGCTGGTGGCCCGGCTGCGCGCCGCGCACACCGCGGCGGGGTTCCTGACCGTCGCGGCGGCGGTCGGCACCTCGGCGGCCCGCTACGACCGGCGGCCCGGCGGGTCCGACCTGCTGGACCTCCTGGGACGGCTTCTGGAGGTGACTCTGGTGGCCGGCGCCCTCGTCGTGGTCTGGGTGGTCTGCCGGAGGGGCCGCAGCGAGCACCGCCTCGACCGGCAGCTGGACGAGCACCTCATCCGCCGGCTGCCCGTCGGCTCGATCCTCCTGCTCGTCCTCACGATGGTGTACGCGGGGTGGTCGCGGGCCGGCTGGCAGTCG
Organism: Streptomyces sp. NPDC058274; assembly: GCF_042881375.1. NCBI lineage: Bacteria > Bacillati > Actinomycetota > Actinomycetes > Kitasatosporales > Streptomycetaceae > Streptomyces > Streptomyces sp. NPDC058274. The sequence continues at coordinate 382,134 of NZ_JBHVXW010000005.1, forward strand.
ACGGGGCGGCTGCCGGGCGACACGACGTTCGGCGCCCTCGCTCTCGTCCAGGGCCTGCTCGTCATCGCCCTCACCGTGGTCGCCCACGCCCTGTACCGCACGCACCCCGACACCCGTACCGCGATGCGCGGTCTGGCCGGACCCGCCGTCGCGATGCTGGCCTGCGCGCTGGGCGGCGTGATGTCCGGAGGCGTGGCCCAGCGCGTCGCCGACTGGCTGGACGGCACCAGGGACGCGCTGGTGAGTCCGCCGGTGCTGCTGACCTGGCAGGCGTCCGTCATCCCGCCCGTGCTGCTCGTCGTCCTCGTCCTGGTCGGCCGGCTGGCCTGGCGCACCCGGCGGCTGCGGCGCGCCGAGATGGAATCGGTCGAGTTCGACTACCGGGGCGAGCCCAAGGACACGGCACGCTCCCGCCGTATCGCGGGCACCCGCGCGCGTGCCTCCCTGACCGACCGAGCGCCCCGGATCGTGGGCATCACGTCCGCGGCGACGCTGTTCCTCGGCGCGATGGCCCTGGTGGGCGCCGCGACCACCGACAAGGCACCGGGGGAGGCCGCGGAGGGCTCGTACGCCTTCGTCGAGGGCGCCGCCCAGACCGCGCAGGCGCTCGGGTCCTGGCTGATCGGACTCGGCTTCATACTGTTCGTCACCTGGGGCCGCCGTGCTTACAAGGACGCCGCCGCGCGGCGCACCATCGGCATCCTCTGGGACGTCGGCACGTTCTGGCCCCGCGCCGCCCACCCCTTCGCGCCCCCGTGCTACGCCGAGCGGGCCGTCCCCGACCTCACCTGGCGCATGGCGACCTGGACCCGCGCCACCGGCGGCCGGCTCGTCATCTCCGGGCACTCCCAGGGCAGTGTGCTCGCGGCCGCGGCGGCCTGGCAGCTGAAGCCCTCGGTCCGCAAGCGCGTCGCCCTGCTCACCTACGGCTCGCCGCTGGAGCGCCTGTACGGGCGGTGGTTCCCGGCCCACTTCGGTCCCGCCGCCCTCACCTCCCTGCACCGCGAGGTCGCCTGCTGGCGCAATCTGTACCGCCGCACGGACCCCATCGGCGGCCCGATGCGGCTGCCCGGGGACTGTGGCCCCCAGGTCGACCGCGCGCCCCTGAAGGACCCGCTCGCCTACGGCCGCACCGAGCAGCACCCGCTGCCCGCGCCGATCCTCGGACACAGCGACTACCAGGCGGATCCGGCGTTCGCGCAGGAGCGGGAGTGGCTGCTCGCGCGGCTCAGACCGGAGGTGCCGGCACCGCGGGGGCGGGAGGCCGCAGCGCCCCCGCACGCGGGGCAGGCCGATGACCCTCAGGACGGCTCGGGCAGGTCCTCCGGGTAGAGCAGGGTCAGATCGTCCTTGCTCGGCTCGTCGAGCTGGGCGACCCGCCCGGCGTGCCGCTCCACCATCGCCTCGAAGGTCTGCCGTGCCGTGCGGCCGTTGCCGAACGCCGGTCCCTTCGGGATCGCCGTGAAGTACTTCAGCAGTGCCTCGGGCGCGCCCGGCGCCAGCCGGTACTCGTGCTCCTCGGCCTGCTGTTCCACGATCCGCAGCAGTTCATCGGGGTCGTAATCGCTGAAGGTGATGGTCCGTGAGAAACGGGACGCCACACCCGGGTTGACCGAAAGGAACCGCTCCATCTCGGCCGTATAGCCCGCGACGATCACTACGACGGCCTCGCGGTGATCCTCCATCAGCTTCACCAGCGTGTCGATCGCCTCGCGCCCGAAGTCGCGTCCCGAGTCCTCCGGCGACAGCGCGTACGCCTCGTCGATGAACAGCACACCGCCGCGCGCCCGGTCGAAGGCCTCCTGGGTGCGGATCGCGGTGGAGCCGATGTGCTCGCCCACCAGGTCCACGCGCGAGACCTCGACGAGGTGGCCCTTCTCCAGCACGCCGAGCGAGGCCAGGATCTCGCCGTACAGCCGGGCGACGGTCGTCTTGCCGGTGCCCGGGGAGCCGGTGAAGACCAGATGGCGCCGGGCGGAGGCCGCCTTGAGGCCCGCCTCCTGCCGGCGGCGGCCCACTTCGATCATGTCGGTGAGCGCGCGGACCTCGCGCTTGACGCTCTCCAGGCCCACCAGCGTGTCGAGTTCACCGAGGACGGCCTTCGACGGGCGGGCGGGCTGCTCCGGGCCCTCGGCCGGTGCGGCGAGCGGCTGCTGCTCGGTGGTGCGCTGGCCCGGGATGGCACCGAGAAGACCGGGCCGGCCCGCGGTTTCCACGGCCGTCTCGTGCGCCGGGGACCGCAGGCCCGCACTCTCGTCGCTCGTGCAGTCCTCGACCAACGGGCCTCCGCCCGACGTGCCCGGGCCACCCTCCGCGAACTCGTACCCACCCCGCGCGCACCGCTCCGTGCGGCACTTCTTCAGCGTCGTACGGCAGCCGTCGATCACATGGAACCCGTAGCCACCGCTGCCCGTGACCCGGCAGTTGTGGAAGCTGCCCCGGCCACCGGCGGACACGTAGAAGCCCGCCTCCGCGGGTGAGTCCACCGTGCAGCGCTCGAGGGTGGGGTCCGCGCCCTTGGTGACGATCACGCCGGTCTGGGTGCCGTCCACGGTGCAGCCGGACAGGGTGCCGCCGCTGCCGTGGTCGCGGAACCAGACGCCCGTCGCCGCGTCCCGGATCCGGCAGTCGTCGAGCTGCGCGGTGGCGCCGTCGCTGACCGACACGGCCGTGTTGCGCACCTGCGACAGGTCGCTGTCGACGACGTCCGCCCGGGAGCCGCGGTCGAGGACGAAGAGGGCGTCCGGCACGTCGTGCACCCGGCACGAGTCGAGGACGACGGTGGCGCCGTCGCTGACCCACACCGCGGGATAGTCGCCCGTACTGTCGAAGATCTCGCACTGATTGGCGTCCACGCGCGTGCCCGGGTCCCACACGGACAGGCCGTTGCGGCCGAACTGGCGCACCGTGGTGCGCGTCAGCGTGAGCACCGAGCGCGAACGGAGGTCGACCGCGTTCTCGGGGATGTCGTGGATGCGGCAGTCGGCGAGGGTGAGGACGGCGTCCGTGTCGAGCGTGATGCCGTCCGCGGTCGTCCGGTGCACATCGCAGTCGGTGAGATGCGCCGTGGCCCGCCCGGTGACCTGTACGCCCGAGCCCTTGACCTCGTACACCTCGCAACCGACCGCCTCCAGGGACGAGTTCTCCCCGGTCGCCGACAGGCCCGCGCCCGAGGCATGGTGCACCCGGCAGCGCTCAAGGCGCGGATGGGCACCCCCGCGTACGACGACTCCCGACTGGCCGGCCGCGACGACCTCGCACTCCTCGAACACCCCACCGCCGCCGTCGAGTACGGCGATGCCGACGCCGGCGGGATTGTCGACCGTGCACCGCCGGACCGTCGGGCGGGCGCCGCCGCGCACTTCGATCCCGGCCGCGGACCGCGTGACGATCCGCAGGTCCAGCAGTTCCGGTGTGCCCTCCTCGACGAGCACTGCGGGGGCGGCCGCGTCCTGGCCCTCCACGTGCAGGTCCTGGACCACCGCCGAGGCGCAGACGGTGAGCGGCACCCCGTCGATCGGCGCGATGCGCACCGAGCCGGGCGAGCCCTCCGGGCCGCGCAGCGTCACTGCCCGCTGGACGACGAGGTTCTCCCGGTAGGTGCCGGGGGCGACCGTGAGGACGTCGCCTTCGCCCGCGGCCTCCAGAGCGGCGGCGAGCGATGCGTACTCACCTGTACGGCGCCGCCACCGCGACGTGCCGGTGTGCGTCACCTGGACCGTGCCCTGTGCCATGGCGCTGCTGTGCCCCCACCTAGTCGTACGCGGGTCCTGAGTGGTCGACCGCATCATCTCGCAGATCCGACCTCGCGGACGGGGATCCGATCTTGTCGAGGACCGATCTTGCCGAAGACCGAGGACGACCTCTCACGAAGGTGCCGAACAGTTCGGCCGGTCCACCGTAGCGTGCGCGGGGGCGGCGGGTTGACCGGAGCGGAAAGGCCGTCAGCTGCCGGTGCCGGTCCTGCCCCAGTCCGGACCGGCCTTCTCCCACGCCTGGTCCCAACGGGCGTACCGGCGGCGGACCATGCGCCAGACGACGAGCCGCCTGGCGCCCTCCACGAGTCCCACGGCCGCGGCGGCCGCGCCGAGTCCGGCCAGCACGGCGTGCGTTGTCGCGGTGGCGGCGTCCAGCGGGCGGTTGAGCATACGGCCGTGCCGGTCGGTCCAGAGGGCGAAGTGGTCGCCGGGATGCGGGTTCTTGAGGCCGGCCAGGACCGAGCCGCGCTGCGCGGTGCCGTCCGGCGCGGTCCAGTTCGCCAGGACGCGATGGTGCGTGTCGCGGGCCGAAGAGGTCTCCGGGTCGGGGTCGAGGGGGGAGCGGTCCAGTTTTCTGATCACGGTGGCCGTCACCTCGTGGCCGGCGTGGAGCTGATCACGCACGGACTCCTGCAGTGCGCTGTGCGCGGCGCTGCCCACGACGACGCCCACCAGGGGGACGGCAACAAGGATCAGCACGATGGCGGCCAGCGCCATCCAGGCCTCGACCAGATCCGTCGTCCGGCGCAGTGGATTGTGTCGCCAGCGCCAGAGTCCGCCGATAGCTCGCACCGTCCGCACCCCCTTCCGCCTCCGTGATAACCCGGCCGGCAGCCGTCCACGCGTGAGCCGGGAGAAGAGAGAGGGAAATCACCCGACGATCTTTCGTTCCGGCGCGGAAACTGCTCACGCCGTGTGAACGGCCGTACTCGCTAACCGGGTTCCCCGTACACACGCCTCGGACGCGGATCTTTGCCATGGCGACCAGAATTTGGCGCAACTATTCCAGGATCTTGACCGGATCGCCGATCCTGACCGTGCCCACGGACTCCGGGACCAGGTTCTGCCCGAAGACGAGCTGGTCGCCGAAGCGGCGGTGGCGGGCGAGGGTGCGCAGCGGTTCCTTGCCGCGCTCGGCGGTGCCCTGGTCCGTGGTCGTCACGACGCAGCGCCCGCACATCTTGGCGACCCGGAAGGTGACTTCGCCGATCGCGATGCGCGCCCAGTCGTCCTCGTCCCAGGCGGCCGTGCCGTCGAGGACGACATTCGGCCGGAAGCGATTCATGGGCAGCGGACCCTCGTCGGCATGATCGCCTTGTGCGACCAGGGAATTGAGGGCGTCCAGTGACGCGCGCGTGGTGAGCAGCAGGGGATACCCGTCGGCGAGGCTGACGGTCTCGCCCGGGAACGAGTGCGGCGCGTCGTCGATGGGGCGCCGGATGGCCGGGGCGTCGAGATGGACGAGGCCCAGCTGCTTACCGCCGAGCTCTTTGCCGAGGAACGAGCTGAACCACGTGCCCGCGGACGCGTCGGCGGGCACCGTCTCGAACTTGTGGCTTGCCCATTTCACGGTGGTCGTGGGGCCGGGCTCGGGCACCTCGACGGTCAGCGGGTCGGCGCCGGGTCCGGACAGCCGAATGCCGCCGCCGGGCAACGGCTCGGCGGCGGCCAATGCGAGGCGCGCGTACTGGCGTTGGGTGACGACCTTGCCCGCCTCGTCGATCACTGCCCAGCGCCGGTCGCCGGCCAGCCCCCAAGGCTCCACCACGGCTTCGCAGGGCGCGAGGGCCCGCAGTGCTTTGACCGGGTGGACATGAATGGCGTGCAGCGCTGGGTTCGACATGAGGCAATGGTGCCAGCAGGCACCGACAGCCTCCGCTCCGCAGGATCAGGACGCGTCAGTAGCCGCGGTACTGCTGGCCGTTGTTGTACGGGTCCTGATAAGGAGCCGGGCCGGGACGCGGAGCGGCGGGGCGCATCGCCTCGTAGCCCGTTCCGGTCGACATCGGGCGGGGCTGCTGGGCCTGGGGGCCCGGGTAGCCACGGGGGCCCGCCGGCTGCTGCGGGATGTAGGCGGCGGGAGCCTGCTGGAGCGGGGCGGGCTGCTGCGCCTGCGGATAGCCGTAGACGGGGGCGTGCTGGGACGGTCCGGCCGGCAGCGCGGGGAGAGCCGACGGCAGGGCGGGCAGATGGCTGCCCGTGTCGTACGCGGAGGGGACCCGGATCGGGGCGATCTGAGGGGTGCCCCGTTCGGCGACGAGGGAGTCGTAGATCGGGGTGTCCGGGAAGGACGGCGCGGAGTAGTAACCGCCGCCATAGGTGGAGCGGGGGGAGGTCATGGCACATAAGTTAAGCCCACGATGTGCTGGTTGGGGAGACCGATAAGAGGGTTGTTTTCCGTGTCGGCAGTGACGTGGGATCCCCAATGCGAGCGAACTCGGCAAAAAAGGGCACCGGATGGCGTTCAGATCGTGTAAAGGCCGAGTTCCTGGCGGGTTACCGTCGGTTGGCCGCCGATCTTCCGCTCCCGATCATGGGCGTTCGTGGCCTGGAGTAATAGGTTTGGCGGAAAGGGATCCGGCGTGCCCGGCGGATCACTGGAGCTGCCCGAGGCATGGCTCGGTGCGAAGACGGTTATGGGGGCGTACATGTCAATGCCTAAGGGGTCGAATGTTCCTGTGCCGACTGCCGCCTTGCGCGTCGAAGTCGGCTGGCGTTCCGGGCCTGGCGTTCCCGACGCCGACGCGTCGGCGCTGCTGCTGGTCTCCGGCAAGGTGCGCTCGGACGGCGACTTCGTCTTCTACAACCAGCCGGCCCACTCCTCCGGCGCGGTGCGCCACGAGGGCAAGCGGGACAGCGGCGGCCAGGTGACCGACACCCTGATCGCCGACCTCGCGCGCGTGGAGCCCACGATCGAGACCATCGTGCTGGCCGCCTCCGCCGACGGCGGTACGTTCGGCCAGGTACCGGGGCTGTACATTCGCGTGCTCGACGCGCAGGGCACCGAGATCGCCCGCTTCGACAGCGCCGCGACCGTCGAGACCGCCTTCGTCCTCGGGGAGTTCTACCGCCGTCAGGGCGCCTGGAAGTTCCGTGCCGTCGGGCAGGGCTACAGCAGCGGGCTCGCAGGACTGGCCACGGACTACGGGATCACGGTGGACGAGCCGCAGCGGACGGCGTCGCCCGCCGGACCCCCGCCCGGGCCCGGCACCCGCGTCGCCGGTCCGCCCCCGGCGGCGCCGCCCGTGACCGTGCCGCCGCCCGGGATGGCTCCCCCTCCCGCCCCTCCCGCTCCTCCCGCTCCTCCTGCGGCACCGCCGGCCCCCGTCCGCCTCACCAAGGTCACGCTCACCAAGGAGTCCCCGTCGGTCTCGCTGAGCAAGCAGGGCGGCACCGGCGGTGCCATGCGGGTGAACCTCAACTGGGAGGTGCGCAAGCAGTTCTCGGGGTGGGGCAGCAAGCGCGGCCGGGCCGTCGCCATGCACGCGGACCTCGACCTCGACCTGTGCGCCCTGTACGAGCTGTCCGACGGCCGCAAAGGAGTGGTCCAGGCGCTCGGCAACGCCTTCGGATCGCTGCACCAGCCGCCGTACATCCATCTCGACGGCGACGACCGAACCGGCGCGACGGCGAGCGGCGAGAACCTCTCCGTGAATCTCGACCACAAGCAGAGCTTCCGGCGCATCCTCATCTTCGTGACCATCTACGAAGGCGCGCGCTCCTTCGCCGACCTGCACGCCACGGTCACCCTCCAGCCGTTGAACGGCGCGCCGATCGACTTCTCGCTCGACGAGTGCACGGTGCCCTCGACGGTCTGCGCCCTCGCGCTCATCACGAACAACGGCGGCGACCTCGTCGTCCAGCGCGAAGCCCGCTATCTGATCCCCGAGCGCGGTGTCAGCCCGCAGCGCACCGTCGACTACGCCTACGGCTGGGGCATGAACTGGACCCCCGGCAGGAAATGAACGGTCAACGCTCGTCGAGGACCGCGGTGTCCGGGCGCGCGTAGGTGCGGCCCTTCCAGGCCGCACCGCGTCCCCTGTAGTGCTGCACCGCGGAATCGACCGTCATGAGGAGATACAGAAACGCGGTGACCGGCAGCAGCGGAGCGAGCCACAGCGCCAGGCGGTAGTAGCGCAGCATCGGCAGATACGTCGCCGTCATCACCAGCCAGGCGAGGCCACCGGCCGTCGCGAGGGCCGCATCGCCCGCGGCCAGGCCCGCCAGGAGGGCGACGGGCGGCACCAGATAGACCAGAGCCAGACCCAGGACGGTGCCGAGAAGCAGCAGCGGATTGTGCCGCAGCTGGGCGTACGCACTGCGGGAGACCATGCGCCACAGGTCGTGCAGCCGCGGATACGGACGCACGCTGTCCACACGCTCGGCGAGCCCCAGCCAGATGTGACCCCCACTGCCCTTGACCGCCCGCGCGAGGGCCACGTCGTCGATGACGGCGTGCCGGATCGCGTCCGGGATCAGCGCCCGCTCGGCGGCGTCCGCGCGCAGCAGCACGCAGCCGCCCGCCGCTGCCGCCGTCCGCGACCCCCGCACACCGATGCGGCGGAAGGGGTACAGCTGGGCGAAGAAGTAGACAAAGGCGGGTACGACCAGCCGCTCCCACACGCTCTCCACGCGCAGCCGCGCCATCTGGGAGACCAGGTCGAAGCCACCGGTGCGCGCCGCCGCCACCAACTCCCGCAGGCTGTCGGGCGCGTGCGCGATGTCGGCGTCCGTCAGGAGCAGATACTCGGGGCCACGCGTGCGTGCCAGACCGATTCCGTGCCGTACGGCCCACAGCTTGCCCGTCCACCCGGTGGGCGGCTCACCGGGGGAGCCGACCGTGAGCGGCAGGCCCCCGTGCCGGCGCGCCAGCTCACGGGCCAGTTCACCCGTGCCGTCCGTACTGCCGTCGTCCACCAGGAAGACCTCGGCCCGCCCCGGATAGTCCTGGGCCAGCAGCGACGGCAGACTCTCGGACAGGACGGACGCCTCGTCCCGGGCCGGTACGACCACGCAGACGGACGGCCAGTCGTCCGGGTCCCGGCGCGACGGCAACCGCACGTCCGTACGCCAGAAGAAGCCCTGGCCGAGCAGCAGCCACAGCCAGGCGGCCAGCGATCCGACAGCGATCCACACAACGGCGCTCACCCGCCGCAGTCTGCCCCACCCCTGCGGCCCCCAGGGGCCGATCGTCTATGGTGACCGGGTGAAGATCGCGCTCATGGACTCCGGAATCGGCCTGCTCGCCGCGACCGCCGCCGTACGCAGACTGCGGCCCGACGCCGATCTCATCCTCTCCTCGGACCCCGCGAGCGTGCCCTGGGGACCGCGCACGCCCGAGGACGTGACAGCACGCTCTCTCGCCATCGCCGAGGCGGCCGCGCGGTACGGACCCGACGCGCTGATCGTCGCCTGCAACACCGCCTCCGTGCACGCCCTGCCCGCGCTGCGCGCCCGCCTGGAGCCCGGCGTGCCGGTGATCGGCACGGTTCCCGCCATCAAGCCCGCCGCAGCCGGGGGCGGCCCCTTCGCGATCTGGGCCACACCGGCCACCACCGGCAGCCCCTACCAGCGGGGCCTCATCCGTGAGTTCGCCGACGGAGCGACCGTCACCGAGGTGCCCTGCCCCGGCCTCGCCGACGCCGTGGAGCACGCCGACCAGGCGGCCATCGACGCCGCGATCGCCGCGGCCGCCGCGCGCACGCCCGACGATGTAAGGGCCGTTGTCCTGGGCTGCACCCATTACGAGCTGGTCGCCGAGCGCATCCGCGAGGCCGTGCAGCAGCCGGGCCGTCCGCCGCTCGTCCTGCATGGGTCGGCGGGTGCGGTGGCCGCCCAGGCGCTGCGCCGTATCGGTGAACTCCCGGCTCCGGAGGCACCGGCCGGCGGCTCCCTCACGGTGCTGCTCGGAGGACAGGAGTCCGGGTTGCCCGCACCCGCGCTGGCCTACGAGGAAGGCATGCTCCTGCAGGCGGTCAGCCCCGCCAGGTGACCCTGCGTGACCGCCCGCGTCTCCCGGTGCGCCTGCCGTCCACCCGGAGCAGTGACACTGTGCGACCCGGTACCCGCGTTCCGAAACCTGAGTAGTCTCATAGGCATGAGGGACCACCCCCACGGCGAGAACGCCTCCCACCCCGAGGTCTGGACGGGCCGCGCCACCAACCGCGTCCAGTGGCTGCCCGCCCTCGGTGGGGCCGCGTGCCTGGCGCTCGGTATCGAGCTGGCCGTCGACTCCGCCTGGACGTCCGACAACGCCCCGCTCATCATGTCCGTCGTCGGATGCATTGCCGCCGGCCTGCTGATCCTTTTCGGCACACTCGCGTTCCTGCATGTGGCCGTCAAGGTCGACAAGGACTCCCTCGAAGTGCGCTGCGGGCACATCGGCCTGCCCCGCCGTCGTATCCCGCTCTCCCATGTCGTCGGCGCCGACTTCGACCCCCAGGTCACCCCGCGCCACTGGGGCGGCTGGGGTTATCGCTGGCGGCCCGAGCTGGGCACCGCCGTCATCGTCCGGCGCGGCGAGGGCCTGGTGCTGCGCCTCGGGGACGGTCACACGTTCACGATCACGGTCGACAACGCGGAGGCGGCGGTACGGATCATCCGCGAGCGCCTGCGTCCGGGCGCGCCCGCCGCACACTGAGCGCCCAACCGCGCTGACCGGTCCCACCCGGTTGAACCCGCCTCGCGTCATGGCTCGCTGGGGAGCTGCGTTGTCCCTGGCGTCCTACGTCATGGCTCCCAGGTGAGGTGCTACGTGTGGCGTCCTCGTGTGATGGCTCCCAGGGGAGTCGCTACGTGTGTGGGCGCCCTGCGTGATGGCTCCCTGCGGAGTGCCTCGTCCGTGGCGTCCTCGCGCCGTCATGACTGCCCGCGGAGTGCCTCGTCCGTGGTCACCTCGTGGTTGATGTGGAGCAGGGGCCGCGCCGTGGCGACGCCCGCCAGCAGGCCTGCCCCCGCCGTCACCGTGGTGAAGCTCAGGGCGTTGCCGACCGACGCGATGGCGGCCAGCGCCGTCAGGGCGGCGCCCGCCGTCAGCGCGACCGAGGCCGGACGCGGAGTGCGCCACAGCGCGTACAGGATCCAGCAGAACGCGGCCGCCAGCAGGGCGACGCCGGCCACGCCCTGCTCGGCCGCCTGCTGGAACGCGGCGGAGTGCGGTTTGTCGTCGGACGGCAGTGACATCGCGGCGGTCCGGCTCAGCTCGCCGAAGCGGCCCGGTCCGGCACCGAGTGCGGGGTCCTGGCGGACCATGCCCAGTGCGTCGCGCCACAGCAGGATCCGGTGCTCGGTGAGCTGACCCTCCAGCGAGACGGTCAGCCCGTCCGGCAGTACGTCCTCGGCGATCGCCCAGGTCGCGCCCGTCAGCAGCGCCGCCGTGAGCGCGAGCCCCGCAAGCCCCAGGGCGCGTCGTCGCATCCGGCCGGCGGCGAGCGAGCACAGGAGCACCCCGGCGCACGAGAGCAGTCCGGTCGTCGAGCCCAGGACCGCCGCGACGACGGTCGTGCCGACGGCCAGCAGCCACAGGGCCAGCCGCAGCCCCGAGGGTCGCGCCGCCCAGGCCGCGCAGCACGCGGCGCCTGTCGACAACGTGAGCAGTGCGGCGGTGGCTCCGGTGTGCCCGAGCGGTGAGAGGAGTTGCGGGCCCATGGTGGCGTGCGGGGCGGCGAGCGCCAGGCCGAGTCCGGCGACCGCGCCCACGCCGGGGGCCGCGACCGGCAGCAGCGCTCCGCAGATGCGCCCCGACGCGTAGCCGGCGGCGACGGCGAGCACGGCCAGCAGCAGCCCCTCGGGACGGCCGCCGTGCGCGGCCGCGGTGATCAGGGCCCACGCGGCACATGTCCCGAGCACGAACATGCCTGTGGCGTCGGAGACGCTGCGTCTGTCACCCGCGGCCGCCGCATCGGCCGCGGACGCCGTTCCCGTGGAACCCACCCCGACCGCCCCCCGACCTGTGATGAGCCCATGAGCCCCTGATCGTCGCTGCCGCATCCGGCCGCACGTCAGAGGCTCGGCACACCGTAACGGGTGATGCGTCGATTTGTGGATGAGTTGCGCAGAAACGATGCAGCAAAGGGGTGGGCGCCGCCCCGCTGGAGCGGACGGACCGTGCTGTCGGGGGTCGGACCACGCGCCGTAGACTCGCCGCGTGACCGCGACCGCAACCTCCGTAGACGAGCCGGAACAGCTCGAACCCCAGGCCCTGCCCGTCTCCCGCGGTGCCAGATGGGTGCGGCGTCTTGTCCCGGCCGCCGTGGCGGCGCTCTCCGGCGTGCTGCTCTACGTCAGTTTCCCGCCCCGCACCCTGTGGTGGCTGGCGCTGCCCGCCTTCGCGGTCTTCGGCTGGACCCTGCGCGGCCGGACCTGGAAGACGGCCCTCGGGCACGGCTATCTCTTCGGCCTCGGTTTCCTGCTGCCCCTGCTGGTGTGGACCGGCGTGGAGGTCGGCTCCGGCCCCTGGCTGGCACTCGTCGCCGTGGAAGCGGTGTACATCGCTCTCGTCGGCCTGGGCGTCGCGGCGGTGTCCCGGCTCCCCGCGTGGCCCCTGTGGGCGGCCGCGGTCTGGACGGCGGGCGAGGCCGCACGCGCGCGTGTGCCCTTCGGCGGCTTCCCCTGGGGCAAGGTCGCCTTCGGCCAGGCCGACGGCGCCTTCCTTCAGCTCGCCGCGGTGGGCGGTACCCCGGTGCTCGGCTTCGCGGTGGTGCTGTGCGGCTTCGGGCTGTACGAGGTCGTGCGTCTCGTGCTCGACAGGCGGGGCGGCGCCGTCGTACGCCGCACGGCCGCCGCGGTCGCGCTGCTGAGCGTGGCGGTCCCCGTGGTGGGGGCGCTCGCCGCGCGCTCTCTGGTCAGCGACAAGGCCGAGGACGGTACGGCGACCGTCGCGGTGATCCAGGGCAATGTGCCGCGCGCCGGGCTCGAGTTCAACGCCCAGCGGCGGGCCGTGCTCGACCACCACGTGCGGGAGACCGAGCGGCTGGCCGCCGAGGTCAAGGCCGGCAAGGTCCCACAGCCCGACTTCGTGCTGTGGCCGGAGAACTCCTCCGACATCGACCCGTTCGCCAATGCCGACGCGCGCGCCGTGATCGACGAGGCGGCCAACGCCATCGGCGCCCCGATCTCCGTGGGCGGCGTCGTGGAGCGCGACGGCAAGCTCTACAACGAGCAGATCCTGTGGGACCCGGCCAAGGGCCCCGTCGACACGTACGACAAGCGGCAGGTCCAGCCGTTCGGCGAGTACCTTCCGCTGCGCTCGCTGCTCGGGGCGATCAACAAGAACTGGACGTCGATGGTGCGCCAGGACTTCAGCCGCGGCACCAAGGCGGGCGTGTTCACCCTGGACGGCACCAAAGTGGGTCTGGCCACGTGCTACGAGGCCGCCTTCGACTGGGCCGTGCGCGACACCGTCACCGACGGCGCGCAGATGATCTCGGTGCCGAGCAACAACGCGACCTTCGACCGCAGCGAGATGACGTACCAGCAGCTGGCCATGTCCCGGGTCCGCGCCGTGGAGCACAGCCGTACCGTCACGGTGCCGGTGACCAGCGGTGTCAGCGCCGTGATCATGCCGGACGGGAAGATCACGCAGCGCACCGGGATGTTCGTCGCGGACTCGCTCGTGCAGAAGGTGCCGCTGCGCTCCTCCGAGACGCCTGCCACGCGCCTCGGAATCCTCCCGGAGATGGTCCTGGTGCTGTGCGCGGCGGGCGGGCTCGGCTGGGCGGTCACCTCGGCGGTCCGCGGGCGTCGGGGCAGCGCGGTCTAGGAAGGACGGCGTTTCCGGGTCCACCGGCGCAACGAGGCCGGTTCCAAGGGCGTGACGAGGCCGGGCCGTTAGGGTCGGTGCATGGCCACTCCTGACTTCATCCGCACGATCCGGGCCTCCGCGGGTCACCAGCTCCTCTGGCTTCCCGGCGTGAGCGCCGTCGTCCTCGACGGCGGCGGCAGAGTGCTGCTGGGACAGCGTTCGGACAACCACCGGTGGGCGTTGATCTCGGGCATTCCGGATCCGGGCGAGCAGCCCGCGGACTGCGCCGTGCGCGAGGTGTACGAGGAGACGGCCGTGCACTGCGAGGTCGAACGGGTCGTCTTGGTCGAAGCCGGGAAGCAGGTGGCCTACAACAACGGCGACATCTGCCAGTTCATGGACATCACGTTCCGCTGCCGGGCCGTCGGCGGTGAGGCGCGCGTCAATGACGACGAGTCGCTCCAGGTCGGCTGGTTCGAGCTGGACGCGTTGCCCAAGCTCAGCGAGCACAGCCTGTTCCGGATCAAGCAGGCGCTGGCCGATGAACCCACATGGTTCAAGCCCACGTCCTGAGCGGGAAGTGTGTGGTGTGACCACATGGGTTGGCGCCTGAGCGCTGCCTAGGGTCACACCATGACCGTGTCCAGCCCTCTCCCGGGCCTCCACGCGACCTCGCCCGACCTCGGCGGCCGTACGGCTCTCGTCACCGGCGCGGCAGGCGGCATCGGCCGCAGCTGCGCGCTGCGGCTCGCCGCCGCCGGAGCCAAGGTGCGAGCGGTGGACCGGGACGCCGCGGGCCTGGACACCCTCGGCGAGGAAGCGCAGGGACTGGCCGGCACGGTCGAGGCGCACGTCCTCGACCTGACCGACCTGGACGCCGCGGAGCTCGCCGCCGCGGGCACCGACGTCCTCGTCAACAACGCGGGCCTGCAACTGGTGCGTCCCTTGCAGGAGTTCCCGCCCGACGTCTTCCACACCGTGCTGACCGTGATGCTCGAGGCGCCGTTCCGGCTCATCCGCGGAGCCTTGCCGCACATGTACGGACAGGGGTGGGGCCGCATCGTCAATGTGTCCTCCGTCCATGGGCTGCGAGCCTCGGCGTTCAAGTCGGCGTATGTGGCCGCGAAACACGGTCTCGAGGGGCTGTCCAAGACCGCTGCCCTGGAGGGCGCGCCCCATGGAGTCACCTCGAACTGTGTGAACCCCGCCTATGTGCGCACCCCCCTGGTCGAGAAGCAGCTCGCCGACCAGGCCCGGGCGCACGGCATCCCCGAGGAACGCGTGCTGGCCGAGATCATGCTCCGGGACAGTGCGGTCAAGCGGCTCATCGAACCGGCGGAGGTCGCCGAGGCGGTGGCCTATCTGTGCAGCCCGCAGGCGTCCTTCGTCACCGGTACATCGCTGGCGCTGGACGGCGGCTGGACCGCCCACTGATGGACCGGCTCGCACGTTGTCCACAGGGCCGGCGGCCGCCCGATCCCGAGTTGTCCACAGGGCTGGCGGTGCCGGCCCGCCGACAGGTAATCCTGTGAGCATGTCCCGCGATCAAGCGCAGTCCGCCGAGCGCTTCACCGACGGCGCCGAGGCGCCGTTCCTGGAGCTGCTGGCCAGAGGCGCGTCCGCCGACGCGTATGAGCAGCCCGTCCTGCTCGCCCGGGCCGAAGGGCGGCCGGCCGAGCGCGTCGCCGCGCTCGAAGAGGCGAAGGCGCTGGCGCTGCGCGTGCGCTCGGAGATGGAGGGGCGAAGGCGCCGCGAGGCGGAGCTGTCCGCGCTCTTCGAGACCGCGCACGACCTGGCGGGACTGCGTGACCTCGACGCCGTACTGCAGGCGATCGTCCAGCGCGCCCGGTCCCTGCTGGGCACCGACGTCGCCTATCTCAGTCTGAACGACCCGGCCAGGGGCGACACCCATATGCGGGTCACCGAGGGCTCGGTCGCCGCGCGCTTCCAGCAGCTGCGGCTCGGTATGGGGGAGGGGCTGGGCGGGCTCGTCGCGCAGACCGCCCGTCCCTATGTCACCGACGACTACTTCAAGGACGACCGTTTCCAGCACACCCACGCCATCGACTCGGGTGTACGGGACGAGGGCCTGGTCGCGATTCTGGGCGTGCCGCTCATGATCGGGCCCCAGGTCATCGGGGTGCTGTTCGCCGCCGACCGTCGCGCGCGGGTCTTCGAGCGGGAACAGATCGCCCTTCTCGGCTCTTTCGCCGCTCTCGCAGCGGCCGCCATCGACACCGCGAACCTGCTCACCGAGACCCGCTCCGCGCTCGACCGCCTGGGCCGGGCCAACGAGATCATCCAGGACCGCAGCGCGGTGATCGAGCGCGCCTCGGACGTCCACGACCGGCTCGCCGAGCTCGTGCTGCGCGGCGGCGGCGTCCACGACGTGGCCGCGGCGGTATCCGAAGTCCTCGCCGGCACAGTGGAGTTCGCCGAGGCGGCCGCCACCCCCGACGCGGCCTTGAAGGCATCCCAGTCCGAGGGTCATGCCGTGCGGCACGGCGACGACTGGGTCGCCGCCGTGGCGGCCGGCGGCGAGCTGCTCGGTGCGCTGGTGCTGCGCGGTCACCCCTGCCTCGACCCCGTCGATCAGCGCACCCTGGAGCGGGCTGCGATGGTCACCTCGCTGCTGTTGCTCGCCAGACGCTCGGCCGCGGAGGCCGAACAGCGGGTGCGGGGCGAGCTGTTGGACGATCTGCTCGACGCCAGGGACCGCGACCCGCGCCTGCTGCGCGAGCGCGCCGGCCTGCTGGGCGCCGACCTTGACGCCACACACGTGGTGCTCGCCGCCCGTCTCGACGGCGAGGCGGCCGACGCCGACCAGGAGGCCGCCGCCCGCAGACGTCTGTGGTCCGCGGCGTCCCATCTGGCCGGCACCCGGCAGGGACTGGCCGCCGCCCGTGACGGCGGCACGGTCCTGCTGCTGCCCCTCGCCGCCGGAGACACCGCGACGCACCTGGCCCGCCGGACCGCCGGGCATCTGGGCACGGCCGTCCACGAGGCGGTGACCGTCGGCGCCTCCGCTCCCGTCGAGAACCTCGCGTCCCGTCCCGACGCCGTGGCATCGGCGTACGTCGAGGCGCAGCGCTGCCTCGAAGCCCTGCGCCTGCTCGGCCGCGCCGGGGACGGCGCCGCCGCCGAGGACTTCGGCTTCCTGGGGCTGCTGTTGGCCGGCGACCGTGACATCGCCGCCTTCGTCGAGCGCACCATCGGGGAGGTGGTGGCGTACGACGAGCGGCGCGGCACCGACCTCCTGCGCACGGTCGACGCGTACTTCGCATCCGGTATGAGCCCGGCGCGCACGAAGGACGAGTTGCACGTGCACGTGAACACGGTCGCGCAGCGGCTGGAGCGGGTGGGGCGGCTGCTGGGGGAGGACTGGCAGAGCCCCGGCCGGGCGCTGGAGATCCAACTCGCCCTGCGGCTGCACCGGTTGTCGTCCGGCACGCCGTAGTTGCCCCCACCCCCCACCCCCCGGGCGACCGCGCGACGGCGCGTACGAGGGCCGGTTCACGACGTACCGCTCCGGGATGGACCGGGGCGGGGCGGGGCGTGCGGACCGCCTGTTGCGGCACGCACGCCCGTGATCAGGCGGTACACACCCCCGTGATCAGCGATACATACCCCCGCGATCAGGTGGCGCACAGGCCCGGGATCAGACAGGGCGCGCGTCCGCGGTCGGAGCGTCCGCGGGCTCGGAGCCGGAGCCGGGCTCGGAGCCGGAACCGGAGGCGGCGGGGGACGCCTCCACGTCGGCCAGATCCCGGTGCCGGGTCTCCCTCGCGACCCCCACCGCGATCAGTGTCACCACGGCCGCCCCGATCACGTACAGGGCGATCGGCGCCGAGCTGTCGTAGTCGGCCAGCAGGGCGGTGGCGATGAGCGGGGCGGGCGCGCCGGCCGCCACGGAGGCGAACTGGGCGCCGATGGAGGCACCCGAGTAGCGCATCCGCGTCGCGAACATCTCGGAGAAGAAGGCGGCCTGGGGCGCGTACATCGCCCCGTGCAGCACCAGACCGACGGTCACCGCGAGGATGAGGTTCCCGAACCCGCCGGTGTCGATGAGCCGGAAGAAGGGGAACATCCACAGGCCCACCCCGGCCGCTCCCAGGAGATAGACGGGCCGGCGGCCGACGCGGTCCGAGAGCGCGCCCCAGGCCGGGATGACGGCGAAGTGCACGGCGGACGCGATGAGTACGGCGTTGAGTGCCGTCTGCTTGGAGACACCCGCGGACGTGGTGGCGTACACGAGGATGAACGCGGTGATCACGTAGTAGCTGATGTTCTCGGCCATGCGGGCGCCCATCGCGACGAGCACGTCCCGCCAGTGGTGGCGCAGTACGGAGACCAGGGGCATCTCCTCGGCCTCGGGCGCCGTCGAGGCGGTCGTCTCCCGCACCGTCCTGCGGGCCTCGGCCTGGGCCAACGCCTGCTTGAAGACCGGGGATTCATCGACAGAAAGACGTATCCACAAACCGACGATCACGAGCACGCCGGAGAGCAGGAACGGGACGCGCCAGCCCCAGGAGGTGAAGGCGGCGTCCGACAGGGTGGCGGTCAGCAGCGAGAGCACCCCGGTGGCCAGGAGCTGTCCGGCCGGCGCCCCCGTCTGCGGCCACGACGCCCAGAACCCGCGCCGCTTGGCGTCCCCGTGCTCGGACACCAGCAGGACGGCACCGCCCCACTCGCCGCCGAGCGCGAAGCCCTGCACCAGGCGCAGAGTGGTCAGCAGGACGGGTGCCGCCGAGCCGACGGTCGCGTGCGTGGGCAGCAGGCCGATCGCGAACGTCGCTCCTCCCATCAACAGCAGGCTCAGGACCAGCAGCTTCTTGCGGCCGAGCCGGTCGCCGTAGTGCCCGAAGACGAGGGCGCCCAGCGGACGGGCCGCGAATCCCACCGCGTAGGTCAGAAAGGACAGCAGCGTGCCGACGAGCGGGTCGGAGCCCGGAAAGAACAGCTTGTTGAAGACGAGCGCGGCGGCCGAGCCGTAGAGGAAGAAGTCGTACCACTCGATCGTGGTACCGATGAGGCTCGCCGCGACAATGCGCTTGAGACGGGCGGGCGTTGGGGGAGCGGAGGCTGCGGAGGCCATGTGGACCACTTCCAGGAGGTCGGTGGGGACGTGTACGGGTCGGCCCACGGGACGTGTCCGCGCGGGCACACGGAACGTGTACGTGTCGGCACACGGTAGGAACACCCTGGTCAGGCGCACATGTGGTGGAACAACATACTTCGGGGGCAGAGTGTGCGTGCAGCGCCCATGTCTGCGCGGGAAGGCGCCGGCCGAATCGCTGCGGCGCTTCCACCTCGTGCGATGCGGCGCTCACACCTCACGCGATGCGGCGCTTCCACCTCGTGCGATGCGGCGCTCACACCTCATGCGATGCGACGCTTCCAGCTCATTTGAATCGACAGCGGACGCGATTGTCTGCGGCCTACGATCGCCCGCATGCTTCTGCGCCGAATGTTGCGGATGATCATGGTTGTGACGGTGGCCCTCACGGCCGCCCTCACCGGGGCGATCGAAGGCGGTGCGAGTGCGGCGACGGCCGACGACGCTCCACCGCTGCCCAGCCGGCAGTTGCTCTTCTACAACCACGCCTACGGAGTCCTCGACCGGGAGACCGCCGACGCCATCGAGCACTCCGGCTATCTGCGGGAGTTCGCCAACTTCCAGGTCCGCACCACGACCGGTTCCGGCGGCACGACCTGGACGGGTCGATATCTCTATGGTCGCGAGACCTATCTCGAACTGTTCGGGGTGGGCGATCTGCCCGGCCAGGACGCCGCCTTCGGCTCCACGGGGATGGGACTCTCGGTGGAACGCGCCGGTGACCTGGACACGGTGATCCAGCGGTTGCGCGACCAAGGGGTCGCCAACCCGGTCGACTTCCAGCAGACACGCGACTTCGGCGACGGCGTCCCGGTCCCGTGGTTCGACGCCGTGCTCACCACCGAGCAGTACGACTCCTTCGGAGCCTGGGGTATGGAGTACCGGCCGGAGTACTTCGCCGACCCGCGCGGCAAGACCGAGCCCGCCGGGTACCCCGGTGACGTCGGCCGCGAGCGCTACCTCTCCGACGACTACAGCAGTCATCTGATGCGCGACGTGAGGTCCATCCGCCTCGCGGTCACCGCGCGCGACCTCGCCGCCACCGTCCCTCTGCTGCGGTCCGGCGGATTCGTCGTCCTGCCCGTGGCGGGCGGGGGCGTCGTGGCGCAGCGGGGCGGCACCACGATCCGTTTCGACGCCGTCGCGAGCGACCAGGTCGGCCTGCGGCAGATCGAGCTCTCCCTCAACCGGTCCGTGAGCCGCCACGAGGAGCGGATCGGCCGCTCGACCCTCGTCGTCGGCCCGGGGGCCCATGCCGTGTGGACGTTCGCGGACGCGCCGTAGCGGACTGCGCCGGGGCGGACGTGTTCCGCCCCGGCGCCACCCCGATCGGTCGCGTCACCGTCCGGCAGGCGCGGCGCTTCCTGAATCGCGAAGGCGGGCACCGGCTCACCAGGCCGGTGCCCGCCCTGTCGCTCAGCCCGGTCTCAGGGGATGGCCGTCACCGTGAAGCGCGCGCCGTCGGGATCGGAGATGATCGCCTCGGAGGATCCCAGGCCGCCCTGCACGGCGGCGCCGCCGTGGGCGCGGGCGGCCCGGGCGCAGGCCTCCACGTCGGAGACGGCGAAATGGATCTGCCAGTGGGGCCGGAGCGTGGGGTCGGGGGCCGCCTCCAGCACGCCGGAGTGGATCCGGGCCACGACATCGCCCCCGCTGCGCAGGACGACCTCGTTCTCTTCGTAGTGGACCTCGCAGCAGCCGGCGCGTTCGGACGCCCAGTCCAGGACCTCGCCGTAGAAGATCGCGGCGTCGAAGGCGTTGCGCGTGTGCAGTCGTACGAACGCGGGGGCCGCCTGCCGCCAGTCCTCCCAGCCGGTGACGAGCTTCCCCTCCCAGATGCCGAAGACCGCGCCGTCGCGGTCGGCGAGCAGGGCGGCCCGGCCGGGCGGGAAGGAGATCGGCCCCACAGCCGTCGTACCGCCGCGTTCCTGGACGCGGGCCACGGCCTCGTCCGCGCTGGCCACCGCGAAATACGGAGTCCAGGCGGAGGCGATCTGCCACATGGAGGCGACCGCGGCCACCCCCGCGACCGGTACGCCGTCCACGTGCGCGACCTTGAACTGGTCACCCAGCTTGACCGAACGCCACTGCCAGCCCAGAACGGCCCGGTAGAAGTCCTGGGTCACCCGTAGGTCCCGCGCGGTGAGGCTGACCCAGCACGGTGCGCCGAAGACCGACTGACTGGAAAGAACGTTGCTCGGGAGGGTTCTGTTGCTGTTCATCGTTGGTCGCACTGCCGTTCTGGTCTCACCGGGTGCCACGATCGGGACCCGCTCCGGAACCGCCCCCGCGCACGGTGCTCGCCCAGGAGCAGGGTGATCCTTTCGGACACGTAGGGCGTCTTTGCGGTGTGGCGGCCGAGTACCCCATGGACCCGGGCGAAACGGACGTACGCCGTGGTGCCGCGCCGGCGGTGATCGCTTCACCCGGCACACCCGTTCGGTTTCGGGGCAGGGGAGCAGGGGACTCGGGCCCCGTACCTGAATGCCGCAGCAGACGACAGCGAGCCGGATCCCGTAGCGGACCGGATCCAGAAAGAAGATGAAACGCCGTGACCGCGGACGTCAGAAAAGAGATCACTTTGCGTCGCCCGGAGACGGGCTGGTCGAAGGCGCGCCGCCGACGCGCGAGCGCCGTTCGCACCTGCGTCCCAGCGACGGCCGACGGAGACGCCCGGCAGGCCCTGACCGAGCCGGAGTGGAACATCGTCCGGGGCGACGACTGACCCGCACAGACGCGACGACCGCCCGGCCGGGGTGATACCTGTCCGGATCGCGGCCTCCCGGGACCCGAGGTCCCGGGAGGGAAATCCAAGAAGGCAAGAGCGGCAAGAGGGGCAAGAGGTTCCACGAAGGTGATGACGAGGGGCAAGAGGGTTCCACAAAGGTGATGACGGGAGAACGCGGGACCGCGGTGGGACGGACGTCGAGGACGGATGCACGCGCCGTGCTGCGCGCACTGGCCTGGGAAGCCGGGGCGGTCTGGGGCTCGGTCCGCCGTGCCGTCACCGTGCCGGGACCCGAGCGCGACACCGCGGTGCAGTCCCTCAAGGCGGCGGGAGCGGCGCTGCTCGCCTGGGCGGTGGCCGGCTGGTGGTGGCACGCACCGATGGCGCTGATGGCACCCTGGACGGCGCTCTTTCTCGTACAGAGCACCGTCTACCGCTCTCTGCTGTCCGCGCTGCAGCAGTTCGTCGTGGTCGTCGTGGGCACGCTGCTCGCCGCCGCGGCGGGCGTGCTGACCCACAACGAGATGGCCGCGATGGCGCTGGCCCTGCCGCTCACCGTGCTGCTCGGCAACTACGCCCGCTTCGGCACCCATGGTCTGTCCGCGCCGACCGCCGCGCTGTTCGTCCTCGCCTACGGCTCCTACAGCGGCGCCGACATCGCCCACCGGTTCCTGGAGACCCTGCTCGGCGCCGTCATCGGCATCGGTGTCAACGCCCTCGTCCTCCCGCCGGTCCATGCCCGTCGGGTGAGCCAGTTGCGTGCTCAACTCCCGGACGCATCGGCCGAGTTGTTGCACGACGTCGCCGACGGGCTGGCGGCCGGACATCGCGAGGAGCAGGGGCACGGCTGGCACGACAGGGCCCAGCGGCTCACGGACGTGGTGACCGACCTGCGAGAGGCGCGCCGCTGGTCGGACGAGAGCTACCGGGCGAATCCCGGCCGCCGGCTGCGCCGCTCGGCGCCCACGCCACCCGCTGTCGCGTGGGACTTCGCCTGGGACCAGGTCACCGAGCACATCGCGACGACCGTGCGGACGCTGGCCGAGGCGCCCCGGCACCTCGAACTGCCCTCCGACGCAACGGACGCCCTGGCCGCGCTGCTCCGGGCGGCGGGCGACGCGTGCCGGCCCGAGGCGGACAGGTCTCACGCGCGCGGGCCCGTCGAACACGGGCGCCGGACGGTGGATGGGGCGAGCGGGGGATCGGCCGGGCGCGTGACGCCGGAGCATGCGACGCCGGGGGTCGGGACGTCTGCGGACGGCCGGCACGAACCGGCGTCGGAACGACGGAGCGCGCTGGCCCGCGCCTCCGCGGCGCACCGCCGCCTGACCGCCGTCTGTGCCGAGCACCGCACGCTCATGCCCCTGGTCGGAGGCCTCCTCCTGAACACCAGAAGGCTCCTGGCCGCCCTCCTGCGCATCGCGGATCCCGAAGCCGCCTTCACCCCGGCGGCCTCCGCCCCACCGCATGCCGGGCAGCCCGCCGAGCGCTGAGCCCCCCGTCCGCCGAGCCGGCCCCGGTTCGACCCCCACCGTCACCCCGCCGAGCGCCATGTCCGCCGCCCGCTGACCCTTCCGGGTGCCGGGGCGCTTCGGTGGACCCGGCCGGGGAACTCGGGGCCCATGAACATGGACACGGGTGAGCAGAGGTCGTACTGGATCGAGACGGCGCCGCCGGGAGAGCCTCAGCCGACGCTGGACGCCGACATCACGGTGGACGTCGCCGTGATCGGCGCCGGCATCGCGGGCTTGAGCACCGCCTGGGAACTGGCCCGCGGCGGCCGTAGCGTGGCGGTGCTGGAAGCCGACCGGATCGCCGCCGGTGTCACCGGGCACACCACCGCCAAGCTCAGCGCCCTGCACACCCTGATCTACGCACGTCTGCGGCGTACCCGCGGAGGCGAGGCCGCCAAGCTGTACGCGCGCTCCCAGACGGAGGCGATCCGGCACGCCGCCGCCGTCGTGGACGAGCTGGGCATCGACTGCGACTGGGAGGACACGGCGGCCTACACCTTCGCCCAGGAGCCCGAGGGCGTCGCGGAGCTGAAGGCGGAGGCCGAGGCCGCCCGTGAGGCCGGGCTGCCCGCCGAGTACGTGACCGAGACAGGGCTGCCGTTCCCCGTCGCGGGCGCGGTCCGCGTCACGGAGCAGGTGCAGTTCCATCCGCGCAAATACCTGCTGGCGCTCGCCGACGACCTGCGCGGCCGCGGTGCCCAGATCCACGAGAACACCCGGGTCGTCGGTCTGAAGGAGGGCGAGCCCTGCCGTCTGGAGACCGAGTCGGGGGCGACGGTGACCGCCAAGGACGTCGTCGTCGCCACGCACTACCCGATCTTCGACCGGGCGCTTCTCTTCACCCGGCTCTCCCCGCGCCGCGAACTCGTCCTGGCCGCACCGATTCCGGCAGCTCAGGACCCGCACGGCATGTTCATCACGACCGAGCAGCGCACCCGTTCGCTGCGCACCGCCCCGCTCACGGACGGACAGCGGCTGCTGATCGTCACCGGCGAGCACTTCGCACCGGGCACCGCCGATGTGGAGGAGAGGTTCGGACGGCTCGCCGGCTGGGCCACCGACCACTTCGGTGAGCTCACCTTCACGCACCGCTGGGCCACGCAGGACAACGACTCCACCGACTCCGTGCCGCTCATCGGGCCGCTGCATCCGGGGAGCCGTCACGCCTACGTGGCGACGGGCTTCGGCGGCTGGGGGCTCAGCGGCGGAATCATGGCGGGCCGGCTCCTGTCGACCCTGATCGCCGGGGAGAAGTCGCCGTGGAGCGAGCTGTACGACCCGCGGCGGGTGCTCAGCGCCGTGCGTGAGGCGCCGGCCTTCCTCAAGCACCAGGCCCACGTCGCCCGGCACTTCGTCGGCGACCGGCTGCCGTCGGTGCCGGCCGGTTCCGTGGACGACATCGCTCCCGGAGACGGCGCGGTGGTCCGGGTCGGCGGACATCGCTGTGCCGTCCACCGCGACGACAGCGGAGAGCTGCACGCCGTCTCCGCGCGCTGTACGCACCTGGGCTGTCTGGTCGCCTTCAACCGGGCGGAGCGGACCTGGGAGTGCCCCTGTCATGGCTCCCGCTTCGACCCGGACGGCCACATCGTCCAGGGCCCCGCGACCCGGCCGCTCGAACGGCGGGATCTCGACGACGCGTAGCCGCCGTTCCGCGGTCGAACGGCGGGATCTCGACCGGGCGTAGCCGCCGTTCCGCAGTCGAATGGCGGGATCTCGACGACGCGTAGCCGCCGTTCCGCGGTCGAACGGCGGGATCTCGACCGGCCGTAGCCGCCGTTCCGCAGCCGAACGGCGGGACCTCACCGAGGTGTAGCCGCCGTACCGGCGATCGAACCGCCCCACCGCGACGAGGCTGGCCGCGGTTCCGAGCCCCGCGGTCCGGGCGCTGTCGCTCAGCCGGCCCCGTACTCATGCGCACGGCCGCCCCTCCACTCCACCCACACCGGGTCGTCGAGGACGTCCTCGCCGAACGCCAGACCGGCCCGCCGGATGAAGTCCACGACGTCCTGGTCGGAGTGCGCGAGGCCGGCTATCTCGCTGCGTACGACCACAGGGCGGCCGCCGGTGGCGAGCGGCCGGTGCACGACGATCGGCACCGCAGGCATGGTTCCAGCCTGCCGCCATACGGATCATCCTGTCGAGTCGTGCCGTTTCGTGGTGAGCGGCCCATTCACTTCCGGAAGGCCTTGGGGTGCGGTGCCGGAAGGCTTTGAGGCCGGAAAGGGCGGCCCCGGGCGGGGATTTTGCGCGGACTTCGCGGCGTGCGCAATTCGGCGCACCCTGGTCCGGAAGAAAGGGCTGGTCGCAGGTGGCGGCGAGCAGCTCGCGGACGCCCACCCAGGCGCAACGCGGCAGGGAACGGGCCCGCGAACGCCTAGGGGCGGGGCCACGAACGCGCAGGGAACGGGCCCGCGAACGCGGCGCGGACCGGGCGGACGGCCGGGAAACCGGAGGCCGCTTCCGCGGTGAAACGGGAGGGATTACTTGTTTTCTGCGGGGTACCCGGCAGCCATGAATGCGACAGGATACGAATTGGCTGCGTCGGGCGCGGCGGTGGGCGTGATTATCGCCTTTGTCGGCGGCCTCATTATCGCCGGTGCGCTGATTTGGGCCGTCAGGTTCGGCATCAAGGTGCGGCGCCGGGAGCCGGGACCGCCCACGCCGGCCGAGCAGCCCACGCTGCCGCAGTCGGGCGCGGTCTACGAGACCCGGGAGGCGCGGGAGCCGGACGAGGTTCCCCAGGCCGGCCAGGAGGGCGAGCGGCTGAGGCCGAACAACATGCACGCCGCCGGCAGCAAGACCGCCGAGGACCAGCCGCGCCCCCGGTGGGAATCCGGATCCAGCGGCTCCTTCGGCAGTGGCGGCCCCGGCAGCACCTGAGCCGCTGTCCGGACCCGGCCGCATGGGCCGGGCGAGGGTGGGGACCCGAACCGTACGGGGTTCGGCAGGGCAGCCCCGTTGAGCTCTCCGCCGCCGCGAGGCGCGGAGAGCTCAGGCCTGTGCGGAGGAGGCCGGCGGGGGCGTCGGCGGAGGTGTCCTGTGGCGGGCGACCGCTGCGGCCAGCTGCCGCTGCACCGGTTCGTCCAGCGGTTCGCCGCGGACGGTGTCCACCAGAGCCTGGGCCACGTGGTGCAGTTTCGTGTTGGTGCGCTGGGACAGCGTGACCAGGACGTGCCAGGCGTCCTCGGGGCTCAGACCGAACGAGGCCATCAGGACGCCGCGCGCCAGGTCGATGGCCGGCCGCGTCCGCATCGCCCGGCGCAGTTGAACGAGTTCGACGCGCAGATCGTGCTCGGCGTCGTCGGGCAGGGGGTCCTCCCACGCCGTGCTGTCCGCCGGGCCAGGACCCGGATCGGGGCTCTCCGCGCCGGCGTCGTCCGCGCCGGCGAACAGTGACCGTGTCCCGGTGACCGTGAGCAGCCGGTCGACCGGGGCGCTCACGGCCCGTACGGCGATGGTCCGGCCCTCCTCCAGCGCGCGCCGGCGCATGCACAACAGGATGTTGAGACCGGAACAGTCGCAGAAGTCGACGCCGCTCAGATCCAGGTCGACGCCACTGACGGAGCGGGCCAGGGCGTCGCGCAGGGCACGCAGGAGCACCTGGTCGGTGTCCAGGTCGATGTCGCCCGACACCACCACGAGCACGCGGTCACCGGCCGGGTACGACTCGGCCTGCAACGACAGCGGCCGACGTCTCGTGGACGGGATCGTCGACGCAGCGCAGGGCTCGTCCCCGTTCCTGACCTGCGAGAAAACCATACGTTCGGACATGGCAGCCGCTCCTTGGACATCCAGCCTGTCCCGGCCCGACCAGGCTCAGTCACTCCCGCTTCCTACGTCAAGTGATACATGAAATTTCTTTCACCCTTTTGTATGCGTGAATGCCACGTCGTATGCTGAGCCCATGGGCGCAGTACCTGAGACACACACCGGATGGACGTTCCTCACCAACCACGCCCGCGTGCTGGCCGCGATCGCCGCCGATCACGAGACTCGTATCCGCGACATCGCTGCCCGGTGCAGGCTCACCGAGCGCGCGGTCCAGAAGATCATTTCCGATCTGGAGCAGGACGGGTATCTCACCCATACCCGGCAAGGACGCTCCAATCAGTACCGCATCGAAGCGGGCACCATCCTGCGGCACCCCGCCGAGTCCGGGCTGACCGTGGGTGACCTCCTCTCACTGCTGGCCCAGCACGACGACGGGCAGCCGCGGTTGCAGCCGACGGCACCGCACCCGCGTGGTGCGGATCGCGACGGGTGAGGGCATCGGCGGACGAGAGCGCCGCCGGGTGACACGGGGCGTCCGACGGGCCGGTGGGCGGCGGTCGTGGTCAGCGGCGGGTGCGGGCATGAATGGCCCGGCCGGGTCCGGGTACGCGACGAGGGTTGCGCCCGGGACGGATCTTGTCCCGGACGGCCCGTCCGCACTACCTGGGAATCAGCCATGGACACACCCTCGAACGACCACACCGCGCCCCTGAACGGGAACGGCACCCCAGTGCCGGCGACGCCTGCTCAGGAGGCGCTCAACACGCTCGCGCAGAACACCGAGGACGTGGTGGCGCTGGACACGCTGGCCGACAGCGATGTGCTCGTCCCCGTGCCCGACGACGCCGCGGAGGAGGACACCGCCGACCCCACGGCCGTCGCGCTGCCCGTCCTGGACCAGCCGGGCGGGGAGCAGGTCGTCCCGGTCTTCACCTCGGAACTGGAGATGGCCGGGCTGCTGCCCTTCGTCTCGCGCTACCGGCTGGTGCCGCTCGGGGCGCTGGCCTCCCAGTGGCCCACCGGCGAGCTGTCGCTCACCATCGACGCCAGCTCACCGCACGGTCTGACGCTCACCTCCGAAGGCGTCCGCACCCTGCTGGCCCGGCCGCAGGCGTAACCGCCGCGTGCCGTCGGGCCCGGCCGCCACGGCGGAGGGGAGCGGCCGGGCCCAGGAGGCCCCAGCCCCGCTCACCCGTCCGCGGCCGGAGAACGCAGGGGATGAACGGCGCCGACTCCGCTCATCCCCCTGCGACGGCCCGTTGACCGCCGTGATCAACAAAATAGGACGCGGTCGCGTCCTCGTCGCACTGATGAACGCGGCCCCTGTCCGGAAAACGCAGCCGCGGTTCCGGATCGGGGCCGCCCCACGTGGGCCACCCCCCTAGAGGCTCTTGCCGGGGTTCAGGATCCCCAGTGGATCGAACGCGTCCTTGAGCCGGCGCTGCAACGCGTGGGCCGCGGGCCCCAGTTCGTCCGCCACCCATTGCCGCTTCAGCACCCCGACGCCGTGTTCCCCCGTGAGGGTGCCGCCGAGCCGCAGCGCCAGCGCGAAGATCTCGCCCGCCGCCTCCCAGGCCGCGTCCGGGAGGCCGGGCAGCGCCGGGTCGACGACGATGATCGGGTGGAGGTTCCCGTCGGCCGCGTGCGCGATGGTGAAGACCGGCACGTTATGCCGCAGGGAAATGGCGCGAATGCTCCGGACCGCCTCCGCGAGCCGGGAACGCGGCACCGCGATGTCCTCGATGAGCGGCCGGCCCAGCCGTTCCAGCGCGGGCAGCGCGAGGCGCCGGGCGGCGAGCAGGGACTCCGCCTCCACCGGGTCCGCGGTGGTCTCGACGGTCGTGGCGAGCGGTGCCAGCAGCCGGGCGACCGTCTCCGCCTCCGTGACCGCCCCCGCGCCGTCGCACTGCACCAGCAGGAGAGCCGCGCCGCGCTCCCGCAGCGCCGGGTCGATGGCGTGCAGCACCGGACCGTCCACCAGCTCCGCGAGCGCCGGCTCGACCCCCGCCCGCCCGATCGCGTACGACGCCTCCGCGGCCGCCTCGAACGAGGTGAAGTACGCCGCCAGCGTGGCCGTCGCCACCGGGATCGGCCGCAGCCGCAGGGTCGCCGAGGTGATGACGGCGAGGGTGCCCTCGGAGCCGGTGAGCAGGGCGGTGAGGTCGTAACCGGTGACCCCCTTGACCGTACGGCGGCCGGTGCGCACGACCGTGCCGTCCGCGAGCACCGCCTCAAGACCCAGCACACTGTCCCGGGTGACGCCGTACTTCGCGCAGCGCAGGCCACCCGCGTTGGTCGCGATGTTCCCGCCGATCGTGGAGATCGCGGCGCTCGCCGGATCGGGGGCGTAGCGCAGACCGTGCGTGCCGGCCGCCCGGTCCAACTCGGCGGTGATCACACCGGGTTCGACGACCGCCAGCTGATCGTCCGCGGACAGTTCGAGGATGCGGTTCATCCCGGACAGGTCGAGGACGAGCGCTCCCTCACCCGCCGTCGCCCCGCCCGACAGGCCCGTGCCCGCACCGCGCGGGACGACCGGAACCCGCAGCGCGTGCGCATGGCGGAGGGTGACGGTCACGTCCTCGGCCCGCCGGGCGTGAACCACGGCGAGCGGGCTGCCCTCAGGACGCGTCCTGGAGCGGTCGGTGGCGTGCGCGGCCAGCACGGCCGGGTCCGTGGTCAGCCGGTCGGGCGCGAGATCACGGGCGAGCAGGCCCAGCAGCTGGGCGGACGCGGTGGTGGCGGGTGCGGTCACGGGTTCAGCGCCTTCGTTCCGATCGCGAGCAGGGAGATGTCCTCCTGGGGTGCGTGCACCGGCGCGCACTGGATGTCGCGGAAGTGCCGCTCCAGGGGATTGCCACGGGCCAGGCCCGGGTTGCCGAGCAGCCGTACGGCCAGCTCCACGGCCCGTACACCGTGCCGGTCGGCCAGGACCCGGGCGCCGAGGGCCTGTTCGGGCGTGTACGACGAGTCGTCCGCGTCGACCCGGGCGGCACCGCCGAACACCAGCTGTTCGGCGCCGGCGAGCAGCACCTCGATCTCCCCCGCGGTCCGCCGGAAGCGTTCCGTACGGGCCACCGGATGACCGAGGTTGGCGGGCACGCGGGTGCGCGCGAAGGTGTGGAAGAAGGCCTGCGCCGCCCGTGCCACGCCCAAGTAGAGGGCGGCGAGCGGGAGATGGAGGGCGGCGCTCGCCCGGTTGTCCTGCTCGGAGGCCGGCCCGTGCGGGCCCAGGCCGACGACGTGTTCGTACGGTATCTCCACGTCGTGGAAGGCCACGTCGTGGCTGCCGCTGGCACGCAGTCCCAGCTGGTCCCAGCGGTCGGTGATCCGGATGCCGGGGGAGTGGCCCGGGACCAGGAAGGTGCCGACGCGGGGCTCCGGCTCGTCGGTGGTGGCCCACACCAGGAACCAGTCGAGCCCGTCGGCCCCGGTGACGAACCGCTTCCGGCCGCTCAGCGACCAGCCGTCGGCGGTGCGCCGGGCGAGCGTGGCGGGCAGCCCGCCACGCGCCGGGGAGCCCAGATCGGGCTCCACGCGCGCGTGGTTGATGAGAACGGGCCGCTCCACGGACTCCTTGAGCACACGCGCGTACACCTCGTCGGGCCAGTGCGGCCGGACTGCCTGCCGGGCGTGTGTGTTGAGCGTCATCGCCGTGATCAGCGCGACGGAGGGGTCGCCCTGCCCGAGGGTGTGCAGGATGCGTGCGGTGCCCGCGACGCCGGCGCCCCCGCCGCCGTATTGCTCGCCGATGGTGGCGGTGAGCAGTCCCGCCTCGTGGACGGCTCGCAGGGAGTCGGCGGGAAAGGCGGCCGACCGGTCGTACTCGGGGGCCAGTTCGGCGAGGCGCGCGATGACGCCGGAGGCCACGGCACTCTCGTCAAGCCGGAGCTCGGCGGTCACAGGTCCTTCCCCAGATCGGAGTTCAGCTTGCGGCTCCAGAAGGACTTGACGTCCAGGTGCTTCGTGAGCGCGCCGAGTCGGGTAAAGGCGTCGGCGACCTTCTGCTGCGAGGCGATGGCGTCGTCGTCGACCGTCCTGGCCTTCGTGGGGCGCTGTGCCTGTCCGTCGCGCAGGTCCTTCTCCGCCTGGGCCAGGGGCTGGTGGGTGGCCTCCGAGATCACCTTGGCGAACGCGCTCTCGTGGCCGTCACGGACGTACGCGTACGCCTTGCTGATCCGGGCGATCAGATCGGCCGCGGCCGCCGTCCGGCCGGGGCTGTCCAGGACGCTGTCGCGCGCCGACCAGAGGAAGTTGCCGGACAGGATGTCCTTGCCGGAGCCGATCGTGACGGCGCCCTGCTGGTGGGCGGTGATGATCGAGGTGCCGTACGAGGCGAAGGCGTCGATGCTGCCGCCGTTCAGGGCGGCCAGTCCGTCGTTGGGCAGCAGCGGCTTGGCATCGATGTCGGACCACTTCAGGCCCGCCTGCTTCAGCAGCTCGTACAGGAAGTAGTGGGCGGTGGTGTTCTGGACGTAGCCGACCTTCTTGCCCTTCAGGCCGGCGATGCCGGTCACCTCGGAGCCCTTGGGGACGACGACCTCCTGATTGAGTGTCGAACCCTGGTAGACGGCGACGACCTTGAAGTTGGGCTTGCCGTCGGCCGCCGCGAAGACGGGCGGGATCTCGCTGGAGGACGCGAGATCGAGAGCGCCCGCCCGGATGGCCTGGAGCTGCTGGTCACCGCCTTGGAACTGGCTCCACTTGACCTGGTACGGGGTGTCGTCGAGGTGGGCGAACTTCAGGACGGCCTCCTCCTGTTTCCAGCCGGTGGCGCCGACCTTCAGGGTCACGGAGGACAGACCGGACGAGGATTCGGCCTTCGCCTCGGTCCCGCAGGCCGCCGCGAACGGCAGCAGAAGGGCCAGGGCGGCGGCGGTCGAGCGCAGGGTGTGACGCAACACGGAATCTCCATGAGAGGTGAGGGGGTCAGGCGGCCTGGGTGGTCGCGGCGCGGTGGGCGAGTTCCTGACGGACCAGCGGCAGGACGTGACGGGCGTAGTCGATGGCGTCGTTGAGCGGGTCGTAGCCGCGGATCGACAGCAGGTCGCAGCCGATGTCGACGTAGTCGAGGAGTGCCGCCGCGACGGTCTCCGGGGTGCCGACCAGTGCGGTCGACGCACCCGCGGCGTTCGTGGCGACCGCCGGGGCCGTCCACAGGCAGCGGTCGTGGACCTCGCCGCGTTCGGCGATGTCGAGGAGCCGCTGCGAGCCGACGTTGGCCGGGCGCCCGGTCGTCCGGTAGTGGCGCAGCTGCCCGGTGCTCGCCACCTGGTCCTTCAGCGCGCCGAGGGTGCGGTGGGCCTTCTCCCAGGCCAGTTCCTCGGTGGGCGCGATGATCGGCCGGAACGACACCCAGATGCGGGGGTGCGGTCGCCCGGCCGCGTCCGCGACCGCGTTGACCGCGGCGATCTGCTCGGCCGTCTCCTTCAGCGGCTCACCCCACAGCCCGAAGATGTCGCCCTGCTGCCCGCCCACCCGGTACGCGTCCTGCGAGGACCCGCCCACCGAGACAGGGACCAGACCGTTCACCGGCCGTACGTCGGAGTGGTACCCCTCGAACCGGTAGTGCGGGCCCTCGTGCGAGACCGGCCCGTCCGCCGCCCACACCTTCCGCAGGATCTGGATGTACTCGTCCGAACGCTCGTAGCGCTCGGCCTTGTTGAGGTAGTCGCCCTCCCGCCGCTGCTCCTCGTCGCTGCCCCCGGAGATGATGTGCACGGCCAGCCGGCCGTTGCTGATCCGGTCGAGCGTCGCGAAGGCGCGGGCCGCGTGGGTCGGGAAGATGACGCCCGGCCGGTGCGCCAGGATCGGGCGGATGCGCTCGGTGTGCGTGGCGACGAACTGGGCGAGCTGAAGGGCGTCGGGGGACGCCGAGTGGTACGCGACCAGCGTGTGGTCGAAGCCGCCGTCGTCCAGGGCGCGGGCGTAGCGGCGTACGTAGTCGGGGTCGAAGCCGGTGCGGGCACTGGCCGCCGGGCCGGACGATCCGGCGGCGGTGTGCACGGCACTGATGAACTCGACGGGCATGGCGGTCTCCTGGCTTTCTCAGGTCACTTGAGGACGGACGTGTCGGCGGACTTCGCCACGTCGACATTCGGTTCGAGTACGCCGATGCCGTGCATCAGATCGGCCACGCCCTGCACCTTCGTGTTCACCTCGGAGGTGATCGGCAGGAGGCGGCTGTAGGCCGCCGAGGCAAGGGTTTTGGCGACTGCGGGGTCGGCGCCGTTGCGCTTCTCGATGGCGTCGGCGTACGCGTCCTGATGCGTGTCGGTCCACTTCAGGGCCGTGCCGAGCCGCTCGAGGAAGTCGCCGAGCGCGGTCTTCTTCGCCGGGTTCGCGAGCGCCTTCTCGGAGGCGCCGATGAAGCCGTACCCGCTGATGCGTCCGTTCGCACCGTCGACCAGGAGCCGTCCGCCCTGTTGCAGACCCACGGCCTGATAGACCCCGAAGGTCGCCCAGACCTCGACCTTCCTGCGCGTCCGTGGGAAGCAGGTACTGCACCTTCACGTCGGAGTACTTGAGGCCGTTCTGCTGAAGGACGTTGGCGAGCAGGTACTCGGCGATGCTGCCCTTGGCGGAGGACACCACGACCTTCTTGCCCTTGAGATCCTTGACGCTCCTCACCGAGGAGTCCTTGCGGACGATGATCGCCGTGTGATGTCCGTCGTTCTTGAGCGCGGCCACGTTCTTGAACTTCACCCCGCCGCTGAGGGCCTGGAGGGCGGGCAGGTCGGCGGAGTACGCGGTGTCGGCGGCGCCCGCCTGCACGGCCTGGTAGAGCGGGGCCGCACCCTCGAACTCGGCCCATTTCACCTTGTACTTGGCACCCTTGAGGGCGTCGGAGGCGGCGACGATGGTCTGCAGCGTCTTGGCCTGGTCGCCGATGGTGAGGGTCACCCCGTCCCGGCCGCCCGCCGTGTCGGCGGCGGAGTCGGCGCCGCAGCCGGTCAGCGCCAGCACGGCGGCCAGGCTCAGCGTGGCCGCTGCGAGTCTGCGTATCACGAGGGGTTCCCTTCCAGGGTGGAGGTGACGCCGAGCCAGCCCAGGAGGCGGGCGCGCAGGCTGACGAATTCGGGTGCGGTCAGATCACGGGGCCGGGGCAGACCGACGGTGAGGTCGTGGGCGATGCGGCCCTCGTCCATCACCAGCACGCGGTCGGCGAGCAGCAGCGCCTCCTCCACGTCATGCGTGACCAGGAGGATCGCGCAGCCGTGCCGCTGCCACAGCTCGGCGACCAGCTGCTGCACCCTGCCCCGGGTCAGCGCGTCCAGGGCGCCGAACGGCTCGTCGAGCAGCAGCAGTTCGGGCTCCCGGACGAGGGCGCGGGCCAGCGACACCCGCTGCGCCTGGCCGCCGGAGAGCGTCTTCGGCCAGACGGTGGCCCGCTCCGCAATGCCGACCTCGTCCAGGGCCCGCCGGGCGAGCGCCCGGTCGGGGCGGCCCGGCAGCCCGAGGACGACATTGCGCCACACCTTGAGCCAGGGCAGCAGCCGGGGCGACTGGAACGCGGCGCTGCGCCGCGCCGGCACGGTGACCTCGCCGCCGATCTCGTCGTCGAGCCCCGCGAGGATCCGCAGCAGCGTCGACTTGCCGCAGCCGCTGTGGCCGAGGAGGGCCACGAACTCGCCCTTGCGGATGTCGAGATCGAGGTCGTGCAGAACGGTGTGGCCGTCGAAGGCGCGGGAGAGCCCACGGATCTCGACACTGTTCGCCAGAGTGGTGGGACTCATGCTCAGGCCTCGCCTTCGAAGGAGGCCCGCCAGGTCAGCAGGCGACGCGAGAGGATCCGTACGGCGAAGTCGCAGGCCAGACCGAGCAGGGCGTACACGGCGAGGCAGAGCACGATGACGTCCGTGCGGAAGTACTGCTGGGCGTTGCTCATCAGATAGCCGAGCCCGGCGTCCGCGTTGATCTGCTCGGCGAAGACGAGGGCGAGCCAGGCGGTGGACAGTGCGTACCGCAGGCCCACCAGGGCCCCGGGCAGCGCGCTCGGCAGGATCACATAGCGGATCAGGCCCAGTCGGCCGAGCCCCATCATCCGTGCGGCTTCGATGAGTTGGGCGTCCGTGGAGCGGATGCCGCCGTAGATGTTGAAGTACAGCGGATAGGTCACGCCGACGGCGACCAGCGCGATCTTCGGCGTCTCCTCGATGCCGAACCAGACGATGAACAGGGGGATCAGACCCACCCACGGAATCGCCCGGAACATGCCCATCGAGGAGTCGATGATGTCCTCGCCGAGCCGGAACAGCCCGGCCAGCAGGGACAGGGTCAGCGCGACCGACGCCCCGATGAGGAACCCGGTGGCGGCCCGGCGCCCCGACGCGGCGATGGCGCCGGGGAGTTCACCGTCCCGTGTGAGGTCGACGGCTTGGCGTACGACGTCCATGGGGGAGGCGAGCACGGACTCGGGGAGCACCCCGGTGGCCGAGGTCAGGAACCACAGGAGGACGAGGCCGACGGGGCCGGCCGTGCGGCGGACGGAGCGGGGGAGTGTGCAGCGGCGGGTGGCCCGGGTGGTGCCCCGGATGGTGACGCGGGGCGCCGGAGCGGTCTTCGTGAGGGGGACGTCGGCCCGGGGTGTCGTGCCGCCGTCGTCCGGCGGCGCCGTGGCGGTCGCGCCGATCGGTTCTGTCGTCATGATGGGGGTTCCTCTCGCGTCGCCTCAGGACGGCAGCGGGCCGGTCGCGGCGGGGCGTGCGGGGTCGGCGGACCATGCGGACCAGGAGCCGGGGAAGAGGACTGCCTCGTACCCGGCGAGGGCCAGTGCGGCGATCTGGTGGGCGGCGGTGACGCCGGAGCCGCAGTAGACACCGATCCGGCCGGCCTCACTCGCGCCCTTGCCTTCGAACCTCTTGCGCAGCACGTCGGGCGGGAGGAAGGTCCCGTCCGCCGCGAGGTTCTCGCCGGTCGGCGCGGAGACCGCGCCCGGGATGTGGCCCGCGCGCGGGTCGACCGGCTCCACCTCGCCGCGGTACCGCTCGGCGGCCCTGGCGTCCAACAGCAGCCCGCTCGCGGCCAGTTCGGCGGCTCCGTCCGCGTCCGTGACCGGCAGCCCGCCCGGACGCAGGACGACGTCACCGGCCGGCGGATCGGCGGGCGCGCCGGACTCCAGCGGCAGCCCGGCCGCCCGCCAGGCACCCAACGCGCCGTCCATGAGCGTCACTTCGGGCACACCGGCGTGGCGCAGCAGCCACCAGGCGCGGGCGGCGGCCGTGTTCCCCGAGTCGTCGTACACCACGACCGCCCGCCCCGCCCGCACGCCCCATCGCCGGGCCGCGTCCTGCAGATCGGCGAGGTCCGGCAGCGGATGGCGGCCGCCCTCGCGGTCGGCCGGCGCGGCCAGTTCGGTGTCCAGGTCGACGTACACCGCACCCGGGATGTGCCCGGCCGCGTAGTGGTCACGGCCGTGCGGGTCACCCAGCGCCCAGCGCACGTCGAGCACCACCGGCGGTGCCGCGGACCGCAGCAGGCTGCCGAGCTCGGCGGCCGTCGTCGTCACGCGCGCGCTCATGCCAGGCCCTCGGCGATGACCGGCAGGTCGGCGGAGAGACGCAGCCGTTCCAGGAAGAGGACCACCGTGGCAGCGGCCGTACGGTGCAGCGCGTCGTTCAGTACGTCGTGGCGGCCGCCGTTGAAGGTCACCGTCCGCACCTCGGGGAACCCTTCGTACGAGCTCAGTGCCCGGTCGAGCGGGCTGATGGTGTCGTCCGCGCCGTGCAGCGCGAGGACCGGGACGCGGACGAGATCGAGGCGGAGCTCCGGTGGATCGGCGGGTTCGTCCAGCGCGCCGCGCCGGAAGTGCGGGTCGTCGGTGAGCCGGCCCTGGTGGGTGGGGCAGGCGGTTCGCGCGGCCCGCTCCTCCTCCCAACTCCCGGACGTCCAGGGGGAGGTGGGCAGTCCGGCGAGGATCAGTGCGTCGATGCCCGTCGGCTGTTCGGCGGCCAGACGGGCGGCGTACAGCGCCCCCGTGTCCGAGCCGACGACCACCTTGGGGCCGGGCAGCGACTCGTCCGCGAGGAGCTTGGCCGCCCGGTCGAGGACGGCGGGGTCGGCGGTCGGGTCGCCGAGGGCCCGTACGCGGTAGGCGTCGAAGGCGAGCCGGCGGCCGAACCGTTCGTACACGCCACCGTATTCCCCCCGCCCGGCCAGCACGATCAGCGTGCCGCGCGCGGCAAGGCCGTCGGGTTCGTTCCACGAGTGGAGAGTGGGAGGGGCGGACGGGGAGGACGGGGATGCGGACATGAGGGGGCGACTCCCATGCGGGGGGGCGGGCATGCGGGGGTGCGGGCCTGCGGGTCGGAACCGTCGTCACACGGTGGGTCGGCGGCCGAAGCGCGGTCCGGGCGAGAGGAGAGAGGTGTGGCGGTCACATGTGGGGTGCGCGGAGGGCACGCGTCATGTGCGCCGGCAAGGGCCCGGCCGGCCACTCGGCGCCACCGGGACCGCTCGGGCCTCGGGCGGAGGGGCGGACCGGATCAGCAGGTCAACGACAGCGCGCGCTGCTCGCCACGCCGAAGTCGATGACTCGGCGCTGCGTCAGAAAGGCAGCGAATGCGGTCGTGTGCAGCATGCGTTCATCATGACCGGCCACGGCGGACGGCGTCCAACGACGATTCTGCATCGAAATCGATCAGGGATCGTGATCGATGCCAGCTCAGGGTCTTGCTACGGTCGCCGTATGCCCCAACCTGTCCTCGACATCGTGGCCCTGCGCAGCCTGACCGCGATAGCCGACTGCGGCGGCTTCCATCGCGCGGCCCGCGCCC
Organism: Streptomyces sp. NPDC058274; assembly: GCF_042881375.1. Taxonomy (NCBI): domain Bacteria; kingdom Bacillati; phylum Actinomycetota; class Actinomycetes; order Kitasatosporales; family Streptomycetaceae; genus Streptomyces; species Streptomyces sp. NPDC058274. Next base: position 419,541 of record NZ_JBHVXW010000005.1, read on the forward strand.
TCACCCTGAGCCAGTCCGCGGTGAGCCAGCACGTCCGCAGACTGGAGAAGACCCTCGGGCGCGCGATCGTGGAACGGGATGGCCGGAGCACCCGGTTCACCCCCGACGGACGTCTGCTCGTGGAACAGGCCCGCCGGATCCTCGCCGTCCACGACGAGGCGGTACGGGCCCTGCTGGACGTGGACGGCGACATCGTGACCGTCGGCTCCACCGAACACGCCGCCGACCAGTTCCTGCCCCGGCTCACCGCGGCCGTGCAGGAGGTACGCCCCGGCTGCCGGGTGCGTTTCCGCATCGACCGCTCGGCGCGGCTCGTCGAGGCGGTCGAGCGCGGCAGTGTCGACGTCGCGGTCTACGTCACCGAGGCGGCCGCGACCGAGGGGACCCCGGTCGGCGGGCTGCCGCTGACCTGGCACGCCACACCCGGCTGGGCGCCGCCCGCCGCCCCCGCTCCGGTGCCGCTGGTCGCCATCGAGGACCCGTGCGCGATCCGCCGCCGGGCCATCGCCACGCTCGCCGCGAACGGGGTGGCGTCCACGGTCGTGGGTGACGCCGGGTATCTGGCGGGCGTCCTCGACATCGCCCGCACCGGACAGGGAGTGGCCCTGCTCGCCGCGGTCGGCGCGGCCCCCGACGGGCTCACCCCGTACGGCGGGCTGCCGGCGGTCACCCCGATCCCCATGAGCGCGCTGGCCCGCCCGGGCGCGGATCCGGCCACCGTGGAGGCCGCCTTCGACGCCGTACGGGACCTGCTGCGCTGAACGAGGCGCCGGCTCGCGGCGCCGGACAGGTCCTCGGGGTCAGGGGTCCCGCTTGTGGTTCGCGCCGACGGCCGGCCGGTGGTCGCGCCGGGACGGGCCGCACGGGCCGCGTGTGCGGGCGTACGGCTTCTGCGTGAGGTGGGACGCGCGGCCTCGGCCGGTGCGGGGAGCGCCGCAGCGGCGGCGAGGCCCCGCGGGTGACCGCCGGCCGGCGGTGACAATGACCCGCATGAAATGGATCTCCGGCGTGGCCGGCGGACTGCTCCAGGCGCTGATCCTCGGCAGCATCCTGCGCACCCTGGTGGTGCCCCGCGGCCTGTACTCCAGGCTGGTCAACAGCTGGTGGCGGGTGCTGCGCCGGCTGCTGCGGCTGTTCGCGTGGCGCGGCGGTTACGACGCCCAGGACCGCGCGCAGACCTGGCTGGCCCCGCTGATGCTGAGCGGCATGCTGGCCACCTGGCTGGGCGGTGCCCTGCTCGGATTCGGCCTGCTGCTGCACGCCATTTCGGCGCTGACGTGGACCAACTCCCTGCGCGAGGCCGGTTCGAGCCTGTTCACCCTTGGTTTCGCCAGCGGCGACCGACTGCACCTGTCCGTCGTGGACTTCATGGCGGCGGTCACGGGCCCGGTGGTGATCGCCCTGCAGATCGCGTATCTGCCCACGCTGTACGCGGCCTACAACCGCCGCGAGCTGGAGGTGACCCTGCTCCAGTCGCGCGCCGGTGAACCCGCCTGGGGGCCGGAGATCCTGGCCAGGCAGTGGCTGGTCGACGCCGAGACCGCGCTGCCTGCGCTGTACCGCGCCTGGGAGCGGCTCGCCTCGGACCTCGGCGAGAGCCACTCCGCGTACCCGATCCTGCTGACGTTCCGTTCACCGCGTCCGTACCGCAGCTGGATCGTCGGCCTGCTCGCCGTCATGGACGCCGCCGCCATGCAGCTGGCCCTCGCCCCGCGGAGCGCCCCGCCCGACGCGCGCCTGGTGCTGCGCGCCGGCTTCACCGCCCTGCGCGACATCGCCAGGGCGCTGCGCCTCGACTTCGACCCGGACCCGGACCCGGACGGACCGATCCGGCTGACCTACACCGAGTTCGACGCGGCGGTGGCGATGGTTGTGGCCTCGGGCTTCCCCGCGGAACGGGCCACGCGCCAGGCATGGCCGCACTTCCATGGCTGGCGGGTCAACTACGAGGCCATCGGGTACGCGTTGTGCCGCCGCGGGGACGCCGTGCCGGCGCTGTGGACCGGTCCGCGCGACTTTCCGACGACCCCGGTCCCGCCCCGGCGGCCTGCCGACCGCAGACCCGGCGAAGGTCGTCCGGAACTGCCCCCTGCCACCACGTAGTCGAGCCCGCCCCGAGGGGAACATCACCTTCGGTGCGTCCGACGTGGAGGGTGGGGTTGCCGTGAGAGTCGTCCTGCTGGGTACGGCCGCGGGCGGCGGCTTCCCTCAGTGGAACTGCGTCTGCGCGCTCTGCGCCGCGGCCCGCGCCGGCAAACTGCCCGCGCGCACGCAGGAGTGCGTCGCCGTCAGCGGGAACTCCCGCGACTGGTGGCTGCTCAACGCCTCACCCGACATCCGAACGCAGCTGGTCACCACGGAGGCGCTCGCGCCCGGACCCGGCCCCAGGGAGACCCCCGTCCGGGGTGTGCTGCTGACCGATGCCGAGGCCGACCACGTCATGGGCCTGACGATCCTGCGCGGCGGCCCGGGCCTGCGGATCCATGCGGCGCCGCCGGTCCTGGAGACGCTGGCCCCGCTGCGCGCCATGCTCGACCGCTACGCCTGCTGGGACTGGGCCGACAGCCTGGCCGAGGGCGGCCTCGTGCTCTCCGGGGGCCTGGCGGTCAGCGCCCATCCCCTCGGGGCGAAGGTTCCGAAGTACGTTGCCGCTACCGCCGCTACCGCCGCTACCGCCGCTACCGCCGCTACCGCCGCTACCGCCGCTACCGCACCACCGGCCGCGGACGACCGATGGGTGACGGCGTACCGCGTCGAGGATCTCGCCACCGGCGGAGTGCTCGTCTACGCGCCCTGTGTGGCGGCCTGGACGCCCGTGCTCGACGGGCTTCTCGCCACGGCGGACTGTGCGCTGCTCGACGGCACGTTCCATACGCCCGACGAGATGGGCACGGCGGTCAGGTCACCGCACGGGCAGTCCGCCATGGGCCACCTGCCCGTCTCTGGACCGCACGGCAGCCTCGCCGCCCTGGCCCGCCATCCCGGCCCACGGCGGATCTACACCCACCTGAACAACACCAACCCGCTGCTGGACCCGGACTCACCGGCCCGCGCCCAGGTGACCGGGACAGGGGTGGAAGTCCTTCCGGACGGCGCGGAGTTCGCGGTCTAGGTGTGCTGTCAGGTCGGCACTGGCCGGCGCCGGCCGGCCCGTGCGTGACACATCGCGGCTGTCCGCACCGCGGTGCCCTGCGGATCTTCGAGCCGTGGCACACCGCGCCTGTCCGTACTGTGGATCTTCGAGCCGTGGCACACCGCGCCTGTCCGTACTGTGGATCTCCGAGCCGTGGCCCACCGCGAACGTCCCGCGAAGCGTCAGCCCTTCAGCATGCGGGCCAGCACATCCCGCTGCAGCGGGAGCACCTCGGCGTGCAGGTCGCGGCCCTTGGCGGTGAGGGCGACCCACACTCCGCGCCGGTCCTCCTGGCAGAGCGTGCGCTCGACCAGGCCCTCCTTCTCCAGTCGCCCGATGAGGCGCGACAGGGCGCTCTGGCTCAGGTGGACCCGGTCGGCGATGTTCTGCACCCGGCACTGCTCGACCGCGGCCGCGGCGTTGCCCGCGGCGAGGATGTCCAGTACCTCGAAGTCGCTGGCGCCGAGGCCGTGCGGATGCAGGGCACGGTCGATCTCGCACATCGTGCGCGCGTGCACCGACAGGATGTCCCGCCACTGCTCTTCGAGCCGGGCTCCGCTGGTCTTGGCTGCCATATATGCACGGTAACAGAGATCAGGCCAATCATTGAGGGTGCAACTAGTGCGGGTGCATGCATCTCGCCGGTCCCGGAGCGGCACCTGCGGACGCGCCCGCGAAGCCGCGCCGAGCCTCGGTGCGCGCACCTACTCCGAAGGCGCGTCCTGGAGGATCCCGATGAGGTTGCCGTCGGCATCCTTGACCGAGGCGATCAGCCTGCCGCCGCCGACGTCCTGGACCTCCTGCAGCGGCTCCGCGCCGGCGGCGAGGAGCCCCGCGAGAGTGCTCTTGATGTCGGAGACGTGCCAGTAGGGGACCGGGCCCGTCATCCCCTTGGCGTGGCCGTTGGGGTCCAGGCCGACGTCCTGTCCGGCGTCCTTGAAGCCGACGTAGTACGCCTCATCCGCATAGGGCTCGATGCCCAGCAAGGCGGTGAACAGGGCCTTTGCCCGGGCGATGTCCTTGACGGGGTAGATGATGGTCTTCAGGCCGGCGGTCATGGCGACTCCTCGGTGCTGGGCGTTGATGCGAGTGAACGGGTCTCGCGCCGACGGGTTCTCGCCGGCCCCTTCACGTTAGGCCGGGGGGATGCCGCATGGCTTCTCCGATCCTGACCGGTCGCGGTCCGGGCGCCTTTCGGGCGCCTTTCGGTCGCGGTCCGGTCGCCGCCGGCCGGGAGGGCCCGGGCTCGCGTGACGCGGGAGCGCCGCATTCACCGGTTACGGCGCGGCGAAGACGGTCTCCCCGTCGACCGTCGTGGCGCTGCGCCCGGCGCAGGGTGGCGACCTCGTGGGCATCCGTTGATGGCTCGACAACGCGGTGGCGCACGGTGTGACCTTCGACGCGATCGGCCAGTCGTACTACGGTGACTGGCACGGCTCGTTCGCCGGCTTCCAGACCACCCTGGACGACGCGGCGTCCCGTCACGGCACACCAGTCCTCGTGGCAGAGACGGCCCACCCGTCCCGTCCGGCCACCGAGGGCTCCCTGACCAACATCATCGACACAACCGGTGAGCTGGTCGCCGGGTACGCGGCCTCGTCGGCCGGGCAGTCCGCCCGGCTCCGGGACGTGAGGAACATCGTCGAAGCCGTGCCGAACGGCCGCGGGATCGGTGTCTTCCACTGGGGGCCACCTGGACGGCGGGCGCAGGCACCGGCTGGGACCCGGCGGACTGCGCCTCCGCCAACGGCTGGGAGAACAGGCGCTGTTCGGCTATGACGACAGGGCCCTTCCGGCCATGTCGTGGTTCAGTCACCGCTGAACCCGTGTGACGGCCCGGCTGCCGAGCGGCCGGGTCCTTGGGCAGTCGCGTTCGGTGCGGAAACCGAGGGGGACGAGATGCTGAAGTTGCCGGTCGGCGGGACACGCCTGGACATCCTGGAGCGGCTGAAGGATCCCGTCGCTCACTTCCCTCCGCAGAGCTGTGCCGACCTCGCCACGGAGGGCGTCAGCGCGGCCACCGTCGCGACCGCGCTCGGGCTGAGCGTGCCGGCGGCGAGCGCACATCTCGAACTGCTCGCGAGAATGGGCCTGCTGCGCGCCGGGCGCGCCGCAGGGTGCACGGTCTACCGTCGCGACGAATACCGCATCGCCGAGGTCAAGCAGCTGTTCGAGAAGGGCTGGTGACGGCGCCCACGGCCGGGGCACGGACGCATCGTCCGCCCTACGGCCAGGGTGCCGACGCATCGTCCCGAGGTCGCCCAGGCCGTGCGGACGCCCGGGCGCCCGCCGCCGCCCGCTGACCGAGTGCGCGGCGAGGACCCCCGGCGTTACGCTGTGAACCGGTCGCGATCTTGCCGGAGATGCACGCACATGACAGTCCCGCAGCCCGAGAGGGTGGACGAGCCCACGGGTCCGGGCGCCCCGGCACGGGCACCGGCCCGGCGGCCGCACGCGTGGCACGGCCAGGGCCCGGCCGTCGCCGCGGTCGCGCTCGGCGGCGCACTCGGCGCCACCGCCCGGTACGGGGCATCGCTCCTGTGGCCCTCGCGCGCCGATGGCTTCCCCTGGACCACCTTCGGGGTCAACGTCGTCGGCTGCGCGGTGATCGGCGTCTTCATGGTCGTGATCACGGACGGGTGGCTGGCCCACCGGCTGGTGCGCCCGTTCTTCGGCACCGGGGTGCTCGGCGGCTTCACCACCTTCTCCACGTACGCCGTCGACATCCAGCGACTTGTCGGGGCGGGCCGTCCCAGGACGGCGCTCGCCTACCTCGCCGCGACCCTGTGCGCGGCGCTCGCGGCGGTATGGCTCGCGGCGACGGCGACCCGGCGGACCCTGGTACGGAGGCGGCGATGACAAGGCTGACCGGCGACGCCCTGCGCGTGACGATCCTCATCGGCGAGGACGACACCTGGCACCGCAAGCCGCTCTACACGGAGATCGTGCACCGTGCCCTGGCCGCCGGCCTCGCCGGAGCGAGCGTCTTCCGCGGGATCGAGGGGTACGGCGCCTCCTCGCTGATCCACACCTCCCGGCTGCTCTCGCTGAGCGAGGACCTGCCGGTCGCCGTCGTGATCGTGGACACCGAGGACCGCGTACGCGCCTTCCTGCCGCAGCTCGACGAGCTCGTCACCGAAGGCCTGGTGATCCTCGACGAGTGCGAGGTCATCCGGTACGCGGGACGAGGGGATGAGTCCGGCGAAACGGACCGGGAAGGTAAGAGCTCGTTGTGAACTGGCTGCTCGTCGTCGCGGGTGCCGCGGTCGGTGCCCCGCTGCGCTATCTGACGGACCGCGCGGTGCAGGTCAGGCATGATTCGGTCTTCCCCTGGGGCACCTTCGTCGTGAACGTCGTGGGCTGTCTGATCCTCGGCCTGCTGACCGGCGCGGCCGCCGCGGGCGCCGCCGCCTCGCACCTCCAGCTGTTGCTGGGCACCGGCCTGTGCGGGGCGCTGACCACGTACTCGACCTTCTCCTACGAGACCCTGCGGCTGGCCGAGGACGGCGCCCGGGTCTACGCGGCCGCCAACGTCGTCGCGAGCGTGGTGGCGGGACTGGGCGCCGCGTTCGCCGGGGTGGCGGTCGCCGAGGCCTGCTGGGCCTAGGGCCCGGGCTGCCCCGCGTTTGGCCATGGACGGCCATGTCCGTGTAGTAAGACTGTGCCCGCCGCACTGCCTCCCTGAGAAGAACTGGATCCCATGAGCGTCATCAACGTCGGTCAGGCCGTCGTCCTCGGAGCCGTCGAGGGCGTGACCGAATTCCTCCCCGTCTCCTCGACCGGCCACCTCAAGATCACCGAAGGTCTGATGGGGATCCCCGTCGACGACAACGCGGTCGTCGGGTTCTCGGCGGTCATCCAGGTCGGCGCGATCGCCGCCGTGCTCGTGTACTTCTTCAAGGACATCGTGCGGATCGTCTCGGCCTGGGGGCGCGGACTGCGCGACCGCGAGCAGCGCCAGAACCACGACTACAAGTTCGCCTGGTGGGTCATCTACGCGACCATCCCGATCGTGATCGTGGGCCTCGCCGCCAAGCCGCTCATCGAAGGGCCGCTCGCCTCGCTGTGGGTGGTGGCGGCCTCGCTGATCATCGGCAGCGGTGTGATGTGGGCGGCCGACCAGATGGGCCGGCACAAGCGCGGCGAGGACGACACGTCCTTCAAGGACGCGATGCTGGTCGGCAGCTCGCAGATCCTCGCCCTGCTCTTCCCGGGCTTCTCGCGTTCCGGCGCCACGATGTCGACCGCGCTCATCCTCGACCTGGACCGGGTCGCGGCCACCCGGCTCTCCTTCTTCCTCGGCATCCCGGCCCTGACCGGCGCCGGCCTGTACGAGCTCAAGGACGCCCTGGGCACGGGCGTCGGCGCCGCTCCGCTCGCGGTCGGCACCCTCGTCTCCTTCGTCGTCGCGTACGGGTCCATCGCCTGGCTGCTGAAGTTCGTCGCCAAGCACTCCTTCAACGCCTTCGTGATCTACCGGATCATCATCGGAGTGGCGCTGTTCGGCCTGCTCGGCGCGGGCGTGCTGTGAGCTGAACCGGGCCTGCGGGCCCGCGCCGCGAGGAGCCGGTGTCCGTCGGGACACCGGCTCCCGTGTGTCCGCCGTTTGACAGCTCCGTCGTGTTCCCCGGAGTATCGCCAAGGTGAACCTGTCAGACAGCCAGACAAGTGGCGCGGTGCCGCGGCGCGTCAGCGCCATGGAAGCGGTGCTCACCCACCTCCGCGCGGCCATCGAGCGCGGCGAGTACGCCGTCGGCGACAAGCTGCCCTCCGAGGCCGAGCTCTGCCGCCGTCTGGAGGTGAGCCGGCCGGTGCTGCGCGAGGCGCTGCGGGCTCTGCAGGTGATGGGCCTGACGGTGTCCCGTACCGGCAAGGGCACGTTCGTGGTGGCCGACGCCGTCGACGAACCCACCTTCGGCGACTACGCGGCCGGCGACCTCCTCGAGGTGCGCCGCCATGTCGAGATCCCGGTCGCCGGATACGCGGCGGTGCGCCGGACCCCGGAGAACCTCGACCACCTCGTCCATCTCCTGGACCGGATGGAACGGGAGACCGACACCACCGCCTGGGTCGCGATGGACACGGTCTTCCACATCGCCGTCGCCGAGGCCTCCCAGAACCCGGTCTTCCGCCGGGTCATCGAGGAGATCCGGGACGCCCTCGCCCGCCAGTCGGCCTTCCTGAACGAACTCGGCGGCCGCCGCGAGCAGTCCAACCGGGAGCACCGCGCGATCGTCGAGGCGCTCGTCGACGGATCCGAGCAGGACGCGGTGGCTGCCATGTCGCATCACCTCGACCGCGTCGAGACCACCCTCACCTCCATCCTGCGCTCCGAGCGCACGGACCCAACCGCGAAAGGCGGATCCCAGGCATGAGCGAGCAGTTCCTGTGCGAGGGCGCGCCCCTCGCCCCCACAACCCCCCTCCTCGGCCGGTTTTCGGTACGTGTCCCGGGCACCGCGATACGCGACGGAGTGGACGCGTGAACCAGTCGATCACGTACGGCGGCCCGGTGACGTACGCCGGTTCGGTGGCGGCGGCCCCCGTGGTCCGTGAACCCCTGCACGCGCCGGTGGCCCACCTCGTGCGAGGCGGTCTGACCGAGGGCATCCACTACGGGTCCGTGGTGGTGCTGGCCGCCGACGGGAGCGTGGAGCTGCAACTCGGTGACATCGAGGCGGCCTTCTTCCCGCGCTCCGCGCTCAAGCCCGTACAGGCCGTCGCGATGCTCCGGGCCGGGCTGCCCCTGGACGGCGAACTGCTGTCGCTCGCCGCGGCCAGTCACTCCGGCGAGGAACGGCATCTGGCCGGCACCCGGCGGATCCTGGAGCTCGCCGGCCTCACGGAGGACGATCTGCGCAACGTCGCCGACCTGCCCTTCGACCCGGTCGTACGGGAGCGCTGGGTGCGTGAGGCACGGCTGCCCTCCCGGCTCGCCCAGAACTGCTCGGGCAAGCACGCGGCCATGCTGATGACCGCCCGCCTGAACGACTGGTCCCTCGACGACTACCTCGACCCGGCGCACCCCCTCCAGCAGGCCATCGCGGAGATCGTCGAGGATCTCACCGGGCAGGCGGTCGCCCGGGTGACCGTCGACGGCTGCGGCGCGCCCCTCTTCGCCGTCTCCCTGCACGGTCTCGCGCGCGCCGCGGTCCGTATCGTCACCGCCCCGCCGGGCACTCCCGAGGCGCGGGTGGCCGACGCGATGCGCGAGCACGCCGAGATGGCGTCCGGCTCGGGCCGCGACGCCGCCGCGCTGATGCGGGCCGTGCCCGGGCTGCTCACCAAGGACGGCTTCGAAGGCGTGCAGGTCGCGGCGCTGCCGGACGGCCGGGCCGTCGCCGTGAAGATCGCCGACGGGGCGGACCGGGCGCGCGTCCCGGTGACCGCGGCGGCCCTGGCGCGCGCCGGCGTCGACCCGGCGGCCCTCGCCGAGTTCGCCGGCGCGCCGCTGCTCGGTGGCGGCGCGGTGGTGGGGAGCATCCGGCCGGTCCGCGCCCTGGACCCGCTCATGCACTCCGCGGACTGCTGAGCCCCAGGCGAGCGGCCAAGGCGACCGGCCAAGGCGAGCGGCCAAGGCGAGCGGCAAGGCCTGCAAGGCGTCCTGGGGTTGGCAGTTGCCCGCCGGGGTCGTCGCCCCGTGGCGGGGGAGTCGTGTCCCCGTCCTGCGGTCCCGGCGCGGAGGGGCGCACGGCCCGTCCGGGCTGCACAATGGTGATCATGTCCGCGTCTCTGTCGTCCCCCACCTTCCAGCCGGTCCTGGAGCGCATCGCCGGCGAGATCGAGCGCACCCCCGGAAGCGGGCGGCCCGCCGACTACATCCCGGCGCTGGCCGCCTGTGACCCGCGCCGCTTCGGGATGGCCGTCGCGGAGCTCGACGGCACGGTGTACGGGGTGGGGGACTGGCGGCAGCCGTTCTCCACCCAGTCCATCACCAAGGTCTTCACTCTGGCCCTCGACCTGGCCCGCGAGGGCGACGAACTGTGGGAACACGTCGGCCGCGAGCCCTCGGGCAACCCCTTCAACTCCCTGGTGCAGCTGGAGTACGAGAACGGCATCCCGCGCAACCCGTTCATCAACGCGGGCGCGCTCGTCGTCACCGACCGGCTGCAGACGCAGACCGGCGACGCGGCGGGCAGCCTGCTGGAGTTCCTGCGCGCCGAGAGCGGCAACGGGGACCTCACCTTCGACAAGGACGTCGCCGCCTCGGAGGCCCTGCACGGCGACCGCAACGCCGCCCTCGGCCATTTCATGGCGTCGTACGGCAACATCGACAACCCGGTGCCGGTGCTGCTGGACCAGTACTTCCGGCAGTGCTCGATCGAAGCGTCCTGCGCCGATCTCGCGCTCGCCACCGGCTTCCTGGCCCGGCACGGCCTGCGGGCCGACGGTTCCCGGCTGCTCAGCCAGAGTCAGGCCAAGCAGGTCAACGCGGTCATGCTGACCTGCGGGACGTACGACGCCGCGGGCGAGTTCGCGTACCGCGTCGGGCTGCCCGGCAAGAGCGGTGTCGGCGGCGGCATCATCGCGGTCGTACCCGGCCGCTGCACGCTGTGCGTGTGGAGCCCCGGCCTCGACGAGCGCGGCAACTCGGTGGCGGGCGTGGCGGCGCTGGACCGGTTCACCACGCTGACGGGTGTGTCGGTGTTCTGAACGCCCGGCCAACGGGCCCTCACCCCCAGGGGGTCGCGGCGAGCCGGACACCGCCGGCCCGCGCATCGATCACTGGCTGTCATACGCGTGCCCCCGCCCGGAGGGCGGTGCGTCGCCTTCCGGCCACCCGACGTTGACACGCTTCCCGGGTGCTGGCCATGGCTTTCCCCGTCGATCTCCACCGCTGCCGGACGCTCGGTCTGGCCGGTACCGCCTTCCTCGCGGCGGGCGGTGAGACGGCCGGCGCGCTGTCGGTCCGGGACCTGGTCGCGCCCGACTCCGGGCAGGCCGCGCTCGGCCTGGTCGGCGTGTACTTCGGCGTCGTCCTGCTGATCGCCGCGTGGGCGCTGCTGGGCACCGTCCTGCGCCGGCCCGAGCCGCCGACTCCACGCGCCCTGGTGACCGTCCTCGCCGTCTGGGCCGCGCCGCTGCTGCTCGCACCGCCGCTCTTCAGCCGGGACGTCTACAGCTACCTCGCCCAGGGCGCCATGGTCGACGCCCACATGGACGTGTACACGCACGGGCCCGCGCAGCTCGGCGGACCGCTCGCCGACGAGGTGGCACCGGTCTGGCGGCACACCGCGACACCGTACGGCCCGGTCTTCCTCGCCGTGGCGTCCGCGCTGTCGGCCCTGACCCACGGCGAGATACCCGCCGGGCTGCTCGGTCTGCGTCTGGTGGCGCTGCTGGGGGTGGCCCTGATGGCTGCGGCGCTGCCCCGGCTGGCCCGGCACAGCGGCGCCGACCCGGCAGCGGCCCTGTGGCTCGGCGCCCTCAACCCCCTTGTGCTGCTGCACCTGGTGGCGGGGGCGCACAACGACGCCCTCATGCTGGGCCTGCTCGGCGTCGGTCTGGTGGCCGCGTGCGGCCGGTGGCCCGTCCTGGCCGCCGTCCTCGTCACGCTCGCCGCCCTCGTCAAGGCACCCGCTGTCCTCGGACTGCCGGCGATCGTCGCGCTGCGCGGACACCACGGCACCGCGAAAGCGGCTCTGACGACCGCGGCGGTCGCGCTCGCGACCACCGTCGCGGCCACGGCGCTGACCGGCACGGGATACGGCTGGATCGGCGCCCTGAAGACACCGGTGTCCCCGCACAACTGGTCGCCCACCAGCGTGCTCGGTCGCGGCACCGGCACGCTGCTGCGGAACCTGGGCAGCGGTCTCGCGCCCCTCGCGCCGACGCTGTGGCACGCGGCCGGGCTGGCGGCCACCGCGCTCGTGGTCCTCTTCATCTGGCTGCGGCTGAGGCCGGGACCTTTGTACGCGCTGGGGCTGAGCCTGGCGGCCGTGGCCGTGCTCGGTCCGGCGATCAGGCCCTGGTACGCGCTGTGGGGGCTGTTCCTCATCGCCGCGGCGGCGCCCGCAGGCCCGGTGCGCCGGCGGGTCGCGGCCGTCAGCGCGGTGCTCGCGCTCGGCGTGCTGCCCGGGGGCGGCCCACCGGACGTCGAACAGGTCGTCCTCGCCGTGTCCGGGGGAGTGCTCGCGATGGTCGTACTGTGGCAGGCCCACCAGGCCGCGCAGGCGCCCGCACTCGGGCGGACCGCGTGAGCCTGCCCGGAACCGACCGCGGACGGCTGACCCTGATCCTCGGACTCGCCCTCGCCGTCGGGGCGTTCACCGCCACCGTGCCGCTGCTGCGCAACTGGTTCGACCTGCGCGTCTACTACGGGACCGTCGACCTGTGGGTCCACCACGGCGGACGGATCTACGACTACCGGGTGCCGGGGACGACGTACGGCTTCACCTATCCGCCGTTCGCCGCCGTCAGCATGCTGCCGATGGCGCTGGTCGGGCTGCGGACCGCGATCGCCGTGGGACTGCTGCTCAACCTCGCGGCGGCAGCGGTCGTGCTGTGGCTCCTGGCCGGTGCGGAACTCCGCCGTCACCGCTGGTTCGCCTGGGCTCTGGCGTGCTGTCTGCTGGCCCTGCTCGAACCGGTCCGCGACACCCTCAGCTTCGGCCAGGTGAACCTGCTGCTGCTCGCCCTGGTCCTCGGCGACGGTTGGCTGCTCGCCACCGGCCGTGGCCGCTGGGCCGGTGTCGGGATCGGCCTCGCCGCGGCCGTCAAGCTGACGCCCGCGCTGTTCATCGGCCTCCTGCTGCTGGCCGGCCGCCGCCGCGCGGCCGGGGTGGCGACCGCGGTCGCCCTGGCGGCCACCGCCGTCGCTGCCTGGGCGGCGCCGGACGACTCGCGCTTCTACTGGACGGACGCGCTCTGGGACACCACTCGCGTGGGCCGTCTCGCCTACGTCTCCAACCAGTCGGTGCAGGGCGTGCTGGCCCGCCTCGCGGCCCCGGGGGACCCGAGCCGGACGGCCTGGGAGCTGGCCGCCGGCCTGGTGCTGTGCGTCTGGGCAGGGCGGGTACGCCGGGCCGTCGCCGCCGGGGACTGGCCGGCCGCGTTCGCGCTGACCGGACTCGCCGCCTGCCTGGTCAGCCCGGTCACCTGGGTGCACCACCTCGTCTGGCTGCTGCCGTCCCTCGCCGTACTGGTGCGGCGGCGGCTGCTGCGGACCGCGGGCGCGCTGTACGCGGTCCTGTGCAGCAGCGTGGTGTGGCTGTGGGTCGACGACGCGTCCGGCATCGGCGGATTCCTCGGCAGCAACACCTACGTGTGGATCACCCTCGGCCTGCTGATCTGGCTGCCGGTGGGTCAGGACCGCGTGATACGGCCGTTCTTGAGCCGCAGGGCGAGTGCCACCGCCCCGGCGCCCACGCCGGCCGCGCCGACGATCACGCCCGTCTCCGGCCAGCCGGCGCCGCCCTGGTCACCGGAGACGGCGGACAGCGAGGCGGGCCCGGTGTGTGCCGCGGTCCCGGCGGACGGGAGCGCGTCGGCGGCTACGGTCCGCGGGGGCAGGAGCGAGCCGACCGGGGAGACCCGGCCGGCGGCCGCGAAGCCCCAGTCGAGCAGCTCGCGCGCCTCCTCGTACACGGTGAACGCGCCGCCCGCCTGAGGGTTCATCACCGTGACGACGAGGGTGCGTGCGCCACGGCGGGCGGCGGCCACGAGCGTGTTGCCCGCGCCGCTGGTGTAGCCGTTCTTGACCCCGATCAGGCCCGGGTACGGGTCGACGCCGTCCGCGCCCGTCAGCAGCCGGTTGGTGTTCTGGATCTCGTACGCCCAGCCGTCCCCGGGGAAGGTCGCCTCGGCGGTGGCGCAGTAGCGGGCGAAGTCCGGGTTGCGCAGCCCCGCCCGTCCGAAGACGGCCAGGTCGTACGCGGAGGAGACCTGGCCGGGGGTGTCGTAGCCGTCGGGAGAGACGACGTGGGTGTCCAGCGCGCCGAGGGAGCGGGCCTTGGTCTGCATCCGGGCGGCGGTGGCCCGCCAGCCGCCGTTCATCGCGGCCAGGACGTGCACGGCGTCGTTTCCGGAGTTCAGGAAGACACCGCGCCACAGGTCGTCGACGCGATACGTGTGGCCCTCGGTGACGCCGACGCGGCTGCTGCCGTCGCCGATCCCCTCCAGCTCCTGCTCCGTGACGGTGTGCTTGACGCTGCCGGGCAGTGCGGGCAGCACGGTGAGGGCGAACAGGGTCTTGAGGGTGCTCGCGGGCGGCAGCGGGCGGTGGGCGTCCCGGGCGGCGAGCACCTCACCGGTCCCGGCGTCCGCCACCACCCAGGACAGCGCGGAGACGTCGGGGACCGCCGGTGCACCGGCCCGTGGCCGCACCTGTGTTCCTGGGCCGTACAGCGTGAGTGGCCGCGAGGCCGTGGGTCCCGGCGTGCCCGGGCCTGTTCCGGTGTCGGCGAGGGCCGGGTTCGGGGCGAGGGCCAGGGCGCCGACCGCGCAGGCGACGGAGCACGAGACAGCGGCGCGGGATGAGAATCCGATGGTCATACCGCAAACGTAGGAACGCGTGCGCCGTACAGCGGGCTGCCCGGGCCGCGCGGCGGAATGCAGCACCCGGATGCCGCACGCGGGACGTCAGGCGGCGGGGAGCGTGGGCTGGACCTGGCGCAGGAAGACCGCGTTGTTCGGGGTGGCCCGCAACCGCTCCAGAAGGGTTTCGAGGTTCGCCTGGCCGTCCCGCGTCTGCAGGGCGCGCCGCAGACCGCGTATGGCGGTCAACTCGGCGGCGGGCAGCAGGAGTTCCTCGCGGCGGGTGCCGGACGGGATGATGTCGACGGCCGGGAAGACACGCCTGGACGCGAGCGTCCGGTCCAGTCGCAGTTCCATGTTGCCGGTGCCCTTGAGCTCCTCGAAGAAGAAGTCGTCGGCGCGGGAGCCGGTCTCCACCAGAGCGGTGGCGAGGATGGTGAGTGAGCCGCCCTCCTCGGCCAGGCGCGCGGCGCCGAAGAGGCGCTTGGGGCCTTGCAGCGCGGCCGCGTCGACGCCGCCGCTGAGGGTGCGGCCACCGGCGGCGGCCGCGTTGTTGTGCGCCCGGCACAGCCGGGTGAGGGAGTCCAGGAGGATGACGACGTCCTGGCCCATCTCGACGAGCCGCTTGGCGCGCTCCACGACGAGTTCGGCGAGCGCGATGTGCTGCTGGGGCGTCTTGTCGAAGGTCGAGGCGAAGACCTCGCCGCGCACGGAGCGCCGCATGTCGGTCACCTCTTCGGGCCGTTCGTCGAGCAGCAGCACCATCAGATGCGCCTCGGGGTGATTGCCCGCGACGGCCGCGGCGAGCTGCTGGAGCAGTACCGTCTTGCCGGTCTTGGGCGGGGCCACGATCAGACCGCGCTGACCCTTGCCGACGGGGGCGACCAGGTCGACGAGGCGTCCGGCCAGACCGCTCGCCGGGTGTTCGAGCCGGAGCGGCTCGCGCGGGTGCAGCGGGGTGAGATCGCGGAAGTGGCGGCGCCGGCGCAGCTCTTCGGGAGCCCGGCCGTTGATCCGCTCCACTTCGGTGAGCGGAGCGCGGGGCCCGCCGCGGACGCCTTCGACGAGGTCGCCCTTGCGCAGGCCGTGACGGCGGATCAGCGCGGCGGAGACCTGGACGTCGGCCGGTGTGGGCAGGCAGCCCGCGTCGCGCAGGTACCCCTGCCCGTTGTGCGCGATGTCGAGGACACCGGAGGCGTGGGCCGGCAGCTGCCGCTGTACAGGGGGGTGTTCGAGTGTGGTGGTCATGGGAGGTCCTTTCGAGGACGTTTTCATGAGGTCGTGAGGCCATGAGAGGGAGGGGGATGGCCGGTGAGGCGGCGTGCTCACGCCTCCACGCGGCGAGGAGACAGCACCTCGCGTACGGCGGACGGAGGGAACCGTCCATGGCCGTGCTCGAGAGGTGGTGCGGAGAAGCTGGTGCGCAGGTCCGGATCGGACGGGCGACGCAGCGAAATGAAAGGAATTCAGCACCGGCGCCCAAGACGGGGCGTACACAAGTGCTGATCGCACTGTAGCACAGGGTATCGCGGCGGGGACGCCGCGTTCCGTGGCCGAGTACGGGGCGCGTTCGGCGTGTCACGAACCTGACCCGGTGTACCCGTCAACGCAGCCGTGTGGTGCCGTATTCCCCCTTGGCCACGCCGTGTCCCGGGATCCGCCGGGGCGCAGGCGGCGGGACGTTCGCCGGGAGAAAGTGGAAGGGTGTCGATTCGGCGCCGGCCCGTTCGTCGGTGGGGTGTCAGGACCTCATGAGCACCTGGAGGAACCATGAAGTACATGCTGCTGGTCTGCGGCGACGACACGGCCGACGCCTCCGGCATGGCACCCGTCGAACCCTGGGTCGAGGAGCACGGCGCCCAGCGCGGTGTGCGGCTGCACGGCCACCGGCTCCAGCTCCCCGCCGAGGCGGTCACCGTACGGGTCCGCGGCGGTGAAGTGCTGCGCACGGACGGGCCGTTCGCGGAGACCAAGGAGTACGTCGCCGGGTACGACATCCTCGACTGCGACAGCCTGGAGGAGGCCGTGAAGGTCGCCGCCGAGCATCCCGTGGCCGCCATCGGTGCCATGGAGGTGCGCGCGTTCTGGGAGGACGAGGACGCCGAGGGGGAGATCCGCCGGATCGACGCCGAGCTCACGGCCGCCCACCGGGAACGCGACGTCGACCGGCTGATCGCCTGCTACGCGGCCGACGCCGAGGTGTTCCACCCCATGAGCGGCCTGCCGCAGAGCGGGACCGACGCCCTGCGCACCGCCCACGAGTGGTGGCTGTCGACCCTGACGGGACCCGTGGACCGGGAGGTGCTCGAATTCCGGGTCCGGGTCGACGAGAGCGTCGCGTTCAGTCACGCCCTCGTCCGCGTGCGTGGCACGCTCACCGACGGGGAGCCGCTGGACACCGTGGTGCGGTCGACCACCGGTTACCGCGCCGCCGGCGACCGGTGGAAGATCGTCCACCAGCACACGTCCGTTCCGTTCGACGCCGGAGTCGAGGAGGACCCGTCATGAAGTACGCGCTGTTCATCTGCACACCGGTCGGCGGCGAGGAGCTCAGCCCCGAGGAGATCGCCGAGGACCCCCGCTTCACCTCGTACGTCGAAGAGGTCCGCCGCGGCGGCATCGTGACGGGTGGTGCGCGGCTGCGGCCGTCCACCGACGCCACCACCGTCCGCGTGCAGGGCGATGAAGTGCTGCTGAGCGACGGGCCGTTCGTGGAGTCCAAGGAGTATGTCGCGGGGATCGACTTCATCGAGGTCGCGGACCTCGACGAGGCCATCGCGCTCGCCTCGCGACACCCCGCCGCGCTGGGCGGCGGTTCGGTGGAGGTGCGGCCGGTCTGGGAGTGAACGACGTCGAGGAGGCGGTCGCGGCCGCCTTCCGCGAGGAATGGGGTCAAGTCGTCGCCACCCTGATCCGGGTGACCGGCGACTGGGACCTCGCCGAGGAGTGCGCGCAGGACGCCTTCACCCAGGCACTGGACCGGTGGCGGCGCGACGGCGTGCCGCGCCGCCCCGGCGCCTGGCTGACCACGACCGCCCGCCACCGTGCCCTGGACGTACTGCGCCGGGAGGCGGTGGGGGCGCAGAAGCTGCGGGAGGTTGCCGTGCTGGCGCGGCACGAGGGGCCCGGCCCGGAGGACGACTCCGGTGTGCACGACGACCGGCTGCGGCTGATCTTCACCTGCTGCCATCCCGCGCTGCCCATCGAAGCCCGGGTGGCGCTGACGCTCCGTACGCTCGCGGGCCTGACCACCCCCGAGATCGCCCGCGCCTTCCTCGTCCCCGAGGCGACGATGGCGCAGCGTCTCGTGCGGGCCAAACGGAAGATCCGCAACGCGGGCATCCCGTATCGCGTACCGCCCGCGCATCTGCTGCCCGAGCGCACCACGGGCGTGCTCGGCGTGGTCTACCTCCTCTTCAACGAGGGGTACGCCGCCACGTCCGGCGCCGATCTGCTGCGCACGAACCTGTGCGCCGAGGCCGTCCGCCTCGCCCGCGTGCTCGCCCGGCTCATGCCCGACGAGCCCGAGGTGCTGGGCCTGCTGGCCCTTCTGCTGCTGCACGACGCCCGGCGCGGCACGCGCGTCGACGCGGCGGGCGAGCTGGTGACGCTGGAGGACCAGGACCGCACCGCCTGGGACCGGGCCGCGGTCGACGAGGGCGCGACCCTGCTCGAAACCGCCCTGCGGCGCGGTCGCCCCGGCCCGTACCAGATCCAGGCGGCCATCGCGGCCTGTCACACCACAGCCGCCACGGCGCAGGACACCGACTGGGCCGACATCGCGGCCCTGTACGGCGAGTTGGCCCGTTTCGTACCGTCCGCCGTGGTGCGGCTGAACCGTGCCGTGGCCGTGGGCATGGCGGAGGACCCGGAGACCGGCCTGGCGCTCGTCGCCGAGCTGGAGGAGGCGGGCGAGCTTGAGGGATACCACCTGCTGCCCGCCACCCGCGCCGACCTGCTGCGCCGGACGGGACGCATGGGGGAGGCGGCGGAGGCGTACGGCAGGGCGCTGGAGCTGGTGGAGAACGAGGCGGAACGCCGGTTCCTGGAGAAACGGCTCGCGGAGTGTCGATCCGCGTAGGTGCGGTTCGTCGGTGGGGTGACGCCATCCACGGGTGACGCCATCCATGGGTGCCGCCATCCATGGGTGCCGCCATCCATGGGTGCGCCATCCATGGGGCGACCTGCCCCGGGGTGACACACCACGGGGTGCGAGCGCCCGCCCCGCGACACCGGAGATCCCCATGACCGTCACCGTCACCGTCCGCAGCACTTCCGGCATCAGGAAGGCGCTCGCGCTGTTGCCGGCGCGCCGCAGGCAGCCGGTCGCCGCCGCGTCCGACGCGACCCGCGCGTTGGACGTGCCGCGGACCGACCCGCCCGTCGTCCCGGAGGCTTGGCTGGCCGGTCTCCGCCTCGGGGGTTGAGTGCGGGGGCGGCCGGTGCACTGTTCCTGCTGCGCAGGCCGCAACGACCCGCTTTCGGCGGCGTCCGGGAGCTTCACGGCCTCGTGGGGCCCGCGATCACCGGGCGCCGAGGTCGAAGATCCCGTACGCGAATCCGTCCGCCGTGATCGTTCCCCTCGCGATGCGTACGCCGGACGTCTCCAGGGCCCGGGCGTCGCGCGTGTCGTCGTACGCGTAACTCACCTGGTTCTGCTGCGGGTTGACGACGACCAGATAGCGCCCGCCCCGGATGTACACCAGCGGGTATCCGGCGTGGAGCACCTCCACCGAGCCGGCGGAGCCGAGTTCCGGCGAGCTGGTGCGGAGCGCGATCAGACGGCGTACGAGATGCAGGAGCGAGGTGTCGTCGGCGTGTTGGGCGGCCACGGTCGGGCGGTCCGGGGACGGGTCGACCGGCAGGTAGAGGTGGTCGGCGGGGGCGGTGGAGAAACCGGCGTTCGGTCCGTCGTCCCACTGCATCGGGGTGCGCGAGCCCGCGCGGTTGTAGCGGGGGCCGAGGACACTGCCCTCCTTGTCGGGCAGGCCCGGGAGGTACCGCATGCCGATCTCGTCGCCGTAGTAGATCGCCGGGAGCGTCGGCCAGGTCAGCTGGAAGGCGAAGGCCACGGGGAGCTGATCGGCGGTACGGGGACCGCAGTTGAGGCGGGAGAAGTCGTGGTTGGCGGTCGGCAGGGAGATGAACCCGGTGCTGCCGAGGGCCTCGGAGGCACGCTGCCAGGCCTCCACGAAGGGGCGAGGGGAGCCCTTGCCGCTCGCGTCGAAGAAGCAGTCGAGGGGATCCCAGGTGTCATTGACCGTGCCCTCGCCGTTGCTCCACAGCGAGCGCAGCGGCAGACCGTCCGTGGTCCCGCCGAACTGGAGGAAGAAGTCCGTGTGGAAGCCCGCCGGGACGGACACCTCGGGGTCGCCCCACTCGGAGAGCAGTACGGCGCCCGGGTGCGCGCCGTCCAGCCAGTGGCGCAACTCCGTCCAGATGCCCGCCGTTTCGGTCCGGTCGGGGTCGTCCTTGACGAGCGACGCCGCCATGTCGACGCGGAAACCGGCCAGGCCGAGACTCAGCCAATGGTCCATGACCGAGCGCAGGGCCGCGCGGTTGGCGCGCGGACCCGGGGCGTCGACCGGCCGGCGCCACGGCTCGGCCGGATTCGTCCGTGCGTAACCGAAGTTGAGCGCGGGCTGGGAGTCGAAGAAGTTCGGCAGATACGCGCCCGGACGGCTGCCGGGCGAGCTGACGAAGCCCTCGGGACGGCCCTCGGGTGCCCAGATGTAGCGGTCGTCGTCCGGGTCGTTCACGGCGGCGGTGAACCAGGGGTGCTGGTCGGAGGTGTGACCGGCGACGAGGTCCAGCAGGACGCGGATGCCGCGACGGCCCGCCTGCGCGACGAGTTCGGCGAGATCGTCCTGGGAGCCGTAGCGGGGGGCGACATGCAGATAGTCCGCGACGTCGTACCCGGCATCGCGGAACGGGGAGACGAAGCAGGGGTTCAGCCAGACGGTGTTGACGCCCAGCCACGCGAGGTGGTCGAGGCGCTCGGCGATCCCGTTGAAGTCGCCGATGCCGTCGCCGTTCGAGTCGGCGAAGGACTGCGGATAGATCTGGTAGAAGATGGCGTCGGCCAGCCAGCCCGGGGCGGGACGGAACGAAGTCATGCACGCGACCTTAGGCCACCCGCGTGTGGGCTCGGCCTGGGGACCGGGAGGACGGCGTACTGGTGATCGCGGGGCCGGCTTCCCGTCGGCCGTGCCTCTCGCCCGGACCGGGAGCCGGCCACGCGGGGCGGCTCACGGCGGCGGTGCGCTCCGTGCCTCTCGCCCGGACCGGGAGCCGGCCCCGCGGGGCGGCCCACGGCGGCGGTGCGCTCCGTGCCCGGCGCCCGGACCGGGAGCCGGGCGGCCCACGGCGGCGGTGCGCTCCGTGCCCGTAAGCTGCCCATGATGTTCACTCCGCACGGACCCACCCTCCGCGAACTGGCCGTTCAGGCGCTGTCGTCCGTCGAGCACGGCTACGACCTGCTGGCGCCGAAGTTCGACCACACCCCGTTCCGCACACCGGACGCGATCCTCGACGCGGTGGCGCGGGCACTGGGCCCGGTCGGACCCTTCGGCCACGGGCTCGACCTGTGCTGCGGCACCGGCGCGGGCATGGAGGTGCTGCGGGAGCTGTGCACGCAGAGCGTCACCGGGGTCGACATCAGCGCGGGAATGCTGACGGTGGGGCGGGGGCGCGTCGGGGCAACGTCCGGCGGGCCGCGGCTGGGTGAGACCCAGGTGCCGCGTGTCTCGTGGGTGCGTGGCGACGCGCGTGCCCTGCCGTTCGGGTCCGTCTTCGACGTGGTGGTGAGCTTCGGCGCGTTCGGGCACTTCCTGCCGCGGGAACTTCCGGGCCTCTTCGGACAGGTCCACTCCGTGCTGCGGCCCGGCGGACGCTTCGCTTTCCCGGTCGTGGCCCCGGCGCCGCCGAGTTCCCCCTGGTACTGGGCCCTATTGGCCTTCGACACGGCGATGCGGGTGCGCAACGCCGTGTGGCGGCCGCCGTTCGTCATGTACTACCGCGCCTTCCGCCTCGGTGACGTGCGGCGGGAGCTGCGACGGGCCGGGTTCACCGTGGAACTGCGGGAACTGCCCGAATTCGGGCGCAGGCGCGACGGCAGTCCGCGCTGCCGGCTGGTCGTCGCCACACGGGAGGGCGGCGCGGCACCCGCCTGAACGGGGCATGCGCAAGCGCTTGTTCGCCCCCGGGCCCGTCCACCCCGGGGGCCGCCCAGTCCGTACTTCAACCCGTCCTCGGACGGCTCACCGTCACATTCGCCGTAACGCTCGCCGGCCTGCCATCATCTTTTACCGGCCTGCCATCATCTTTTAAGGGTTTGCTTTTCCAACTCGCCCGGTTATGGTGAGTCTACTTTTCAAACTATGCAGATCAACGACTCTCTCCAAGACCCATAGAGCGAGGACGGCGATGAGGGCTTCACCCGGCGGCACGCCCGCCAAGAGGGACACCGTGACCCGGATCGACCCCCTGTGGTGGTCGTGGGAGGGTGCGCACGGAGGGCACACCGCCGCGGTGACCCTCACTGCCGTACGCGACCTGATCGCCGGTGGAGACCACCCGGTCCGTGCCCTGACCACCCATTTCCTGGCCCCGGTGGACGCCCGGCCGCTGCACCTCGCCGTGACCGCGGCCAGGACCGGCCGCCGCGCCTCGACCGTCGCGTTCAGCGGCCACCAGGACGGGAGGCCGGCCCTCGCCGGCTCGGCGGTCTTCGGCCCGGCCCGCACCGGACCGGCGTACGACGGACTCCCGGCCCCCGCCGTCCCGGACCCGGAGGACTGCCAACTGCTCGACATGCCGGTCGGATTGGCGCCCTTCGGCAAGCAGGTGGAGATACGGCCGGCAACGGAGGACCTGCCGCTCGCCGGCGGGGCGAGGGCCGAACTCGTCGCCTGGGTACGGTGCCTGGACGACCGTGCCCTGGACGCCGCCACCGTCGTGACCCTCACCGACATCCTCCCGCCCGCCCTCTACGCGTGCCTGCGTACACCGCTCCCCGTGCCGACCGCCGAGCTGACCGTCCACTTCACCGACGCGCTCGCGAACGGCGTGCCGGACGGCTGGGCCCTGGTGCGGATGCGTACCGAGCAGGCCGGGAGCGGGTGGGCGGTGGACGACAGCGCCGTGTGGTCGGCCGACGGCCGACTGCTCGCCGTCGCCCGCCAGGCCCGCGTCGTCCTGGATCGCCGGCCCCCGGACGGCACGGACACCGCCTCCGGGGTTGCGGTCGGCTCCTGATGCCCGCCCCGGCCGTCGGTCGCGTGACCACGTAAGCACGGCTACACCGCCGCAGGCAGCGTGAACTCGTAGACCAGGGCATCCTGTTGGGCGTCCACCACGAGGTCCGTGATCTCCAGCGGCCGGTCGTACTGGTCGCGCACCTGCCGGGTCACCCGCACCGAGCGGGGGAGCTGGGTGATGGAGTCCCGGTGGTGCAGGGTCAGTCCGGCCTTGCGCATCCAGTCGTACGCACGCCCCAGCTGGGCCGAGGCCTCGCCGTCGGCCCGGTCGCGATAGCGGGCCAGCTCCTCGACCTCGGCCACGGCGACGGCGGAGAAGGACGTCACGGCCGTACGCAGCCCGGTCCCGTCCGCCGTGGCCGACTCGTAGCGGTGGACCAGTGTCGGCCGCTGGGGGGAGAGCCCGAGCGCCTCGGCGTGCTCGGGCGGGGGAGTCTCCCAGGTCACGCTGGTCCGGTGCATGGCACAGGGCTCGGTGGTGTGCGCCCCGACGGGGAAGTCGAGCGAGGGGATGTGCTCGGCCGCGGTCCCGGGCAGTGTCGCGTGGCTGCCGCGCTTGTCCGTGGCGACCAGGCCGCTGCGGCGCAGCATCTGCAGCGCCTGGCGGACGGTCTCGCGGCTCACGTCGAAGCGTGCGGCCAGCTGCCGTTCGCCCGGCAGGCGCGCGCCGGGCGGAATGATCCCTTCCTTGAGTTCGCCCAGCAGTTGGGTGGCGATGTGCCAGTAGCGGGGCTCGTGTTCGGGTGCGGGGGTGGTGCGGGCCATGTCCGCGCCTCCTGTTGGTGACAAGGCGTAGCCGTGCGGGCTCATTGCGCGACCACATCTAACATTGGTCTAAACCACTAGGGAAGAGCTGCCGCGGAGTTCGGCCGATTTCAGCCCGCGCCCGTCCTGCGGCGCGACTCTGTTCAGAGCGCGCTGTACAGGGCGTCGACGAGTGCCGTCTTCCTTGGGTCGTCGGCGATGTGCGGGCCCATGCGGTTCATGACGTATCCGAGGGAGACACCCGCCTCCGGGTCGGCGAGGCCGCAGGAGCCACCGAAACCGTCATGTCCGAAAGCCATCGGGTTGGGCCCGTACGAGCCGTTGGGTCCGCTGAGCCACAATCCGAGCCCGATCTCCGTCTCGTGCGCGAAGCCGGCGCCCAGCACCAGGTCACGGCAGCGGCCCTGTCCCTCGCGCACCCGCTCGGCGGCCCCGGGGGAGAGCACCTGCTGAGAGCCGTGCCTCCCGTGCCGCGCGAAGATCCCGTACAGGGCGGCGATCGCGCGTGCCGTGCCGTGGCCGTTCGCGGCCGGGATCTCCGCGGCCCGCCACTGCGCGGTGTTGGCCTCGGCGGCGCCGACGAGCGGATTGGTGAGCGCGGCCAGGGCCGCGGGCGTCAACTGGGCGAACACCGCTGCCCGTTCGCCGGTCGTCGAGGCCGGCGGATGCACCAGCTCGGCCGCCCGGACCGCCTCCTTCTCCGGCAGCCCGATCGTGAAGTCGATGCCGAGCGGCCCGGTCACCTCCCGCTCCAGGAACGCGCCCGGCAGCAGCCCCGAGACGCGGCGCACCACCTCGCCGACCAGGAAACCGTACGTCAGCGCGTGATAGCCGGACCGGCTCCCCGGCTCCCACCACGGCTCCTGCGCGGCGAGCCGCCCGACGGTCAGCTCCCAGTCGCAGAGCTGCGCCAGGGTGTGCGGCTCGCGCAGCCCGGACAGACCCGCCCGGTGCGACAGCAGATGCCGCACCAGGACCGACTCCTTGCCCGCCGCCGCGAACTCCGGCCAGTACGCGGCGACCGGGGCGTCGAAGTCCAGGAGCCCACGGTCGGCCAGGATGTGCGCGCAGAGCGCCGTCGGTCCCTTCGACGTCGACCACACGTTCACCAGCGTCTCGCGCTCCCAGGGCCGCGTGCGGGCCGCGTCGGCCCAGCCGCCCCACAGGTCCACCACCGGCTCGCCGTCGTGCACGACGGTCACCGCGGCGCCGAGCTCCTGGCGGTCGCGGAAGTTCTCCTCGAAGGCCATCCGGACCGCCGAGAAGCGTGTGTCGCAGTGGCCTTGAACGTGCGGCGCGTGTGCGGACATGGGACCTCCGTCGTCCGTCGGGACACCGGAGCGCGGGCGGCGCGCCGGCCGACCCGAACGTACCGACTGGTCGGACTGGAGGGAACCCGCGGGAACCCATCCGTCCGGAGGGAAGCCTTGGAACACGTCCGTGCTCCGTCGCTTCACCGCACGATCTTCCGCATGTCACCCAACGCCCCTACGCTGCACGTCGGTTGACCGCCGAGGGCGCAGGAGGCAGGGGACATGCACAGACATATGACGGCGTTGGCGCGTACCGGACTGGCGGTGGCGACGGCGGGAGTGCTCGCGGTCGCCACGGGCCCCCGGGCGACCGCCGCGGACCCGAGCTACTCGGCCGGCACTTGGGTGGGCGTCCACAACGCCTACGAGAAGGCCAAGTACCCGTACTTCGCCGACGCGTTGGACTCCGGCGCGGGCATGCTCGAACTCGACGTGTGGACCAATGTGTTCGGCGCCTCCTGGCGCGTCTCGCACAGCAACCCCCTCGGCAACGACAACAACTGCGCGAACGCGGCCAACGCGGCCGAGCTGCGCACCAAGTCGCGCAACCGTGACCTCGGCGGCTGCCTCGCCGACCTCAAGGCCTGGCACGACGCCCACCCGGGCCACCGGCCGATCCAGCTGAAGGTCGAGATGAAGGACGGATTCGCGGCCAACCTCGGCCGTGGCCCCGCCCAGTTGGACGCCCTGCTCACCTCGAAGCTCGGCGACGCCCTGCTGCGCCCCGCCGACGTCGTCGGCTCCCACACCGACCTGGACTCGGCCGTACGCGCCGACGGCTGGCCCGCGCGCGCCTCGCTGGCCGGAAAGTTCGTCGTCGAGCTGATTCCCGGCACCGTCGAGGAGGGCAACCCCGCGGACTCGCTGTGGACGGACCGCGAGTACGCCACGCATCTGCGCGACCTGGCCGCCGCCGGACGCCTGCGGGAGGCCTCGGCCTTCCCCGCTGTGCACGGCGCGGCGGCGGGCGACCCGCGCACGCGCTACGCGGACACGACGATCCGCCCCTGGTTCGTCATCTTCGACGGCGACGCCGCCACCTACACCAACGGCACGATCGACCCCGCCTGGTACGACGACCGGCACTACCTGGTCGTCATGACCGACGCCCAGAACGTGGCCCCGGCGATCGACGGCACCAACCCCACCCCGGCCCAGGCCCTGGACCGCGTCAACTTGCTTGCCCGGCAGCACGCCAGCGTCGTCTCCGCGGACTGGTACCCCCTGCCCGCCGTCCTGGCCACGGTCGTACCGCGGGGCTCGGCGGGCTGAACACCTCTGTTCCGAAGGCGTTCTGACGGCCTTTCAGAGATACGCGGGCAGCCAGCTCAGCTTGACCGCCTCCTGGTACGGGCCACCGCCCTCATGGTCGTTGAAGTCGTACACCTCGATCGTCTTGTCCTCGTGCGCCCACGCGTTGAAGGCGGCGAAGACGGTCGAGGGCGGGCAGGTCTGGTCCTCCAGGCCCGCCGAGAACAGCGCGGGCGCCCGGCCGCGCGCGGCGAAGTGCACCCCGTCGAAGTACGACAGCGTGCGCATCACCCGCTCGGTGCGCCCGCGGTGCGTCTTCAGGTAGTGGCCGATCTCCCGGTACGGGTCGCGGTCCGTGAGCGTCGTCCCGCGCGGGAAGTCGCACAGGAACGGCACGTCCGGCGCGACCGCCGCGAGATCGGGGACCAGACCGCCCACGGCGATGCTGAGGCCGCCGCCCTGGCTCGCGCCGACGACGGCCGTGCGGTCCGCGTCGGTCAGCGGGTGGGCACGGGCCGCCTCCACGGCGCGGACAGCGTCCGTGTACACCCGCCGGTAGTAGTAGCTCTCCGGGTCCTCGATCCCACGGGTCATGAAGCCGGGGTACGCGGGCGCGCTGCCCACCGGGTCCGGGGTGTCGCCCCCACCCCAGGCGCTCGCCTGCCCGCGGGTGTCCATCACGAAGTGCGCGTAGCCCGCCGACGCCCACAGCAGATGCGTGTGCGGCAGACCCCGTCCGCCGCCGTACCCCACGAATTCGACGACCGTGGCGATCGGCGCCTCTGTCCCGGCCGGCAGGGTCAGCCACCCCTTGACGGGGTGGCCGCCGAAACCGGCGAACGTCACGTCGAACACCTCGACGTTCCTCAGCTGCGTCTCGACCGGTTCGAAGCGGGCGCCCAGCTCGTGTTCGCGCGCCTGGTGGAGGGTCTTGGCCCAGAAGGCGTCGAAGCCCTCGGGCTCGGCGGAGACACTGCGGTAGCCGCGGAGCTCATCGAGGGGGAGGTCGAACAGGGCCATGAAGGACCACCTTTGACATCGAGGTGCAGATGATCACACCGTACGGTCGTTGCCGGAGGGCCGCCAGGGCCCCGGGACGACGGCACCGGGAGCGTTTCCACGAGACCGGTGCCCCTCGGCTTCTAGCATGACGCCGTGGACCTCCTGGTGAAGAACGCCCAACTGCTCGTCGTGGACGGGGAACGCGAGATCCCCGGTGGCTGGGTGGCCCTCGAAGCCGGCCGGGTCGCCGCCGTCGGTGAACCGGGCAGCGAGCCCGAGGCCCGCCGGACCGTCTCCGCCACGGGCCGCCTGGTCACCCCGGGCCTGATCAACACCCACCACCACATCTACCAGAACCTCACCCGCTCCTACGCGCCGGCGGTCAATGGCTCCCTCTTCGACTGGCTCACCACGCTCTACCCGCTGTGGGCCGCGCTCGACGAGGAGGCCGCCTACGTGTCCGCGTACGTCGGCATGGCCGAGCTCCTGATGGGCGGGTGCACCACGTCCTCCGACCATCTGTACGTCCACCCCCGGCCCGGACTCGTGGACGCCGAGATCCGTGCCGCCCGGGACATCGGGTTCCGTTTCCACGCCACCCGCGGCTCCATGACCCGCTCCGTGGAGGACGGGGGACTGCCGCCGAGGAGCGTCACCCAGACCGACGAGGAAGTGCTGGTCGACAGCGAGCGGCTGATCCGGGCCCACCACGACCCCGGGCCGGGCGCGCTGGTCAGGGTCGCCCTCGCGCCCTGCTCGCCGTTCTCGGTGACCAAGGAGCTGATGACGGCGACCGCGGAACTCGCCGAGCGTCACGACGTACGCCTCCACACCCATCTCGCCGAGGACCGGGACGAGGACACCTACTGTCTGGAGACGTACGGCTGCCGGCCCGTCGAGTACTTCGAGGACACCGGCTGGATGAGCGACCGCACCTGGGTCGCCCACTGCATCTATCCGAACGACGCCGAACTGCGGCGCCTGGCCGAGGCGGGCGTCGGGGTGGCCCACTGCCCGAGCTCGAACATGCTCATCGGCGGTGGCACGGCCCGCGTCCGGGAGATGCGCGAACTCGGGCTGCCCGTCGGCATCGGCTGTGACGGCTCGGCCTCGACCGACCACGCCTCGCTGTGGATGGAGACGCGCGGGGCCCTGCTGCTGGGCCGCTACCGGGGCGGGCCCGGCGCGATGACCGCCCGCGACGCACTCGACATCGCCACCCGGGGCTCGGCCCGCTGTCTGGGCCGCGCCGACGAACTGGGCCATCTGCGACCCGGCGCCTGTGCCGACCTCGTCGTCTGGGACCTGCACGAAGTGGCGCTGGCCGGAGCGCTGAGCGACCCGGTCGAGGCCTGGCTGCGTTGCGGGCCCGCCCGTGCCTGGACCACCGTCGTCGGCGGACGGGTCCTGGTGGAGAGCGGTGAACCGGTCCTGTCCGCGCTGTCGGACGTACTGCGGGAGCACGCCCGCATCGCGCGCCGCGTGCAGAATCCCGTGTAGGGGAGCCCGGCCCAACTCGGAGTCGCCGGCGCGGCGTTGATCACCGGCTGCCGGACCACGCCACTGATTGCATCAGTCGCCTGGATGCCGGGCCGGCCGTGCGGATCTTCGGGGAGCCGACGACCGCGCCTGCCCGCGGCGAACCGGCCCCGGTTCCCGCGCGGAGCGACTGATCCGCGCTCTCTGTGGAACCCGCGTAACACAACGGAGTCGGACCGGCGGGCGGCGGCCCGCGCGCGGGAGCACGCCGACTGCCTGACACGTGAGCGCGTCGTCGCGTTCCCGGAGGCGGCGGTCCGGGCCCGCTGAGTGCCGAACTCCCCGAGTGCAGGAGCCGTAGCGTTCCCGAAAGGCAGGACCCATGAGCACGCGCACCATCACCGCAGGCGTCGACGGCTCGCGGGCCGGTCTGGACGCGGCCGACTGGGCCGCCCGCGAGGCCGAGCGCCGCCGCTTACCGCTGCGGCTGCTGCACGCGGGCACCGATCCGGCCGCGCCCGCCCCGCTCCCCGACGTCGACCTCCCGGCCCGCGCCCCGCTCGACCGGGCCGCCATCCAACTGTCGTACGCACACCCGCGCCTGGACATCATCGCCCGCCGCACCGATACGCCCGCGATCCCGGCGCTGCTCGCGGCGGCCGCGGAGGCGGAGCTGACGGTCCTCGGCTCCCGTGGGCTCACCGGGTTCGCGGGCTTCCTCGTCGGCTCGGTCGCGCTCGCCGTCACCGCGGCGGCCGAGCGGCCGGTCGTGCTCGTCCGCGCGGGTGAACTCCCCGAGGACGAGCGGATGCCCGCGGTCGACGGCACCCCGCCGGGCCGGACCCCGTATCTGCCCGTGGTCCTCGGGCTCGATCTGGACCGTCCCGCCGACGAACTCCTCGCCTACGCCTTCGAAACGGCTGCCACCCGCTCGGCGCCGCTGCATGTCGTGCACACCTGGACGGTGCCGCCGCCGCGCGGCTACGCGCCCGGAGTTGCCGTTCCCGGCGACGTGGCCGAGAAGGAGGACGGCTCATTGCGGGTGCTGACGCACACTCTGCAGCCCTGGCGCCACAAGTTCCCGGAGCTCACGGTCACCGAGCACGTGGTGTACGGGCACCCGGGCCACCATCTCCTGAAGGCGTCCACCAGGGCCGGGCTGCTGGTCGTCGGCCGCCGCGCGAAAGCGACGGGTCTGGGCCGGGCCGCCCACGCGCTGATCCACCACGCCACGTGCCCGGTGGCCGTGGTGCCGCACTCCTGAGCACCTGAGCAGGACGCGGACGGGCGGTGACACCGCACCGGATCCGCGCGACTCAGGGGACCGCGGGGCCGGGCCGAGGCGCTTGGCACGCATCCACCACAGGCATGCGCGGGGCTCGCCGGCCGGGCTCATCTCCGCCACCCAAGCCCGCCAGCCAGGGCCCGCTTCCCTGATCTGCTGACTGTCAGCCGAAGCGCTCGATACGGATGCGGTGCACCGGCTGGCCTGCCTCGACGAGCAGCCGCGAGGCATGCTCAGCGAACCCGTTGGAACCGCACACATAGGCCTCCCACCCGCCCTGCGGAGACTCGGCCAGGAGCGGCGCCACATGGGCCGCCGACAGACGGCCCACCGGCACACCCGGCGGCCCGCTGCGCGTGAAGACGGGCGTGGTCTCCTCGCCGTACTCCCGTGCGTAGATGAGCTCTTCGGGGCGCCGGGCGGAGACGAGCAGCCGCAGCGGGACCGCCAGGGCACGGGCGCGGTGGTGGCGCACCATCGACATCAGCGGGACCACCCCGGAGCCGGCGCCGATCAGCAGGGCGGGCCGGTCGCCGGGCCAGGCGAAGAAGCCGCTGAGCGGTCCGCGCACCTCGACCTC
The DNA here is from genome assembly GCF_042881375.1 of Streptomyces sp. NPDC058274. Classification (NCBI taxonomy): domain Bacteria; kingdom Bacillati; phylum Actinomycetota; class Actinomycetes; order Kitasatosporales; family Streptomycetaceae; genus Streptomyces; species Streptomyces sp. NPDC058274. Next base: position 450,081 of record NZ_JBHVXW010000005.1, read on the forward strand.
GTCGCCCGGCTCGGCCACCGTGTGAAACCAGCCGGAGACCTCGCCGTCGTCGACATGGTCGAGGGTGAGCTCGATGTGCCCGGTGTCGTCCGGCGGTGAGGCGAGCGAGTAGTGGCGCTGGGCCGCGTAGCCGTCGCCGGCGGTCAGCCGCAGCATCAGATGCTGTCCCGGGAGATGACCCGCCCAGCCGGGCACCGCGAAACGGAACGTCGACGCGTGCGGGGTCTCGCGGCGGACCTCGGTGAGCGTGGCCGTCTGCCAGTGCGCCGCGGCCTGGGCGCTCACGGAGATCCGCCCGGGCACGGCGAACCGGGTCGGGGGTACGAAGGTCTCGGTCATCGCGGTCCGCAGGTCTCGGTCATGGGGCTGGGACGCCCCGGCGGTCGGGGGTGCGGCGGTCTCAGTCACCGGAGTACCGCTGCTCTTCCCACGGATTGCCCCGCGCGTGATAGCCGTTCTGCTCCCAGAAGCCGGGCTCGTCGTGGTCCAGGAGCCGGATCCCCGCGATCCACTTGGCGCTCTTCCAGAAGTACAGGTGCGGTACGACCAGCCGTGCCGGGCCGCCGTGTTCGGCCGGAAGCGGCTTCCCGTCGTACTCCCACACGATCCAGGCGCGTCCGCCGGTGAGGTCGGCCAGTGGCAGGTTCGTCGTGTACCCGGTGTGCGAGTAGGCGACGGCGTGGGTGGCCGTCGCGTCCGGACGCACGGCCTCCAGGAAGGCGTCCAGGGACACACCGCCGAAGCGCACCCCGAACTTCGACCAGCTCGTCACGCAGTGGATGTCGCCCTCGTAGGCCGACGGCGGCAGGGCGCGGGCCTCGTCCCAGTCCCAGGTGCGCGGCCGGGCGACCAGACCGTCGATCCGGAAGGTCCAGTCGGCGGGCGCCAGGTGGGGCGTGACCTCGGCGGACAGGACGGGCCAGTCGTCGCCCGAGTCGTACTGACCGGGCGGCAGCCCGGTGTTCTGGACGCGGGCGCGCCCGGAGAAGCCTCGGGTGACGTTCATGCGGGTGGTGCCTCCAGGCCGTCCCTCGACGGCCCGCCGGGATCGGTGGTGATCAGTGCGTGGACCTGGGCGGACGCGCGTGCCGCCGTCCGTGCGCGCGGGGCCGTGCCGTCCGTGGGCCGACGCCCGCGCGCTCTGTGCGGAGGCACTCACGCGCTCTGTGCGTACGCATTCAACCGTACGCGCAGCCCGCACCTACCCGGCGCCCCACCCGGCGCTTCGGGGGCCGATGACCTCGATCATTGCGGCCGTATGAACACTCGCCCGCCCCGGGAATAGCGACGCCGTGATCTTCCTTTCCGCCAGTGCAGACGCCGGTGCCCCGGTGACCGGTGACAGCGAGGAGAGAGTGAGGCAGCCATGCCCAAGGCGTACGTCTTCACCCAGCACGGTGGCCCGGAGACGGAGGCCCTCGTCGAGCGGGACCGTCCGCGTCCCGGCCCCGGCCAGGTCCTGGTCGCGGTGCGCGCGGCGGGTGTGAATCCCGTCGACTGGAAGCAGCGCACCGGCTACCGCCGCCCCGGCGGACCCGCGCCCGAACTGCCGTCGGTCTTCGGCAACGAGGTCTCCGGTGTCGTCGAGGAGGCCGGCGCCGACGTGACCGGCTTCGCGGCCGGCGACGAGGTCTTCGGCAACCCGGTGGCCGGCGGATACGCCGAGTACACCCTGCTGCCGGTGACGGTGACCGCGCACAAGCCGGCCGAACTGTCCTTCACGGACGCCGCCACGCTCCCCGTAGCGGCCGCGACCGCCTACGACGGCGTACGGCAGCTGGATCTGCCGTCCGGCGCGACGCTGCTCATCACGGGCGCCGGCGGCGGTGTCGGCGTCGCGGCCACGCAGATCGCCCACTCCTTGGGGCTGCGCGTCGTCGGCGTCGCGAGCGACGGCAAGAAGGACTTCGTCGAATCGCTCGGCGCCGTGCACGTCCCGTCGGGGCCGGACCTGGCCGAGCGGGTACGGGCGGCCGCTCCGGACGGTGTCGACGCGGTCTTCGACCTCGTCGGCGGTGAGGTGCTTGAAGCCGCGGCGACGCTGCTGACCGACCGGTCGAAGCTGATCACCGGAGCCGACCGGGAGACGGTCGCGCGGCTCGGCGGACTGCCCGTCGAGCGAGCCCGCACGGCCGCGGTGCTCGACGAGGTGGCGCGGCTCGTGGTCGACGGCCGGCTGCGGCCGTTCGTCACCGGGACCTTCCCCCTCGACCGCGCCGGGGAGGCACTGCGCGAGGTCGAGGACGGCCACGCACGCGGCAAGATCGTGATCGAGGTCGGAGCCGGGGCCGGGGCCGCCGAATGAGCACGGAGACGAGGCCCGACGCGAGCGGGACGAACACCGGCCCACTCGCGGCGGGCTCCGCGGGATCACTCACCACGAGCGCGGGACGACCCCTGACGAACGCGGCGCGACACGCCACGGGCCCGGGGCAGCAGGCCGGCACTCCCGAAGGGCACGTCAGCAGCCCTGAACGGCGGGTCAGCACTCCCGAAGGGCACCTCGGCAGCCCCGGACGGCAGGTCAGCAGCCCCGGACGCCAGGACAGCAGCCCCGAACAGCACGACAGCCAACCCGAAGGGCACCTCAACACCCCCGAAGGGCACCTCGGCAGCCCCGAACGCCATGTGCTCGACAACCCGGCCCTCGCCTCGCTCACCGGCCCGCACGCTCTCTTCGCCGAGCGCCGGGGCCGGGTGCTGCGCTACCCCGTCGACGTGTCGCCCTGGCTGGCCCTTCCGGACGAGCCCGACGCGGACGACTGGGCCGACCTGGCCATGCTGGTGGGTCCCGGCGGGGAGGCGCCGCTGGCCGGCTTCCGCGGGCAGCCTCCGGAGGGGTGGGAGGTGACGTTCAGCCTGGAGGGAGTACAGCTCGTCGACGACGGGATCCCCGCGGCGCCGGACGCGGAGGCCGTGCTGCTGGGCCCCGCCGACGTACCGGAGATGCTGGACCTGGTCGAGCGGACCAGGCCCGGCCCCTTCCTGCCGCGCACCGTGGAGCTCGGCACGTATCTGGGGATCCGCCGGGGCGGCGCCCTCGTCGCGATGGCGGGGGAGCGGCTGCACCCGCCGGGCTGGACCGAGATCAGCGCGGTCTGCACCGACCCGGACTTCCGGGGCGAGGGGCTGGCCACCCGGCTGATCCTGGCGGTCGCCCACGGCATCCGGGAACGCGGCGAGACCCCCTTCCTGCACACCGGCGCCGGGAACACCGATGCCATCCGGCTCTACGAGGCCCTGGGATTCCGGCTGCGGCGCACCACCCGTTTCATGGCGGCGCGGGTGCCGGAACTGCTGACCTGACGCGCGTCGGCGGCACCCGGCCTGCCCGAGCCGCCGCCCGTATCGACCGTCGTACACCGCCCTGATCAACCGTCGGACGCCGCCTGCGATCAGCCGTCGGACACTGCCCCTGACCAGCCGCCGGGCACCGCCCACGCTCAGCTGTCGGACGCCGCCGCGTTGTAGCGCAGCAGGTAGCCGGCGAACCGGGCCAGGTCCTCTTCGGGCCAGCCCGCGAGCCGCTCGCGGAACGCGAACCGGCGGCTCTCGGTCACCTGGGCGAGGATCCGCGTGCCGGCCTCGGTCAGCTGCAGCACCTGCACCCGATGGTCCTCGGAGTCGAGCCGCCGTTCGATGAGCCCGGCGCGCTCCAGGGCCGCCACCTGCCGGCTCACCGTGGACTTGTCCAGCGCGTAGTGCGCGGCGAGGTCGGTGGACCGGCAGCCGCCGCGCTCCTCCAGATGCCCCAGCAGCGTGTACGAGACGAGCGAGAGCTCGGGGTGCATCCGCCCCGCCGTGGCCCGGGCGCGCCGGGCGAACGTCGTCATCTCCCGCTGGATGGTCTCGACCGCCACGTCGCCGGTCATGGCCGGCGCGCCGTCCCGGTCGGCGCCGCCCGCCGGGGCGTCCGTGGCGGTGGCACTCCGCCCACTTGGGCCCTGATCAGTGACAACGGTCTCACCGGACCTCTCGGCTGCGGTCACGGAACACCTCCTCGGCTCTCCTGGTTGTATAGTACAACTTGATAGTGAGTTGTGTATGCCAACCAAAGGAGGATCCGTGGTCACCGGCCTGCGCTCCCCGGCCCTGCGTCATGTGCTCACGCACCTGATCACCCCGCTGCTGATGTGCGTCGGCATGGGGCTCGCCTACATGGGCGCCTTCGTCACGCCCGAGCCGCACCACCTTCCCGTGGCCGTCGTGGGCTCCGGGGCCGAGACGAAGGTCTTCGCCCAGACGGTCAAGGACAAGGCCGGGGACCAGCTCGACGTCCGGACCGTGACGAGCCGCCCGGAGGCCGTCGACCTCCTCAAGTCCCGTGACATCACGGGCGCTTACGTGCCGGCTGCCAAGGCGCCGGAACTCCTCGTCGCCACCGCCGCGTCCGACATGGGCGCCACCGCCGTCGAGAAGGTGTTCACGCCCGTCGCGGCCCAGCAGGGCGAACCGCTGAAGGTCACCGACGTGACCCCGACGGTGTCCGACGATCCCACGGGCCAGGGCCTGTTCTTCCTGCTCATCGCGCTGAGCATCGGCTCCTACGCGTCCGTCGCCGCACTCGGCGCCGCGGGCGGCGCCCTGTCCATGCGGATACGGGCCCTGCTGGCCCTCGGTGTCTCCGGCGTCGTGAGCGTCATCGGCGCACTGCTCGCCGGACCCGTCTTCCATCTCGCGCACCACGACCTCGCGGCCGTGTGGGGGATGAGCTGGCTCTACTCCGCCGGGATCCTCTTCATCGGCGTCGGACTCCACACCTTCCTCAAGCGCTGGACCACCCTCGCCATGATGGTGCTCTTCGTGATGCTCAACTTCACGAGCTCCGGGGGCCTCTTCCGGCCCGAGCTCCAGGGCGGCTTCTTCGGCACCCTGCACGCTTTCTGGAACGGTGCGGGATTCGTCGAGGGTGTCCGCAGCCTCCTCTACTTCGGCCGTGACGGACTCTCCGGCAACGTGGCCAGGCTCGTTGGCTGGCTCGCCGTCGGCCTGCTGGTGACCGCCGTCGCCGGTGGTGTCGAGCGGAAGCGGGCCCGGGGTGCCGAGGCCGTCGTACCGCAGGAGCCGGCCACCCAAGTGCGCGCCGTCGAGGCCGAGGGCGCCGAGGAGGAGCTGGAGGAGACGGTCGCCGTCTGATCGTTCCTGTAAAGTGGCGGTCCCGACTGTGGACCGCCCCAGTCGAGGACTTGCCGAGGAGGTGGGACCCATTACCGCTGTGTCAGGCCGGGTGCTCTCACCTCAAGGCAGCGCGGATCACTGCCAGTAGGCGTCCGCGAGAGCGCCCTTCGGTTTCTCGAAAGGCTCTCGGCTTCCATGCCACCTCTCTCTCCCGCTTCCGTAGTTGCCGCGCTCCGCTCCGCAGGCTGTGTCTTCGCCGAGGACGAGGCGGAGTTGATCCTCTCCACCGCCCGCACCCCGGACGAGGCGGCCGCCATGGTCGACCGGCGCGTCGCGGGCCTCCCCCTGGAACACGTCGTCGGCTGGGCCGAGTTCCACGGTCTGCGCGTCACCGTCGATCCGGGTGTCTTCGTACCCCGCCGCCGCACCGAGTTCCTCGTCGAGCAGGCTGTCGCCCACGCGCGCGAGGCGACCGTCGTCGTGGACCTGTGCTGCGGCTCGGGGGCGGTGGGCGCGGCCCTGGCCGCGTCCCTCGGCGGAGCCGAACTGCACGCCGCCGACATCGACCCCGCCGCGGTGCGCTGCGCCCGCCGCAATGTCGCCCCGTTCGGCGGGCACGTCCACGAGGGCGACCTCTTCGCGGCACTGCCCGCCACCCTGCTCGGCCGGGTCGACATCCTGGCCGCCAACGTTCCGTACGTCCCCACCGGCGAGGTCGGCCTGCTGCCCGCGGAGGCCCGCGACCACGAACCGCTGGTCGCTCTCGACGGCGGCGCGGACGGGCTCGATGTCCTGCGCCGCGTCGCCGCCGAGGCGCCCCGCTGGCTCGCCCCCGGCGGCTTTCTGCTCGTCGAGACGAGCGGGCTCCAGGCGCCGTCCGCCGAGGAGGCCTTCGCCCGCGCCGGCCTGCTCGCCCGGCTCGCGGTCTCCGAGGAGAGATACGCCCATGTCGTGATCGGCGTCAGGCCCCTCGGCTGATCCGCTCCCGGCCGACGGTGTGAGCTCGGTCCCTCCGGTTGTGCAACTAGTTGCACAACGTCGGCGCGGTCGTCTACAACAGACGTACGACACCGCCACGGAGGGGCCGATGAGCCGTTACCCGCACCTGTTGAACCCGCTCGACCTGGGCTTCACCACCCTGCCCAACCGTGTCCTCATGGGCTCCATGCACGTGGGCCTGGAGGAGGCCGAGCGCGGCTTCGAGCGCATGGCGGAGTTCTACGCCACCCGCGCGCGCGGCGGCGTCGGCCTCATCGTCACCGGCGGGATCGCGCCCAACGAGGTGGGGCGGCCCTACGAGGGCGGCGCCAAGCTGACCACCGAGGCGGAGGCCGAGCAGCACGCGGAGGTCACCGCCGCGGTGCACCGCGAGGGCGGGCGGATCGCCATGCAGATCCTCCATTTCGGCCGGTACGCCTACCACCAGGACCTGGTCGCCCCCAGCGCCCTCCAGGCCCCGATCAGCCCCTTCCCGCCGCACGCGCTCACCGACGCCGAGGTCGAGCGGACCATCGACGACTACGCGCGCGCCGCCCGCCTCGCCCGGCGGGCCGGCTACGACGGCGTGGAGATCATGGGCTCCGAGGGCTATCTGATCAACGAGTTCATCGCCGCGCGGACCAACCGGCGCGACGACCGCTGGGGCGGCTCGTACGAGAACCGGATGCGCTTTCCGGTGGAGATCGTCCGGCGCGTACGGGAGGCGGTCGGCGAGGACTTCATCATCATCTACCGGCTCTCCATGCTGGACCTGGTGCCCGGCGGCTCCTCGCTGGACGAGGTCATCACGCTGGCCAAGGCCGTGGAAGCCGCCGGCGCGACGATCATCAACACCGGCATCGGCTGGCACGAGGCGCGCATCCCCACGATCGCCACCTCGGTGCCGCGCGGGGCGTACGCCTGGGTGACCAAGAAGGTCATGGGCGCCGTAGCCGTCCCGCTGGTGACCACCAACCGCATCAACACCCCTGAGATCGCCGAGCAGTTGCTCGCCGAGGGCCACGCCGACATGGTGTCGCTGGCCCGCCCGATGCTCGCCGACCCCGACTTCGTCGCCAAGGCCGAGGCCGGGCGGCCCGAGGCCATCAACACCTGCATCGGCTGCAACCAGGCCTGCCTCGACCACACCTTCAGCGGCAAGATCACCTCCTGTCTGGTCAACCCGCGTGCCTGCCACGAGACGGAGCTGGTCCTCGCGCCGACCCGGCTGCGCAAGCGCGTCGCCGTGGTGGGCGCCGGCCCCGCCGGACTGGCCTGCGCGGTCTCCGCGGCCGAGCGCGGCCACGACGTCACGCTCTACGACGCCGCTCCCGAGATCGGCGGCCAGCTCAACGTGGCCCGCAAGGTCCCCGGCAAGCAGGAGTTCGACGAGACGATCCGCTACTTCCGTACGCAGCTCGAACTGCACGGCGTGGACGTGCGGTTGAACACCCGCGTCACCGCGGGCGGACTGGACGGCCACGACGAGGTCGTCGTCGCCACCGGTGTCAGCCCGCGCACCCCCGAGATACCCGGCGTCGACCACCCCAGCGTCGTCGGCTACCTCGACGTCCTGCGGGGTGGCGCCCCCGTCGGCGACCGCGTCGCGATCCTCGGCGCCGGCGGCATCGGCTTCGACGTCGCCGAGTACCTGACCGACGCCGGCGACAAGGCGAGCGAGGACCCGGCGACGTACTTCCGGAACTGGGGCGTCGACATGGACTACCGGACCCCCGGCGGCCTCGCCGCGCCCGAGCGGCCCGCCCCGCCGCGCACCGTCCACCTCCTGCAGCGCAAGCCGTCCAAGGTGGGCGGCGGGCTCGGCAAGACCACGGGCTGGATCCACCGCACGGAGCTCAAGCACCGGGGCGTCACCATGGTTCCGGGTGTCCGCTACGACCGGATCGACGACGCGGGGCTGCACGTCACGGTCGAGGGGGAGAGCCGGATCCTGGAGGTCGACACGATCGTGCTCTGCACCGGACAGGAGCCGCGCCGCGACCTGTACGAGGAGCTGAGCGCCGCGGGCCGCAGCGTGCACCTCATCGGCGGCGCCGACGTGGCCGCCGAACTGGACGCCAAACGCGCCATCAAGCAGGGCACCGAGCTGGCGGCGGCGCTGTAGCCGGACCGTCGTCCCCCGGGACCGGGTCCCGGGGGCGTCCCTAGGATGACTCCATGTCACTGCCGCACGCGATCCTCACCGCCCTGCTCGAGAAGCCGTCGTCGGGCCTCGAGCTGACCCGGCGGTTCGACCGGTCGATCGGCTACTTCTGGTCGGCGACGCACCAGCAGATCTATCGCGAGCTGGGAAAACTGGAGGCGGAGGGCTATATCCGCGCCCTGCCCAGCGAGCAGCCGGCCAGGGGCCAGAAGAAGAGCTACGAGGTCCTGGCCGGGGGCCGCGCGGAGCTGGCCCGCTGGACGGCCGCCTCGCAGGACCCGAAGCCGCTGCGTGACACGCTGCTGCTGCGGCTGCGCGCTTCCGCCGTGGTCGGCACCGACGGCATCGAGGCGGACCTGCGCCGCCATCTCGACCTGCATCAGCGGCAGTTGGCGGACTACGAGCGGATCCAGGAGCGCGACTTCCCGCCCGGCAAGGACGCCCCGCAGGACCGCCTCCAGCACCTCGTCCTGCGGGCGGGCATCGACCTGGAGACGTTCTGGACGCAGTGGCTGACCCATGCGCTGGAGGAGTTCGCGCACCTCGGGGGCGACTCGCCCGCGCAGCAGCAGGAGGCCGTCCGGCCGGCCGAAGCCGGTGGACGGCCACCCGCTTGAGAGGGGTCGGTCCCGCTGATCAGAGCCGGTGCGGCTTCGAGCGGCGGCGCAGGAACCAGGCCGCGGCCACGGCGCCGGTGGCCACCAGTGCCCCGCCGCCGACCACGGTGGCCATGCCGTAGTCCTTCGTGGCGCCACCCAGGCCGCCCATGACCCCGCGCGAGGGCGAGGCCGTCGCGGAGATGGTGGGCGCGGAGACGACGATGGACTGGGTGCCCGCCGTCGTCCCGTTCTGGCACACCACGATGACGGTGTACGTTCCCGAGCTCACGCCCGACCAGCTGGCCGACTGCGTGTTGCTCGTCCCGGTCAACGGCGTCTGGCGGCCCTGGGCGAAGTTCGCCTGGCTGCTGGTGAGCAGCGAGGCGTTGCCGAAGTTGCCGCTGCTGCCCGGACAGGCGCTGGTGGTGACCGTGACCGACGATCCGCTGGTGCTCACCGAGATCCCGGAACCCCACGCGGCCGCAGACCCGGCGGCCAGGGTGAGCGGAAGCGCGGCGGCGGCGGCCACCGTCAGGCCGGAGCGGAGGAGTATCTGAGTAGTACGCATAGGACTGCCCTCCGGCGGCACGGTTGGCGGTACATCCCATGAGCCGCCGAGGATTGGGAAACGGCCGTGCTGCCCAAACGAGAGCCAACGCGCCCTCGACCCGGACCGCATGCGGGCGGGGACCGGGCAGGTGAAAGATTCCTTCGGCCGGCCGACGCCCGTTGGCCTGTCACGGTCTTGGCCGGCGCATCGCAGCGCCTCGGACCGGCCCTGGGCGGCGCCCCGGGACCCGCTGGTCCGTCACGGCCGCGGCCGCCGGCTCACCAGGTGCGGCCGGCCTGCAGCAGCCGCTCCCGGACGAGGGAGACATGCGGATGATCCGGCGCGCCCGGGCGCGAGCTGAGGTACGAGGTGTTGATCGGCGGATCCTCGGGAGACAGCAAGGGGACCAGCGCACCCGAGGCAAGCTCGGACAGACACAGATAGCGGGGGAGCACGGTGATCCCGGCACCGGCGGCCACCGCGGCCAGTACACCCCGCAGATCGGGCACCGTGATCGCGGCCTGTCCCGACAGCCGTACGCCGAAGACATGCCGCCAGTAGCGGCGCGCGATCGGCAGATCCTCCGCGTACGACACCAGCGGCACCCCGTGCAGCGCGGCGGCGCCCTCGGCCGCCACCCGGCCGGGGCCGATCCGCCGGGCCCACTCGGGCCCGGCGACCAGCACGAACTCCTCGTCGCCCAGCGGCACGGACGTCAGCGTGCGACCGCGCGGCCGGGTCGTCGCGATCACCAGATCGAAGCGGCCGCCCCGCAGTCCGTCCAGCAGTTCGTCGGTCAGCCCGGTGGTCACCCGCAGTCGTACGCCCTGGGCCGTCAGCGGAGCCAGGGCGGGCAGGGCCCGGGTGCACAGCAGCTCGGCCGGGCCCGCCACGCGTACCGGCTCGGGGGTCCGGTCCGCGCCGAGTCCGCCGCGGTCGGCGACGGCCGCGAGCGCGTCGAGCGGCACCGCCACCTGCCCGGCCAGCTCGTCGGCCGCCACCGTGGGCGCCACCCCGCGCGGCTGCCGCTCGAACAGCTCCCGGCCCAGCTGTTCCTCCAGCTGCCGCATCTGGGTCGTCACGGTCGGCTGCGAGAGCCCGAGCAGCCGGGCGGCCGCCGTGAACGAACCGGCGCGATGGACCGCCAGGAAGGTGCGCAACAGGGAGAGATCCAGCGGCGCGGCATTGGGTTTCCGATGGGTCACGCGGCCCATCCTAAGCCGCGCCTATCGCTCGCTCCCCGTCGTCACCGTCCGCTCCGCGGAGAACCCGCCCCAGGTGCCGTCCGGCAGCTTCGCGCGGATCCGCACCCGGTGTGCCACCCCGGCGTCCTTGCCGATGTAGAAGCTGTACGTGGCCTTGCCGTCCGGCGGGCCGTCGCCCCACACCAGTGAGGTCGCCGGCTTCCCGTCCAGATGGATCTGGTACTCCGTGACCGTCCCGTCCGTCTCCGGCGGGACCCAGGAGAGGTCGAGGTAGTAGGCGTCGTCCGCCCGATGGGTCGTCGCACGGAAGGCGGTGGGCGCGGTGCCCCGGCCGTCGTCCGAACCGGGCGCGGTGGTGAGCGGGACGGCCCGGCTCGCGGCCGAGACGTTGTCGGCCGCGTCACGCGCCTTGACGGTGAAGGAGTAGCGCGTGCCCGGCCGCAGTCCCGTCACCACGGTCGCCGTCTGCCCGCCGCCCACGCTGTGGATCTTCGAAGTACCCTGGTAGATGTCGTACGAGGCGACGCCCCGGTCGTCCGTCGACTTCGCCCAGGACAGCTGCACCGCCCGGCTGCCGACCGTCTTCCCGCTCGGCGTGCCGGGGCGGGTGGGGGCACGGTCGTCGGCGGCGACGGCCGCCGGTGTCGTGGCGCTGACCTGCTCGCTCGGCGGGCCCGCGTCACCGTCCGCGTCCTTGGCCCGGACGGTGAAGACGTAGGTGGTGGACGGCTCGAGCCGGGTGACGTCCACCATGTGCTCGCCACCGGGCACGTCCTTCACCTTCGTGGTGCCGCGATACACCTCGTACGCGGTGACCTTGGGGTCTCCGGACGCCAGGTTCCACATGACGTGCACGCTGGTCGCGCTGCCGGCCGCCGCGGTGACTCCCGCGGGAGCCGCGGGCAGCCGTCCGCCCTGTTCATCGCCCTGTGCGCCCCAGCCGCAGGACGCCACCAGGAGCAGCGAGCCGCAGATCACCGGAAGAGGTACGCGTCGCACGGCCCTGCCTTCCCTCGACGGGATTGGTCTGTACCTGTATGCCATGACTGGCGCGGTCACATCAAGAGGGAGCGGAAAGCCCGAGCTGTTCGACCGCTCGGCCGGAAGCTACGTATGCTGACATCTGACGCGGCGTGAACTCGCTTTCTCTCCACGGCAGTTCACGCCCAACGGCGCGGACCGCTGTCGTCGCTGATCCCGCGCCGGCGAGGTCGGCCGAGCGGGCCGGGCCGAATGGGCCCGGCCCCTCGGCCGCCCGGACGCCACCAGAGAACCCAGCACCTGCCGAGCATGCGGCGGACCCGTCTCGTGCACCGTCCGGACCCCCACCAGTGGCCGCACTCACCGACCCGCAGCAGATTGTGGTGAGTGTCCGTCAATGTCCCCCAGGAGAGGGTCCTTTATCGTGCGTGTCCAGTCGCTGACGCTGGCCGCGGCCAGTGCCGCCCTGCTCGCCCCCACCACGCTTCCCACCGCCACCGCCACCGCTGCCCCACGCTCGCACGCCCCCGCGGCGCGCGAGGGGAGCGTCCTCGCCAGTGAACTGCTGGCCGAGGTGCGCGACTGCGCCCCCGTCTCGAAGGGGCGCTATCGCCCCGACGACGGGGTCCCCGCGACGATCCCGGTCTGCGGAAAGCAGGGCGCCGTCTTCTGGAAGGCGGACATGGACATCGACTGCGACGGACGGCCCGGTGCCCGCTGCAACGCGCGCACCGATCCGCTCTTCTCGTCCTCGACGGCCTTTCAGCAGTCCGACGGGCGGCATCTGGACGCCGAGACCCTCCCGTACATCGTCGTGCCGTCCGCGGGGCCCATCTGGAACCACCGGGACCACGGCGTCCGGGGCGGCTCCGTCGCCGCCGTGATCTACCAGGACCGGGTGCAGTACGCGGTCGTCGGCGACACCGGTCCGCGCGAGCTCATCGGCGAGGCGTCGTACGCCACCGCCGAGGGCCTCGGTATCCGCTCCGACCCCCGCGGCGGTGGCACGGACTCGGGAGTCACCTACATCGTGTTCAAGAACTCCAGCGTGTCCCCGATCGAGAACCACCGCGCCGCCGTGACCCAAGGCGAGGCGCTGGCGCGGAAGTTCATCAGCGAGAACTGAGAACCGGCGTGATCGGGCCCACGGCGGTTCCGCGGGACATGCCCCCGGGCCTCCTCCGCGCCGGGCATGCGCGGGCCGCCCAGCGGCGGCGTTGTGCGGGCCCTTTTGCCGGCAGCGGTCCCGCGGGACGTGCCCGGAACTTCCCCGTCGACGGTGGACCCGAGAGACTGCGTCGGCGGCCCCCTGCCCGCCGTCGGGCGGGTCATTGGGCGCACCCCCCCCCACCCAAGGGGGGGGGGCCGGCCACTCGAACG